>NZ_CATYWO010000017.1:0-511 GCF_958405655.1 Ralstonia condita | reverse complement strand
CACCCTGCGCCGCCACGGTGTGCGAGCGGGTGGGGAAAACCTTGGACAGCACGGCCACGGAGAGGCCGGCTTCTGCCAGCTGCAGCGATGCACGCATGCCCGAACCGCCCGCACCGACGATCACCACGTCGAATTTGCGGCGCGGCAGCCCAGTCTTGACTGCGACCATGTCTTAAACCCTCCAGAGAATCTGAGCTGCGTAGCCCGCACAACCAACGAGCCACAGAATCGTCAACACTTGCAGCGTCAAACGCACTGCCACGGGCTTGACGTAATCCATCCAGATGTCACGCACGCCGATCCAGGCGTGATACGTGAGCGACAGGATCGCCAGGAACGTCAGCAGCTTCATCCACTGGTTGGCGAACAGGCCTGCCCAGCTCTGGTACGACGTGTCCTTCGAGAGCAGGAACGACGCCGGCAGCACGACGGTGTACACCGCCATGATCACCGCCGTCACGCGCTGCGCGAGGAAATCCTTCAGGCCATAGTGCGCGCCAACGACCAGGCG
>NZ_CATYWO010000016.1:0-1294 GCF_958405655.1 Ralstonia condita | reverse complement strand
TGCCGTCGTCCAAATCTGAAGCCAAGAGCAAGCCCAAGCGCCAGGCATTGCCGCCGCAGTTGCCGCGCACCGACATCCACCACGAGCCGGACGCAGAGACCTGCACCTGTGGGTGTGCGCTCAAGCGCATTGGCGAAGACATCAGCGAGAAGCTGGACTACACGCCGGGCACGTTCACCGTGGAGCGTCACATCCGCGGCAAATGGGTGTGCGATCAGTGTGAGACGCTGGTGCAGACGCCGGTGCCACCCCACGTCATCGACAAAGGCATCCCGACGGCCGGACTGCTGGCACATACGCTGGTGTCCAAGTTCGGCGACCACCTTCCCCTGTATCGGCAGGAGCGCATCTATGCGCGCGCCGGTCTGGCCATCCCGCAATCGACACTGGGCGCGTGGGTGGGCATCTGTGGCGTGCGTCTGCAACCGCTGGTGGACGCCCTGCAAGAAGAGGTTCTGAGCCACGGTGTTCTGCACGCCGACGAAACGCCAGTGCAGATGCTCGCGCCCGGCAATGGCAAGACGCACCGCGCCTACCTGTGGGCCTATGCGCCGAGCGAGTTCGAGAAGATGCGCGCGGTGATTTACCAGTTTGCGCCCAGCCGCAGCGGCGAGCACGCTCGCGCGTTCCTGGGGCAGTGGCAAGGCAAGCTGGTATGTGATGACTTCGCCGGCTACAAGGCCAGCTTCGACGGTGGCGTCACTGAGATCGGTTGCATGGCCCATTCGCGGCGCAAGTTCTTTGAACTGCACGACAAGCACAAGAGCGAATTGGCGGGCCAGGCACTGCGCTACATGGTGAGCTTGTACGAGATCGAGGCGCAAGTGCGGGATGCTGAGCCAGACCAGCGCCTGGCAGCGCGGCAACAAAGGGCTGGCCCGATTCTAGAGCGGCTGCACGCCTGGCTCGAGGAACAGCGACGCCGCGTCCCAGACGGCTCGGCGATCGCGCGGGCCATTGACTACAGCCTCAAGCGGTGGCCGGCTCTCGTGCGTTACCTCGACGACCCGACGGTGCCCATCGACAACAACCACGTCGAGCGACAGATCCGGCCGGTTGCCCTGGGTCGCTCCAATTGGTTGTTTGCAGGCTCACTGCGCGCCGGTCAACGCGCGGCTGCCGTCATGAGCCTGATCCAATCGGCCAAGCTCAACGGGCACGATCCCTACGCCTATCTGAAAGACGTCCTCACGCGACTGCCGACCCACAAGGCGGCCGACATCGCCGAACTGCTCCCGCATCGCTGGACGCCCAGCGCCACCTAGCTGGCAAGACGGGTTCACCGGGTGCTTAC
>NZ_CATYWO010000015.1:0-5659 GCF_958405655.1 Ralstonia condita | reverse complement strand
AACCGACCCGTAAAAAGCAAACACCCCAGCTATTTGAGTAGCTGGGGTGTTTAGAGGGAGAGCCTGGCGATGACCTACTTTCACACGGGAATCCGCACTATCATCGGCGCGGAGTCGTTTCACGGTCCTGTTCGGGATGGGAAGGGGTGGTACCGACTCGCTATGGTCACCAGGCTATGACTTGTCGCGTCGCTGACCGAGGGTCAACGCCGCCAATATGGAATGTAGTGTGTAGGGGTTGTGCTTAGTTTGTATCAGGCACAAGGCAGACCCAGCCGGAAACATACCGGTTATAGGATCAAGCCGCACGGGCAATTAGTACTGGTTAGCTGAACGCATTACTGCGCTTCCACACCCAGCCTATCAACGTCCTGGTCTCGAACGACCCTTCAGGGAGATCAAGTCTCCAGGGAATCCTCATCTTCAGGCAAGTTTCCCGCTTAGATGCTTTCAGCGGTTATCTCTTCCGTACATAGCTACCCTGCGATGCCTCTGGCGAGACAACAGGTACACCAGCGGTACGTCCACTCCGGTCCTCTCGTACTAGGAGCAGCCCCCGTCAAGATTCCAACGCCCACGGCAGATAGGGACCAAACTGTCTCACGACGTTTTAAACCCAGCTCACGTACCTCTTTAAATGGCGAACAGCCATACCCTTGGGACCGGCTACAGCCCCAGGATGAGATGAGCCGACATCGAGGTGCCAAACACCGCCGTCGATATGAACTCTTGGGCGGTATCAGCCTGTTATCCCCAGAGTACCTTTTATCCGTTGAGCGATGGCCCTTCCATACAGAACCACCGGATCACTATGTCCTGCTTTCGCACCTGCTCGACTTGTCGGTCTCGCAGTTAAGCACGCTTTTGCCATTGCACTTTAGGTACGATGTCCGACCGTACCAAGCGTACCTTCGAACTCCTCCGTTACACTTTGGGAGGAGACCGCCCCAGTCAAACTGCCTACCATGCACTGTCCCCGACCCGGATTCACGGGCCAAGGTTAGAACCTCAAACAAACCAGGGTGGTATTTCAAGGTCGGCTCCACCGAAACTAGCGTCCCGGTTTCAAAGCCTCCCACCTATCCTACACAGATCGGTTCAAAGTCCAATGCAAAGCTACAGTAAAGGTTCATGGGGTCTTTCCGTCTAGCCGCGGGGAGATTGCATCATCACAAACACTTCAACTTCGCTGAGTCTCGGGAGGAGACAGTGTGGCCATCGTTACGCCATTCGTGCAGGTCGGAACTTACCCGACAAGGAATTTCGCTACCTTAGGACCGTTATAGTTACGGCCGCCGTTTACCGGGACTTCAATCAAGAGCTTGCACCCCATCATTTAATCTTCCGGCACCGGGCAGGCGTCACACCCTATACGTCCACTTTCGTGTTTGCAGAGTGCTGTGTTTTTATTAAACAGTCGCAGCCACCATTTTATTGCAACCCCTTCGTCCTTCTAGCGCGAGCTAGTCAAACTACAAGGGCGTACCTTATCCCGAAGTTACGGTACCAATTTGCCGAGTTCCTTCTCCCGAGTTCTCTCAAGCGCCTTAGAATACTCATCTCGCCCACCTGTGTCGGTTTGCGGTACGGTCTCGTATGACTGAAGCTTAGAGGCTTTTCTTGGAACCACTTCCAATTGCTTCGCGACCTAAAGTCGCTCGCCCCACACCCTTGAATCACGCACCCGGATTTGCCTAAGTGCCATCTCCAATGCAGGGACCGGGACATCCAACACCCGGACAACCTTCCGCGATCCGTCCCCCCATCGCATCATACGACGGTGCAGGAATATTAACCTGCTTCCCATCAGCTACGCATCTCTGCCTCGCCTTAGGGGCCGACTCACCCTACGCCGATGAACGTTGCGTAGGAAACCTTGGGCTTACGGCGAGGGGGCCTTTCACCCCCTTTATCGCTACTCATGTCAGCATTCGCACTTCTGATACCTCCAGCATCCTTTACAAGACACCTTCACAGGCTTACAGAACGCTCTCCTACCATGCACTTACGTGCATCCGCAGCTTCGGTATATTGCTTAGCCCCGTTACATCTTCCGCGCAGGACGACTCGATCAGTGAGCTATTACGCTTTCTTTAAAGGGTGGCTGCTTCTAAGCCAACCTCCTGACTGTTTTAGCCTTCCCACTTCGTTTCCCACTTAGCAATATTTAGGGACCTTAGCTGGCGGTCTGGGTTGTTTCCCTCTTGACACCGGACGTTAGCACCCGATGTCTGTCTCCCGTGATTGCACTCTTCGGTATTCGGAGTTTGCTATGGCGGGGTAATCAGCAATAGACCCCCCAACCATGACAGTGCTCTACCCCCGAAGGTGAGACACGAGGCACTACCTAAATAGTTTTCGGAGAGAACCAGCTATTTCCAAGTTTGTTTAGCCTTTCACCCCTATCCACAGCTCATCCCCTAACTTTTCAACGTTAGTGGGTTCGGTCCTCCAGTACGTGTTACCGCACCTTCAACCTGGCCATGGATAGATCACTTGGTTTCGGGTCTACACCCAGCGACTGAACGCCCTATTCGGACTCGCTTTCGCTACGCCTTCCCTAATCGGTTAAGCTTGCCACTGAATGTAAGTCGCTGACCCATTATACAAAAGGTACGCCGTCACCCGTTTCCAGGCTCCGACTGTTTGTATGCATGCGGTTTCAGGATCTATTTCACTCCCCTCCCGGGGTTCTTTTCGCCTTTCCCTCACGGTACTGGTTCACTATCGGTCGATCACGAGTATTTAGCCTTGGAGGATGGTCCCCCCATCTTCAGACAGGATTTCACGTGTCCCGCCCTACTTGTCGTACACCTAGTTCCACAATACTGTTTTCGCGTACGGGGCTATCACCCGCTATGGCCGGACTTTCCATTCCGTTCCGCTAACAATACTGCTAAAGAGTACAAGGCTGATCCCATTTCGCTCGCCACTACTTTGGGAATCTCGGTTGATTTCTGTTCCTGCAGCTACTTAGATGTTTCAGTTCACTGCGTTCGCTTCCCTTGCCTATGTATTCAGCAAGGGATGACCCATACGGGCCGGGTTTCCCCATTCGGATATCTGCGGATCAAAGCTTGTTTGCCAGCTCCCCGCAGCTTTTCGCAGGCTACTACGTCCTTCATCGCCTGTGATCGCCAAGGCATCCACCACATGCACTTATTCGCTTGACCCTATAACGAGTATGTCTCGCTATAGGCTGAGTTCTCGCGTTGTGCCGTATTCCAAGACAATCTTTCGATTGCTCTGGTAATACTGGTTGATACAATCACAACCCAGTGTCGCGTTTGAATTGCGCGCCTCATCAACGCGCCGCGACACCTTTACTACATTCCATATTGTTAAAGAACAGCCGAGTTACTTCTCTCGTCTTGGCAAAGCCAAACGCAAACACCGACGACTCGATGCTTGCGTTTAGCTGCCACAAGGATTTGGTGGAGGATGACGGGATCGAACCGACGACCCCCTGCTTGCAAAGCAGGTGCTCTCCCAGCTGAGCTAATCCCCCAGTCACGGCAGAGACTTCCACCGTCCATAACTTGGTGGGTCTGGTAGGACTTGAACCTACGACCCCCGCCTTATCAAGACGGTGCTCTAACCACCTGAGCTACAGACCCTTGGCTGTAACATCAAACAAACCGATAAGTGTGGACGCCTAACGTCGGATGCACGCTCTTAAAGGAGGTGATCCAGCCGCACCTTCCGATACGGCTACCTTGTTACGACTTCACCCCAGTCATGAACCCTACCGTGGTAATCGCCCTCCTTGCGGTTAGGCTAACTACTTCTGGTAAAGCCCACTCCCATGGTGTGACGGGCGGTGTGTACAAGACCCGGGAACGTATTCACCGCGGCATGCTGATCCGCGATTACTAGCGATTCCAGCTTCACGTAGTCGAGTTGCAGACTACGATCCGGACTACGATGCATTTTCTGGGATTAGCTCCACCTCGCGGCTTGGCAACCCTCTGTATGCACCATTGTATGACGTGTGAAGCCCTACCCATAAGGGCCATGAGGACTTGACGTCATCCCCACCTTCCTCCGGTTTGTCACCGGCAGTCTCTCTAGAGTGCCCTTTCGTAGCAACTAGAGACAAGGGTTGCGCTCGTTGCGGGACTTAACCCAACATCTCACGACACGAGCTGACGACAGCCATGCAGCACCTGTGTCCACTTTCTCTTTCGAGCACCTAATGCATCTCTGCTTCGTTAGTGGCATGTCAAGGGTAGGTAAGGTTTTTCGCGTTGCATCGAATTAATCCACATCATCCACCGCTTGTGCGGGTCCCCGTCAATTCCTTTGAGTTTTAATCTTGCGACCGTACTCCCCAGGCGGTCAACTTCACGCGTTAGCTACGTTACTAAGGAAATGAATCCCCAACAACTAGTTGACATCGTTTAGGGCGTGGACTACCAGGGTATCTAATCCTGTTTGCTCCCCACGCTTTCGTGCATGAGCGTCAGTGTTATCCCAGGGGGCTGCCTTCGCCATCGGTATTCCTCCACATCTCTACGCATTTCACTGCTACACGTGGAATTCTACCCCCCTCTGACACACTCTAGCCGTGCAGTCACCAATGCAATTCCCAGGTTAAGCCCGGGGATTTCACATCGGTCTTGCACAACCGCCTGCGCACGCTTTACGCCCAGTAATTCCGATTAACGCTTGGACCCTACGTATTACCGCGGCTGCTGGCACGTAGTTAGCCGGTCCTTATTCTTCCGGTACCGTCATCGACCCCAGGTATTAACCAGAGCCATTTCTTTCCGGACAAAAGTGCTTTACAACCCGAAGGCCTTCTTCACACACGCGGCATTGCTGGATCAGGCTTTCGCCCATTGTCCAAAATTCCCCACTGCTGCCTCCCGTAGGAGTCTGGGCCGTGTCTCAGTCCCAGTGTGGCTGATCGTCCTCTCAGACCAGCTACTGATCGTCGCCTTGGTAGGCCTTTACCCCACCAACTAGCTAATCAGACATCGGCCGCTCCTATAGCATGAGGCCTTGCGGTCCCCCACTTTCACCCTCAGGTCGTATGCGGTATTAGCTAATCTTTCGACTAGTTATCCCCCACTACAGGGCACGTTCCGATGTATTACTCACCCGTTCGCCACTCGCCATCAATCTAGCAAGCTAGATCATGCTGCCGTTCGACTTGCATGTGTAAGGCATGCCGCCAGCGTTCAATCTGAGCCAGGATCAAACTCTTCAGTTCAATCTGCTGTTTTCGCTCTTTACGAGCGGTCGCTCACTCTCAGAATCTGACTTGAACTTTCGTTCAAACCTTACTTCTGTGCGAGCACTTCATTACTTGTAAGCTAACGAACTTGCGTTCGTCGCATCCAGTATTAAGCGCCCACACTTATCGGCTGTTTGTTTGTTAAAGAACTTCGCGATCAACTTTGTTTATCGCGTCGCTGCGTTGTCTGCAGCAGAGAAACGAGATTATGCAGAGCTTTTTCGTCGCTGTCAACAACTTGCCGAAGAAATTTTTTCGTTCAACTCGCTGCCAACTCTACCGCGACATCCTTCCGATTTCTTACCACCCAATCGGCTGGAAACCCGCACCACATCTACTTCTCCACCGCCTCGACCACCCCGCCGTCCCTTTCGTTTCGGCGCTGTGTCGTGCAGCGAGGGGCGAATATTAGGCGGGTTT
>NZ_CATYWO010000014.1:0-8318 GCF_958405655.1 Ralstonia condita | reverse complement strand
CGTGACCTTTTTACGCCGACCACCCTGGGCCCGCGCGCGGCGCCCGGGCCGCCCCCCCCCACCCGCCCCCCCCCCCCACGACTGCCGGGGCCGCTGGCCACGCTCGGATGGGACGCCTACCAGTCGATTGGTTACCGCGCGGATCATGCCCTGTGGGCGGGGCGGCACCTGCCATTCGAGGCGAGATTTTTCCACCTGGGCCTGTTCTTCAAGTCGCCGGTGCGCATGCGCGAGGTCGTGGACGGGCAGGCCCATGTCATCGCCTACGATCCGGCGATGTTCGACTATGGCAAGAGCGGTCTGGATCACCAGTCGCTGCCTGCCGACCTCGGCTTCGCGGGGTTCCGGCTGACCACCCGGGCGGACCCGACGCGCGATGTGGCCGCCTTCCTGGGTGCCAGCTACTTCCGCGCTGTGGGCGGGCAGTGGCAGTACGGCATGTCGGCGCGGGGCTTGGCGATCGATACCGGCTTGCCCCGCGCAGAAGAGTTTCCGGACTTCACCGAATTCTGGCTGGTGCGCCCGGCTGCCGATGCCGACACGTTGCGCGTCTATGCGTTGCTCGATTCGCCCAGCGTGGCCGGCATCTACCGCTTCGACATCCGCCCTGGCGACACGCTTGTGATGGACGTGGCCGTCACGCTTTACGTGCGCAAGCCGATCGAGCGCCTGGGCATCGCGCCGCTGACCAGCATGTTCCTCTACGGCGAGAATGACCGTACCGACCGCGCCGGCGATCGCCACAGCGCAGCACGTCGCTGGCGCGCGTCGGACTGGCGCCCGGAAATTCATGATTCGGACGGCCTGGCCATCTGGCGCGGCTCGGGCGAATGGGTCTGGCGGCCGCTGGCCAATCCGCCCATGCTGCGCAGCCAGCGCTTTGCCGACGACAGCCCGCGCGGCTTTGGCCTGCTGCAGCGCGATCGCAATCCCGATCATTACCAGGACGACGGCGTGTTCTACGAGAAGCGCCCGAGCGTGTGGGTGGAGCCCACGCATGACTGGGGCGAGGGCGCGGTGGAGCTGGTGGAGCTGTCGGCCAACGATGAAACCTTCGACAACATCGTCGCGTTCTGGCGGCCGGCCGTGGCGCCGCATGCGGGGCAGGAGCTGGCGTTCGGCTATCGGCTGACGTGGGGCGCGCAGCCTGCTGCGGCCTCACCGCTGGCGCGGGTGGTGGCCACGCGCACGGGCATTGGCGGCGTGGTGGGGCAGCCGCGCAAATACTTCTCGTGGCGGTTTGTGGTGGACTTTGCCGGCGGCGAGTTGTCGCGGCTGGGGCGCAGCACGGCGGGGTCGACTGTGGAGCCTGTCATCCGTGCCTCGCGCGGGCGGGTGGAGATTGCGTCGGCGCGGCCGCTGGCGAGCATCGATGGTGTCCGGGCGATGTTCGATGTGGTGCCGGATGCTAGCAATGCGCCGATTGAGTTGCTGCTGACGTTGCAGTCGGGGGAGCGGTTGTTGTCTGAGACTTGGGCGTATCAGTGGACGCCGCCGGTGGATCGGGCGGTTTGATTCTTTGGCTTGCTTGATGGATGCGGGTGGTGCGCCCCTTGTTTCATCCCCTGCCGGGGCTGACTCACTTTCTTTGTCTTGCCAAAGAAAGTAAGCAAAGAAAGGCGCGCCCGATGCGGCGAAAGACTCCTTGAATTTGTGTGACCGTGCGGGGAAGGAGGCAAACTCGCTGCGCTCAGACAAGCCTCCTTCCTTTTTCCGCCCGCTCACAAAAATTCAAGGCGCCGCATAGGGCAGGGTACGGCTACACCGTCGCTGCTGTTGGTTAATCGCGGGGCGGTGTCTTGCTGAACCTCTTTGCCATTTCTGCCCAGCCTTCCGCGCCCAGTTTTTCCATCGTCGCGATATTGCGTTCGTAGATGTCCGCTGCGTCGGGTACGGCTGCGGCGGCGCGGGCGATGCTGTCTTCGCGCAGCAGATGCAGGATGGGGACGGGCGCGCGGTTGGTGGCGTTGGCGATGTCGTCTGGGTCGGCATCGGCGAAGACGAAGTGGGGGTGGAAGCTGGCCAGTTGCAATTCGCCTTCGTAGCCGGCTTTAGCGAGCAGCGATTCGGCGCGTTCCGTGAGCGAGTGGAAGTCGAGGAAGTCGGCCAGGGCGGGGACGATCAGCAGCGTGGTGTCGATCTGTGCGGCGGGCGTGGCGTGCAGCAGGTCGGCTTCGGCACGCAGGTGGTCGAGCACGTCGCCGTCCATCGTGGCGCGGCTGACGGCGTATCGAACCTGCCGCTTGACGTGCACGGCCTTGGCGAAGGGGCACAGGTTCAGGCCGATGACGGCGTCTTCCAGCCAGCGCTGCACGGTCGCGACATGAAGGGCGGCGGCATCCGCGTCCAAGTTGAGGACATCGGCGGGTGGATCGAGCAAGACGAAATCGAGGGCGTGATTGGACACGGCGTGCGGGGTGGGATGAGACAGCGCGCAGTGTAGTCGATGGTGTGGGAGCGCTTCTTGCGACGGAATGGGTGTTGTGATTTGCAACGTCCGGCGCGCGCCCTTGATGTGCGCCGAGATCACTTCAGGTGCTTCACGCGCCGCTTATGTGGTCAGTCAATTCCGTGTTTTTGTAAAAGAAGGAGCTCAACCATGATTGAACTGCGCCTGAAAACCGCCCTCGCCGTGGCCGCCACGTTTGCTGCGTCGACTGCTTTCGCACAGATGACGCCCGCACCGCAGACTTCTCCGCAGACCACCGGCACCGTGCAGGCCGCCCCACAAGGCGGGCCGGCCACCTCGTCGTCTGACCCGCTGGTGCAGAAGCGCATTGACGACAAGGCAGCCAGCGACGAATACAAGGCCCGCAAGTCCGACGCCAAGGCCGCGTACAAGGAAGAGAAGAAGGCCGCCAAGGCAAACCGCAAGGCGGAGAGAAAGGCAGCACGCGACAAGCGCAAGGAAGCCATGCAGGAACAAGGTGGCCCTGCGCAGGTCCCCAACACCGAAGGCAAGTAAGCCGTCGGTGACGGCATGAAAAAGGCGACCCGGCGGTCGCCTTTCTTTCTGAGGGCGGCGTGCCGGCGTTTCAGTGTCCGCGCGCGGTGGGCAGGCGGACCTGCGCGACGGCCATTTCCCATTGCGCGATCCGGTGCGCGGCCTCGTCGCGGCTGATCACGGGGTGGAAGGTGCGCGAGGCGCGCCATTGCCGGGCGACTTCGTCCTCCCCCCGATAGAAGCCGGTGGCGATGCCGGCCAGGTAGGCTGCGCCCAGTGCCGTCGTCTCGATGATTTCCGGACGCACGACCGGAATGCCGAGCAGATCCGCCTGGAACTGCAGCAGCAGGTTGTTGGCCGAGGCGCCGCCATCGACGCGCAGTTCCGAGATGGTGGAAACGGCATCGCGCGTCATGGCTTGCAGCAGCGCGGTGCTTTGGAAGGCAATCGACTCCAGTGCGGCTCGGGCGATGTGGCCGATGGTCGTGCCGCGCGAGAGGCCCACGATGGCGCCTTGTGCGGTTGGATCCCAGTACGGTGCACCCAGGCCCGTGAACGACGGCACGAACACCACGCCGCCGGAATCGGGCACCGAGGCGGCCAGGCCTTCGACGTCGGCGGAGCGCTGGATGGCGCGCAGCCCGTCGCGCAGCCACTGCACCACCGCGCCGCCCACGAACACGCTGCCTTCGAGCGCGTAGCTGCGTTTCGGGCCGCTCTGACAGGCCGCCGTGCTGATCAGCCCGTTGTGCGACTGGACCGCCTTGTCGCCCGTGTTGAGCAGCATGAAGCAGCCGGTGCCGTAGGTGTTCTTGGCCATGCCGGGCTTGAAGCACGCTTGGCCGAAGAGGGCGGATTGCTGGTCGCCTGCAATGCCGCCGATGGTGAGCGAGGCGCCGAGCCAGTCGGCATCGGTCTGCCCAAATTGATACGCGGACGGATGCACCTCGGGCAACAGGCTCGGGTGGATGTCGAGTGCGCGCATCAGGTCCGCATCCCATTCGCCGGTGTGGATGTTCCACAGCATCGTGCGGGAAGCGTTCGACACGTCCGTCACATGCAGGCGGCCGCGTGTGAGTTGCCACACCAGCCAACTGTCGATGGTGCCGAAGGCGAGTTCGCCACGCGCGGCGCGTTCGCGGGCGCCGTCCACGTGGTCGAGAATCCAGCGCAGCTTGGTGGCGGAAAAATACGGGTCGATGATCAGGCCGGTGCGCTTGCGCACCTCGTCTTCCAGACCCTCGGCGCGCAGGCGTTCGCAGATGGCTTCGGTGCGGCGGTCCTGCCAGACGATGGCGTTGAAGATCGGTTTGCCCGTGGCGCGTTCCCACACCACGGTGGTTTCGCGCTGGTTGGTGATGCCAAGCGCCGCCATGTCGGCGGCGGAGAGTTTGGCTTGTTCGAGTGCGGCGCGGCAGGTGGCGAGCTGGCTGTTCCAGATGTCGAGCGGGTCATGCTCCACCCAGCCGGGCTGCGGAAAATGCTGGGGAAACTCCTGCTGGGCACTGGCGACGATCTGGCCGGCGCGGTTGAAGACGATGGCGCGTGAGCTGGATGTGCCCTGGTCGAGCGCGAGGAGGTATTCCATAAGGCAGAGTCTGATGACCGTCGGGCACGGTCAGGGTGTGGCCTGCCCGACAGGGGATGGAACGGAAACAAGCATGGTAGCCCGCAGGTGGTCGTCGTCAAAGACCGGCGCCCTGCGGGCGGCGCGTGATCAGCGCACCTTGCCGGCCTTCCAGGCTGCGAGCAGCTTGTCGTAGGCCACCGTCTCACCCTTCGGACGCTCGTTGTCGAGCTTCTTCCACGGGGCGTGTTCGGTCGACAGCCACTTCTACGGATCGCTTTCCGGGTTCAGCTTCGGCGCGCAGTTCTTCATGCCGGCGCGCTGTGTCGGCTCCCAGGCCAGCGCGGGTTCAGGGGGCCCGTTCAGCAACTGGCGCGGAATCCCCCTCGGGCAGATGTCGCATCAGCCAGCCTTCCAGTCGGCCGGTGTCGGCATCGCTGGCGTGCAGCCCGAGCTTGGTCCGCCGCCACAGGATGTCCTGCGCGGTGCGGGCCCATTCGTGTTCGACCAGGTAGCGGATTTCCGCTTCATACAGCCCTGGCGTCACCTCGGTCCCCAGGTCTTCCAGTCGCGTCGCACCGGCCAGCAACGTCGTCACGCGTGTGCCGTACTGGTGGGCATAGCGGTTTGCCAGTGCGCTGGGCAGCCAAGGCAAACGTTTTTGCAGGCGCGTCACAAAATCGGTGAATGTGTATTCGGCGACGAGCTGTCCGGGGGCTTCCAGGTCGCCGCCGGGCAATGACGCGCTAGCCGTCCACGACGGCTTGCCGGCCGCCGGCAGATACGGTGCCAGTTGATCCAACGCTTCCTCCGCCAGCTTGCGGTAGGTCGTGATCTTGCCGCCCCACACGTTGATGAGCGGCGCGCCCTTGCTGTCGGCGCCGGTCTCGCATTCGACCAGGTAGTCGCGCGTGATGGCCGAGGCGTTGGCCGCGCTGTCGTCCAACAGCGGACGCACACCGGAGTAGCTCCACACCACGTCGGCTGGCGAGAGTTGCTGCGCGAAATAGCGATTGGCCATGTCGCACAGGTAACGGATTTCGTCCGCATCGATGGCTACCCGGTCCACCGAGCCCTTGTATTCCAGATCGGTCGTGCCGATCAGCGTGAATGCATTCTCATAGGGGATTGCAAAGACGATCCGGCCATCCGGGTTCTGAAAGATATAGGCGAACGGATGGTCGAACATCCGGCGCACGATGATATGGCTGCCCTTGATCAGCCGCAGGCCGCGCGTGCTTGGCAGGGCGTGTGCCGTGCGGGCGAATTCCGCCGCCCAGGGGCCGGCGGCATTGACGATTGCCTTGGCGCGCACCGTGCGGATGCCGTCTGGGCCCGCCAGCGAGGCATGCCAGCCATCGGCGCGGCGCTCGGCGTTCAGGCAGCGCGTACGGGTGAGGATGTGCGCCCCGCGGTCGGCGGCGTCGCGGGCGTTGAGCACGACCAGACGGGCGTCGTCCACCCAGCCGTCGGAATACACGAAGCCGCGTGTGTAGCCCGGCTTGAGCGGCTTGCCGGCGGGATGCCGTTCGAACCGGATGGCTTCCGAACCGGGCAGGAAGCGCCGGCGCGCCAGATGGTCATATAAAAAGAGGCCCGCGCGGATCATCCACGCCGGGCGTTGCGCGGCGTCGTGCGGCATCACGAAGCGCAGCGGCCACATAATGTGCGGCGCCATCCGCAGCAGTACCTCGCGCTCTTGCAGGGCCTTGCGCACGAGGCTGAATTCGTAATATTCGAGGTAACGCAGTCCGCCGTGAATCAGCTTCGTCGAGGCCGAGGAGGTGTGCTGAGCCAAGTCGTCCTTTTCACACAAGACGACCGACAGGCTCCTGCCCACAGCATCCCGCGCGATGCCCACGCCGTTGATGCCGCCTCCGACCACCAGCAGATCACAATCGAGACGCGACGCATCGGTGTCTTGCATGGGTTCGGTTGGATCCTGTTGATTTGCGCGCCTTTTGTTGCGAACTCCAAGGCGTTGGCGGATAGTGTAGTGAAAGGCGAAAATAAAGCAACATATTGGATTGCCTAATTTGATCATATGTGTTCGTTTGTGTTCATTTGATGCTTCCGCGCCACCGCCAGATTCTCGAATACGTCCGCCAGTACGGCGATGCCTCCGTCGATGCGCTTGCCCGTGTGCTTGGCGTCACGACCCAAACCATTCGCCGCGACATTCGTCAGCTCGAAGACGAGCGCCTGCTTGCGCGTTATCACGGCGGCGTCGGTCTGCCGTCGTCGGTCGAGAACATCGATTACGACCAGCGCCAGGTGCTGCACATCGATGCGAAGCGCCGCATCGCCGAAGTGGTCGCCCGCCATGTCGAACCAGGCCGCTCGCTCATCATCAATATCGGAACGACGACAGAGGAGATCTCCAAGGCGCTGGTTGGCCGAAAGGGGCTGCGGGTGATCACCAACAACCTGAACGTCGCGTCGATCCTCTCCGGCAGCCCGGATGCTGAAGTCATCGTCGCCGGCGGCCTCGTGCGCAACCGCGACCGCGGCATCGTCGGCGAGGCCACGATCGACTTCATGAAGCAGTTCCGCGTCGACATCGGCATCATCGGCGTCTCCAGCATCGACGAAGACGGCACGCTGCTCGACTACGACTACCGCGAAGTACGCGTCGCCCAGGCCATCATCGAGCAGTCGCGCGAGGTCTGGCTGGCCGCCGACCACTCCAAGTTCGGCCGACGGGCTGTAGTGCGCCTGGGTCATGTCTCCCAGATCGACCGTTTCTTTACTGACCTCCCGGTGCCGGAGTCGATGATCGACGTGTTCCGCGCGGCCGAGGTCGACGTGGTGGTCGCCAGCGAGGCCGGTTGAACCGCCATTCCGCCGATTCTGGTTTTTATCCCGTCGACTACATTGAAATGACAAGGCGCGCACTCTGCGCGCCGCTTTCTACTGTTGGGTCCATCGGGGATTTTTGTGCGCAAGAACTCACATTCTGCAGTGTTGTCTGTCTTCGCGGGCACCGTCACCGAGCATGTCAGCGCCTTGCGCGATATTCCGGCAAGGCTGGCTCGACCGGATGCCGGCGATGACGATCTCCATCAGTTTCGTGTCACGTTGCGCGGGCTCCGCTCGGCAAAGGTGACCTTCGAGCCGATCCCGCCCGTCGCGCTCACTGCCGAATGGAAGCCGCGCCTGCGCAGCTCGGCGGCGTCGACGGGCGCGGTGCGCGAGTGGGATGTGCCTCTTCTGGATTGGATTCCGGCTGTCCAACAATGCCTCGACGAGCGTGATGAAGCGGCGCATCAGTGGCTTGAGGTGGCTATCGGTCGGGTGAAGTGTGCGCGCGCCACCGCCTTGAGAAAGAAGCTCCTCTGTCGGGGGAGGGCAACCCGGTACGGGCGTCAGCGCCCCGCCTGCATCGCGCGCGTATCGCGGCGAAGCAATGGCGCTATCTATATGAAGCGTTCTATCCCGCTTTGGGTGCGTGGACCTCTCGGCAATACGGAGCGCACCTGGGCAAGCTCCAGGATGCACTGGGCGAAATTCACGATGCCGGGGTTTCGCTGCAGCGTGGCACCGGATTGCTGGAGCACGCGCCGCCGGCTGCGATCTTGAGCGTTTTTCACATGCGCGAGCGCACAGAGAGAAAGCGTCCAGCCAAAAGCCTGCGCTGGATCCGTCGCCATCAGGCGATTTGACGTCCCGAAAGCACATAAAGACCATACTAACTAAAGGGGCTTGCGCAGTTCGAAAAACCCGCCTAATATTCGCCCCTCGCTGCACGACACAGCGCCGAAACGAAAGGGACGGCGGGGTGGTCGAGGCGGTGGAGAAGTAGATGTG
>NZ_CATYWO010000013.1:0-12663 GCF_958405655.1 Ralstonia condita | reverse complement strand
ATGCCGTGAAAGCGGAATGCTATGCCGTGCACCCCGGAATGCCATGCCGTGAGGTCGGAAAAGTTATCCACCCCCACTGGGGGCAATCTTTTGCGCAGCCAAACTTTTGCAAAACCCCATTGGGGGGTGCGGTAAGCGGAATGCTATGCCGTGGTCTAGCCTCGAAAAAAGAGGCTGGGGCGGAATGCCATGCCGTGGTTTTTGTGACATTAGGCACCGAAGCGGAATGCCATGCCGTGGTCTAGCCAACCGGGCTAAGCCTCGTCCATTGGACCATCTGCCCCTCCCTGTAGAGACGCGCATTGATGAGGATCTTCAACCGTTCCAGTTCGCCTAGCGCTTCGGTCAAAGCCTCGCGAAATTTGCGCGTTGGGGACGTGTAGCCGCACCACTTCTTCAGGTTCTCGACGGAAACGCGGTGGATGCCCGGCTCGTGTGTCGATGCGTAGGACTGGAGCCACTTGGCCAAATCCACTCGGTGCTCAATCATCTGCCGCTTGGCCAAGTCGACAAAGGCATACTCGTTGTTCGCAAAAAGCGCCCTCACCTTCCCGCCTATGGTGAACTCCCACATCCCGGTTTGATTGTCCTGCGTCCACTCTGCAACTAGAGAGAGGTTGGCCGTATATCTCTTGGTCTTGATGTGCAGCGTGCCCGTGGTTAAGCGCTTGAACGACTGGTCCAGCCAGGCATAAGCCGACGTGCCGAAAGCCCCGTTCTTGCCCGGCACCCAGCCAAGATCGCGCAAGAACTCAGCTCGATCGCACCTGACCGGCTGATTGAGATCCACACCTTGCGCATAGCGGAGCGCCAACATAAACACGTCCTGATCGGCCATGTCGAGCTGCTTACCACTGAATCTCACCTCAAAGCCTTCTGGCGAGGGTAAGACCGCGTCGTCATGCATCTTTCGGCGGCCTGGCTGGATCGGCGCGAAAAGCGGGGTACGAGCAATGTAGTTCGGCAGTGCGCTCGTATCTTCCTCCGGAAACAGGGGCAACTGCCCCCCTGTCTGCGCCGCAGCATCGGATCTAGCCTGGGCCTGAGCTGCTCGCTCAAAGACCCTGGCCATCGCACCCTCAGATTTGGACTCGTCGCTCATCTCTTCGATCTTCTTACAGGAGGAAATGCACAAATACAGAATTACGATTGGCCGTATTTCTGCATTAGAAGCTCGCGAACCTCGTCGGCGATCTTGGATCCGTTCTGGGCGCACTGCGTCTTGATGCGGCGATGCAAGCTCTCCGGAATGTCGATAGTGAGGCGCTTCATCTCCATCTTTCCCTCGCCCTCTTGGACACGGCTTTCAACCCACGCATCGGCTGCAGCCGGCGCCGGCTTGCTGGTCGGCTTTGCGCCGATTGCTACTTTCTTTGTGCTCATTTGACGTACTCCGTCAGTTCGGTGGCAACCGATTCAATCTCGGCCGCTGCAGGCCCTGCGGTGTCGATCTCAAACACGGCCTGGCCCTGGGCGGCCGCCTCGGCAAACACGACTCGTTGAGTCACGGCCGACTCAAGGACATGGACTGGGTAGGCGGCCAGAGCCTCCCGCACGTCACGCCCGATAGCCGTGTTTGTAATTTTACGATTAACCACAAACACAGATTTAAGGCTTTCTTTATAGACGCGGGCCTCGTCGATCAGCTTGACGACCTCTTCAGCCGCCCAGATGTCGTAGGGGCTTGGTTGAACCGGGATGACAACAATGTCCGAGGCCATGATGGCCGACCGGGCCAGGTCGGTCACACGGGGCGGCCCATCGATGACGATGTGGTCATACCCCTGACCGATTTGCCCGATTTCCTTGTGGATCGATGGCCGTGGGAAACCCACTACGGAGAACAACGGATCGCCCTGGCGAGCAGCGGCCCAGTCAAGGGCGCTTCCCTGCGGATCCGCATCAATTAGCAAGACCCGTGAACCGGCGCGGGCCAGGCTCGCGGCCAGGTTGACGCTGATAGTCGTCTTGCCGACACCGCCCTTCTGGTTCAGTACTCCGACAATCATGTTTTCCTCTTTAGCGTATTTGCGCTGATGCGATTTTACAGAAAATCGCAAACACGGCAAGGGGTGTCACGGCTTGGCAACGGCGCAGGCCTGCGCCTGGGCATTCGCGGCAAGCCGCGCTCGAAGCTCAAAATTAGAGAAAGTGCGGGCCAGGGCCTTCGCATTTCGGCGCCGAGCCGAAGTCAGGCGGCGGCAGCTCGCCGAGCAACATCGTGCCGCACCGCCTCACCTCGGTCGGGGGCTCAGCCGGTCCAAAGGTCCGAAGTCTCAGCAGCCCGTCCTTGCCGACCCGATAGAGGTGGTACATCCGTGTCGACGGGTTGTAGAGCGTCAGGCACAGGGGCTTCCGATTCGACATGGGGCTTATCCTTTGGCTGGCCACTGTTGGCGCGCGTGCAGCACGCGCAGGATCTCCACGCGCTTGTCCGTCACGCGGTAGACCATCAGGTAGTTTTCCGTCACCACGGCCTCGCGCGTGCCGCGCACGCGCCCCGGCCTGTACAGCGTTGGATTCGCCGGCAAGGCCTCGGCCTTCTGCTCGATCAGCTCGTCCAGCTCGAGCGCGGCCACGGGGTTGTCCTCGGCGATGTAGTCCATGATTGCGGCGCGATCCTCGCGCGCCATCTGTTTCCAGTGCAGCGCCAGGGTCAAGCGTTACCCCCGCGCTTTGCGATCCGCTGCCGCAGCGCCGCGCGGCGCTCGGCAAACTCAGCCTTGACCGTAGCGTGGGGAAGGGAAGGGCGCGGGTCATCGAGCGCCTGTTGCACCTGGTCGCGGAACCACTTGTCATAGGCCCGTGCGGCGTGCGCTTCCTTGAGCGCGGCCGACCGATCGGGCCGCGTGGTGCGCTCGGCCGACGCCGGATCGAAGCCGGCCGCGTCCACGTCGAAGCGGCTGATGCCCAGCTCGCGCAGGAAGGCCACCAACGTTTCGAGCTTGCGGAACACGCGCACGTCGCCGCGCTTGGCCGACAGGAAACGCTCGGTCAGGCCGTACTTGGCCGCAATGGTCCAGCCGTTGCCGTGGCCGACGACATGCGCCGCACGCACGGCGCCGGCTTCCACGAGCTGGGTGAGGGTCTTTTGGTCAATGGTCTCGGTTGCCATGGTGAAACCTCCGTCAATGGCTCTCGTTCATCAGTTCGGGGCGCCAGGCGCGCACGATGGCCTCGAACTGCGGGCCATAGCCCAGCGTGTCGGGGTAGCTGTTGGCGCGCGTGACCAGGCGGAAGACGATGGCCATGTCCTCGGCAATGGCGTCGTCCACGGCCCACAGGTTGGTCAGGTCGAAGCCGCCGCACTGGCCGGCATTCCACCAGGCCAGCAGGAAGTCCGCCACGCGCCGGCTCTGGCCGGTGTCGCTCTGGGCGTACTGGATCAGGCGTTCGAGTGCCGCGCGCTCGGCGGGCGTCATCTGTTCAGGCCGCATCGTGTTCGCTCCGGTGATGGCCAGCCCACGCTGGCGCTGGTCTTGGGTCAATCTCTATTATTGTAAACACACCCACTTTACTATACATTGGGAGACATGGAATTTTTGGTCGGGCTGGCAATGTGACATAACGCCCGTTCTCGGTCGGTTCGGCCCTTATCTGTTCGGGTAGCTTCGGAGGCTCAATGCCCACTATCAGCAAGCTCGACGCCGCGATGCATCAGCTCAATCTCGCGATCACGCTGTTTCTCGGGGGCGACTATCTCGCCTCGCTCACGCTCGCCGGGGCCGCCGAAGATATTCTTGGCGGGCTTTGCAAGGCGGCCGGCAAGCCTTCGGCGGCCGAGTTCATCGCGAACTACCACGAGAAAGACGTAGATCCCGCGGTGCCTGCAGGGAAGCGACTCGGCGTCGTGTTCACGGTGATGAATCGCGCGCGTAACGCAGCCAAACATGCCGACAGGCCCGACGAAAACACCGTCGATGTCGATCAGATGCACCCGCTGCAAATGCTCATGCGCGCGATCCCGATGTGTGCCGCGCTTGGGGTCAAGCCTTCTGACGAAATCAAAAGAATGGTCCGCTGGGTTAAGGAGCACCCGGAAGCCCAACAGTAACCCCAATGACCGTTCTCGGTCGCTCCTGGCTTGGAGGAAAGCAATGGACACTCCCCGCGACGATGGCATAGATCCGCTGTACGAGCTGTTCGGACCGCCCCTGCGCCGCGAGCGCAAACTGCACTGCTTGTCGCTCTACGACCCGTGGTCGCGGATGTATCGCCGCTACCAGTTCGGCCCGGCCGGCCTGATTCCGATTAGCACCCTCGGGCCGCTCAAACCAGACGACGCCAAGGACATCGAGCAGTGGTTTCGGGAGGACGCGGCATGACCCGCGATGAGCTGATTGCAGCGGTGCCGATCCGGGAGTCCCAGGGGCGTTTGTATGTGCGCATCGACGACGTGCCGGAGCCATGGCGCGCGCAGTTTGCAGCGGCGATGGAAGGCAGCGCGTTCATCGCGGTCCAAGGCGAGACGTGCACCACCCCGTTTGCTCACGATTGGGATGCCTGGGTCCGTGACCAGTGGCACGGCCGCCCCGGACCAACAGGGCTCGACGAACGCTAAACCAGCCGAAAGGAGGACTGATAGAACGATGAACAGAGGCCCACGCAGTCCCTGGAAAACACGCTACTTTGTCGATACCGAGTTCACGGACTTCATTGACTGCCAGCTCGTCAGCCTAGCAATCGTCGGTGAAGACGGCAGCGAGTTCTATGGCGAGCGTTCCGATTTCGAAATGCGCGCATGCAGCGAGTTCGTGCGCGCGGCCGTGCTGCCCCAGCTCGGCCAGTTTCCCGGCCGCTCGATGCCGGCCGCGCAACTACGCGACGAGCTGAGGGCATGGCTGCTCGCCATGCCGGCAAAGCCAAAGCGGGTAATGTGTTTCGACTACCAGGGCGACTATGACCTGGTGCTCGATCTGCTCGATGGAGACATGCCGGTCGGCTGGAAGTGCGAGCACGTCGGCGGCAAGCTCGATGTTGAGCGGCTGGAAAGGTACTTCCGCGAGCACGGCGGCCGGCATCACGCGCTGCACGATGCGCGTGCCAATGCGTTTGCTTTCAGGTGAGCAGGCGATGGCGGCATGCCAACTATTGTTGGCGCACCTGGGCTCATACGTGAGCCGTTTTGGGAGTCATTTCCTGGTGCCACATTGCCAACTATTGTTGGCTAAGCCGCCCGCGCAACATCGATAGAGCCGGTCGGCTCGTCACACCCACCTACCTGGCCTCGGAGATTTTCAGGATCGCCTGCCGAGCTTCCAAGATCACCGGCAAAAGGGCCTCCTCGGGCGGCGTAACGCCGTGCTCGACCATTGCCGCATGCAGCGCCCGCACTTCACGGGTGATTGCACTTAGCGCCAGCACGGCTTCCGTTTCGTGGTCCACATCTGCTTTGCGTCCCAGAGCTGCGCGGCGCGCGAACTCAGAAACGTCCATCTGCCGCACGGCAGCGGCGCTTTTTATCTTCAATTCTTCGGCTGCGGTCACTCGCATCACGATCCGCCTGGAGCGCTTCTCCGCCTCGTCTTTGGTCGTGAATAGTTTGGTCATCTCCACCCTCCAGGTCATGAACTGCAGTTTAGCTGGGTGTTGGGGTCTCGGGGCAAAGCCCTGAGTGACTGCGACGGGCGCGCAGCGACCTAGCGGTCTGGATCAGTTGCGTGCCGTGAGGCACACAACTGGCATCCTGCCCTGTACCGTTAGAACCAAAAACGCTGCAAAACGCTGCAAACCAGCGGTAAATCTGAGGCAAATTTGCGATGGATTTGCCACGGATCTGCGATGGATTTACGGCAGATCTGGGACAGATTCATAGGACATCTACAGCAAACCTGCGGCGCATTCTGATTGTTTCTTCAATGTCTTTGCGGTGAGTACGGACAGTGGCTCACGCACACTTTCAACAGCTTTTTTCTAAACGCGGCACTTTTCTGCAAATCAACAGAAAAGCTGCGTAATTTCTTTTGAGCCGCTCTCTCGCTCGGCGAGCATATTCAGCAAAAAATTTTGCCGCAAAAGATCTAGCAAAAAAAGATGTAACAGTTTGTAAACGAAGTGTTAATGTTGGCCTATCGTTAGTTGACACAACTTCACGATGACGACAAGAATTCTGGAAATTATTTTGCAAATACTTCAGGGGGTAGGCGATGAACAGCAAAGGACCATTGCGCAGAATAAGCGGAGAGGATTTCGTCATCGCAGAAGAAGTTCTCAAGGCAGCTACTTTCATGATGCTGCCGGAAAAAACCAGGGCAAGATTCTTTGAAGAACAGATCAAGACCATAAAACATCTTCGCGACAAAGGATTCTCTTGGTCAGTTATCAAGAATATGCTCGCGCATATTGGTATAGAGCTTAGCGAATCAACGCTAAGGTCATATTACTCACGTGGAACGAACCAAAAGGCAAAGCGCAATGGCGCGAAAAAGAACCGTTAGCATTGACACCCTGGAGCAAGCGAAAAGAGAGCTGTCTGAGCTACCGCCCAAGCCAGCACAAGAAAAGCACGTCGATGCTGCTCTGGAAGAAATGAAGCCTTTGATTCAGGCTCTTCTCAAGAAAGGCTATTCACGAGCCGATGTTTGTGAGCATCTGTCTCGGCTTGGCATTCCGGCCAAGGAATATCAGTTGAAAGCGTTGCTTTCAAAAAAGCGGGCCAGCACAAAGGAGCGGCAGGCCTAAAAAAAGCGCAGCGCCTGGTCGCTGGAACGACCAGGCGCTGCTAACCAAACCGATCTGACTAGGAGATCAGCATGGCTAACCCCATTGTACTTGCAGAGCCCCAAAAAGCGGTCTACCGACTGCCAGAAGCGCACCGGCAGGCCATCCTGTCACAGGCGCGAACAGACCCCGGCCGAACGGCTGACCTCGCTTCCATGCGGGAGATCGAGAAGCAACGTCAACAATTCATTCAAATGCATGGGGATGCATTTGGACTGGATACCAGCAATTGAATCGTCACCTTTTGCAGCAAAAGAAAAGGAACTAGGTAATGGAAAACACAAACAAGAAATCTCTGAGCCACGCGCAAATGGTATTGGCCATCACGGCGGCACTGGGAATCGGTGTGGTGCCGCTCTACCTGGCCGTCTGGAAAGCCAATCCTTGGCCCTGCATCGGCCTCATTGTTGCGAGCCAGGCTTTTCTGATGATCCGTCGCCGCCAACGGTCCAAGTGAGGTCCAGTCATGTACAAGCATCACACCAAGACGCTTTGCGCCTTCATGGCAGTCGTCATCGGCGCAGTGCCGACCGTGAGCCTGGCCGGCTCTGTGGCTGGCACGGGCGGTTCGACCGAAGTCACGCAAATTCTGAACAACCTGCAGCTCATCCAACAATACGAACAGCAGGTGTCTACGTACGTGCGTCAGGGCTTGCAGTACGAGGCGCAGCTCAAGAATCTCATCCAAAATCCTGCATCGATCCTGCCGACCGACGTGCAGCAGATGATTACCGGCGTGAGCAGCATCATGTCCGGCGGGCAATCGATTGGCTACAACCTGCAGCAGATCGACGCGAATTTCGCCAGCACGTTCAGGTCACCGCAGGCAAAGAACTTTTCGGACCGGTTCAAGCAATGGAACGCGACCGGGACGGACACCTTCAACTCTGTGCTGAAGGTGGTCGGCCTTCAGCGCGACCAGTACAACTCGAACCAAGCTGCACTGACGGACCTGTACAACCGTAGCCAGTCCACCAACGGCAACCTCGATGCCTTGCAGACGCTCTCCCAAATCAACATCCGCCAGATTCAGCAAATGCAGGGACTGCAGGAGCTGATGGCCGCGCAGTCGCAGGCCGAAACAACCTACATGCAGACACAGACCTCGCGGCAGGCCGAATCCGCAGCCGTCGCAGAAGGCGCGAAGGTGCTGTTGCAGGACGTGCCTACCGCCTACCAAACCAGCAAGTTTGCTGCCAAGCCACGCTGGTCCACCATCCTCAACAAGTAGAAACAAATACCCATGAAAAACATCCTCTACATCGCCGTCGTCGTCGCACTCGCTGCCTGCGGACAACAAGCCAGCAACGACAACCAGACTCAGGCCAGCAAGGATGAGCTGGTCCGCAAAATGGCTGAGGCGGAGCGGGAAAAATCCATCAAGGAAATCGACCAAGTGATGGAAGACGCGAAACACCCGCGCAGTGCAAAGACCATTCACTGGAGTCAGCATGAGAAGTAACCTCATCCGCCTCCTCGTTTTCGTTGCCTTGGCGGCTGCTTGTACCGCCGCTTCAGCAGCAGATGCAGGTGTTCCAACTGATAGCATCCTCTCGACGGTTCAGGATGCCATGGCCGTTTCGGCGCAGCAGATCAACCAAAACGTCTACAAATGGCTTGGCGCCTTTCTAATTCTTCAGTTCACTTGGACAAACGTTAGCCAACTGCTGTCCGGCGAAGCCGATGTACAAAAGGCTGTGGGGACCCTTGCGCGGTCCGTCTCGTCCGGTGGCCTCTACGTTTATTTGATTCAGAATGGGCCCGGGTTCATCGACGCCGTAGGCAACCAGTTCATCGGCACTCTGCCGGACACTGGCGAAATTATGGCGGCAACGCTTGGCCTCTGCGGGGGACTGGTAGTTGGAATCGCTACTGTCGGGATTGTTTCATCAGCCCTAGCCAACCTGCTCACCTACGTCACGCTGGGGCTGTTCGCATGCGGAGCGTATCTCGCCCTCAAAGTATTTATGATGCAGCTTGAGCTGGGGATCATCGTGATGCTCGCCCCGTTCAATTTCAGCCTGCTCGGCCTCAAGGCGCTTCGTGAACAGGGAATGGCCCCTTTCAAGTCCTTGCTTGCCTTCATCTACCGGGTAATTCTGCTCACCGTCATTTTCAAAGCGTTCGGGCTAGTCGTTAGCAACGCTGGTGCCGCTATTAAAGACGTGGCCAGCATGAGCTGGTCGGATGCGCTGCAGATTGGGTCGGCTATCAAGACGGTTTTGTATTCAGTCGCGGCCTTTCCGATCCTGGCGTTCCTGGCCTTCAAAAGTGACTCACTTGCATCCAGCTTGGCCTCTGGATCGTCCAGTATGGGTGTCAATGACGTGGCCGGTGCCGCTGCTGCTGGCGCTGCCGCTGGCGCTGCGATCGCGTCCGGTGGGGCGGCTGCCATTGGCGCTGCAGGCAAGGCTCCTAAGTCCATGGCCGGCTTCATGGACAACCTGGCGGGTGGTGGTGGTTCAGTCTCCAACGCTTCCCCGATGGGCGCGGGCGGTGACCCGCCTGTGTTTCACGCGCCAGAGCCGGCCTTGTCGTCTGTCGGCGCCCCTGCCGGCGGCAGTGCGGCTGCACCGTTGCCACCCAGCAGGCCGCAAAGCGGAGCGGCTCCGGGTCAGTCCAAGAGCAACGTCGCCTCGGGGCGATACGGGGCTGATATGACGGATGCAGAGGGAATCCAGCGTGATGCTCAAAACGAGCCAAGTGCGGAGCGAAATGCAGGAACCGATGAGGCGGCCGGTGCGGACGCTGCAGCAACCGATCCTGTAACCGTCACGCCGGCCAGCTCACAAGGCGGTGCGGCTGGTGAGGCGAAGGCTGTGCCAAGGACTGATACGCCGGCCAGATCGCAGGGCAATGCGGCCAGGACAGCGAAGCCCGCGCCAGAGGCCAATGTGCCGGCCGCTGCCTCTGAGTCGGCACTTGGGGCAGGTATCGGCGGCCAGACGAGCCAGACGAGCTTGGAGAAGGATCTGACCCGTCTGGTGGACCACCTCACAACCCCAAAGAAACCGACCTTGGGCGAGCGCCTGGGTGAAGCGAACCGCCATCTCGCCCAAGAACAGGCCACCACGCACGTCTCTGTCAGCGGCCACCACCATGACTGACGTGTTCATTGGGTAAAGGGCGCCTCGGTGCCCTTTTTCATCGCCATCAAATACGATTAAACGATTCGTCGTAAAAATGGTTTTGCGGCCAACCCTGCTGCCGGAGTCGTGACGCTACCTTGAGCCGTGGGAATGTTCCCGGCATCGAGGGCATCGATATGAATGCACATTGGACGTTCGAGGGTGGCCACCTGGTCGCCCGCAACCTGGCCGGCATCGTGCTATGGGCATGGCAGGCCGATGAAGCAATGGGCCGCCCGCTGGCCGATCTACTCAACCAAGCGCAGGACCTGAGCTGCCGGCTCCTGCCGCCGTGGACCAGCACACAGGGCACGCACGCCGAGCCGCAAAGCGCCTGAGCGCCGTGCTACATTCCCCGGACAAAAGAATGGACGGGGGATGAGCGTGCGCACGTTTCAAAGCATCGTCGATGAGGCCCGGCTGGTCGCCAGCCCACCCGACGCGGTGGTTCGCTACCTGGAAGAACGGGGGGCTGAGCTGGTCAAGCACCCGTACATGGAAACGACGGACGAAGCGTTTGAGCAGGCGTTGCTCGATCGGCACGATCCCCTGATCGACCTCGCGCTGGCGCGATGGTGCAAGTACGACGTCACGGGACGCGCGCTGCTCTTGGCCAACCGTGGGGACACCACCCACGCGCGGGCGATCCGGCTGTCCTTGCTGGCGAACGAAGCCGCCGGCGCCGTGGCGATCTTCGGCGGGCTCGGAGAGACCATCGCGGACTGGCTGCCGTCGACCAGCGACGAGGAGCTGACCACGCTGTTCAGCAACCCCTCCCTGCGCAACGAGTTCCTCGAAGTGTTCTTCACCGGTGGCCTCGCCTGGCAATGCCTGTCCGAGGCCCAACGGTTGACCGTCCTGCGCGCGCTGCCGAAGAACCCACGAATGAGTAAGCCCTACGACCAATCCTTCGCGGACGGGTACGCAGAGCACGTGCACAACAAGGTGTTCGAATCGGCGTGGAAGCTGGCCGGGACCGTCCCGACGACGGCGCCGTGGGGGTTCGCGCTCGGGTGGTTATTCGATGTCCTGCTGCCTATCGGGTACGGGATCGAGGATCCCCTGGCGCTCGCTGCGCGGTGGAACGTGCCCGACGACGAGGGCGTGAAGTACGGCCAACTGTCCTCATTTCAGAACGTCCGTAAGGGCCTCGCCCGACTCGCCCTGAAGAAGAGCCAGAAGCGAGCGGAGGAGTTTCTCGCCAGTGAGGATCCCGCGCTGCGCGCTGCCGTGTACTCCTCATGCAGCCTGGGCGTCGAGCAGATCCAGCAGGCCATCGAACGCGATCCTGATTTCGCGCTGGACCAAATGCTCTACAACGTGCGCCTCTGGCGTCGGCAGGAGGAACGCGACGCCCTGCGCGCCGGCGTGTGGACCGTCGTCCAGGCGGACCCACGATCGGATCTGATGCCGCACAACCTGTACAACAGCATGTCGCAGCGCATGGAACGTGAGCACCCGGACTGGTTCGTGGAGATCACGCCCGACGATCCAGATGCGCTCGACGTGCCAGCCACGCGCGGCGACGTGCAGCGGGTGCTGGATAGCCTGAACGGTGACGGGCAGGCCTCTGCTTTCCAGTCGGTCGTGCACGCGCTTCAAACGTTGAACAAACGCGTGGGATGGGTCTGGTGGTTCTCCCTGGGCGCGCTGGTCGTCGCCGTTGGTCACCGCTTCTGATCGGTACCTCAGTCGCTCGGTAGGCGGTACACGACCTTGTACTGCTCGTCGCTGCCGATAATGTAGCCGCTCAGCGCCTCGAAGCCCCGCTTGGTGTTGCGTTCGTAGGCGAACATGCCGCCCGTGCGCTCGGCAACTTGGTGCAAGTTGTTCGGCCGCTCGCTGTCATGCTTGATGATTTCCCAAGTCGATTCACCAACGTGCTTGAGGATCAAGCGGTTGATTGTCGGGTATCTCTGGAAAATTTCGCCGATGCTGGCGAGAGAGGTAATGCGAAGAGGTTCGCTCATTTGCAACTCCATGCAAGGTAATCGACCGCGACTCCTCGCGGCCTAGGTGCCAATCATCCGACCAGCAAGCCCATTGTACTCTGACCCTGGGTACGCAGCCGCAAGCCGCGCCAAAACGCGCGCTATGGCCTTCCTGTGCCGTCGGCTACCCCGGGCCCCTTCCCTGCAAGCTCATAGGACGGTTGCGTCCTATCTACGGTCTTGGGCTGGATCGCACGCGATCCCGGCTGAGCGGCCGGCCGGCTTGCCGGGCGGGCGTGATTTGTCCGGGTCTTAGCGCCCGTAGGGGCACGGCGCTTGCGCCGTGCGGTCGGCCGGCAAGCCGGCCGAGCCGCTTAGACCAGCCCTTGCGCAACGCTCGCGTGAGATTGGTTTGCTGTCTTCCCGTAGGTTGTCCTATGGAGATGGTTTGGGCCTGTGCGGTAGTGTTGCGACATGGGGGGCTATTCCTGCCCCCTCTGGGGGCCACGATTGTGGGGTGAGGCCGTAGGCCGAGGGGCGTTAAGCCCCTGGGGGATGCCGGGCGGGAGCGCCGAAGGCGCGGGCGGAGGGCCGCTTGCGGCCCGTAGGAGCCGGCGGGGGCGAAGCCCCCAAGAGGCGGAGGGCACCCCTGCCCTGCGATGAATTGTCCACAGGGCACCAGTGGTTAAGGTAGGTTAGATATAGGTTAACGCGAAAAATCCTCAAAAAAATCTATATGAATCAATGCCTTGCATAGGGTGGGCGGAATGCCATGCCGTGAAAGCGGAATGCTATGCCGTGAAAGCGGAATGCTATGCCGTGCACCCCGGAATGCCATGCCGTGAGGTCGGAAAAGTTATCCACCCCCACTGGGGGCAATCTTT
>NZ_CATYWO010000012.1:0-42738 GCF_958405655.1 Ralstonia condita | reverse complement strand
CCACAAGGCGGCCGACATCGCCGAACTGCTCCCGCATCGCTGGACGCCCAGCGCCACCTAGCTGGCAAGACGGGTTCACCGGGTGCTTACGTATAAAACGCGTTGCTATTCGTCTATGAGCCACGGTGACACCGGGGCTCTTGGACGGGGGAGAGGGGTAGACCACCGCGACCGTCCCAATCGCGCCAAGCGGGCAGTTATGGGCGCACCCTGGGTGCTACAGCTAGAGGGGAACTGGCACGTGACGAATGCGTGTAAATAGTCTGGCTGTGCGTGAGCGGATCGTCCCGACTCTCGTGCTCGATGGTGCGACGCTGGCTCCGGCATGGCATGGTCACTCGGGTGAAGCACGAACCGCAGCGACGCTGCGGCTTGGGGATGCTTCGCCCTTCAAGCGCCCTGCTTCACCAACAAAGCATAAAAACTTCTTTCTGAAGAGAGTTCTTATGTACAGACTCGCTAGTCGATATCGCTCTCCGCCAAGGTTGGGAAGTGAAGAGGTCTTTATGAAGCTACGATGGCATAGCCAAGATCGGCAGCGTGCGCGAGTAAGCGGTGCGCATGACGGGGGGCTGCGACACGTCGAGGGTAATGTCCTCCCAGGCGTGATACACCTGAGAGGCCTGACTTGCGGTGCCACATCATTGGAGCTATCCGTCGGCCACGCTTCAAGGGGAGTGCCTTCGCCGAGCGGACGACCTGGGAGAAATCCGCTTTGCGCTTCTGAAACTCAGTCCAGGCCGGAAAACCCTGCGGCAGTTAGTGCAGGCCATCGAGTTGGATAACCGCCTCCAGTGAAGGCTTGGCGAAATACCAGCGCGCGCCATAGTAGGCTTCACCGGCGTTTTTGGTTCGGTTATCTCCTTCTGCGTGGCCGATCAGATTGTCTCCGCCCTCTTTTGAGATACCGGTTTCCAGGGCCTCGTCAATGACGGTATGCCGGAACGAACAGGTTACCAGTTGCTGGTCCATGATGCCGAGCGTCGTCCGCAGGTAGCTGCACTATGGTCAGTAGCTGTTGTAGAGGTGCGAAAAATCCACGTCCCTAATTTCGTAAAGGTCCATCCCCGCCGCGAGCTCCATGGGGTCGTAGACACGCCGGCCAGCACGTTTCTTCCCATAGCGGCCCGCCATACCTTCGGGTTGATGACCCAGGATGCCATTGATTTGGTATTCCTTGAGTCCGCATCGGCCGCCGTACTCTTCAAAAGTATGGCGGAACGAGTGGAAGTTATAGCGAATATCGTCGATAACGTACCTGTCCAGGTATTCGTTGAACCAGGTCGAGAACTTGGCGGTGAACACGCCATACTTGTTCGGCTTCAGGTCCGGGAAAAGTCGTTCATGACCGGCGGCCCGCATCAGTTCGACATAGTTGCCAAAGCCGATTTTGAGCAGTTCGTTGTGAACAGGGATGTGGCGCTTCGAGACCGTGTTCTTGACCCCTTGTTCTTCGCCCAGGTCCGTGATGCGCAGGAACAGGCGATGGTTCCTCGTTTCCACGTCGCAGACCATCAACTGGCCGAGCTCTTCCTCCCGCGCGCCGCTGAAGGCCGCAAGCAGCGGTAGCCAGAAGGCGGCATCGCCACCACCTTTGGCGGGCCGCTTGCCTGCGGTGAATACCTCGGTCTTGAACAGAAGGCGGAGATGCGGCAACTCGAATGGCTGGCGGTCCTCCTTGTGTTTCGCGGAGACCCGGATTTTGACTTCTGCAAAGGGATTCGCCGACAAGGCCGTGAGACCGCTCTCCAAGTTCGTCTCCAGGATAGGGCGTAGCAGCGCAAAAATTGTCTTGACGCGGCTCTTCGAGAGGCCTTCTTTTTGTTCGAGGTACCGTGCGTAGTCACGAATATCGTCGGCGGTGAGCTCAACAGGTGCCCGGTCGCCGGAAAATTTCCGCAGCCGCGTCACCTGTGACCGGGCCTCATCAAGGGTCTTGGGCTCAGGGTGCCGCTCACCGGCCCAATGGTCCAGGTAGTGGTCCCAACTATCATTCTCGCCGGGGGCGGCCGGCATCTCGGGGGTCGGCACTTCGATGCCTTGCAGCCTCTTGAGTTGACTCTTGATGGCCTGCAGGTCCGCCTGCATCAACCGCAAGGTGTAATGCTGCAGCAGATTGGGCTCCGTCGTGGCGACGTCGAAACCTTCCGTTTCCAGCATGTCCTGGGCATTGCATTCGGCGAATGAGATGTCCTGAATTGCACAAGCGTCTTCGAGTGCCTGGAGCTCCCGAGTAAGCTCCGCGCGGCGGGCGTGCAGGTCAGCGACCGTTTTCGGCCGCTCGAACTCATCCGTCTCGAGAATCGCGGCTTTGTATCGTTCGACGAGCGACGGAATCATCCAGCGCTGGAGCTTTTGTGGTTGCTTATCGCCATCGACGCCGGCCGTGGGCGGTGTCTCGTCGACAGCCTGCAGTCTGGCCTCATGGGTAGCGAAAAGGTTATCGGTCTTCACGGCCAACTCACGGGCGCGTTTGGCGGCGACCTTGGCGTCGGGCGTACGCAGAGAGGCGGTGATGGACGATTTGCCGATGGAGGCTTGGAGGTGCTTGGGGACCGAGCGCCGGAACTGCCACTTTTCGCTGTCGGGTCGCTGGTAGAGGTACGGTTGTTGCAAGGCTTTGTCCACTGGGTGACCTATCGGGGCGGATTCGTACGCAAATTGCTACGGTCCGTTGTTACGGTCGGCAAGTGGAAAAACTTGAGCCAGCACCTCGGAAACCCTTATAAATCAAGGGTCTCGGAAAGCAGAAGGCCGCTGGTCCTTGCGGAGCAGCGGCCTTCCAGTGAGTGGTGGCGAATCAGGGACTCGAACCCCGGACCTGCGGATTATGATTCCGAAGAACTGGGGATTCTCTCTCATGGATCGATATCCGTGTAGGCATCTGATTGGCTGAATTATAAGGGTTTGCGGCGATGTTCTGCGGATTTTGCCTTGACTGAGATTGACTGACTCCCCTAGGATTTGCCTACACGGTGCCTACATAGGGGAGCGGGGTGAGCAAACAGAACTTTACTGCGGCGCGGATTGAGGGCTTCCAATGTGAGCCAAACAAGCAGCAGACTATTTTTTGGGACGCTAAGACGCCCGGCTTTGGGTTGCGTATCACGGCGGCAGGCGCGCGGGCCTACATTTTTGAGTCGCGTCTATTCCGCAAGACGATCCGGGTGACAATCGGTGACGCTCGGGCGTGGGACTTGGGGCGAGCACGCACCGAGGCAGCACGACTGAAGACGTTGATCGACGATGGTAAAGATCCGCGTGAAGTGCGAGCGGAGCAGCAAGCCGCCCATGAGGCGCGGCAAGCTGAAGCCCGGCGACAGGATCTGTCCGTTTCGAAAGCGTGGCAGCGGTACTTGGATGTTCGCAAGGACAAATGGTCCGATCGGCACTATCTTGACCACATTCGGCTATCGGAGGCGGGAGGGCGTCAAGCGAAGAAGGGCGGACGCCAAATTGTTGCTGGCCCGCTTGCACCGTTGATGGAGCTACGCATGTCTGAATTGACGCGAGAGGCCGTCGATGTGTGGCTTGCGGAAGAGGCGAAGACACGACCCGCGCGGGCCCGACTCGCATTCTCACTGCTGCGGGCATTTATCTCATGGTGCCAGGAGCAGACCGAATTCGCAGACTTGGCTTCATCTGAGGTTTGTACGAACAAGCGCATACGGGAGCACTTGACGAAGCCCACAATCAAAGTGGACTGCTTGCAACGCGAGCAGTTGCAGGCATGGTTCTGTGGCATTCGCAATATCACCAGCCCGGTTCAAAGTGCATACCTGCAGGGGTTGCTCATAACCGGTGCTCGTCGAGAAGAGTGGGCGGGTTTGCGTTGGGAGGATGTCGATTTTCGCTGGCGGAGTGTCGTGCTCGATGACAAGGTCGAGGGGACGGGTGGGCGAACTATTCCATTGACGCCGTACTTGGCGACATTGCTGGGGAACCTGAAACAGTTGAACGAGACGCCGCCCAACAAACGCCAGTTGGCACGCCTAGCGGAAAAGGGGGAGAGGTGGGAACCGTCGCCCTGGGTATTCGCCAGCAAGACTTCGGAGGATGGCAAGATTGCGGAGCCCCGAATCGCACACAACAAGGCGCTTGCCGCAGCCGAGTTGCCTCATCTAACTCTGCATGGACTGCGTCGGTCATTCGGTACGCTGTCTGAGTGGGTCGAGGTTCCTGTTGGTGTGGTCGCACAAATCCAGGGGCACAAGCCATCAGCAATTGCTGAGAAACACTACCGGCGGCGTCCGCTCGACTTACTCCGCATGTGGCACGACAAGATCGAGGCATGGATGCTCGAGCAGGCTGGAATCTCTTTCGAAAGCCCCGCTGGTCCGTGACGGTCCGGTCCCTACTTGGCGCGCGATAGAATCGCCAAACGCTGCCGATATATCTTGCAAGCGTTAATCCATCTAGCGGGCCATGACCGACGATCTATCTCCACAAGAACGCATCGCTGCCGCGCGGCGGCTTTATGCCGTCTTGAGGCAATACCTGGAGCGCCCAACCTGGACCCCCGTTGAAGGGGCATTGATTCTGTCGGGCATCCACCCGCCCCCCAATTGCACGGAGATCCCCGCTAGTGGTACGGGCCTTGACGGCAGGATCGCTGGTGCCGATCGCCTGCTTGAGGCTCGCCGGATTTGGGAGAAATGGGGATGGCATTGCGAGGACGAGGAGAAAGACGGTGTGGTCACGCCCACCGAGCTTTCTCCGTACGAGTTTTTGCGTTGGTGCGAGGACTGGCCAATTGAGACCGAGTGGCTCCTGTTGTACCGCAATCTTCTTGGCTATGGGCGCGAAGCTGCGCAGGTCGACGTGATCCCCTTGCCGATAGTCGAATATGTGACCCGCACCGCAAAAGCTGTCGATGTGCTCATGGATCAGTTGGGCACCATTGACCCTGCCGATGCAGCCGGCGAGAAAAAGAAGAAATCCTCGCGTCGTTCGCCGATGCCCGTACCGATGAACCGGGATTTTCTGACGACAGAAGAGTTCGCCGCCGTTCTGGCCATCGAGCCGCAGACTCTACACAAGCGGTACTCAGCGGACGGTAGCTATCATGGGGTGCGCCCTAGAAAGCTTCCTAGTGGACGGCTGCACTGGCCCGTAGAGCAAGTGAATGCATTGCTCAACGGTGAGCCCCCAGCTTCGGATGAGCCGGCTAAAAAATAGTATTCCCCTTATTCATCTCAAGTATCCAGTCAAGCACGCGAGTATTTGATCTTTCTCGCGTGTTTGGCTCGGCCACCTCGCTCGCCGTACGCTAGCGTGCGCTCCGCACGAGCAATCTGCTTCATCCCCTCCCTGTTGTATTTTTGCCAACCAAGCTTCGACCTCTAAATGGATCGAAATCCATCCACATTGATCGGCATGGATGCCGTCTCAGCGCTCATTTTTCGGCGCTTGACCACTTCTGGCTGGCGCGGATAGCGTGGGCGTTCTCGTTGACGCATCGATATCGTCGCGGTGTGCGTAGTGCGATGACGAAACTCAACCTAACTGAGCGAAAGGAGATAAAAAGTGCGTGGGGATTTTATTAATGGGGTCGATCTTCAATATGGCGGAGATTTAATTGGTGAACCGGGATATCACTTCTTCGACGACCTGGATTACATCGACGCCTGTGCAATTTCTCTGGAGCTTGAAGAGAATCCTCCTGAGCAGGACGACGACGATGATTGGAACGAAGTTGTGTGGAAACGTGACACGCATTCTTGGTGCGGCGACTGCGAACTACCTTAGAGACAAATCCGCCTCGTAATCAGGAGAAAACATGAGTGAGGAAAAAGAAATGATCTCAGGCGTGTCTCCGGCTCTCGGGAATATGCAAGGAAAGGCGGTTGCTCGTGATGAGCAAGAGGGTGGAGTCAGCCAATCAGGCGATTTTGAAAATGGCTGGGATGATCTGGATGCGGATGGTAAGGCTCACAAGGAGGAAATATTGAAAGAGCACTTCGTAAAGGCATTGGAGCGCTTCAATGCTGGCGTCAGCTTAACGAAGATCCGCAAGCATTACGAAAAACTGGGAGCGAAGTATTCGCCGGTGACGTTCAAAAAAAAGTGGGACGAGTTATTAAAGAGGGACAGGGAGCAAATCTGATCAACAGCGAGGCGCTTCAGCGCCTCATTTTTTTTGGCTAGATATGAAAAATGGATCTAACGGCCACGCGCCATCTCCATATCGCAGCGGTATGTCGCGCTGGGAGCGAAGTTGTGAATTAGTTGCAAGCAACGCAACACAGCAAGAGCAAGAGAAGCCTTTTGGTTTGCCGCTGGAGATGGCTCAATTCGATCGACAGGATATCAGCAGTGTCCTTCCGAGGAATGCACGAGCACTGCATGATGAGGTACACGCGGTAACGGAATCTGTTCCCGAACTGATCACTACGGTCATGTTGAGTTCCACCGCAGTTGCAACGCAATGTCTCTTTGATGTGGCGTATCTCGACATGATTCAATGTCCCCCATCGATTGCCGGCATCTTCGTCGCTGGCTCCGGTAGTCGAAAGACGAAGTCTTTCCTTGAGCTAACGGAGGCTCATCGGGATTTCCAAGCGGCAGAAAGTGATGGCCCACAAGATCAGTACGAATTAAAGGCGGAGTTGAAAATCTGGGAAGCTAGGGAAAGATCGCTTCTCAAGAAAATCGACGAGAGCCTGAACAGCGAAGAGCAGTTGGATAAGCTCAAGGAGCAATATGCAGCGTTACTGAAGGCCAAGCCAGGGGTGGCAAAGACGGCAGCGAACATCATGCATAAGGACGTCACCTATCCATCATTGGCGAGAAGTATCGAAGTTCAATCTCCATGTACGTCATGGATGAGTGAGGAGGCGACGTCAATTCTGCCAGACTTGCGGCGGCTTATGCCGCATCTAAACTCGGCATGGGATGGCACCCTCATGCAGCGGGCGCGCATAGCAAGCGATCCAGTGTATCAAGCAGCGCCTCGTTTTTCGATCTGCTGGGGCATGCAGCCAAAGCGATGGGCTGCATATGTCAGAGATCTTGGCGAGGATTTCGTTGATGTCGGTATGGGGCCGAGAGCGCTGATCGCAGTGTGCAGACCCGTGAAGCCGAATCCAAATCCGAGAAGAGTCAGCGTCGTTCGCGAGGCTCGCAATCGTCACAACGCGAACCTTGCGGGAATGTTCAACCGCCATGCGCGGGCAATGCGATCGGGGAAGATTGAGCGAACAACGCTGACCCTTTCGGCAGCAGCGCAAACGCAATTTGACTTGACATTGAGATGGATTGCAGAAAACAGGACAGGTAACGGATATCTAGCAAAGATTCCAGAATTTGCAAATCGCATAGCGGAGAACACCCTGCGGGTTGCTGCAAACCTGCATGTCATCGAGGAGCGTCAGGGAACCGAAATTGGACTGGACATTCTGCAAAGCGCGATACAGTTGATGATCTTCTACACAGAACAGCATATCGCGCTCTTCGGTGATATCAACACGCCAATCGAAGAGAGGCATGCTGCGATCGTTCTTCAACTCTTGAAGCGCTTCTTCAATGAATGGGAATTTCACTATGTGCCGTATTCAAACAGAGTGGTGACTGTGCGCAAGATTCAGCAGTACGTGGGCACGCAAGAGATTCGGAGCAAGAGGACTCACGTCGTGGATGCCCTTGCGTTCCTTGAGCGCCAACGGATCGTGTCCCCGTTGTCCGACGCAAAGGGAGACATTCTCGGGGTGACATTGAACGATGACTACTTCCGCAACCAGACGCGGCCCGGTTCGTTGAGGGCATATTGATGCTACGCCGCTACAGGTAGCACTGTAGCGGCCACAGAGCCTACTCGTGCGCGCGTCGATCAAGGTACTGCGTGGATCACCTCTCAAACTCTTTAATACCGGCCGGCACGGCCTGCCGTTTTTATTTTCTTTTGCAGAGTTTGAGGCTATTTCGTCGGTATGAAATCGGCACCTCATTGCTTGACTGAATATTTTTTATGCGTGCGTATGTATGTGTATGAGAGGCGTAATCAATGAACGATCTTCTCGCAGATGTCGATGATTGAATCACCGTGATCCTCGTGTCAATCGAAGCATGCCACTTCTGCTTCTTATGGAATACAAAGCAACCAATACGTAGCGACCCTCCATAAGCAAGCATCTTCATCCTCCAACCTCGCATGTCAAGCAGAGGATGAGAGGCTCCTTCGATGACATCTGGCATCGATCAATCACCGACAAAAAAAGAAGGTCTCAAGTCCATCGGTAGCTGAGCATCGCTGGCAGGCAGTTCAGCAACGAGAAGAAGAACGAGAGACCGAACCTCAATCACCGTCGCCATTCGAGCGACGACACATCATTAAGCCCATGTACGACAACAGCGAAGACCAGGAAGCACTGGAGGTAATCGCTCGCCTTGACGAGCGCACGAACATCGAAGAAACCGACATCAATGGTAAGAGAACAACCGTCATCCACGAGGGCTACGCATCACTGCATCTGTTTGAAATCGAACAGTTCGTGAAATACATCCAGAAAGGGGAAGACGGCTTCGTCGATGAGATGACTCGCTACAGTCGGAAGTGGAAGATTCGTCCGCTGTACCTTGGCAAGAAATACTACCGGTTGGTGGATGAGTGGCTAGGCCACTACTCCGACATCTACCATTACTCGGCGCGAGTAGAAGTTTTCTACGCTGCTTGCAAGGAGCTGGGGCTGCTCGGTGCGTACCCTTTTTCGTTTGTTGGTAAGCCGGAGCACATTGTGCGTGCTGATGGCATGCGCAACATGGACGTGTTCAACATCCTGATCGAGAAGATCCGTGCCCGTTGCCAGACACGGGAGTTCAAAGAGCGTGAGCGGTTGAGGGGGGAGAACGCAAAACGGAATGTGCGACGGGCGCTTGCGCTAGAAGAAGCGATGTTCTCCGAGAAAACGGGGCGGTCTCGATGGCTGGTGCTTTCGCTCACGCTGAACTACAAGCCGAAGTTTCGTTGTGAGATCACGCCCGAGATGATGCAGCAGCATCGCGAACGTTTCTTCGCTGCGCGAGACTTCAATAAGCTCATGTCGGGCATCAAGGGTTATGTGTGGGCGATCGAGCAGGGTGAAGAATCAGGGCTGCACCTGCATGTGATCTTGTTCTATTCGTCGGGGTTCAACCACGACGTGTTCATTGCGAAGCAGATCCTTGACTACTGGATCAACACAGTGACGCAAGGGAAGGGGGATGGCTGGAACAGCAACACCGGGTGGCGGAAGAAATGGTACGCCGAGCGTGGTCACGGCATTGGTGTGGGGCAGATCAACTGGGACGAGACCGAGAAGCGGCAGGCGCTGCGAGTGAATCTGGCGTATCTGGGTAAGGCGGAGCAGTATCTGATGGCGAGGACAACAAAGCGCATCCATACGTTCGGCATGGGGCGGGTGCCGGAGAAGAAGAAATCAGGGCGTCCTCGTAGTTGTGGTGATGGGAGCAATGTGGGTGGAAGCTCATTCGACGTCGATCGGTTTAGCGAGGCGGCGACGGATGAGACGGGGTTCGAGTTGCCCGATGGAGTTGACGAGACTGCTGCTGACTGAACTGTCAATGTAGATGGGCAGCATAGTGGCGGCCGCTGTAGTCGTCGCGCAAGCTGGCATGTATGGCCCGTAGTTTCCGCCATATGCTTTTATCGAAGGTACGCGAGCAGGACACCCCGTCTGTTACGGCGGCTCCACAGCCAACGCTCGAACAACGCCGAGCACTAACACAAGCCGCTGGTACAGCAAAGCAAAGCGGCGATGCGGTGTGCTTAAATGGGCATAAACCTACGCAAGTTCGACTAGTGATTCCGGCGTGACCGCTCAGCTAAGAGTTCCATTCGCCATCAACGGCACGGGGAGAGTCGTAGAGGCGCGCGCGCTCGCGCGTGATGACGCTGGCCCATTTCTTTGCGCCGGCTGCAGAAACCCACTTGTCGCCAGGCGCGGGGACATCAACGTATGGCATTTTGCGCACAAGACGGAGGGGAACTGCGAGACAGCGTTCGAAACGGCCGTCCACGCCATGGCGAAGCAGATTTTGCTCGACGCTCGCCATTTCCGAACCCCTGGCTTGATTTGTAGGGCCGATGTCTTGCCCAGTGAAAGAGATATTTCTCTCTGTGAAGAGAGCATAGTTCACTGGGAAATCCCGGGCGAGATTGAGATTGCCTTGGAGGATATACGTCCGGACTTCGTTGTCTCCTTCGGGGGCGAGCGGCTAATCATCGAAGTAGCCGTCACCCACTTCTCCAACAAGGGCAAGAGAGCGAAGCTCAATGCACTCCAAATCCCCGCAGTCGAGGTTGACCTATCAGATGTACCGAGATCGGTAACGGCCGCCGATTTGAAAAATCGTCTCCTGGATTCCATTGATGACAAATCATGGTTGTACTACCCAGGGCTGATCGAGGCCGAGGACAAACTGCGAGCAGCGCGTGAGCAGCAATCGGATGCAGATGAGGTTGCGAGGCGCCGACCGGCCATGCGAGACAAGGAACTCGATGAGCCTAACCAACAGTACATAGGGAACTCATGGCCTGGCGATTGGGGCGAGGGTAGAAGACTTTCTCCGTCGCAAAAGCGAAAAATCGAAGCCGCCAATCAAAATTTCTTCGCCAGTTCCGAATCACGTAAGTTGGCCTTCGTCACAGCCAAACTAGGCATAAACGCGCTCAAATGGCCTTCGCTTCTCGATGTCCCTGTCATGTGGGACGATGCTTTGGGCGTCTCACGCCGAATCTGGCAGGCGGACATCTTCAGGCGGTTTGTCAGAGGTGCCTTTGCCGCGCCGCGAGACATCGATCAAGATCTGAATGTCGGAGTAGTGACCAAGTGGCTGGCTCGCCGGTATAAATTCGACCCTGCCTCGGATATTCGAGTAAGAGTGGCTGTCTTAGAGTATTTGAAATGGCTAGGCGAGCAAGGCTATCTATGCAGCTTATCGGAAGGCTGGTTCGTCGTAGTGTGCGACGCTCTTCCAAAAGAATGTCTTGAGACGCCGTCGTCCGACGAATCATGACACGAGAATCGCAATGGCGGCTACGTTGTCGAATGCAAGCAGACGAGGGGCGCGCCCGCCGAGGCGCGCAGTAGGCTTCATTTGTCTACTCAATTAAGAACGGTACTTTGGTTCTCGCATTCTTTCTATCCTCCAATCTGGATCATCGCGACTGCTCAATTGAGGAGGTCAGGCAATGGCGAACATTTTGCGCATCGCTGTAGGTGAAACGGTAAGCGAATTTGAAGATGGTGAGTCCTTGGAGGCCGCGTGGAAAATTCTCAATGCGCGGCTCGCGGAGCGCGACGACGAGATTGCGGTTGTGTTCGAGAATGAACATGGCTATCGCGTCGGGGAGATATGGGAGAGCAGCATCTATCATGCTCTTGCCGAAACGCCTGGAAAGTTGCGTGCGTACTTGGCGCTCTGTGGCTTTTTTGAAGATCCACCGGGGGAGTGAGAGTGTCGGTGAGCGAGGGCTGACAAGAGGTGCCATCCGTCATCACACATGCTGCAGTGCCGTTGATGCTCGGGGCGGCAGCGGGACGGCGCTGCGTCAGTGGCCGGCTTCTGCTTGCCGGTGCAGTTGCGGCAATGCTGCCAGGTCTCGACGTCGCCGCACTCAAGCTGGGCATCCGGTATCAAGATGCTTTCGGCCATCGGGGGGGCCACGCACTCGATCATGTTTGCGCTTGTCATCGCTGCGCTGGCGGCGCTTGCCCATCCACTTCTGAAGAGCACCGCGTGGCGCAGCGCGATCTTTGTTGGGCTCTCGACGCTGTCACACCGCTGCTCGATGCTTGCACTAATGGCGGGATGGGGGTGGCGCTGTTGTGGCCGTTCAGCGAGCATCGCTGGTTTTTTTCGTTTCGCCCCATTGCAGTGTCGCCGCTCGGTGTATTCCGGTTCATGGGGAGCCGTGGCCTAGCCCTCATGGCGTCGGAGCTGTACTGGGTGTGGCTGCCGACCGCGTTATTCTCGCTGACCTTTGTTCCGGGGCGATGGAGTGCGGAAAAATCGAACTCCTGCATGGAGCCCTGAGCCAAGCGTGCCCGGTGCGTTTGGGTGGCTCCGGTCCGCCTCTGGCTACAATAGGCCGGGAGCAAGGTGTGGCTTGTAGGCGCTCAAATATTGAGTAGGGGAAGGGATGGCAACAGCGCGTGCCGGTACGCGGGAGGAAGCGCTACGGCTGCTGAAGACGGATGGAATCGCAGTCGTTGAGCTGGACTACGAAATGGGGTGGCAGGATGCAGTCGAGCTGGGCCGCATGGGCCAGAGGGCCGGAATTCGCGTGGAGTTCAGAGGACAAGAGAACATCGCAGTCGAATCATTGGAAGCGCTTGTGAATGGACTTTCTCGCGCCAAGCTGACGTTCCGCCAGCGAAATCTCTACTGTCAGTTCGACCTAGGTGCGTTGCCAACGGGCGAATTGGAGAGGTTGGAGGCCAAGGCCGCAGCAGCCGGTGACTACATTCTTGGCGGGCACTTGTTGCGCGATGTGGATGACCGCTGGGGCGGGTAGCCCTGTGGTCAAGCGATGCGGGGAACGTGGCCGATAGAATGCTCGAAAAGCAACGCATGAAGAAATATCCGAGCATGTTGAACCATCAAAGGGGATTTCATGCATTTGGGGAGTTTGACAATTTCGCGTTTCCGGTCTTGTGACAATGTAACCATCAGCCTTCGCCCTGATCTAACAGTCTTGGTCGGTGAGAACAATGGCGGCAAGTCCAACGTTATAGATGCAATCCGGCTGCTCACCTTGCCGTTGAGCGGGCGCCGGGAGCGGTATCCGGAGGATGAAGACGTACGACGCAACGCGACTGTTCCAAATTTTCAGATTGAAGGGGTTTTCCGAGAGCTCGGCGACACTTTGAAAGGACTGCTCGTCTCTGCAGTCCCTGACCCCACTAAGAACGAAGCCGTGTTCGGCTATCGGTATGAAGCACGATCCGAGCGCGCACCGCGAGGCAAGACCACTACCTGGGCGGGACGCTTCGATACCAACGAGCCGGAGGCCGGCTCCACTGACCTGATTCGGCATGTGTACCTGCCACCCTTACGCGACGCGCATCAGGCGCTTGGTACGGGCAGCGGCACACGAGTCATGGCGCTACTGCGGCACTTCCTGCCGAAAGATCAAGAACAAAATTTCCTTACCGGTGTCAGGCGTGCAGAGAACCGGCCCGATATCCTGACGACGATAAACACGGAAATTGGTACGGCGTTGGGAATGCTGACCAATGGGGTTCGCCCCCAATCGGCAGCGTTAGATTTTGGTGCAGAAACCCTGCTCGATGTCGCCCGCGACTTGAGGTTTCGTCTTGCCGATTCTGGCCTAGCTCCAGAAGACATTCGGGCCTCTGGTCTGGGCTACTCCAATCTGCTGTACATGGCCACGGTAGTCGTAGAACTGGCGAAAGCCAAGGACGCCGACCTCACGATTTTCCTTGTCGAAGAACCGGAAGCGCATCTGCACCCGCAGTTGCAAGTGCTGGTGCTCGAATTCCTGCTAGACCAGGCACGTCAATCAGCCAATCGTGCAATCGAAGCCGGCAAGCCGGAAGGTCGCATTCAGATCGTCGTGACGACCCATTCGCCGAATCTGACCGCGTGGGTTTCTCCGACTCATCTGGTGGTCATGCGTTCGCGTCGTCGCGACCAAGATGGAAGGGCAGTTTCTGAATCGGTTAGCGTGCCCATCGCAGAACTGGGACTCAAACCAAAGACACTGGATAAGATCAGCAGGTATCTGGATGTGACCCGCTCTGCGTTGCTGTTCGGTGATAGGGCCATTCTGGTGGAGGGAATCGCTGAAGCGCTGCTGTTGCCTGTATTGGCACAAAAACTGGTCCTCGCTGGTGATGCCGAAGGATGGCTCCGGTTCAAGGGAACGGTTATTGTGCCGATCGAGGGCGTGGACTTCCGTCCTTACGTCGAGGTGTTACTTCGACCGCATCGAGACGCACGCATTGCTGACCGGCTGATCGTGATTACCGATGCTGATCCAACGGTGTTGGGGAACAGGAGGGGCGATCTGGAATATCTCGCAGCGGCGCATGGCGCGCCGCAGGCGCTGACTGTGTTGACCAATCAGCACACGTTGGAGCATGAGATATTCAGTGCCGGAAATGAGACATTCCTAAAGAGCGTGTTTCTTCGCCTGCATCGCAACTCGCGTCGAGATTGGGAGGAGCGTATCGAGCATGTCGCGCCGCAAGACCGTCCTGATGCGTTTCTTAGGTTGATTGAGGCGAAGAAAACTCGCAAGGGTGACTTGGCTCAAGCGATCGCATCACGTCTTGCGACGGGTGAGCCGTTTGTCGTGCCGGATTATCTCGCCGACGCGATTCGTGGTGCCGCCCGAGCATGAGCGGCATTCAAGGCTTGACGGCGGAGCAGGAAGCATTCGCCACGCACATCGGGGGCGCTTTCGTGCACGCTTGTCCCGGCGCCGGAAAGACTCGCACGATTATTGCTCGTCTCGCGAATATTGCAGCCACGTTGCCACCTCGTCGTGGCGTGGCTGTGCTCTCGTTCACGAACTCCGCTGTCGACGAGTTTCGGGAGCGCTGCCAAGCGGCAGGGCTAGCCCTGCTCCTAAAACATCCCAGTTTCATGGGAACGCTTGATGCGTTCGTTCGGCATTTCGTGGTGCTACCCGGTTGCGCGGCAACGAGTACGACACGACCGATCATCGTTGATAGTTGGGACACTCTTGGCATCGAGATTCGTCTAACGGGGCAATTTGCCTTCCGAGGCGATCCAGTGAGCCTGGATCTGTTCGACCCCGAAACCAATGCTATTGACCCTGGGAGGATCAGGCAGATTGGATTGCAGAATCATGTTCGCCAGCATCAAGCCCGATATCAACAGGCGGCAGCACATCGGCGGCGCGGTTTGCTGCAGGCTGGTTATCTGAGCGCTGGCGATGCACGTGCCCAGACCCTCAGACTAATTCGTGATCCTTCAAGCGGCGGAGCGCTCGGCCGAGCGTTGGCGGCACGTTTCCAAGAAGTCATAGTCGATGAGGGGCAGGATTGCAATCCGCTGGATTTGCAGATCCTGTCGTGGCTTAGGAGGTTCGGTATCCATGTCACTTTTGTGTGTGACCCGGATCAGTCGATCTATGAATTCCGCGATGGCAATCCAGCAGGCATTCAGGAGTTCAAGGAGACATACCCTGTTGACTCCCATCGCCAGTTAACGGGCAATTTTCGTAGCAGCCCTGCGGTGTGCCAGCTAGCCGCCACGCTCAAAAGTGTCGGACAGGTAGATCAATCTGTCGGCGACACCGCGAGCGTCGAACATCCTGTTTTGATTCTGACGTACGGAGGTCGAGCGCCGAATGCCACCATCGGTCGGGCATTCTTGGACCATATTGCGGAACTTCGCTTGGATTCGACGGATTCGGTAGTTCTAGCGCATTCAGGCAACGTTGCGGAGCGTGCCGCTGGCGTGATTCCCAACGATTCGAGTGGCAACTCGCGGATTGAGTTTTTGGCACGCAAAGTGGGCGAGTTCTGGTCACCTGCCACGACGGCGCGATCGAGGGAGGCGGTGGTTCAGGCAGTGGAGACATTGCTGCTTGACCTCATGGGGTTACGTCAGCCCAACGAGCATCTACGGCGAACGATTGAGCGGGTAGGCATGGATCGGCGGGCACATCGGAGACGGGCTCTCTCATTCCTCATGAATCTTCCCAAAGCATGTGGAAATACTGATGCGGATCGACTTGCCTGGATCGCCTCGGTGCACACCGCGACAGAATTGCTGGGCCTGGCGCTGCCCGACGGGGTGACCGTACGGACCTTCTTTCGCCGACCCGCCAATGCGCGGTGGTCTGACCATCTTCAAATAGCGGTCGATCTGGGCTTGCGGTGCGCCAAGATTCATGAGGCGAAGGGCCGCGAATATGGCGCTGTGTGCGTTGTGATTCCACCCAATCGTGCCCCTGAAAACCGGGCAGAAGCGCTGTTCGAGTCGTGGGAAGCTCGGGTGGATATGGAGGCAAAGCGTGTCCTCTATGTTGGTCTGACCCGGGCTCGACATCTTTGTGCACTTGCTGTGCCAATTGCTTTTGCCGATCGTTGCGTTGCCTTGTTGGCGGCAGGTCAGGTGCCTCACACGAGGCGAGATTTATAAACGTCGTCGCTGGAGTGCTTTGTTAGCGACGTCGTCACGCGGCTGGTCAATCGGCGTGTGTAGGCTATGGCTATTGGCCATGAGACCGCGCGTAGCCGCCAAGACTCCGACTTGTGGTACCAACCGCTACCGCAAAACAGCCATGATTGTGCAGTTGCCAACGAGCTTCCCAGTGCCACAACGCATTTTCGCGTGCAGGGTTGCTTCGCTTTCGGCTAACGTGCGCGGCGTTTCGGCGGTGACAGAATGTCAACGAACAAGATCAGCATTCCACCTGGCTCATCCTCTATGCTTTCGCCCAGAGGAGGCACGACGTCGTGGCTAGCCTGAAAATAGTCGGACTCAAGCTTAACGCGCTGGCCAAAGGCACACCGACGTTCGAAGAAGTCCGAACAATCACCGCCATGTGCATGGCCGGCAACTGAAACCGTCGAATCCAGTGATTCAGCATAGAGCCATGGAAGAAATGGTGCATGGCTAAAGTTGGCTATGAACTTGCTGACTTGAAGTACCGCCCCCGTCGGATTGTCTTTGGAGACAGCATGCCCGGAAGTCGAGGAGACTGCTGCGCTCATCAGGGACTGGTAAAGCCGCTTCCACGTCGGAAAGCGCTTATGGATAGGTGCCCCGGGTACAAGACCTGCCACTCGTGACCCGCCCCTTGGGTCCCACCATACTGGCGCTTGGCCTGTAACAATGGACAAAAGGCATTCGGTGTACGAACTGATCCGTTGTGTCACCGCCCCGTTGAGCCACGTGTTCGCCCACCAGCCGGGTTTCGGCATTCCGCCCAACCATCGGGGAGCTATGAGTGGATGATTGGTAAACCGCGACGATGTTTTCGAATCGGGAAAATCAAGGAAAGTCCATGGCACGAAAACTTGCTCAATATTCCACGGCGAGCCTACCTTGATCTTCACCGTAGGGTCGAAGTCTCGGGTCTGCAGGTCAAAATTCGTTCCTCGGAGATTAAACGGCGGCATACGCTGCAACAGATCCACTTCGTAGGGAGAGCTCGTCCCTGAATAGGTCTCCAATGGACAGCCGATTCTCTTTCCCTGCAGAAGCCACATCCATCTTGAAAGGCTCCTTCCGCTTGGCCTTCTGACGATGACTGCAAGGTCCGCCAGTTCACGCTTACTCACCCGTTTGCCGTTTTCGTCGGTCCACGAGACCCACGCATGCTTGTCTAGCCAAATCGAGGAGAGCTGGATGTGTCGGCCGGTGTTATTGGACAGGTGGGTGGCCAGATGCTGGAGGGCAGGTTCGGCATGCATCCCGCGCAAGAAATCAAGCTCCCACGCCTTGCCTTGGCGGCCCCTGTGCTTAGCGACTTCCTCACCTCGATCCCAAAGGATTGAATCCGACATAGCTGAATAGTCTTGGAGTAAATGGCTTTGCCCCTGGGCTACGGGGGCGTCGTTCCGGTAGCCCCATTTGGGTTACCTGTAACACTGAGAGATAAATGCTCTGCACTGTCGTCACAGCATGCCGACAACGGACGAGGCGGTACTGAGAACTACGGCGACAGCAGTCAGACTCGCGGCGATGGTGTTTAGGCGACCGACTTCCTGGTTAGCACGGAACTGTGCTGCCAGCCATGCGAGCTGCCCGAGTTCTGGCACAGCCGGCATGATCGCGTTGGGATCGCCATTCAGCGGATCGATTGGTACCCGTGTCGACCTGAACCAGTACCACGCTGCTATCAGGCCGAAAACCAGACCACCAATGGCGAGCCAGAGTGCGATGCACTTCGTTGTGACGGTCATGGGCTAGTGATTTGCTTGAGCGCTCGGGCAACGGCGTTCAATTCGCGCCAGATTGCACGCGCATCAGCCAGCGATAGCAGTGACGTTGCGGTGTTGATGGCGGCTTCAAGTTCAGCAAGGCGAAGCAACGCGCTGCCAGGTGGTTCGACAGTAGTGCCTTGTTCGAGATTTAGCATGCAAAAAAAGGGAGCCTCGGCTCCCTTTGCATTTTCCTGCGTTACCCGTTCAGGGCAGCGTCTTTGACCTTCTTCAGGGCGCGTACCTTGACACGCACGGTTGCCGGCTTCGCCTCGAACCACTGTTCCAGCCCGGTGAATGGATTCTTGCCGAAGCGTCGTTTGGTCGCTGGGACCTTCACGGACGTCACCTTGAAGAGACCAGGCAGCGTGAATTCGCCTGCGCCTTTTTTGTGCAGGGCGCCGACGACGGTGTTCTCCAGATGGAGCAGCACTGCTTTCACCGCCTTGGCGTCAACCTGGGCCTGCTCGGCCAGATGGCTCACAAGACTGGCCTTGGTGAAGGTGTCTTTCAACGGCTTGACCGACGCGGCGGCGGGTGCAGGCTTCTTTGCCGGCGCGGTTTTCTTCGGGGTCGCCTTCTTTGCTGCAGTCTTAGCTTTGGTAGCCATAGGAGAAATTGGTACTAGGTGAATGAACACTCCAGCATCAGCGTACCGTGCAGCACGCTGCATTGCTGGCAGCAAGCATAGAGCAAATCCGACGCCAACTCCAAAGTTACCGCATCCGTCTAGTTTCATTCGTTGAAGCCATAAACTCAGCGATTGTCCAGGCGACGGGGCCAGAAAAGAAAAAGCCTGCGGGATACCACAGGCCCAATATGGAGAGAGAAGACAGGCTTACAGCAAAACGGGGGCGGAGCCTGCCCGGCGACAAATGCTTTGCGCCGGTTGACTACCGCATCTGACAACGCCCCGATGATTTCGAACACACCCGACCGATCACGTCTGTCGCGGACCGCGCTGCGCCGGCACAGATCGTCCTAGGCAGTGGTACTACTTTATGGCCTCGACGCTTTCAGCAGCCTTTCAGGGTGCGGGTTGCCGCGCTGCAGTCACGCAGATGCAAGGCCAGCAGGAGTGGGATGTGCGCGGCGCTCCAGGCCAACTGATGTCGGGGCCGCATGCTGCACGGCGAAAAGCGCAGCCGCAGCGGTAATGCAGAGCAGATTGTGGAAATTTTTGACCAACGGCGCGGAAGACGGCTGAGCCGCAGACCGATAGCCTTTCGAGCGTCCAACGTGGACCATAACTTCGAAAGGAATCAACATGTCATCCAAGGCATCCAAATCTCCGTCCCCCATGACCTCCCAAGCGGCTGCCCGTATCCAGTCCAGTACGGCAAAGGCAGGCGGCGGGCAGGTAACCGCAGGCACCTTTGCCGCCCGCGCACAGCGCGCAGCCACGGTCAATCAGACCGGTGCAAAGGGTTCCAAATAAGGGGGAGGGCTCGGTGCCCTTGGTGCCACCGAGTCCGCATTTCACTATGTACAGTAAAGACAAGGACATCGCCGGCACAGTGCGGCGGTTGTTAAAGGATGGTTGGCGCTACATCGCCGGCCGCAAACATGGCAGATTGATTGCCCCGAATGGTCGAATGCTCGCGGTGCCATGCACGCCCAGCGACTGGCGTGCCAGCCGGAACTTCACGCGGGACGTCCGCCGCGTTTTGACGAGGACGCAGGCATGAGTCAGGCAGCGCCCCCTTATCCAAGAATTGGCGAATGTATTCGCGCGCTAGCCGGTGCCCTGGATATCAAGCACAGCGACCGCGATGTGGACCGGCTTGCTCGGGAAGGAGATTTTGACTGGGCGAAGATTGATGCGGTGATCCAGGAACTGCTGATCGACGGCATGACGCGGGCGATGGGGGCCGATGCGCAGGCGCTCATCAAACCGTGGCTACTGGATCTGAAAGAGCGCTACTGTCGTCTGGTGCTGGGGGTGCCTCTCGACGCGCTCGATCGATCTCACGCGCTGCCGGTCCTGATCGAGCATTTCTTTGTGCCCAATGCGGCGAAGCTGCTGATGTCGCTTCACAAGCGGCGCAGCGGGCCGGATCTCCACCTGCTGCTTGATGAGAAATGCGTGCCCGTCGCCGTGGTTCTCGACTGGCTTGGCGAACGCATTGGCGGTCCCATCGACACGTTCCTCTACCCGGCGAGTACCGGGACGGATCGGACTGAGCGTGACAAGCTCACCAGGTGGCGCACAGGTATCGACGTTCCGTCATCGCAAAGCGTCCAACTGCTCGTGATGCAGCTTCGCACGCATTCCGATGATGATCTCGCTGAGTCAGCTGGTCTCTGGTTGCTGGTGAGCGCGGCATTGGCACGATTCGAGCGGAGCTGGGTGCAGTCGCTCCGTCCGTTGCTCTCACGGCAACTGATCGGCGCTTCAACAGCGTGCGATCCATCCGCACTGCTAGCCGAATTGGTCCGCGAGGCCGGGGCCATGCGGCCCGAGTTGGCGGGGCGCGGCCAAAGGCTCTGGAGCGAGCTGACGCGTGGGGCGGCCAAGGCAGCAGGGGATCAATCACGCCTGTGGGGCGAGATAGAGCAACTTCGGGCGCTGGCAAGTGACCATGACCCCGAAGGGCGGACGGCCTATCACTACGAATGGATGGAAGCGAGATGGCACGTGCTGTCGGGCCAGTACGAGGAAGCGTTCCCGCACTTTGAAAACGCGTTTGAACTGGCCTGCTACCGCGCGGGACACCAGCTCAGGGACATTGTGCAGGAGGCCGCCTGCATTGCAGCCTTCTTGGGGAAGAGGCCCGCCTTGAAACGATTCAAGCACGTGGCCGTCGCGCTCGGGTTGTTCCAGACGCCCCAAGATGGGCACGTTGTCGAGGATTGGGAAGTGGAGCAGTTCAGTCAGCAGTTGCCTGTGCTGTTTCCGCCCGATGGTCGGTTTCAGGAGTCCCCACCAGATTTCGCAATGCAGCCTCTTGCGGGGATGCTGCTGATTTCCGACGAAGCGATTTCCGCGATCGAACCCGACCTGAGGCGTGTCGATCGTGTCCGGGCGATTCACTTTGAAGACGGTCGAGTCAGGCGCTGGCCACAGCTCAGCCTCTTTGCCGCGTTTGGACGGCCCGAGCACGTTCGGCGGCTGCTCGATGCCGGAGCGTCCGTGGACGCGGTGGGCAGTTCCGGTGGGTCTCCCTTGCTATGTGCACTGCAGCACGCGGTTCGTACGGGGGAAAGAGCGGCACTCGACTTGCTCTTGAAGGTTACACATCAGCCCGACACCTTGAATTCCGAGACGGCGCGCAAGAAGCTGACGCCGCTCATGTGTGCAATCGAGCTTGGTGAACCGGACGTGGTTGCGTCGCTCCTGACCCAAGGGGCCGATCCCAATATGCGGGCACATACGGACCAACAATCGCCGTTGTACTACGCACTGAGCCAATTGTCGGGAAAGATTCATCCTGAGCGGATGATGGCCCGGCTGATTGAGGGCTTCTTGAAAGCCCCTGATTTAATGCTGCAAGATACGCTACGGCGCTACGGAGTGACTTCGGCAGGCGTCTTCGGGACGCAGCCTCGCTTGGCGGCAGGGAGTCCTTCGCTGTCCGGGCAAGTTGCGAAGTTCATCGTCGACGAACACGTGCGTCGTCACCGCGTTGACAAGCTGCTGCGCATCATCGAACTGCTGCTTGAGTTCGAGGCCGACCCGAACGCCGGACACAGTTACCCGGTGCCGGGGCGAACGCCGTTGATGCTGGCCGCCGAAAGCGATCTACCAGAGGCGTTTGACCTCATGGTCCGCCACGGTGGAAAGCCAATGCAGCCTGACGCGAGCGGAGCGAATTGCATGCGTATCGCGTTGGCGTTCGGCTCGGGCAAGGTCGTCCGATACCTCAAGACTACGCGCATTTGATGCTCGCGCCGGCCACACTGTTCGGCGTGTTGCGCGTTGCCACAGTGGGTCAACACATCGGCTGTGAACCCAGCATGTGGTAGGCGATCAAGTGGCCGACGACGAGATTGGTACAAGCAAGCACGACCCAACCCAGCACCAGCTTGTTGTTTCGCCTCAGGTCAGGCTGTTCGATCTCCGCGAGGCTATCAGCGGGGTTCGGCAAAACCCGGATGCAGAGAACGACAGAGAAGACCGTGCAGCCGATCAAGCATGCGGCAACCCACAGTCCCTGAGAATGGATGTCCATGATGTACTCGCAGGTTGAACTGCCAGTTCCCTTCGACGGCTCATGAAGGCGATTGCGGTGCCCAGTCTAGCTGACATGGTCACGTGCATTGGCGCCGTATGACGCCCACTTGCCGTTAAGCAAAAAAATAATGCCGGCGTAGCCCCTCCCTTGCAGAGGGGCCACGCTCGGCAAATGTGGCTGCAGGCGCCACACGATCACTTCGGCTCTTTGCCGGCGCGGCAGTTGTCCACCCACTCCCATGCTTGCTGATAGTTCACGAGAGCATCTTCGCCGTTTGCTTTCTTGAAGGCTGCTGACCAGCGTTCGGTGCAGGCATTGCTTTCATCAGGCCACCTGTCGCGGCCCTCTGCCGCCATCGACTCAAGGACACTGGGTCCAGTGGAGGCCGATGCAAGACGCTGCTTGCATTGGTCGATCAGCGGGGGGAGTTCTTCTGTGGTCGGGAAGTTGTGATTCCGCTCGTAGACTTCGTAGCGAAGTCGCTCAACGCAGTGGCTAACGTCACTTGCGGTACGAGTTGCCGTGTCGATCTCGCTCTGGTTTTGTACGACGCCATCCTTGGTTCGCTGTTCGACCGGCTCCTTGTAAAAGAGCCCGCCCACCGTCACGGTCTGCTCGCCCGTGAACTTCCCCTCGGCAAAGCTCCCTTTCTCCAGAACGTTGCCATCGGCGTCGTTCTTGACGTAGCTCCCATCTTGAATGCCTTTGTGATAGTTGGCCTCAACGACGAGATTCCCGGTCTTCGCATCCCACTGCTGGAAACGCCCTTCATTGAGGCCGTCTTTCAGCGACTGTCGGCTGACCAGCTTGCCTGTCTGCGCAGCGTAGGCTTTGACCTCGCCGTCCAGTTTCCCGTTCTTGAAACCCGCCTCAATGGTTGGCTTCTCACCCGACTCGTTGTACATCACAAAGTCCCCAGCCATCGCGCCCTGATCGAAATGCGCCTTCATCAGCAAGACGTTGGTCCCTGCGCGTTTGCAGGTGACATCGCCATCAGGAACGCCATCGTCCACCTTGGCATCGCAAAGCAGTGACGTTCCATAGAGGCCCATCATGAGCGTGCCAGCTTGCCCCAACAGCTTCTGGTATCCCTCCTGACGCATAAAGAGGACGTTCGACGGCGTGTTCGTGAGTTTCCCGGAGAAAGGCGAATTGGCCCCCTTTGCGTAGACCTTGCCGTTGACGATTTCAGCGTTGCGGTAATCAAGCGTGCGACTGCCGCAGGCGTTCAGAAGAAACGCGCTGGTCACGAGCGCGCCGAGGGCCAGCACGCGACGTGCTGAATGCAGGGTGGTGGTGGTGTTCATGGATAGATTCCTTGGAATGAGAGTGATGGGTTCGGTGTTGGGGGCGGCGGCTGTAAAAAAGCCGCGCCTGCGAAACAGGCACGGCTCAAATGCTCCCCGTCACGGTTGCCCGCCTCTCGGGGCGGGTTGCCGTTCTGTGTCATGGATTAGTTGTTGTATTGCCAGGAATTGCTGTAATAGAGCCCACCGGCTTGCCAGCCCAGTTGCACTTGCTGGGCGTTGACCGCGCCGCAGCTCGCAGTTGCCGTCAGGCCACCGTGCGCGTTGGCGACAACCGACGACAACGACCCATCGCTATTGCTGGTAGGTGTAGACGAGTTGATCGCTAGTGCAGATTGCAGCGCCGAGGGCATGCCGTTGACAACCGATCGCGGGAAGGACGAAGCGAACGCCGCCCACAGGTTTGGATAGGCCGGCGCATTAGCCGGGTTGGTCCACGTCACCGTGGCTGGATTGCCCTGGCATCCCGGCCCCGTCGTGCCGGCCGTCAGGTAGTTGCCGATCGTCGTACTGTTCAGCGTCTGCCACGGCGCGTGGATGGCTGCTGCCGCTGCTGCGTTGGGGCCGACATTGAGCACCTTTTGCGGCGTGCCGATGGCGGTCCCGGTTGCGTCGTAAAGCGTGACGGTGTAGACGCCATACTGCGTGATGCTGGAGACATCGACTGGCTGCGATGAATACTCGGCCAGCCCGTTGGGCGCGTAGGTGCTGTTGCCACCCGACAGCGATGCCCAAGACCACTTGTACTGCGTCGACATGCCGATGTCCGGCCTGGGCACCGGGCCGTTGGCGACAAATGGCCCGGTCAATGCTGGCGTGGGGAACGTCAGGCGCGGATTGAATTGCGGATCAATATTGGTCAGGTAGACCCCGCCAGCCGGAAGGCCAGGACCTTGCACCGAGGCCGATGTGACGGTGGTGGTCGTGCTGCCCACAGTGAAGGTTGCGGGAATCCGAATATCCAACCCTGATTCGAGGCGCCCATTGCCGGCGTCGGCCGCATTGAGGAACTGCTTGCGGCCCAAGAATGAGGCGATGTACAGGTTGAACTGCTCCTGATTGCCGATGATGTCCCAGGTGCCATCGGATCGCTGCTGCACGATATCGCTCGCGAAGTTCGCCGTGCCCGTTGCATCGGTGAACAGGAAGTACACCAGCGCAGCATTACCCGTGATGTTCGGCAGCGTGTTGGGCTTGAGGAACGTTACCGTCTTCACGCCCGTCAGCTTCGAACCCGTGGCAGCAATGCCGGGGTGACGCGCCTGGAAGGTCGCAAAGCCCTGGTTCAGGTAGCTCGCATCAATGGCAGTGGAGCAGGCCGACGCCGTACCGGCCAAGCATTGGCCCAGTTGCGAAACCAGCGTCGCCAGATAGTTCGCCGGCTGCGGCGGCACCGCGAGAGGCGCGGTGGACGCGGCGGTTTGGTTCAACTGGATCGCCGTGTTCGGATCTGCAATGCTGGAAAGCTGCAGGCCGCTTCCCGTGGTCGATTGCGTGATGGCCACAGCATCGATCACCGCATCCGCGCCGGTTTGGTTCGGCGTAAAGACTCCCCCAATTGGATCGAACGACCCAGCATCGAGCCCCTTGGCCGCCAGGATGGCCGACAGGGCGGTATTGAGTTTCGCTACTGAGGCTGCGACAGCGGAAGAAGACACGCCCGCCAGTGCAGAGGATGTCGCCAAGCCTCCCGGGTTGCCATCGGCGGTGAGCTGGGCAGTGACGGCCGTGGTCAGCGGCGTCACGTTGGCGACGGCCGGTGCGGAACTGCCGGTGGCCGTGCTGGCAACCACGGAATACAGCGGCAGCGAGATACCGGCCGGATCGTTGGCCGCAATCAGCAGCGGAGCGGTGAGACCCGAAAGCGACACGGTGTAGCTGCCGCTGGCGTCACTGGTGGTCGATGTGGTGTTGCCCTTGGCATCGATGACGATCACCTTGGCATTCGCCAACGCTGTGCCGACTGCCACGGTGCCGGTCAGGCTCTGCGGGTTGGCTGCGGGTGCCGTCGACGTGCCGGTGTCGGCAGTGCTGCCACCATCACCGCCACCACAGGCCGTCAAAACGGCGGCCATCACGACACCCACGATGAATTTGCTACCCCCTACAGTGATGTTCTTCAATTTCAGCTTCCTTATTGGTGTTGTTGGTTTTGTCGTGTTTACTCGACAACTCAGGGCGTGACGAAACCCCACTGCTCAGGGTTATCGGCAGTTAGCCTGTGGATTGTAGAGTATAGACAGCATTATTTGACGTGTTTATAGCGTCGTGAATCAGTCATCAGGTGGGCATCCTGTTCGCCATGACAGCCAAGCGCTCCGACACACCCTCAGTAGTTCGTCCGGCCCCGATCTCGGTGGCCCTGGGCAAACGCATCAAGCAGTGCCGGCATGCTGCCGATAAGTCGCAGGAAACGTTGGCGTTTGAGGCGCACGTCGACCGGACCTACATTTCTTCCATCGAGCGCGGCGTTGCCAACCCATCGGTCGAGACGCTGGCGAGCATTTGTTACTGCCTTGGTGTGACGCTCTCCGAGTTGTTCGCGCCGTTGGACGGTGTATCGCTCAAGCCAACAGGCCAACGGCGTGCCAACGCAGCCACGCCACCCGAAATCAAGCGCAGCCGGTTGCGGTAGCTACGGTGGGTTCAGCCGGATCGATACGGCACCTTCCAGCGTCACAGCTTGTGTTGCCGCCGCCATCGCCAGTAGCGGTTTGCGTTTGCCAAACTTCAGCCTAGCATTGAAGGCGGCCAACCCTGGTTCGGACTCGGCTGGATCAAGCAGCAGCAAGGTGTGTGGCGTAAAACGACGATTGCGTTGGCGTCCCTCGATGCCCACAGCCAGCGCGGCATGCGCATGTCGTCTGGTGTGCCAGCCAACGATCACCGGCCAGCCCTTGGACAGCTCCCGAACACAGAAGCGCAGCACGGTCGCCGGATTGCCCTCGATGGAGACTGGCCGGGCACCGCAGTTCAGTTCCCAGATAAAGGCTTCCAGTTCCGATAATGTCAGGCCGTGCAGGTAGTGCGGCCAGGCGCGATCCCAGAAGTGGCTTTCGGGTCCGCTTGCATGCCGTCGAATCTGGACCGGATCGGACAGCTTGCCGAGCAGCGCGAGCGCCATGGCGACACAGTGCAACGGACTGCCACCGTCCCAATCGCCTTGTCGGCTGAAGAGTGGCTTGCCGGAATCCGCCACCGTCAACCGCTGCCCGGAACTCATGGCCGGGTGCAGTTTCTGGACCAAGGCGTCCATCAGTAGTCCTCCGGCAGCAGGACGGTCGTCACCGAGCGGTCCCATTCGGTGATGATCCACACCTTCTGTCCATTCCCCAGCAAGTAGCTGGACAACACGCGCTGGCCGGTGATAGCTGCGAGGTCGTTCAGTGCGAGGTCCTCGGCTGAAAGATCGCCCCAGTCGCCTCTGGCGTGGCGGTTCAGCAGTTTGAAAACCGACACGCCAGCCGTGGCCAGTGCGGCAACGGCGGCAGGCGTCGCCACCAGTTGCCCAAGCGGCAAGCGCGGCTGGGACAATGCGGGTACGGATGGTTCTGTCATGGAGTGCTCCTGAAAATGGACGAGCGCCGGCCTCCAGCGGAGCCGGACGCAGGGTCGTCGGGATTGCGGAAATGGAAAGAAGAGAAGGTCGGGCGCGAAGCCCGGCTTTATGCCTGCAATGCCGTCAAGTTAAGGGCACAAAAAAAGGCCGCTCCGATTTACCGGAGCGACCTTTTTGCTTGTTTCTGGCTCTGCGCTGAACTGAACCGCGTTCGGCCCGAGTGCCGGTTTTATGCTGCCTGTGGCAGCGTGCAACGATCAGCCAGCAGCCAGATTGCCGTTTTCCACGTGCACGCGGTCACCCACTTGGAAGCCCGGTGCAGCCTTATACGCGAAGGTACGGGTGGCGCCGTTGTCCATGCGTACGCTGACGTTGTAGGACGTGTCGCGGTGGTAGTAATTCTCGGCTTCGTGGCCTGCATACCCGCCACCCACCGCACCAGCGACGGTTGCCAGCGTGCGGCCATTGCCCTTGCCGACCTGGTTGCCCAGAAGGCCACCCACCACAGCGCCTCCAATCATGCCCAGACCGGTTTCGTTGCCTTGCTGCGTGGCGATCGGCGTGATAGCGGTGACCTGACCAGCATACGGGTTGGCAGCAGGGCTCGGCTGCGCATAGTCGGCGTTCGACGACGGGTTATGTTCCGCATACGACGGGGCCGGATGATGCACCGTGTGGTGTACCGCACTCGGCTGTGTCGGATAGGTCGGGGCCGATTGATTCGGCACTGCCGTCTGGCCGGGTGCAGCCAGCGCCAGCGGTGCGGAGGCCGGTTGCGCGGCGACGGTCGGGTTGGTGCTGCCCTGCATAGCCTTCGAGGTGGGCAGCACGCCAGTCATGGCAGCCACACCCGTCACGCTCGCGATGATCACCGCGACGGCAGCAGCAGCCATCAGCGGATGCATGCTGCGCGACTGTGGCATTTGGCTCGTCGACGTGCCGGCGTAGTGTTGACCTTGGACGTTCGGTTGCTCGTTGTTCATCTTCGTTCTCCCGTGACCAGCGCATGTGGTCTGTTGATGGAGAAAGTTTGGTCGATCGACCGATTCGATACCGTTTTAAATTGTGAGAATCTGTAGTGCCTAATTCCCTCTACAAATCAATGGGTTGAGCGCCTTCGGTGCGAAGCCCCGAACCCTGACGATGTTACAAATGGTGGGATCGGTGCGCGGTTTTCGTCTGCGCTACACACAAGAAACGCCGTTCTTCGCGGATCTTCCGGGGAGCATCCAAGAGCCGACCCACGAGCCGAGTTCGGCCAGAACACGACATTCGGCCCCACCTTTTATTTTCTGCCGTGATCATGCACAGTTGACTCGAAGCGACGACCGCTGCTAGCACGCGGCGTCCGAGGAGACGCAAGACGCCTGAACAAAAAGGGATAAGGAATGCCAGCGCCATGCTATTTGTGCGGTAAGCCGTTTAATGACTCAACGGTGCGTCAACACGGTGAGCACGTTATTCAGAACTCTATCGGTGGAGCGTTGATTTCGCCCGCCATTTTGTGCGAGAAATGTGGCGCGAACCTCGGCGAGGCTGTGGACAAGCAGTTCGCACTTGCACTTTCCCCCCTGACTGTTCTGCTTCAACCTCCACGTGACCGGGGTGACCACTCGCGGACTGAAGCCCGACTGGTGCCTAACACGGCAGACGCTGGGCCTCTAGAGCAGCAACTGTTCATGCTCCAGAACGATTTCTCAGTGGTGCCAAAGCGGCCCCTCTTCCTCAAGAGCGATTCCAGGAAAACCGTAACGGTTCTGGCGGCGACGCTGAAGCAGGCCGAGCAATACGCGAAATCCGATACCGTGAAGTCAGAGTTGTTGGACGGCTACAGCTTGGAGCTGAGCACCAACGCTGCGATCTATGCGGAGAGCCTGCTCGTCACAGCTAGTCCCAACTCCATCCCGGTCCTTCGCGGAGTGCTCAAGATCGCCATTGGTTACGCCAGCCACAACGGGATCGCACGAGAGATTTTCGAGCATCTCCTAGCCAAGGACGATCTGACCAACTCGGAGTCACTCCTGCGGGCAAGCGTGTTTTCCTATTACCCAACGGACGACGTCGAACGCCTCTACGAGACAGAGAAACATATCCACGAAGGCTCATACCCTACCCATCATCTGTATCTATTTAGTCAGGGTTCCAACTTGTACTGCTACGTGGAGCTGTTTGGGACCATTCAAAAGTACGTTCTCCTAAGCAAGGCATATAGCGGACCAGCGCTAACCCGCAAGTTTGTGCAGAAAGCCGAGAAGTGGGAATTCGACGAACACACATTCACGGCCGGAGATCCAAAGGATCTCCACATACTTGCCGGCCAGTTCGGTGTCGAGATGGCCAACCGCTCTTGGGATGAGATTCAGACTGACGTATTGAATCGCGCTAGAGCTCGCGCGTACTCGCTAGAGCCGGATGAAACCGTCGAACAAGCAAAAAGCCTTGTACTGCTGCTAGCGGAGTACTCTCTTCTGAAGAACGCTGAGCGGTTCGAAACTGTGCGCTCCATGTTCTGCAAGGCAGACATCGCCAAAAATCAGCTTGGCTTGACGTTACTAGACGATCTCAAGGCAGATCCGATGATTACCCTGAAGCTCATTCAGCGCACGTTCGAAGAGTTCCGGATGGGGGACATCGAGTCCAGCCGGCCAGATCAAGTTCGACAAGTCCCTCAGGCAGACCTCGAAAAGTACACGGCATACAAGTTCTACGAGCTGCTTCGTGCCAAGGGACGAGAGTCATCGCTGCAATACCGGCTTATTTGAAGATGGACCATACAAGATGCCCCGAAGAGCATCATGCCGGGGGACCCCGATCGGTACAGCGGAGTTGGGCATGTCAGGTCTGTCGAGCGAAGTGGGCATGGAGCTTTTCCTTGATTTCGCGAGCCACGCCCTGCCAGGCTTCGGCGCCGATCAGTGGGTTGCCCTCAAATGCGCTACGCAGTTCCTCGATCGGTGTGTTGGCGATCTTGTCGGACCACTTGGAAAGCGCATCGATCACGAACATTTGTGCCAGCGGTCCGAAGCGCGAGAAGTCCATCAGCTCGCGGGCGAATTCAATATTGGTTTTGGGTTTCGGCATGGCCTTGTCCCCTCGTTGGGTAGATTAAAGAGAGCCGGGGCCGAAGCCCCGGCATATGGCGTCAGGACGAGTCGAGTGCGGCGAGTTGGCGGCGCAGTGTTGCCGCACGGGCCTGTGAGACGCCCAGGAAACGCCGGATGTCGGCAACGGTCGGGCGGACCTGTCCGGCTGCAACAACCTGCGCGAGCTGCGTCACGTCAGGATCAGGCGGTTCACCTGTCGGAAACGGCGTGACTGGTTCGCTGACCGGTGCGTGACCCTCCGCTTCCGCTTCGTGACTCCGAGGCTCAGGTGCGTGACTGGCCGTGACTGGCGCATGATCGACCGTAACTGCTGCTACAGTTGTCGGAACGGTTGGGACTGGCGGCCGTGACCGCAGCGTGACCGTCCATAGCAGGCAGGCGACGCCTTCCAGCACCGCAGCGAAGGTGAGGCCCGACAGCAGATCGACCCGGGTAACGGTCGTACCCAGTAACGCGGCGAGCCGCGCCGTGACTGGATCGGCTACCAGGGCGTCACGCCGTTCCTCTGCCCGGTCATCCGCTGACTGCCGACGCCGGATCTCTCCGGCTTCAGCCTCCAGCGCATCGAGCTTGGCAGTCAGCGTGACTCGACGGGCTTCCAGCGTCGTACAGTTGCCAGTACAGCGCTGTGCGTTGGCCGCCGCCAGTCGCGCAGTCACGGCGGCGCGCTCTGCCATGACCGCCGTGAGACTGCGGCCAGTCGGTACGGCCTCGGTTACGGGAACCGCAGTGGCTTGCAGTTCCCCGGCATGCCGCTGGGCAAGGACGAAGAACGTCGCGTGCCCGTAGCACACCGTTAGCATGCAGGCGGCCCACAGCATGCCCGCAATGGCACGCACCCGGTACGGCGAATCCCGCACCAGAGCCGGCAGCAGGTGGGCGCTCGCCACCAGCACGACGCCGATCGCCACCCACACCAGCCGTTCCGGTAGCGATCCGCCTCGCTGCCAGCCGGCCAACACTGACAAGCAGATCGCCGTGGCCGTTGCCGCGATCGACAGCACCCAGCAGGACAGCCGGATCATGCAGCGGTCCCGCCCAAGAGAGCAGCCCTGCGGTCCAGCTTGTCGCGCAGGGTCGGCGGCTTGGGCTCTCCTGTTGCCCCTGTTTCACCAGACTCGGTGTTGCCAGCCGTCGGCTCGGGAAAGAACTCTTCGGCGACGGCTGCGGCTTCCTCCGGGCTGTCCTCGAATGCGCCGTTGGCAAAGCCCGCCTTGGCCGCAGCATCCAAGGCCGTTTGATCGAACCCGCTGGCCTTGCGACGCGCATCCAACTCGCGCGCCTCTGTGATCGTGGCTTCCAGCGTCGTTCCCGCCCGAACACTCAGATCGACGTAGTAGATCGCAGCACGGTAGCTCTGCGTGGTGGACTTACCCCGCAGCCTCAATTCCAGCGCCAGGCAGGCCAGCAGGTTGCCGGACACGGCGCTGAAGTAGTGCAGTCGTGCAGCCAGCGTACGGACGGAGTTCCATGACGTGGTGCGGAAGATGAACGAGCCCATCTCGTCCTCGTCCCCCACACTGACATTGAGCCGCCCGTACGGCTTGCATCCGCCAGGACCGCCGAACTGACAACCGTCCGGCGACGGACAGGGAAGGATCGCAATCCCGCCTTCCTCGACACGCTTGCAGCGCTCGCCGTTGCCGACACAAACGGGCCGGCCGGTCTCCCGATCGAACAATGTGTATTCGGCACGCAGGTTTAGGTCGGGATCATTGAACAGCAGCCGAATGGGGATCGATCGCAGCTTGCCCGGGGTGGCTTTGCGCAGTGACTCATTCAGTGGATGCAATACCCATTCCCCGCGTTGTTGCACCTGGGTAGTTAACGTGAACTGGTCGTCCTTCTCCGGCAGACGCCGGCCGTTCTTCTCGACCACGCGGCCAATAGAGATCCGCCCGATGACGGGCGGCGTGATGGCGAGTCCTTTGAGCATTGGGTGACTCCGATTCAGGGATAGATGAGAAAGCGGCGCGAGCCGGCTTTCGGGATGGCGTACTGCTGGGCAAGCTCTGGGTGGTCAGCCAGCAACCGATCCAAGTCAGTGCTGGTGCCATCCTTGCTGCGCTTGAAGGTGACTTCACCGGTATCGAACAGCGCCCGTGAGGCGTCGCCCATGGCGTACTGGATGGTCTGTTTGAGCTTGGCCGCCGCTACTTCCAGTGTTTCGATCTGCTCGCGCACGGCGATTAGGTCGGCAAACACCCCGGACAACTGGCGGTCGTCCGAGTAATCCACCGTACCTCCGCTGTCTCGCGGATACAGGCAGCGCAGCGCCCGGTCAGCGGATTCGGAGCCGTCTCCCGGTGGAGGCGTGTCGGTCTCGACGTAGTGCCAGAACTGCGCTTCCAGTGGGATCAGCCGCGCGATCAACTCGTCGTCACGCTCGATGCGGTACACGGCCAACTGCTGGCCGCAGAGCAGCACAGCCACATCCGCAGCACGCTTGCCGGTGACCGCTAGCTGGTGCTGCACCTGTAGCTGCACGTATTCCGGTACGCCGTCCTGCCAGTGACGGGCGCCGAACTCGCCCGCCGTCTTGCACTCCAGGATGTGCACGTCGGGCACGCCGACGACTTCACGGTCCAGGTTGGCGAGCATGAAAGGGATGGTCGGGTGCCGCAGCACGGCATTGACCTTGCGCACACGGCGCCCGGTTTGTTGTGTGTACGCGGCTGCCACAATGGGTTCTAGCAGCGTGCCCCAGTAGATCGGCTCGGTGGTGTCGTTGGGATCAGGCTTGGGCAGATCGGCATCGCGGCCGGTCTTCTCCAGCCACAGTTCCAATTGGCTCTTGTAGGGGTTCAAGCCGACCGCAGCAGCGGCGTCCGATCCGCCGATGCCGGTGCGGCGGACTTCCAGCCAATCGGCGCGGGACAGCTCGGTTGTCTTGACCAGCTTCAATGCGGCGCGCCGGGGTCCGGGCCGGATGGGTTCAATGGCACTCATGGAACCTCCAGAAAGAAAAACGGCCCGGTGAGCGAACTCGACCGGGCCCGTAGTTTGAGAGAGGGAAGAGGGACAGCTACACCACAAGCCGGAGCGCTTCGTCCCATGCACGTTGTTTCAGAACGGCGCCAGCCCCGAACCAGGCCGCATCGCGGCGGTGGTCGTCGCTGCGTGCACGGCGATGGTGATCGACGTACTCCGTAATCGCGTTCAAAGCACCCCAGGCGGTGGAAGAGGCAGAAATGAGCTGTGCACCCTTGCCGCGTCCGGCAAAAAGCTCGCCGACTACTTTGATCGCCCGTTCATTGACCGCAAGCGTTGCCTGATCAGCCGGATTGGTAGCGGGGTAGGTCAGTACACGCCGGAAGAATGCTTCCGCAGCGGAATCGCTAACCTTGCGTTCAGCCAGTGCTTTCGTGCGCGCCATAAAAGCATCCCAGGATGAAACGGCGATACCCAATTGACGTTTGACGGCATCCGCATCGAATTGGCTGCGATGGGAGACTTTGACAGCGCCGGAGGTGTCTCCCAGGGCGATCTGCAATGAATTCGCGCAAACCACCCGTACAGAGGTGAACTGGGCTGTCGTTGCCAACGTTCCGTCGCAGGCAGTGGCGAGCAACAAATACCCCTTGATAGTGTCCTTACCTTTAAGTGCGCCGGAGTGGCCGGTCTTGGCGAGTGCCCAAATTTTTCGCCCGCCGGCTAGCGCACCTGCAGTCTCCAGTTCGAAGCCGCCGACTTCTGTCAAATCTCTGTAGAAGTCCAAGACCTCCAACGGCTGCACTACGCGAAAGCGCGAAGAAACTACGGAAAGCGGCGCTTTGGTGTCGGACCTGTAAAGCACCTTCTGATCGGGGAAGGCATGAATGGCCCCGATACTGGAACCGGCGTTGCCCGACACAAAGCGGACCTCAGAGGACTCGATGGTCCAGTCCAGGCCCGCACGCTGTCGCCAGACTTCGATTGGTTGGTTGGGCGCGAGTTTGTTACCCAGCCCGTGCCAGGGCTGTTGACCGGCGTAGGCCATGGAGGAAACGAGATGCATGATGGAATCCTTGTCGACGAATCGATCCGGCATAAAGCCCGGCCACGGCCAGGCGGTTGCGGATCGTTTGGAAATTGGGAAAACAAAGAAGGCGCCGGACAATGCCCGGCTCATTCCTGATTGACGCTGAATGTGGAGCCGCATGAGCGGCACAGGTGGTTCTCCAGCACGTTGTCATCGATGGCGGCGCCAACAGCGGAGCCCGCTGCGCATCCGGCAGCGCTGCCGACCAGTCCGGCGATCACCGCACCGGCCAAGCCGCCGAAGATCGAGCCGATAGGGCCGCCAACAGCGCCAACAGTCGCGCCCACCTCCGCACCCGACATTGCCATCGCGATGCCACTCGTCGCGCCCGCGACGCTGCCAATCGTGCTGCCCGCCTTGCGGGCGATATTGAGCGTCTCGATGCGGTACGACTGGCAATGCGGACAGCAGACGTGCGAGTCGTTGCCGGAAATGTCTGAAGCGGGTGGCGAAGGTGTTGGTGTGGTGACCTGTTGCGATGCTTCCCACAGATCTTGGCCGTCGTGCTGATCGCGGATGAGACGCGGGGCATCGAGTGATGTAACGCTGTGTGGGTGATGAAAGGCGCGACCGGCTTGCCCCATGGAACGGGCGTGGTGCATGGCGCGTGTGGTGTGCTCTGGATACGGAGCCAACGATTCCCACTCATCGCCGTACGGATCGAATGAACTGGGATCAGACCGCCACGCGGTTTCAGGCGGGCGGATTGGGTTCTGTCGCGGCTTGTCTTTGCGAAACCTCCACCAGTACACACCCAGTGCAAGGAGGATGACAGCGATAGCGATCAGACAGACCACGAGCGTGGTCGAAAGAGTGAAATTCACGGGATCTCCCGAGCGGTACGCCCGTGCGGGATTGCACGAACGGAGCTGGGCTCTAGCCAGCTCGGGAGGGTGATATGTAATTCAGAAAAAATAGGATAGTTGGCTTCGATGTCCCGAGGCAGGTTGCGCGCCCGCCGTACTAAGCGTCGGCGGCTTGCGGGGAGTACGTTGCATATGCCGCTACGCTGCGGGAAGGATGGCTAGTCCCGGTTCAGTTGGCGGGCGAGTTGATCTGTCTGCTTTCAGTTTGCAACGCTGTCTTGATACTCTCTGTTGCCGTGTTCCGGCGAAAGAGCCGCTTAGCCATCGATATCTGCGTGCGCAAATGTGGGCAAAAGTCTTCCCCCTTTCCGAGTTTTTCCGATTTCAGGAAAGCGTTCAGGTCCTGCATCTTCAGAAACTCGGGCTCCAAGAACAAGCAATCCTCGTTGCCGACCGTGAGGTAGTCGTCGATCAGTTCAACTGCAGCATCCCCCACATGCTGAAGTAGGTCGGCGTCGTGTAGCTTGGCAATTGCAACGCAAATCGCCGGGTGCGAATAGTCGAGCTGATTGTTGAGCAGGAAGTCCCGTACAAGATCTACTGCAACCATGATGAAGAGATACCGCGTCTGTCCCCGCGTCTGCTTCTTCGCGCCTCGGCCAAAACTGTAGCCGTCGGCAAGCTTTTGCATTCGGAACGCTGCGTACAACGCATCCACCCCAAACTGACCATCGCTGGTGATGCGGTTGAAGAGCGTGCCGCCAGGTGCGAACGGCGGATTCTTCGCGTAGGCAATACCGGGTTCCGTCAACCATCCCGCAGCGTAGGCCTTCAGCAGGTCAAACGCATAGGCGGCCTCTTCATAGTGAGGTAGAGCAAGCGGGTTCTGTCGTTGGTAGGCGCGCCGAGCTTCCCAGGCCCCGCGTTGGATCTCGAGGAAGATGCCATACTTCGAATTAAACGCCGGCGCCCAAGCACGGAAGTCCTTCTCCAGGGCAATGAAGTCTTTCTCGCCCACGGCATTCTGCGAATTCGTGTAGCGCGTCGTCTCTGTCAGAAGCTCTTCACCTTCTGATCCGACGACGACAATCTTTGTAATAACTACGGCCGCCTCAAGCCTCTCAAGCCATTGCCTGTAGGCGTCAGTCGGAGCTGAGCCACCTGCGTTGAGTCGACGTTGCAACACGGACCAGATGGATCTCGTCGTTTGGCAACCGTTGACGATGAACGGATTGGTGAGTTCGACCTCATCAAGGCCTACACGCTCGACAGCCTCCGCGACGATGGTGATGCCGTTGTTGTAGAGCCCAAACCGTTCAGGATGTGCCTCAAGAGTTTGTTCGATGCCCCTATTGACCTTCCGTTTGTTGCCGAGGAACTTTCGGACGTTCTTTTCGTATAGAAGATCAAGGTCACCAGATTCGGCCTTGTAGGCTTGCATGAACTTGAAGATCTCGGTGAGGCGAGTTGCGCCAACGAGAAGGATGCTCCCTGAACTCGCCACAACCGTTTTGAGGTTGACCCGTATCGTGGATACGCCAAAGGCATCCTCTTCAGCGACTTTGTTGTAGATGGTTTCGATCGATACAGAGTCCACGTCAAAGCACTCGCCAAACTTAGCGCGGCCGAGCGTTTTGATGTTATTGAGGTATTCCAGTTCCTCGTTGGTCAGCCGCTTTGTTGTCGCAAGTACGTACTCAAGACGGTCTTGGGCGCCACGATTCTGGAGGAAGGTTCGCAGTCGCTCTACCAATTCGGCGGATAGCGATGAAAGCTTTTCGCGCTTGCCCTCCAGGGTTGCGAATACCTTCTGCGCTTCTGCGCTGATTGTCCCTGCACCGTTGAAAGCCGTGCCGTATTTGCTTTGAACCAGCAGCCACGTGTCGCCTTCGATTCCCTCATCCGGATCGCGGGGTACGAAAACAGCAGCGTCTATGCCGCCGTCTCCCGCGCCATCACAAAGAATGATCTCAGACGTGGCCGAGTCGATCTCGTGCCAGTCCCGGAGTATTTTTTCCGCAAAGCGATGCCCCAACTGCGTTGTCGAAGGCTCGCCTGCAACCACTTCCTCTAGCCACTGCCCCTCAAACTCATTGAGCGTGATCACCGCAATTCTCCCCTGTGTTGGAATTCCCTATGTTTGCTTGTGGCGCCTGTCACTGAACGCAGCAACCTACGAATCAGCCAGCCTCCGGAGCCGGCTCAGTGGTTTGGGCGGCATCGTTGACTATTTCGCTAGTGATAAAGATCTTTCGGGCGACATTGCCGATGGTATTGGTGACGGTCGCGTCGAATGCTCCCCCCACCACGCCGCCAACGAACGGCACCATCTTCGTCAGGTTGATCAGACCAGTGGAACCGGCCTTGGTGACGAGCCGAAACCCGATGGCTTGATTGATCTTCTTGATGACGCTACCGCTGATCTTGCTGATCGCGATCCGAGCAAGCTTGCCGCTGAGTTGAATACCGAAGTCGCGCAGGATTTCCATGGCGGCGTCTCCCGCCAAGCACGACAGTACGAGAGTTCGCACCTTGTCGCTCTTGATATCGTGCCCGCCCATATGAGCGATCGCAGCGACCATGCGAATCTGCACGAACAGTACGGAAGCGAGATTGGCCGGGATGGCGACCGGCAGTGTGACTAGCCCACCGAGACCGGTCACAAAGCCCGCTGCGCCGGCTTTGGTGTTCTGCCAACGGATCAACGAATTTACTTTGTCGACCAACGTACCCTCATGCCTCAGATACTCGTGGGCCATCTCGAAGGACGAGTCTGTGCCGGGAACACCAGTGAGCGCCTTGTCGTAGGCCCATTCCAGCACTTCGATGATCCTTTCCTGTGTGACGAGTGAACTCATGGATTTCCTTTGAGCAAAGCGGAGAGGGTGATGGGCGCATCCGCTTAGGACGGTTGTCTCATCATCGCCGTCAGGCGAAGTGCGGCTTTTCCGGCTCCCTCAGCATTCATGGCGCGTTCCACCACTCTCGGATATCTGCAGTTGAGTCATGAGGGACGAGGATGACTTAAGCCAATATCGGCAGCGTATGAAATTTCTTTGAGGTGGCTGCCATAACCCTGTCGGAGACGCATGCCCACATTAATAAATCATAACCGTGATGGTGGGCTGCTCCCGCTAGCATGCCTAGTCCGGGGAAGGGGTCGCGGTATTTTTGCTTAACGCAGATATAAATAACCCGCAACGAGAATCATCCTCTAGAGGGACGTGTGCGGCGCCGCAATCCTCTAATATCCCCGCCGCAAAACTTCTGGTTTGGCCAACGGCCTTGGCCCGACACTCGACATCGTTGGGGGGAAACGTGGTCTTCGAGCCCGAACAATCGAACCTTAGGTATTGCCGTCTGTGCGCAACACAGATGGCTGCGCGGACTGGCGCATTGCCCCGCGCTCATGTGTCCGCAATGCCCCGATAACGCCAAAGCTCCACAGCGATGTACTTGCCAGAATCTGCTTTGTCGGCGCTATCAGGCCTGCTCGGTCAGCATACGCGCCAGATTACTATCGAGACCGCACTGACCACGGACAACCTAGTCGTGGAGCGCTTCACCGCAAAAGAGGCAGTGTCTGCGCCGTTTGCTTTGCATATCGACTGCCCGAGCCCGTCCGCTCATCTCGATACCGCCAAGCTGGCGACCGAGGAAATCACGCTGCGGCTGATGCTGCCTGACGGCAGCCGCCGTGCATGGCACGGCTATGTGGTGGCTTGCGCCGCGCTCGGAGGCGATGGTGGTCTCGCGCGCTATCGGCTGACAGTCGGCTCGTGGTTTGACCGCTTGCGCACCCGTAGCGATTGCTTCGTATTCCAGGACAAGACAGCCCTGGAAATTATCGAAGATGTATTGGCCGACTATCCGTTGGCGCACTATCGCCTAGCCGTGAGCCAGCCGTGCGCCAAGCGTTCTTCCTGCTCACAGTACCGCGAAACCGATTTCGCTTTCATCGAACGGCTGCTCGCGGAGGAAGGACTCTCCTACCGGTTCGAGCATCAGCAAGGCGACTCCCAGTCCGGGGACGGCAAGACTGCGCAATCGCGACACTGCTTGGTCATTTTCGACAACGATGCCGAGCGGCCGGCCTGCGCACAGCCCGAGATCCGTTTCCACCGCGTGGACGCCACCGAGCAGGAAGACGCTATTGAGCGCTTCTCGCAAACGCATACCGTCGGCACCAACGCCGTCACGGTTGCTTCGTGGGATTACAAGGCACTGGCCGCCACCTCCGCCCAGGCGACCGCCAGCGACCCAGACGGCGAACTACCGACGCTGGAGCGCTTCGAGGCATCCGGCCCTTATCAATTCAAGAATGCGCAAGGCGCCGACCGAGCAGCACGTTTGCGCATGCAGGCTCACGAGGGTGGCTATTTGCGCTACCAGGGCCAAGGCAGCGTACGCCAGTTAGGCGCTGGTGAGCGTTTCACGCTCACACAGCACTTCGACAGTCGCCACAGCTCATTCGTCACACTGCAGATTGAACACGAAGCCGCGAACAACCTCGGCACCGAACTTGCCCACTTGCTGGGCACTACGGAAATCGAGTCCGGCAGCTACCGCAATCGTTTTGTTGCCGTGCCGGCCGATGCACCGATCGTGCCGCAGTATCGCCGCCGTCCCACTGCGCCTGAGGGGCAAGCTGCCGTGGTGATTGCCGATGACGGCGCACCGCTCACGACGGACCGCGATCACCGTGTGCGTGTCCGCTTTCCGTGGCTGCGTGCGCCCGATGCCAGTTCTTTCCGCGATCCGGACAGCGCTGACCGCAGCCAGGTGACTGCCTGGGTGCGCGTAGCGACCTCCAGCGCTGGCCCGAATTGGGGTGCCAACCACTTGCCGCGTGCAGGAACGCAGGTATTGCTTACCTTCATCGACGGGGATATAGACAGGCCGTTGGCAGCCATGCAGCTCCACAGCGAGCAGGATGCCTTGCCTTGGCCTGCTGCTGATGCGCCGCTCGGCCAAGCGCTTTCTGGCTGGCACTCGCAGGGGCTGGGCGGCGACGGCTACAATCAGTGGGTGGTCGACGATCATCCAGGCCAGTTGCGCACGCGGCTTGCCAGCTCTACGGCCAATAGCCAACTCAGTTTAGGCTACGTGATGTCGCACGGCGCCATCGGTGGCGATCGTGGCAGTTGGCGGGGCACCGGGGCGGAGTTGCGTACCGATGCATGGGCCGTGGTGCGTGCAGGCGGCGGGCTATTGCTCTCGACAACGGCACGGCCTCAAGCGGCTGGTACGGTGCTCGACGCACACGAGGCGCGCGGCCAGCTCTCGGCAGCGCAGAAGACTGCACAGCGCCTCTCCGATGCGGCCACCAGCCAGCAGGCGCTGCCGTTGGCAGCCAACGAAGCGTTTGACCCGCTCACCCAGGCGCTGGACCCGGCGCAGGACGGCCACTATGACGGCAACGTCAACGGACAAGACGCCATCCAGCCGAACCAAGCTCCGGTGGATCGTTTCGGTCAACCTTTATTGGTAGCGGAGTCGCCCACGAGCATTGCGCTGGCTTCACAGGCCACCACGACCGTCTACGCGGGCCGACATCTGCATGGCACGGCGCAGGCGGACTGGCATCTCGCTGCCGGCAACGTCATTGCTGCGGCTGCTGCCAAGGGCGTGAGCCTATTCGCGCAGCGTAACGGCATCCGTGCGATCGCAGAAGGCGGTCCGGTGTCGATTCAGGCCCATACCGATGCATTGGCGGTGTTGGCGGACAAGGCCGTCACCGTCACGTCGTCGGCAGATTCCGTTGAAATCCTGGCGCAGAAGAACATCGTGTTGCACGGCGGGGATTCGATGATCCGGCTGGAAGGCAATGCCATCACGTTTGAGACGTCAGGACTGTTGTCGGTGAAGGGAGCCGGACACCCATTGGTCGGACCGGGAGGGCAAGCGGCTGAGTTGTCCCCGTTGCCATTGGGAGTGGTCGATCTGCACAACAAGCTTGAGCTGAATCTAACGGACGACAACCTGAAGCCCGTGCCGAATGCGGCGTACAAGGTGCTGCTCCAGGACGGTACCGTTATCAGCGGGAAGTTGGACGGTAACGGTCACGCAGTGCTGCACGATGTGCCGAACACCGGCAAGGTGTTTTTCGGCGAAGACCCACGCCCATTTACGCCGCAGCCCCTGCCGGCAGCGCAAGAGCTGCACATGGATGACGTGCTAGAGGAGCTAAAAAACGGTGGGCATCAGGTCGCAGATGGTGACAACCTCGAATCGCTATTCAAATTGTTTGCTGGAAGGCCTGACCTGAAATGAGCGACGCGCAAGACACTACTCTCCCGCTCACAGCTGAGCAGCAAGCCGCCCTGGAAGACGCTGTCGAGCAGATCGGTACGGCCATTGCCACCAATGCGTTTCCGCTTTTTTATGTGGCGCAAAACGTCTACGACACTGTCGAGAGTATTTGGACGGTGTGGTCAGTGCGTGAAAGTCAGGATCAACTGGCAAAGCTGGAAGCAGGTTTCGATCTGGTCTTCGCCGTGGTTGGCTGGGTGCCCATGGTTGGTGCCGGCGTTAAACGCACGTTTCGGCTTGTCAACCACAAGTCCGAGGTCTATGGGCCTGTCCTGTACGACATCCTGCGTTACGTGCTGACGAAGCTGAACATCCCAACAAGTCCGGCCGAGCTAATTGACAAACTGTTCGAGGCTTCCCACGTTAAGTCCACGCTTGATAGCGCACGCGAGCAGATCAAGAAATCCTGGGCCTATCGCCACATGTCGACAGGAATGCAGCTGTCCTTTGATCAAGCGATGGTGTGGGTCGAGGCCAACCTGCCGTACTGGACCGCGCAGTTCCTTGAACGCAAGCTTCTTCACTGGAGACGTAAGCAACCAAATTCCTCGGCGCAGGCTGTTCAGGAACGAACAAAAGAAACCGAGAAGCCCGCCAAGGTCGGCGAAGACGCGAAGCAGGGTCGCAATCGTGGGATCGCTACGCCGAAGCAGGGTACCGTGAACGCGAAGCTCTCCGTGTCGAAGGTGCTTGATACGAAGTACACGGGGTTGATCGCAGAACACATCGGCGCGTACTACTGCCTTGAGGAGATGAAATGGGGCACCGGCTGGCGATCCCACGATAAAGGCGAGTTGGGCACTTGGCAGAAAGAGCCAAGTGAGACAGTGCTGGGCCGACTCGACAGTCATGGCAAGCTCGAACAACTGTTGACGGAGACGGAGAAAGGACACGGTATTGATGCCGTGTGGCGGGCTAATCCCGCCAATAACCAACTACGTCCGTACGCAATCGTTGAGATCAAGGGATCGCTTGTCGACAAGGAGCTGAAGACGCCGGGCCGCCAGAAGGAGGTGTCCGGGAAACTGGGCACCATCAAAGCCACTGCCGAAGAGGCAGCTCTGGATGCCGGCAAGGTGGCTGCGGGGCAAGCGGGCTTAGTACCGCCGCCACCATCGGGTGACAGGCTACTGGAACCTCCCGTCGACGACCAATTGCAAACCTCGCCGGTGGGCGGCTCCGGGAAGGGTGGCGGAGGTGGAAAACCTTCTGGGAACTCTTCAAGCACACCCGGAAAGGGTGACAACGGCAGGCGGCAAAGGAGGGCTCAAAATAAGGCCGATGCTCCCGAGTCTCCCGGCACCGGCGACGTCAAAGTCGCGGAGAAACCAAGCGTGATTGTGCAGATGAGCCACAAGTGGATCACGCTAAACTTAAGCGGCGCCGTTGGACCCAAGTTGGAGCTGGCTATCAATAATGCAGGTTACGCCCGGCATCTCCGTAAGCACCCGGTGAACCCGTCTTGAAGGGGACCCGCGTAGCAAGGAGCATCGTGTCCATCTAGTTCTAGGTGGACACGTGGACACTATC
>NZ_CATYWO010000011.1:0-52365 GCF_958405655.1 Ralstonia condita | reverse complement strand
CCCACAAGGCGGCCGACATCGCCGAACTGCTCCCGCATCGCTGGACGCCCAGCGCCACCTAGCTGGCAAGACGGGTTCACCGGGTGCTTACAATCATCGAACCACATCAGGCAATCCAATTGGCGACGCCGTCTTGACGCAGATCTGGATGCCGATGCTTTTTTTGCGGTGTAATACCGCGCATCCATACACGTTGGCGTTGTCCACACCACGGCCGCCCGGCAGACTGACTGGCCCACCATGCATTTCGCCCGCACCCGCAAAAGACTGACCGTCTGGCTTGGCCTGACGGCAATGGTGCTTGTGCTTTTTGCGCCGATGGTGAGCAAGGCGCTGGAATTGCGGAAGCTGCGGGCGTTCGATCAGACGGCGCCACTGTGTGAGACCCAACCGTCCGCCAATTCCGATCTGCCCGCTCGGCACGACATGTCGGCCGGCCACCATGCCGCATGCGGATACTGCGAGCTGCTGGCGGAACACGTGCTGGTGCCGACTTTCATCCCGCCGATGGCGGCACCGGCGCCCATCCACGCAACGGCATGGCCCCCGGGGTCGGGGCGCCTGGCCGTGCACCAAGCGCGCCACGTCGGACGCCCGCGCGATTCCCCCTTCCTCTTCTGACCACGGCAACTCGGGCAGCGATTGCGCAACGCACCAGCACCCTGGTGAAGCCGTTTTCAGACACGACGCCGTGCGACGCCCCGACCACTAGTCGGGCGGGGCGCCCACATGTATCGCAGAGTGATGAGGAATCTCCATGGCAACACCATCCAACATGATCCGACTCGCAGCGCTGCTCGCCGGCGGCATCGGCGTGTGTGCACCTACCGCAGCACATGCCTGCGCCACCTGTGGCTGTTCACTCAGCTCCGACGCAGCGATGGGCTACTCGGCCATCCCGGGTTGGCGTATCAACTTTGATTACACCTATCTTCCTCAGAACCAGTTGCGCAATGGCACGCATGCGGTCGCGCCAGCGCAGGCCGCCGCCATCAACGATGCTGGCGGCAACCAGGAAATCGAGCGCCAGACCATCAATCGCTACATCAACCTCGGCATCAGTTACAGTCCGAACAGCAGCTGGAGCTTCGGCGCGATCGTGCCTTACGTGGACCGCAGCCACACGACCTACGGCGCGGCCGCGTCTGACCAGCTCACCCCGGACAACGTCAGCGGTGCCACCGCGAGCGGCTTGGGCGACATCAAGCTGATCACCAGCTATCAGGGCCTCCTGCCCACGCACAATCTGGGCGTGCAACTGGGCGTCAAGTTGCCGACCGGTCGCTACGGCGGGCAGAACGCGTCGACCGGCAACACAGTAGGGCGCAATCCAGTGTTTTTCAACAGCGGCCCGAACGCAACGGCTGGGCAAGCTCTGGATACGAGCCTGCAGCCCGGTACAGGTAGCACTGACCTGATCCTGGGTGCCTACTATTACCAGCCCGTCAGCCAGGATTTCGATGCGTTCATCAACGGCCAATTCCAGACCGCCGTCCACCAACGGCTGAATGAGGCGGGCGCGGATTTCCGCCCTGGTAACCTCGGCACCATGAGCTTCGGCTTACGCTACGAGGCCGATCCGCACGTCGTTCCACAGCTGCAGTTCAACGTGACGCGCAAGAACGCCGACAAGGGCGCGCTGGCCGATACAACCAACACCGCAGGCACGGTGGTCTACCTGTCGCCGGGGGTGACGGTGAGCGTGGCGCACAACGTGCAGATCTATGCCTTCTTGCAGAAGGCGCTGTACAGCAACCTGCAGGGTTACCAGCTCTTTCCGCGCTGGTCAGGCACCGTCGGAGCCAGCTATGCGTTTTGATACGGAGTGCCGTTCGCCGCGCGCATGGTCGCGACGGTCGTGGTTGCAAGCGGCCAGCACGGTGGCATTGGGCGCCGGGCTGGGTAGCCGAACTCACAATGCAAATGCCGCGAGCCTTGAAGTCGGGCGGCCGGCGCCTCCGCTGGTGCTCCACACGATTGATGGACGCAACATCTCCACCGAAGACCTACATGGTCATGTCGTGATCCTGACCTTCTGGGCGACATGGTGTGGGCCGTGTCATCAAGAGCTTCCGTTACTGTCCGAGTATGCGGCGAAACACGCGCATCGGGGTCTACGCGTCCTCGGCTTCAGCCTGGACGAGCCTGCCTCGTTGCCGGCGGTGCAGGAAATGGCTGCGGCATTGAGCTTTCCCGTGGGTCTGCTCGGCAGCGCCTATGCGGGTGGCTACGGCCGCGTCTGGCGAATTCCGGTCAACTTCACGATCGACCGCAAGGGGCTGCTGGCCGACAACGGCTGGGACTCGCGTGAACCTGCGTGGACTGCCGAACGGCTAGATCGCATCGTCACACCGTTGTTACGTTGAAGAGCCGATCGTGGCGGCGTTGCACCGGTCAACGTCGCGCTCGTCGACCTCTGGCGCTGCGACGACTCGGTTGCGCCCTGTGGCCTTGGCCAGATACAGCGCGGCGTCCGCTCGCGCCAGGGCAACCGCCAAAGTATCTCCGGGCACCACGCATTCGATCCCCGCGCTGAATGTGCAGCGTACCCCTTCAGTTGGCGATCGCTCGACGGCAAGCCGCAATTCATTCATCACAGCGGCTGCGTCAGGTTTTCGCGCATCCACAAAAATAATCGCAAACTCCTCACCACCCACACGCCCGAAAAGATCGCCTGGCTGCAGCCGCGCGGATACGACCGATGCGACGTGCGCAAGGATCCGATCGCCGATCGCATGGCCGAACGCGTCGTTGATGGCCTTGAACTCGTCGATGTCCAGAATGGCGATCGACACCGGCTTGCCCTGTGCAACCGCTTCATGAAGCAAAGCGGTCGCCTTTGCCATGAATGCGCGCCGCATGAGTACGCCGGTCAGTTCGTCGATACTCGCGAGCTGTTCCATTCTTCGAGCAAGCTGATCGTGCGCAAGCATCACCATGCCGGTTGACAGGCATGGCAATGTCACAACCGCGAACATGAGAAACAGACCGTTCCAGGGCGATGGCTCCAGAATCGCCATTTGTGGCATCCCGAAGCCGACGGCGATGGTTCTACCCATATGGAATAGCGCGCCAAGATAGGCGGCCACGGCAACGAATCGATGAGGGTAGCGCGCGCCCTCGCGCGGCGCGTGACGCAGAGCCAACGTACCCACGACGAACCGTGAATAGGCGAGTAAAACGGATACGAGCGCGATCCGTGCACCGACGTTCGGCGACACGGAAGTGAAGTACACCAGCACCGCGAAGGCGATGACGAACGCCGCAGTTTCGTGATGCCGCGCGGAACCCTTGCCGAAGAACTGCCGCGTACCCTGCACGAGCAACAGCATCGCCACCAGCGTCATGCACGCAGCGACGATGATCACGGGCTGGTTTGGCTGCGTACCCGCGATCGACACCAACGCCAATGCAGTGGCCCATAGCGCGTGGGCCATGCACCAGCGGCCGATGCCAGGCACCCCCGTCCGAAGCAGCGACCCGAGGATGGCGACGCTCATCAGGCAAGACATGATCACGATACCTATCAGAACGAGCGGACTGAGCATGAGATCGGGGCGGCGACAAATAGCGTTGATGCAGGAAGAACGAGACGGTAGTCGATAAGACCTTTGTCTGGATATCCTTTTATCGACCAATCTGCGTGCCACTTAATACCGTTTCCAGCAACGCGCTATGGCCAATCAAGCAAAGCGCGCCGTCTATCGCCGTGTCGGTTCAACAGGCGGGTGCCGCGACGAAGTCATGTTCTGCCTCGACACACCAGACGCTGCTGGCGACTTCGTGGAGGGCGCGCACCTCCATCAGCCGCCGCCGCACGACGGGGTCGCCGCCGTAGCGGTCGCCGATGACGGCGAGTTGCGCTTTGGTCGGCGCAGGGCATTCGAGGCAGAGGGGGGGCGTAGCGCGGATACTGTGTGGATGTACAGGATCGTGAGCGATGCCGTGGACGTCAATGTAGACATTGCCGACGTGAACTACGGAGCCTGTCTCGGCCTGCCAAGGCAGTTTATCTGGTCGACCGTCGTTTCGGCACGATATTTGTATTTAAAAGAATACATTTGATCCGGGGAATGATATCTTTCGCTGGAGAGCTTTGCTCTCACCAAGCCCTTGATGGCGGTCCCACACTCTCTGGGACCGCTTTTTTTGAGGCAAGCGGACGGAGCGATGGTCAGGCATCAGGCCTGACGTGGCCGGCGCTACTTCAATTCGGTTGGAAGTGAGCCGCCAGATGGCCGATCAACAGGCGCACGCTCGGCAGAGGGCCTCCTGGCTCGCGCTTCTCCAACCACATTCCGGATTAGCGCGCCCTCATCACCAGCTTTACGACGTTGACTGTTGTTACGCCCATGGATTGACCGAAAGAGCGCCGCTTTCGCCATCTGGTTCTCGCCTCTTGCGCGCTTGGCGCTGACCGCGTACCCCGCTCCAATGACAGACAGGCCCGAATCATGGAACGGCCGCACCTGCGCGGCCGCGGACGCCGGTCAGGTACGCGAACATGGCCGCGCCCCCATGACGAGGTCGGGATGAACTTGACAGGCGTCGACGTTACTCAAAAATTTGTGCGCATTCGATCAACTCTCCTATGATGGGTAGCGCAACCCCAATAACTTCCAGGAGGGAGACACCATGCGTATGCTTCGATTTGCCGTCAGTTTGGTTGTGATATCCGGTTTTGCTTGCGGTACGGTCAATGCTCAGCAGCCGGCCGAACAGGCCAAGCCCATGAGCATCAAAGAAGTCCGGGCAAAAATTCACGAGCGATTCGTGGCCGCGGATAGCAACCACGACAGAAAATTGACACGCGACGAAGCCCAAGCAGGGATGCCGAAGGTGTACGAGAACTTCGACAAAATTGACGTTCGGCACCGGGGCTATGTCACCGAGCGTCAGATCGGGGCGTATTGGAGCGCGGTCACCAAGGCCCAGGCTCAAAAGGCGGATCCGATCTGGAATTGATCGAGACGCAGGATGACCTCGCGCGCTCAGCCGCGGGGGCTAAGTCTCAGCGAGAACTTGGCTTTCTTTCGGCGAGCGCGTGACACGTCGCCGACCATGACCGGGTGGTCGTGCGAAGTCACAAGGTACTGAACGCGCTCGCATGTTGAGCGATAAACATCCATTCGCCTTCTTCCTTGCAAGTGGCGGGAAGTCGCTGTTGCATGGGTCGGCAATCGGCCCTCGGAATCGACCCATCGGATAGTTGGCAGAAGGCTGGGCGATCACCCGCCACGTGCGGTTGTTCCGCAGTCCATCTCTTGGCCGATTCACGGCATGTCTCGGCGGCGGGCTTCTCGGCGCCGTTCCATAAAATCCAACGCATAGTCGACAACTCCGTTTGCCGTTCAGACGCCCACGGTGGAATGTCACGGTTCCGTCACGTATCAAACTTAGTCTCCTGCGCCAGTATCAAGTGATGGTTCCAGGGGATTGAACATGAAACACATGTACGGCTTGGCAGCCGCCTTGGCTGGCAGCATTCTTGTCGCCGCATGCGGTGGCGACTCAGTATTGAGCAATGGCATCTCTGCGGCCCAGAGCCAGCCAGCGCGAACGATCATCATGGTCTGGGACGGGCTGCGCCCCGATTCGGTCAACGCCACGGATACACCGAATCTGTACGCACTGCGCCAGGCGGGTGTCAACTTCAGCGACAACCACTCAACCTACCCGACCTTTACGATGATGAACGGTTCGTCCTTCGCGACGGGCGCGTTCCCGAAGACCAGCGGGTTCTATGGCAACACCTTCTGGACGCCGCCGCAGGGAGCGTCCAACACGATCCCGTCGGGCACGCTCGGGACGCCGAACAGCACCAAGACTGCAGCTGCATCGGCTGATTATGTCGACCCGATCTTTACCGAGGACTACCAGGTCCTGACCACCCTCAATACGTACTACGGAGGGCAACTTCTTCTGGTGAAGAGCCTCTTCGCCACGGCGCAGGCTGCGGGCTTGACGACCGCGACGGTCGGGAAGTCGGGAGCCGCCTTCATCCAGGATCTGGGGCGGGGCGGCTATTTCCTCGATGAGAACACCGTCCAGCCTCGCAGCCTTGTGACCGAACTGCAAAGCGCCGGCTATGCGCTGCCGTTCAATACGCAGTTCGGGTATTCGGGGTCCGACGCCGTCACGCTGGCCGCCACGAACGGAGATCCGACTGCGCGCGCCGGTTACATCACCTTCAACACCACGGCCTATGACAGTGCCAGCGGCGTGACCGCTATCGCGGCTCGCGACAGCAGCGATACGACCCAGGGAGCCCCCGAGGACGCAGCCAACAAATACATGTTGTCGGTGTTCACCAACTACATCCTGCCGAAGAAGCAGCCGATGCTCTCGCTGATCTGGTTCCGTACACCCGACAACGTGGAGCACGGCTACGGTCCGGGGTCGGCCAATGCGATCGCTGGTCTGCACTCGCAGGATCAGCGCCTCGGCGAGTTGATCAGCGCGCTCAAGGCGAACAACCTGTACGCGAGCACGAACCTGATCGTCGTGTCTGACCACGGCCATTCCAGCGTCTCGGGCCCGCTTTCGTTGTACCCGCTGCGTGCTATCACGCCGTCGGGCACGGCCCCTGGGGGCGCGCCAGTCAATGGCGCAACCAGCGGGACGGATGCCGCTGCCATCGGTGCGGTCTCGACCACGGGCTACTCCTTCTCCGGCGATGTTCGTTCGGCCGACTTGCTGACCTATCGCGGGTTCAATGCATACGACGGTTCGGGTTGCACAACCTCTGCCATGTATGGCCTGCAGGCGAACGGTACGCCGACCGTGCCGGTCAAGGTCGACACGACCGGCTCGCTGTGTGGCGCAGCCAATGCGAAGTACCAGGCGATCAGCGCGGGCCTCGCGACACCCGTTGCCAGCTTCAAGGTGCCGGCTCCGGGCAACCTCCCTGCCAATGGCATCGTAGTGGCCGCGAACGGCGGATCGGATTACTTCTACGTGCCGGGCCATGACGCGACTACGGTACAGAACCTCGTGAAGGTCCTGCAGCAGCGCGAGGAGTATGGTGCGATCTTCGTGGATAGCCGCTACGGCGCGTTGCCGGGCACGCTGCCCATGTCCATGGTCAATCTGGAAAATGCGCAGCGGCAGAACAATGGTCAACCTGATGTGGTGGTGAGCTTTAACTGGGATGATCAGGTCGCGATCCAGGGCATGCCAGGCATCGAGTTCGAGAGCGCGGGCGGCCAGCGTGGCATGCATGGCAGCTTCGGTACGACGGACGTGCATAACACGCTGATTGCCAGCGGCCCGTCCTTCCGCCCCAGTACCGTTGTGAGCAATCCGACTGGCAATGTTGACGTGGCACCGACGGTCGCTTATCTGCTGGGCCTGTCAATGCCTCAGGCGGATGGCCGCATCATCAACGAGGCGCTGCTAAATCCGGCAAGCCCGACTGCGCCGAGCGTCAAGGCGTCGACGGTGAATCCTGTCTCGCCCGCAACCGGCCTGAGCTTCGAGGTGCCGACCGATCCGACCGGCGCGACCAAGGATGCCGCATTGACCCAGGGCAGCTACACCATCAATCTGGCCGTGAAGGATCTGAGTGTTGACGGCAAGACCTACCGGTACTTTGACTATGCCAAGGCCGTCCGTCAGTAAAGCTTGCGGCTGGGCGGCAGGCGCGGCGCTGGTGTGCGCGGTATTGGCACCGGCAGTCGCGGCTGAACGCCCGGCGGCGACGTTCGAGTCGGTCTTCCAGTCGGGGCGCGAGCCTGCAGCGCTGTTTTATCGGGTCACGTTCGCAGGCGTCGACGGCGAGCACACGCTGCAGGTCTGGCGCGATAGGCAGGTGCGCCTTCGGCGCAAGACCGATGACGCTCTTGATACGTACGTCGTTCGGAATGCTGCCGACCCACTCGAATACCGCATGACGGTGGTGGACTATCGAAAGCGGATCACCACGCAGATTGACCGCAACAACTTGATTCGCCTTGGCCACTTCAGCGACTGGTTCGACCTGGCCCACGGTCTACGTCATCCGATCGGCGCGTACCGTCTTGCTCCGACCAGCGCGCCCGCCGGAGCGCCGGCGCCAGCGTCGACATGCCGTTGGTACGTGCTCTCGCAAGGTGACAGCACGCATCGGATCTGCTGGAGCGCACGTGAACATTTGCCGATGGTGATCTGGTCGGATGCCAAGACGTCCGCTGTCTGGCGTGTGACGCAGGTCGAGCACGGGCCGATCGCGGATGAGGTCTTCGTCCTTCATGACGCGGGCTTCGTGCGCAACGATGCCAACGCCGATATTGATGGCGATTAAGGGAGGCAAACGGTAAGCGATGAACGAAGACGGTCTGGCGGCGCATTGTTGAAAACGCGGCAGCAGTTCTGGCGTAGGGTTTTGGGTTTCCTTCTCGGTGCGCCGCGTTTGCGTCCCGCTGGACACATCACGCTCTTAGAAACTAAGGCCGCCTCGGTGGGCTTTTTCGCGTCGATGTTGGCCGCTTATGCGTCGGCTACGACAGTTCCCTGGTGGTACACGATCTTCCAGCCATCCGCCGTCCGTCGCCAGAGCGTCGCCCGGCGCGTGGTGCGATTCGATTGCACCAGCGTGTACGTCAGCAGGTAGTTGTCGGGCGCGATCTCCTGGCAACGGAAATCGCGGGTTTGCCAGAAGTCTTCACCGATGTGGCCGTGTCTGGCGTTGAGTACGCCAAGTACGTAGGTGCGACTGTAGCGTTGGCCCGAGGCGCCGATTTCCCAGAAATCGTCCGTCGTCATGCGCTCGAAATCTTCACGGCGCGTGCCGAATTCCGGGCGGTGGAAGATCGGCTCGCGCCTGCGCAGGTCTTCCAGCACATCGAGCAGGGCTACAGGAGTGTCCAAGCACGGTTCCATGTCGAGGGCCTTCGGGGGAAAAGTTCAGGATAACGCGGATTCTGGCGTTCTCGGCGTTGTCGCGCCGCACAATGCGCACCCCGCGCTCCGCCCTTATCATGGCGCGCGATCCGAAGGCGGCGTGGCAGTCGACGCTGCTCGGCATGGATGGCGAGATGACCGCCCCGGATGCCAAACCGGTGCCCACCGCAAGCAGCACGACCGCCAAGCTCATACCAGACGCCATCAATTTCGGCTCCGCCATGCCCGGCAAAAAAGGACACCGCGCATCACGCCAACGAGTACCAGAAAGTGGCGGATCTCGATCTGGATATGCCGATGTTCACCGGGATGCTGCGCGTGCCGGTAACCTGCAGTCGATGCAGTAAGCCCAAGAGGCCATCATGAAGATCATTCGCGCCAAGTCGTTTCGCGCCGAGCGTGCCTGGGGCGCGCTTGACATCGCCAACATGGGCGGGATCACCACGCGTCTGCACTGGACAGACCAGCCCTATCGTTGGCACGTCAACGATGGCGAGGAGGTCTTCGTGGTGCTCGATGGAATCGTCGATATGCATTACCGCGAAGCCGGGGGCGAGAAAGTCGCGGTGCTGGAACCTGGCGACATCTTCTTTGCCGGCCGGGGCTGTGAGCACGTTGCTCATCCAAGGGGCGAGGCGAGGATACTCGTCGTCGAGACCGAGGGAAGCATCTAGCCTGGCGCGCGAGCAAAAAAAAGCCCGCAGTCAGCGGGCTTCGAATTCAGCGATCTCAATTGCCCCTGAGGGCACTAGCAATACTACTGTCACGCCCATCAAACAAAATCCGGGTAAACGTCCGTATCGCTGACGTGCCGCCCAACGGTGTGGCCCAACGGCAACATTCGCCCAAAAAACAGCCCGCTCAAGTGGCGGGCCGAAAATCAGTTGAAGAAAGCCCTGTCCTCAGGGCACGGCCAGTGTATGAAATCAGTTGCGGCGGCAGCATTGGGGTATGCCCTGATCGGCGCCGCAGCATGATGCAAACCGTTCAACAGCTCTCGGCGCCTGCTGTACGCGAGGCGGCCGGAATCGCATCCAGCATGCGGCAGATGGCTGCCATGCTGCCGACCATCGTGCGGCGTTGTTCTCCCTGATAAATGCGCACGCCCTGCGTTTGTCGAAAGGGCACCGGATGCACCGGGCGGCGGTGGGAAGACATCGATCCGAGTCGCATGGCAGACCTCGTAGGTTCGGATGGAAAAACGGGCGGCAAGACTCCGCCCTGGCGAGCCGTGGGCTCGCCTCCAGGTTGGATGAAACAGCGAAAGATTTGGCGCGGCGTGTCGCGCAGGCTTACGGGGCGGCAGGCCGGATCAGACCGACGGCCAGCCCCTCCAGATGAAACTCATCGCGGTCGAGGTCCACGTGGATTGGCTGGAAGTCTGGGTTTTCGGCAATCAGCTCGACATGGCGGCCCTTGCGCTGGAAGCGCTTGACCGTGACGTCATCCCCTACGCGCGCGACGACGATCTTGCCGTTGGCCGCCTCGGTGGCGCGCTGCACAGCGAGCAGGTCACCATCCAGGATGCCGGCATCACGCATGCTCATGCCGCGCACTTTCAGCAGGAAATCAGGCTGCGCCGAGAACAGGGATGGATCGACCTGGTACTGACGGTCGATGTGTTCGGCAGCAAGAATCGGGCTGCCTGCGGCGACTCTGCCCACGAGTGGCAGCGTCAGTTGCATCAATCCCATCGACGGAAGCGAGAACTGATGCTGCGCGGCATCGCCCGTCGTGCGCAATCGGATGCCGCGTGAAGCGCCTGGCGTGAGTTCGATCACGCCCTTGCGTGCGAGGGCGCGCAAGTGTTCTTCTGCCGCATTGGGCGACGAGAAACCGAACTCCGCGGCAATCTCGGCGCGCGTGGGCGGAAATCCCGTCCGCTGGATCGTCTGGCGAATCAGGTCGAAAATCTGCTGCTGGCGGGCGGTGAGATTGGCCATCGACGTACTGTATATTTGAACAGGTGCTGTGATTTTATACAGTGACGCGGGAAGCGCAAGTGATTTCGTTGCGACTTGTTGTGGAGCACGCGAATCCGGGGCGGGTGGTGCGGCTGATCCAAGTCAAAACCCATGCGCTGGTTAGAAGCTTATGCTGAATCCATGCAGGCGCGGCTGCGGCGAATCGCATAAAATCAAGGCCTTGTCTGCATATTGCACCGCCACAAAGCTTCATTTGCCGGCCGAACGTCACCATGTCCGCTTTCAATCAAGAGACCGTTCTGAGCGTCCATCACTGGAACGACTCGTTGTTCAGCTTCAAGACCACGCGCGATCAGGCGCTGCGCTTTCATAACGGGCACTTCGTCATGCTCGGCCTGGAGGTGGAGGGTAAGCCGCTAATGCGCGCCTACAGCATCGCCAGCCCAAACTATGAAGAACACCTGGAATTCTTCAGCATCAAGGTCCAGAACGGTCCGCTGACATCGCGCCTGCAGCACTTGAAGGTGGGCGACAAGGTGCTGGTCAGCAAGAAGCCGGTTGGCACGCTGGTGCTGGACGATCTGTTGCCCGGCAAGAATCTGTACCTGTTCGGGACCGGCACTGGCTTGGCACCGTTCATGAGCATCATCCAGGACCCAGAAACCTATGAGCGGTTCGAGAAGGTGGTTCTGCTGCACGGTGTGCGCCAGGTGAGCGAGCTCGCCTATGCCGATTTCATCACCAGCGAGTTGCCCAATAACGAGTTCTTCGGCGATCAGGTCCGCGAAAAGCTGATCTACTACCCGACCGTTACGCGCGAGCCGTTCCGCAACATGGGTCGCCTGACTGACCTCGTCGACAGTGGCAAACTGTTCCAGGACATCGGTCTGGCGCCGCTTGACCCGGCGGTCGATCGCGCCATGATCTGCGGCAGCCCGGCGATGCTCGACGATACCTGCAAGCTGCTGGATGCCCGTGGCTTCAAGATTTCGCCGCGCATGGGCGAGGCTGGCGACTACGTCATCGAACGCGCCTTCGTCGAGAAGTAACCCGTTGAGTTTTCGCCACGAACGCCGGCCTGTGTGCCGGCGTTTTGTTTGTGCGACCGAGGGGCGAGGGCAAATCCGCGTCGGCAAGGGAGGAGCGCGCGGCTACAATGCGCGGCTTCCTCATCATGGATGACTGCAACGATGTCTTTGCCTACCATCGCCATCCTTGCCACCGGCGGCACGATTGCCGGATCGGCCGACGACGCAGCTTCCGCGGCTCGCTACCGCGCTGGAGCCGTGCCCATCGATCAATTGCTTGCCGCCAGCAAGCTCGGACTGGAGCGCATTGCTGATGTCCGCGCCGAGCAGGTCGCGCAGATCGACAGCAAGGACCTGACTTTCGACGTCTGGGAAAAGCTGGTCTCCCGCATCCGGCACTGGATCGATGTGGAGCGCGTTGACGGTGTAGTGGTCACGCACGGCACCGATACGCTCGAAGAGACCGCCATGCTGCTGCACCTGACGCAGCACGGCGATACGCCGATTGTGCTGACCGCGGCGATGCGGCCATCGACGTCACTGTCGGCAGACGGCCCGTTGAACCTGCTGAATGCCGTGCGGCTGGCGGCGAACCCCGGGGCGCGAGGGCGTGGCGTACTCGTTGCGCTGAACCAGCGTGTGCACGCGGCGCGCGACGTGCAGAAGGGGCATACCTTCGCAGTGGAAGCCTTTGTCTCGCCGGACAATGGCCCGGTGGGGTTCGTCCTGGATGCGCAGGTGCAGTTGCAGCGCACGCCCCAGCATCTCGCTTCCACCGATGTGTTGCCTATGCCGCCGGTCGGGCGGTGGCCGTGGGTGGAGGTGCTGGCCAGCTACGTGCAGCCTGATCCAAGGCTGGTCGACGCGCTGGTCGCGGCTGGCGTGAACGGTTTGGTAATTGCCGCGACCGGCGCGGGTTCCATTCACTCAAACCTGGAGGCGGCGCTCAGTCGGGCGAGCCAACGGGATGTTCTTGTGCTGCGTTCGACACGTACGGGCGCCGGCATGGTGCCCTCGCAAGCCAGCGCACAGGGCTGGGCGTCCACCGGCACACTCAATCCTTTCAAGGCGCGCGTGCTGTTAATGCTGCTGATTGCAGCGGGGCGTGTCGAGCCGGGTATGGCTTTCCTCCAGCAAGTCATTGATCGATATTGAAAAAATCCTGCCGGTCTGCGTATAATGGCAGGCTAACCAACCTTGCTGCACCGGAGTGTGACGCCCGGGCGGCTTAATCCACAAGGAGCGTCAATGCGTCATTACGAAATCGTATTCATCGTCCATCCGGACCAGAGCGAGCAAGTGCCCGCGATGATCGAGCGCTACAAGAGCACGGTCACCACGCAAGGCGGCCAAGTGCACCGCGTCGAGGACTGGGGCCGTCGTCAACTGGCCTACATGATCCAGAAGCTGGCCAAGGCTCACTACGTTTGCATGAACATCGAATGCGGCAAGGAAACCCTGGCCGAGCTCGAGCACGCGTTCAAGTTCAACGACGCCGTGCTGCGTCACCTCATCGTTCAGACCAAGAAGGCTGAAACGGCGCCGTCGCCGATGATGAAGGAAGTCGCACGCGAAGAGGCCAAGAAGGCCGCCGCTCAGACCGAACAGGCCGCCTGATGCCGCGTGGTGCTGCGCAAGCCTGATCGCGCATCGCCAGCATGAACGAAACCCACGGGGACAACGCCATCAACCGCCTGCAGCTCGTCGCCACTCTGGTCGAGCGCGAGGTGATGCGATACACCCCAGCCGGCGTGCCGATCGTCAACTGTCTGCTGACATACAGCGGGCAGGTGGTCGAAGCGCAGACGGTGCGACAGATCGAGTTTTCGATGGAAGCACTGGCAGCCGGCAAGATGGCTTCCGTTCTGGATCGCATCGCTCCAGGCACCGTCCTGGATTGCGTGGGATTCCTGGCTCGCAAGCACCGCAGCAGCAAGGCGCTGGTCTTTCACATCTCCGGATGTAACGTATTCGTAAAGGATTGAATCATGGCATTCATGAACAAGAAGCAGCGCGACGCGAAGAACAAGAAGCGCTTCCAGCAGCAAAACCCGTTGTTTAAGCGCAAGAAGTTCTGCCGCTTCACCGTGGCCGGCGTTGAGCAGATCGACTACAAGGATCTGGACACGCTCAAGGACTTCATCGGCGAGAACGGCAAGATCACCCCGGCCCGCCTGACCGGTACGCGTTCGATCTACCAGCGTCAGCTCGATACGGCCATCAAGCGTGCCCGTTTCCTGGCGCTGATGCCGTACACCGACCAGCACAAGCACTAATCGACGCGGATAAGGAGAACACACAATGCAAATTATTCTGCTCGAGAAGGTCGTCAACCTGGGCAACCTGGGCGACGTGGTGCGCGTGAAGGATGGTTACGCTCGTAACTTCCTGATCCCGAACAAGCAAGCCCGCCGTGCCACGGATTCCGCCATCAAGGAATTCGAAGCCCGCCGCGCTGAGCTGGAAAAGCTGGCAGCTGAAAAGCTGGCTGCCGCGCAAGCCGAAGGCGAGAAGCTGAATGGCCTGACGCTGCAGCTGTCGCAGAAGGCTGGTGTGGACGGTCGCCTGTTCGGCTCCGTCACCAACCACGACATTGCCGCTGCGCTGAACGCACAAGGCTTCAAGGTCGAGAAGGCGCAAGTGCGTCTGCCGAACGGTCCGCTGAAGACCGTGGGCGACCATCCGGTTGTCGTGTCGCTGCACACCGATGTGGCCGTCGACGTGACCGTGTCGGTGCTGGGCGAGACTGTCTAAGCACGTACGCCGTACCTCGCAACGGCTGGGGAAACCGGTCGAGGCGAGTCAAGAAGGCAGGGACGAAAGTCTCTGCCTTTTTTGTTGTCATTTGTGTCAGGGGTCCAGATTGAAGACCGAGCAGCGCCGTTATAATCCCGCCATGAACGCGCCCTCCGATCCCCAGCTCGATTCCCTCAAGGTGCCGCCGCATTCCATCGAGGCCGAACAGTCGGTGCTCGGCGGGTTGCTGCTGGATAACGCCGCCTGGGATCGCATTGCCGATTTCATCAACGAGCACGATTTCTACCGCTACGATCACCGGCTGATCTTCCACAACATCGGCAAGCTGATCTCGCAGGCCAAGCCTGCCGATGTGATCACCGTATATGAGCAGTTGCAGGCAGCGGGCAAGGCGGAAGAGGTGGGTGGCCTCGCCTACCTGAACGCGCTGGCGCAGAACACGCCCAGCGCCGCCAACATCCGTCGCTATGCGGAAATCGTGCGTGACCGCGGCGTGCTACGCCAACTCGTGACGATTGCCGACGAGATTTCTGCCGGTGCCTTCAACCCGCAGGGTCGCGATGTGCGTCAGCTGCTGGACGAGGCCGAATCCAAGGTATTCGCGATCGCCGAAGAAGGCTCTCGCGGGCAGAAGGGCTTCCTGGAAATCCAGCCGCTGCTGACGCAGGTGGTCGAGCGCATCGACGAGCTGTACCACCGCGATAACCAGAGCGACATCACGGGCGTGCCGACGGGCTTCGTTGACCTCGACCGCATGACCAGCGGTATGCAGGGCGGCGATCTGATCATCGTGGCCGGTCGCCCATCGATGGGTAAGACGGCATTCTCGCTGAACATCGGCGAACACGTTGCAGTGGAGCAGGGCCTGCCGGTGGCCGTATTCTCGATGGAAATGGCGGGCACGCAGCTCGCCATGCGGATGTTGGGTTCGGTCGGGCGATTGGACCAGCACCGCCTGCGTACCGGCCGTCTGCTCGACGAGGATTGGCCGCGTCTGACGCATGCCATCCAGAAGATGAACGACGCGCAGCTCTTCATTGATGAGACGCCCGCGTTGAACCCGATGGAGTTGCGTGCGCGCTCGCGCCGGCTTGCACGACAGTGCGGGCAGCTCGGCCTGATCGTCATCGATTACCTGCAACTGATGTCGGGCTCGGGCGGAGGCGAGAACCGTGCAACCGAAATTTCGGAAATCTCGCGTTCGCTCAAGGGACTGGCCAAGGAACTCAACTGCCCCGTCATCGCGCTGTCTCAGCTGAACCGAAGCCTGGAACAGCGTCCGAACAAGCGCCCGGTGATGTCGGACTTGCGTGAATCCGGCGCCATTGAACAGGATGCGGATGTGATCCTGTTCATCTATCGTGATCAGGTCTACAACCCCGACTCTCCGGACAAAGGTACGGCCGAAATCATTATCGGTAAGCAGCGTAACGGCCCGATTGGTACCGTTCGTCTCACATTCCTGGGTGAATACACGAAGTTCGACAACTTCACCGGTGGCAACGCCTTCTTCGACAACGACACATAGTCCGCTGGACGTGTCAGCCTCACACAACGTGATACGCGTGGCAGGCGGCCGGTTCCGGTAAAATATTGCGTTTTAATGACAGCGCCGGCGGTGATCCCGTCCGGCGTTGTTTTTACGACTCCTGCTTTTCCCGTTCCCAAGGATCATCATGTTCGGCCGCTTCATGCCCACCGAAGGCAAGTTCTTCGAGTACTTCAACCAGCACGCGGAGTGCGCCGTCAAGGCGGCCCACGCGCTCAAGGAGCTGGTTAATGACTTGCCCAACGCTGAAATGCATGCGCGCAACGTGCAGAACTTCGAAAAGAAGGCCGACCGCATCACGCACGACACGATCGAGTTGCTGCACAAGACCTTCATCACCCCGCTCGACCGCGACGAGATCCACAAGCTGATCACGACGATGGACGACATCCTCGACCTGATGGAAGACGTGTCGCTCACCATCTCGCTGTACGACGTGACCAACGTGACCGATGAGGCGCGTCAGCTCGCCACCATTTGCGTGGCGTGCTGCGAAGAGGTTCGCAAGGCGGTGGCGTTGCTCGACGACATGAACAACGGCCGCCAGATCCTCAGCATCGCGCAGGAGATCGACCGTCTCGAATCCGAAGCCGACCGCGTGATGCGTGCGGCCATGGCCAAGCTGTTCCGTACCGAGAGCGATATCAAGCTGCTCATCAAACTGAAGGCGATCTACGAGCAACTGGAGAGCATCACCGACCGCTGCGAGGATGTCGCCAACATCATCGAAGGCATCGTGCTCGAAAACGCCTGACGAGACGACGCCTCATGCATACGCTTCAGATCAGTCTGTGGGTGGTGGTCCTGCTGGTGGCGCTGGCCATTGTGTTCGACTTCATGAACGGCTTCCACGATGCTGCCAACTCCATCGCCACCGTGGTGTCGACCGGCGTGCTCAAGCCTCAGCAGGCGGTGGCAATGGCGGCGGCCTGCAACGTCATTGCCATCTTCATCTTTCATCTCAAGGTGGCCACCACAGTTGGCCGCGACACCATTGATCCGGCCATCGTCGATCACTACGTCATCTTCGGCGCCTTGGTGGGCGCGATCGCGTGGAACATCATCACGTGGTACTACGGCATTCCGTCGAGTTCATCGCATGCATTGATCGGCGGGCTGGTCGGCTCGGCGGTGGCGAAGTCTGGCACGGGATCGCTGGTGGCAAGTGGGCTGCTCAAGACCGTTGCCTTCATTCTGATTTCTCCGCTGCTCGGCTTCATTCTTGGCTCGCTGCTGATGGTCGCGGTGTCATGGTTGTTCTTCCGCACGCCGCCTTCCAAGGTGGACCGATGGTTCCGGCGCCTGCAATTGCTGTCTGCATCGCTGTACAGCCTGGGGCACGGCGGCAACGATGCACAGAAGACGATCGGGATCATCTGGATGCTGCTCATTGCCGGTGGCTATGCGTCTTCGACAGCGAGCGCGCCGCCCGTCTGGGTCATCGTGTGCTGCTATGTGGCGATTGGCTTGGGTACGCTGCTGGGTGGCTGGCGGATTGTCCGCACGATGGGCCAGAAGATCACGAAACTCAAACCGGTTGGCGGTTTCTGCGCAGAAACCGGCGGTGCGCTGACGCTGTTCCTTGCTTCAGCGATGGGCGTGCCGGTGTCGACCACGCACACCATCACCGGAGCCATCGTTGGCGTTGGCTCGGCGCAGAAGGCGTCGGCCGTGCGCTGGGGTGTTGCTGGCAACATCGTCTGGGCGTGGGTTCTGACCATTCCGGCGTCGGCGTTCATGGCGGCGATTGCCTGGTGGATCGGCAAGCACCTTCTGTGAGTCCGGCCGCGTCCTCCCAAACGAAACGCCCACCATTTGGTGGGCGTTTTACATGGAGCGTGCGGTGCGCTACTGGGTGGCGAAGCGGGCGATAGGGTCGTCATCGGATGGCGAAGACTCTGCCGCGTGTGTGTGCGTCGTCAGGGGGGCATCGGGTTGGGCGCTTCGCGCACGTGCGAGCCTGGCCAGCGCATCCTCGTCGAACTGCGGGGACGGGTTGGACGGCCCCGCCGGGGTCGGCGTGATCGCCGGCGATGCATCGGGCAGGTTATCGGCAGCCACGACGCGACGTGCGCCTGCGTAGCGGCTCGCCCAGTATGACTTGGTCATGTCTTCCAGTCGCACGGTGCCGCCCGTTGCAGGTGCGTGGACGAAGCGGTTCTGGCCGACATAGATGCCGACATGCGAGTTCGGCTGGCCGGTTGTATTGAAGAAGACGAGATCACCCGATGCCACTTCGCGGCGTTCGAGCGGAATGCCCCGGCGCCCCATTTCGGCCGCGGTGCGTGGCAGGTTGACGGAGGCCGCGCGTTGCACAACGTAGCGCACAAGCCCGCTGCAGTCGAAGCCGCTGACGGGCGTGTTGCCGCCATAGCGGTACGGTGTACCGACCAGCGCCATGGCTTCGATGGAAATTTCTTCCAGGCCAGCGCTCGGGTCGTGAATCGGGGCGCCGCGCGTGCGCAACCCGGTGGTGTCACGCGAGGCGGTGGAGCGTGTGGGCGTCGACGAGCAGGCGGACAGCAGGCACACCAGCGCCAGCAACGTCGCACCTGCCAGTCGAGGATTGCCTGGGAGAAACCTGTGCCGCTTCAGCATGCGCCATCGAGAACGTCCGGATAGCCTGCATGCTATGCGCGCGGCGTCATAAAGCCAAACCGCATGTTGGCGGGGCGCAACGCCAGGCGGGGCGCGGGCCGGGCGATTGTGCCCCCGTGGCGTCGCGCTCCGCGGACAGTCTTACCAGCGAAGCTGGACGCTGCGCGTGCTGCCGGTTTGCACGGTCGTCCGTTTGGTCGTGCCCTGGTACGTGGCAATGACGTTGTAGCTGGCGGGTGGCGCCTTGATCAGGCACCGCGGGCCATCGGCCCGAAAGCTTGCGACTTCCTTGCCATGTCGGGTGAGTTGGACATCGACGTCTGCGAGGTACTCGCCGCGCGGCCCCTGCGTGAACAACAAGGAGAGGTTGTAGTTTCGGGCTTCGGCATTCAACGCCTGCTGCTCATCCTCTGCGACGCCGCCACAAACGTAACGGATAGGGCCGGCGGTCTTCGGAGTCAGATTGTCAGCGAGCGTGACGGATGCGGCGGCGGACAGCAGCATCGCCAACGCTGCCGATGCCAGGGCGAATCGGGATCGGATCTGCAAACCTTGTTGCTTGGGCATCATTGGGCCTCCATCGGAAAAGAAGCGGTGCCAACGATATAGCAAGAAAAAGGCCGCGCAATCGCACGGCCTTGTCGCACAAGGGGTTGCGGCAGACGCATCTGCCGCGATAGGTCGCTTACAGCACGTCTGACGCGTGATCCGCCAATCGCGAGCGCTCGCCGCGCGCCAGCGTGATATGGCCGCTGTGACTCCAGCCCTTGAACCGGTCCACCACGTAGGTCAGACCCGATGAGCCTTCGGTCAGGTACGGCGTGTCGATCTGCGCGATGTTCCCTAGACAGACGATCTTGGTGCCCGGGCCTGCGCGCGTCACCAGCGTCTTCATCTGCTTGGGTGTCAGGTTTTGCGCCTCGTCGATGATCAGGAACTTGTTGACGAAGGTACGCCCTCGCATGAAGTTCATGCTCTTGACCTTGATGCGCGAGCGGATCAGCTCCTGCGTGGCCGCGCGGCCCCATTCGCCGGCATTGTCGTCAGACTTCTGCAAGACCTCGAGGTTGTCGTCGAAGGCGCCCATCCACGGCTGCATCTTTTCTTCTTCCGTGCCGGGCAGGAAGCCGATGTCCTCACCCACGGGCACGGTGGCGCGCGTGATGATGATCTCGTTGTAGAGCTTTTGGTCCAGCACCTGCTCCAGGCCGGCGGCCAACGCCAGCAGCGTCTTGCCCGTGCCGGCCTGGCCGAGCAGCGAGACAAAGTCCACCTCCGGATGCATCAGCAGGTTCAGCGCAAAGTTCTGCTCGCGATTGCGCGCGGTCACGCCCCAGACGTTGTTCTTCTGGTGCGTGAAGTCCTTGAGCGTCTGCAGCACGGCCGTCTTGCCGTTGAGCTCCTTGACCTGGGCGTACAGCGGCAGGCTACCGTCGTTCGGCTCCAGAAAGACAAACTGGTTGACGAGGAAAGACGGCACCAGCGGGCCCGACAGGCGGTAGAACGTCGTACCCGTTTTGGGGTCTTGCCAGCTCTCGATGTTCTTGCCGTGTTTCTGCCAGAAATCAGTGGGCAAGGCCATCACACCGCTGTAGAGCAGGTCGGTGTCTTCCAGGACGCGGTCGTTGAAGTAGTCCTCGGCCGGCAGCCCCAGAGCGCGCGCCTTGATCCGCATGTTGATGTCCTTGGACACCAGCACGACATGGCGATCCGGCCGCTGCTGCTGAAGCGCGGCGACGACGCCTAGGATCTGATTGTCTGCCTTGCCCTGCGGCAGGCCTTCGGGCAGTTTGATGTCGTTCAGGCGCGTCTGGAAGAACAGGCGCCCCTGGGCATCGCGATTGCCGAGCTTGGAGAGCAGCAGCCCGTCATCCATGATGCCGTCGGTCCCGCCGACAAGCTGATCGAGCGTGCGGCTGACCGTCCGGGCGTTGCGCGCAACTTCGCTCATGCCCTTCTTGTGGTTGTCGAGCTCTTCCAACGTCATCATCGGCAGATAGACGTCGTGCTCCTCAAAGCGGAAAAGCGAGGACGGATCGTGCATCAGCACGTTGGTGTCGAGCACGAACAGCTTGGTCGGACCTTCGTCGCGGCGCGCGCGGCGCCGGACAGCGGTCTCGGTCGATTTGCCGGTCGCTTCGACTTTGTCGATCGCCTTGGCCTGGATGCCCGCATGTTCGCGGACTTCTTTTTTCGCCATTGGCGAGGCTTCGCCGGAGCGGGCCGGAGCGGCGGTGCGTCTGGATTGTGCTCGGCCGGTTTCAGACAGCGCCTCGCGCTCCTGCGCAGGCACCGGTTTTCGAGGTTCCTGACCGGCCTTGGGCTTTCCGGCTTTGCCGAAAGGCTTGAATTCAGCCGGGTCGAGCAATTGGGCTGGCTGGGTGGGCATGGTCGGCAGCGGCATGCTTCGATTACCTCTCTGGGTGGAACGACGACGAAACACCGCCGCCACTGCGGGTGGCGCGATGCTGGAGGAAAACAAGGGTGGAAAGGCGGTCGCGAGACCGGGATCGGTGCGCGGCGGACGGCCACAAAAAAGCCGCCGTGACCTGCGGGAGGTGGGGCGGCCTGGGTGAACGCCACAACAAGCTGCGCGATTTTGTCGACCTGCCCAGGTTGATCGCGCGGGATGCCGTCAAAATAAGCGCCGATGCGGTATCAGGCCAACTTGGCCGCCGGTACCGTCGTGGGCTGTCGGAATGGCATCCGGATCTCGTACTCATCGGTTCCGACTGTATCGGAAGCGTTTGTGATTTGCAATCTGTCACATGTGGCGTCTGATATCGCGTTGCAGCGGCGCGAACGTGGCGAACCAGCCTGGTGTCGCCGCGCGTCGTGTGCGACTTCCGGGGAGCGGCCTATCGCAGCGCACGCACCGCCGCCAGCACATCATCCACGTGGTTGGGCACCTTGACGCCGCGCCACTCCTTGCGCAGCACGCCCTCGGCGTCGATGAGAAATGTGCTGCGTTCGATGCCGCGCACGTCCTTGCCGTACATCTTCTTCATCTTGATGGTCTCGAAGAGGGCGCAGACGGCTTCGTCGGCATCGGAGATCAACTCGAAGGGCATTTCGAGTTTGGCCTTGAAATTCTCGTGCGATTTAAGACTGTCGCGCGAGATGCCGAACACCACAGCGCCAGCGGCTTCAAAAGCATCGTACTGGTCGCGGAAGTTCATCGCCTCGGTGGTGCAGCCTGGCGTGTTGTCCTTCGGATAGAAATACAGGACAACGATCTTGCCGCGTAGCGATGCCGGCGAAAACGTCACGCCACTTGTGGCCGGTGCAGAGAATTCGGGAAGCGGCTTGTCGAGAGAGACGGGCATGGTGTGTTCCAGAAAACCTCGGGGGAAGGGATTACAAGCTTATGGACGTGCACATCGGGCTACGCGTTGCCCGCCGGTGCAGCCGCCAGTCGTGAATCGTCAATCAGACCGGCTGAACGATCAGGCTGCCGCTGCGGCCGGGAACTTCACCCCAGGTGACAGGCTGCACGGGCAGGGTGCTGCGATCAAGCGTTGCGTAGTATTCGCCCATTGATGCCAGCCGATGGCCCTGCGCGCGCCAGCCTCGCAGCAACTCGCGGAAGATCGGGGCGAGTTTCTGTCCTTCAAGCTCCGCATGCAAGGTAAACACCTGGTCACGGTCGGATTCGGTCATCTTGAGGATGTGCCGTGCGACGTTGTCGGTGGTCAGGTCGCCCACGCCGATGAGCTCGTCCAGCGTTGGCAGTGTGGTCGGCAATTGCACGTGGCTGAGCGCCTGGCCGCTTACGCTTGGGATGTACGGATGCGTGCCGCGACCATCAGAGGCGTAGGCCATGCCCCAGGCGTCGATCTGGCGGAAGGCGTGATCGTTCATCTGCCAGCCCGCGGCGCCATGGGTGGCCGGTGCGTGGCCAAAAACCTCGACAAAGCGCTTATGCGAAGCGCCCATCTGGCGTGCGGTCCAGGCGGCGTCACGCTGGCGGACGTTGTCCTGCCAGCGCACGTGATCCCACGTGTGGATGCCGGTCTCGAAGCCCGCCTCGGCGACTGCGCGCATCTCGCCGGCGGCTTTTCGACCGATGTCCGGGCCGGGCAGCAGTACGCCGTACATCAGCGTGCGCAGGCCGTAGTGCTCGACGACGGACGTGCGTGAAACCTTTTTCAGGAACCCCGGGCGAAATGCCCGGCGCAGGGCCCAGCCGGTGTGGTCAGGGCCGAGGCTGAAGAGGAAAGTTGCGCCAGCCTCGTGCTCGCGCAACATGCGCACGAGGTTGGGTACGCCTTCGCGGGTGCCGCGCAGGGTGTCGACGTCGATCTTGAGGACGATGAGTGCCATGAACCTGCGCGGAGGTGCTGCTTACTTGCTGTTGCTTTCTTCAACGAGGCTGCGGGCTTCCGCCACGTGCATGCGGTACGCCTCGAAGATTTTCGCAAGGGCGTCTTTCATCACGGTCGTCGGCTGCCAGCCGAGGTCTTCCATCGTGTTGGCAATCTTCGGCACGCGGTTCTGCACGTCCTGGTAGCCGGTGCCGTAGTAGGCGCCGGAGGTTGTTTCCACCAGTTGGACCTGCTTGGCGGTGTCCTTGTACTCGTCGATGTTGGCGGCCAGCTCCAGCATCATGTTGGCGAGCTCGCGCACCGAATAGTTGTTCGACGGATTGCCGATGTTGTAGATCTTGCCCGAGGCCACGCCGTCCTTGTTGGCAATGATGCGCACCAGCGCGTCGATGCCGTCATCGATATACGTGAAGGCGCGCTTCTGGCTGCCGCCGTCGACGAGCTTGATGTTCTCGCCGCGCACGATATGGCCGAGGAACTGCGTCACAACGCGCGACGAACCCTCCTTCGGGGTATAGATCGAGTCGAGGCCCGGGCCGATCCAGTTGAACGGACGGAACAGCGTGAAGTTCAGGCCTTCCATGCCGTAGCCCCAGATCACGCGGTCCATCAACTGCTTCGAGCACGCGTAGATCCAGCGCGGCTTGTTGATCGGGCCATAGACCAGCGGCGAGGCTTCCGGGTCGAACTCCGAATCACCGCACATGCCGTAGACCTCGGAGGTCGACGGGAAGACCAGGTGCTTGCCGTACTTGGCAGCCGAGCGAACGATCGGCAGGTTGGCTTCAAAGTCGAGCTCGAACACGCGCAGCGGGTCTTTGACGTAGGTCGACGGCGTGGCGATGGCCACCAGCGGCAGGATCACGTCGCACTTCTTCACGTGATACTCGACCCACTCCTTGTTGATGGTGATGTCACCCTCGAAGAAGTGCATGCGCGGGTGGTTGACCAGGTCGCCCAGACGCTCGGTCTGCATGTCCATGCCATAGACCTCCCAATCGGTGGTCTCCAGGATGCGCTTGGACAGGTGGTGGCCGATGAAGCCGTTGACGCCGAGGATCAGTACTTTTTTCATGAAGGCAAACTCAAGATCAGGAGAGGGCGAGCTGGCTGGCGAGCTGCTGCGCGGTCACGACAGATGTTCCGCTGGCAGCTTGGGGCTCGACGCGCCAGAGCTCGTGAATGGCGATGGCTCCCCCATCGCCGCACACGCCGAACATTGCATTATCCACGACGTGCAAGCCCGGCGGCAAATTCGTAAAGGTTTGTCGCGCCAGACGGGCCCGCGCGACAACGTAGCGTTCGCTGCCCGCGTCCGTAAAGGCACCGGGGTATGGGGGCGCCACTGCACGGATCAGGTTATAGACCTGCTGGGCCGGTTTGGACCAGTCGATGCGGCCGTCTTCGGGTTTGCGTCCGCCGAAATAACTGCCGTTGGCCAGCACGTTCGGGTGCTGCGGAATGTGCCCGGCAATCATCGCGGGAAGCGCACGCCACAGGGTTTGCTCTGCCGCAACAGTGGCCTTTTCGAACACTTCGTGCGAGGTGTCGTCCGGCAGGATCGGCACGATGGTCTGGTCGACGATGTAACCGGCATCCGGCTTTTCGACCATTTCGTGCAGGGTGGCGCCGGTTTCAGTCTCGCCATGCAGCACCGCCCAGTTGATGGGCACGCGGCCGCGGTACTTCGGCAGCAATGAGCCGTGCATGTTGAACGCGCCAAATTTGGCGAGGCTCAACAGGCGCATCGGGATCATGTGGCGGTAATAGAACGAAAAGATGAAGTCCGGCGCAATCGCGGCGATCCGGGCGTGCAGATCTTCGCCGTTTGCGTTGTCCGGGGTGATGTACGGGATGCCCAGCTCCTGCGCGGTGGCGCGCACGCTGCCGAACCAGATGTTCTCGGCGGCGTTGTCCTCGTGCGTGACAACGAGTTCAACCTCAATGCCACGCGCTGCCAGCACGCGCAGGCAGCGTACGCCGACGTTGTGATACGCGAAAACGACGGCGCGCCGCTTGAGCTGCGAACTCATGCAACACCCCGCTGCGAGCCAGTCTTCATATCGGTGGCGCCGGCTTCATGCAGGTGCGGCGTTTCTTCCAGCACACCCTGCACCAGATAGCGCGGGCGCTCGCGCACCTGTTGATAGATGCGGCCGATGTATTCGCCCAGCAAGCCGATGCCGAACAACAGCACGCCCATCAGGAAGAACGTGATGGCGAACAGCGTGAACACGCCCTGGACTTCCGCGCCCAGGATGAAGCGCCGCACCACCAGCAGGATGAACAGCACGGCGGAGGCAAGCGACAGCAGCATCCCGATCGCCGAGAACCATTGCAGCGGCACCACCGAGAAGCCCGTCACCAGGTCGAAATTCAGGCGCACGAGCTTGTAGAGCGAGTACTTCGACTCGCCGGCGAAGCGCTCTTCGTGGTCGACCTCGATTTCGGTCGGGTTCTTGCTGAACGTGTAGGCCAGTGCCGGAATGAAGGTGTTGACTTCGCGGCAGCGGTTGATGGTGTCAACGATGGTCCGGCTGTAGGCCCGCAGCATGCAGCCCTGGTCGGTCATCTTGATGTGCGTGATGCGTTCGCGCAGCGAATTCATGGCACGCGATGCGGTGCGGCGGAACCAGCTGTCCTGGCGCACGCGCCGAATGGTGCCGACGTAGTCGTAGCCTTCGTCGAGCTTTTCGACCAGGCGGCCGATTTCCTCCGGCGGGTTCTGCAGGTCGGCATCGAGCGTGACGACGCGTTCGCCGCGCGCATGTTCGAAGCCGGCCAGGATGGCCATGTGCTGGCCGTAGTTGCCGTTGAACAGGACGACGCGCGTGCTGTCGGGGCGCGCCCGGAACTGATCGGCGAGCATCGCGGCGGAGCGGTCCCTGCTACCGTCGTTGACGAACACGACCTCATACGAGATGCCGAGCGCATCCAACGCGGGATACAGTCGCGCAAACAGCGCGGCGAGCCCGTCTTCTTCGTTGTAGACAGGAATGACAACCGAGAGAGCAGGTGTCTTCATTGTTGGTATTGGGCACAAAGTTCGCGGACCGCGCTGACCACGCGATCCACGTCGGAATCTTCCATCGCCGCGAACATCGGCAGCGTGACGATGGCGCGGCCGATACGCTCGGCAACCGGGAACATGCCCGGCTTCCAGCCAAGTTCGCGATACAGCTTGAACAGGTGGATGGGCGGGTAGTGCACGCCGGCGCCGATGCCCAGGGCCTTCAGGCCGGCCATGAAGCCGGCGCGATCGACCTTGAGACGATCCAGCGGCAGCACGATCTGGAACATGTGCCAGTTGGTGTGTGCAAAGTCTTCCACCGGCAATTCGATGCCGAACGATTCAATATCGGCCGCGCGCATGGCCGCAAAGTAGCGGCGGGCCAGCGCAGCGCGGCGGGCGGTGATCGTTTCCAGTTGCGCAAACTGGCCCAGGCCGATGGCGGCGTTTACGTCCGTCAGGTTGAACTTGCCGCCGACCAGATCGACTTCCATGCCGTCGAAACCGGTTCGCACGACGCCTTGCAGGCGATATTTCTCGGCCAGCACTGCTTCTTCGGGCGTGTTCAGGACCAGCGCGCCACCCTCGATGGTCGTGATGTTCTTGTTGGCCTGGAAGCTGAAGCTCACGAGGTCGCCGATCTGTCCGATGCGCTTGTCGCCCCAGCGCGAGCCGATGGCCTGGGCGGCATCTTCGATCACGCGCAGCTTGTGCCGGCGGGCGATGTCATACAGGCGGTCCATGTCGACGGGCAGCCCCGACAGATAGACCGGCATGATGGCGCGCGTGCGCGGCGTGATGGCCGCTTCGACCTTGCCCAGGTCGATGTTGCGCGTGATGGGGTCGATATCCACGAAGACGGGTTTGGCGCCGACCGTCAGTACCACGTTGGACGTCGCCACCCACGAGATCGGCGTCGTGATGACCTCGTCGCCCGGACCGATCCCGGCAACGCGCAGCGCGACCTCCATGGTGGCCGTGCCGTTGGCGAACGTTCGTACGATGCGGCCGCCGAAGTACTCTGACAGCGCCGCCTCGAATGCGGCGACCTTGGGGCCCGAGGTAATCCAGCCGGATCGCAGGACGTCGGCTACGGCAGCGATGGTCGCCTCGTCGATCGTCGGGCGTACGAAAGGCAGGAACGGTTGTTCGGCAGTGGCGTTGGTTTGCGTCATGGCAGCAGAATGGTTGGACGCGCCGCTCACGAGCGAGCCAGCACGAATACGCCGACGAGGATGATGGCGATGCCGATCAGGCGCTGCAGCGACAGCACTTCGCCAAACAGATACCACGCCAGGAAGGCATTGACCACGTAGCCCAGTGACAGCATCGGATACGCAATGGTCACATCCACGCGCGACAGGCCGAGGATCCACACCACCACGGAAATCACGTAGCAAGAGAGCCCGCCGATGATGGGCCACTGGGTTGCAAGCTTGATGCCGATCGGCACGATGTTGTCGGCCGAAAACGCAAAGCGGCCGATGTCGTTGACGCCCGCCTTGAGCAGCAGTTGAGCGCAGGCATTGAGCATGACGCCCGTCAGGATCAGCCCGAATGTGACCAGATTCATGTGTTGTTTTGATGTTTTATGACAGCAGCGGCTTCCCCGGCGACCGCGCTGCAGGGGCGCATGTTACGACAAATCCGCTCGTGCGCCCGATTCGACGACCCATAGCGGTGGAACCTAGTTGCGCCGGACGATCACGCGACGTGTGTCCCGCGCAGTCACGATCATCGGGACATTCTCGGCGGCCAGCCGGTCATAGGTGCCCGGACCCATGATCGCCACCGCTTGCCCGCCGTCCCGCCAGCGGGCGACGAACTCGGTGGTGGTCGGGATCCACTTGTCCGGCTCTTGCTGCGCGCCGAACGCCAGTTCGTCCGGCTCCTGCACCATCGTGGTTGGCGTGCCGAGATAGAACGGCATTGTATGGTCCAGACGCTCCACCGCATAGAAAGGCACGCCCCGCTTGAGCCAGGGTTTGACGGCGGCAACGAGATCGATACCAGACATGGACCGGCCAAATGCTTCATGGCCGAGCGTCGCCGCCGTGAACGTCAGAAACCACGCGCAGGCGAACGCGGTGACGCTTTCGAAGCGCCGCTCTGCCACGCGAAGCGCGAGCCACGTCAACCCCGCGCCCGCCACAAAAGCCACCGCGAGGAAGCCGGCAAAGCGCGAAAACACCGCGTTGGGATACATGTCAGAGGACAGGGTTGCCACATACCCGCAGGCAGCCAGGCCAACCAGGCTCAAGCCAAGAAACGCCCTGAGCTGCCATCGCCAGGCCTGCGCGCTCGTGGTGTCGATGACGAGGGCCGCAAGAATCGCCAGTGCGGGGACGATCGGGAAAATATAGCCCGGCAGCTTGGAGTCGGAGATGCTGAAGAACGCGAAAATCAGGATGGCCCACAACCCGAGCACGAGCGTCGGCCGGAAGCCGTTGCTGGCGGCTTTGTCTCTCTCAAAAGTCAGCCGCGCCGCGCCGGGCAACTGTGCAAGCCAAGGCAGGAAACCCGCCAGCAGCAGCGGGACGAAATACCAAAGCGGGGCATCGCGGTTGTGGACGGTCGAGGTGAACCGCTGGAAATGCTCATGGACGAAGAAGAACCAAGCAAATTCCGGATTGCGCGCCGAAATCAGTACAAACCACGGCGCCGCCACGGCGAGGAAGATGAGCAACCCTGACACGAGGTGCAGGCGTTTCCACAGCGCCCAATCGCGCGCGAAGAGGGTATAGACCACCAGCACGAAGCCGGGCAGTACCACGCCGATCAGGCCCTTGCTCAACACCGCGAGGGCCATGGACGCCCAGCACGCCCACATCCAGCCGCGTTGCTGGGCGCGGCTGGCCTGCGGATGCTGTGCCAGCAGCAGCGACGCCAGCGCCATCGTCATGCAGCCCGCCACGCCCATGTCGAGCGAGTTGAAGTGCGCTCCCACGTTCCATAGTGGCGCGCTGACCAGCACGAGCCCGCTGAGGATGGCCACACGTTTTCCCCACCAGCGCCTCGCCGCGAGCATTGTAAAGACGATGCCCACGATGCCCGAAAGCGCCGTGAACAGGCGCGCCTGCCAGTCGCCAACGCCGAAGAGCGTGTAGGCGAGCGCCGTGCCCCACATCTGCAGCGGCGGTTTCTCGAAATATTTGAGGGCGTTGTAGCGGATGGTCACCCAGTCGCCCGAAGCGAACATCTCGCGCGCGATTTCTGCGTAGCGCCCTTCGTCTGTGGGGATCAGGTGGCGGTAGCCCAGCGTGCCAAGCCAGACGGCCAGAAATGCCGCAGCCAGCAGCCAGAGGGAAGCATTGCGCCAGGGCAGGGCTGGCGCGTTGGTAGAGCGGTTGATCGGCATGCGGTCAGGCGCGCTCGATCAGCAGCGCCGCGGCCACTTTGCGGCCTTCCAGCATCAGGATGTTGTAGGTGCGGCCTGCGGCCTGCAGATCCATTGCCTCGACGCCGACCCGCTTTTCGGTGAGCGGCGCCGTCAGGCGCGGATGCGGAAAGCGCAGCCGGTTGCCTGTGCCGAACACCACCACTTCCGCGCCCAGCTCGAGCAAGCGGGCAAAGTGCGCGGGCGTGAGGTCTTCAAAGCGCGCGACATCCCAGGGCACGACAGCGCCTTCCGGCATAACGAGCACGGAATGCTCATGGCGCACCTTGTTGATTTCGATATAGCCGTCGCCATACGCAGTGACGGTATTCAGAACGGTGGACGGATCGGACGAATGGAGCTTCAAGGCGGGAATCCCATCGGTGCGCGATGGCTGCGGCGCACATGGCGGCAGGGGCGCGAGGTTTCAGGCTTGGCGGTCTCGCTGCGATGCAAAAATGCCCGCCGAAGTCTGTCATAATGGGCTAAATTATATCTTTTTCTCTCCTTTGCCCGCCGCGCCACAAGCGACGCCCGGCAAGGAAGAGCGCAGCGCTTGCACGCGCAAGCAGTGACACCCTCGCTGCCTTGATGCATTACAAAATCGTCCGCAATCCAAGCCCGCTCGACACCGCCCGTGAAAACGATCCAGAAATCCGCCAAGCTCAACAACGTCTGCTATGACATTCGCGGCCCCGTGCTCGAGAAGGCCAAGCAGATGGAAGAAGAGGGCCACAAGATCATCAAGCTGAATATCGGCAACCTGGCCGTGTTCGGTTTCGATGCGCCTGAAGAGATCCAGCAGGACATGATCCGCAACCTGCCGAATTCGGCGGCGTATTCGGATTCCAAGGGCATCTTCGCGGCGCGCAAGGCGGTGATGCACTACACGCAAGAGCAGGGCATCAAGAACGTCACGCTGGAAGACATCTATCTGGGCAATGGCGCGTCGGAGCTGATTTCGCTGGCCACCAACGCGCTGCTCGACGCTGGCGACGAGCTGCTGCTGCCGGCGCCCGACTACCCGTTGTGGACCGCCGTGACCAGCCTCTCGGGCGGCACGCCGGTGCACTACATCTGCGACGAAGCCAACGGCTGGATGCCAGACCTGGACGACATCCGCGCCAAGATCACGCCCAATACCAAGGGCATTGTCGTCATCAATCCGAACAACCCGACCGGCGCGCTGTATTCGGACGAACTGCTGCTGGGCATTGTTGCCATTGCGCGCGAACACGGCCTGGTGATCTTCGCCGATGAGGTGTACGACAAGGTTCTGTTCGACGACAACAAGCACACCGCGATCGGCTCGCTGTCGGAAGACGTGCTGACCGTGACGTTCAACAGCCTGTCGAAGAGCTATCGCTCATGCGGTTACCGCGCGGGCTGGATGGTCGTTTCCGGCGACAAGCGCCCGGCCAAGGACTACATCGAAGGCCTGAACATGCTGTCGTCGATGCGTCTGTGCGCGAACGTGCCGGGGCAGTGGGCCATTCAAACCGCGCTGGGCGGCTACCAGAGCATCAAAGACCTGGTGGCGCCGGGCGGCCGCATGCGCCGTCAGCGTGATCTGGCGCACGAGCTGATTACCGCCATCCCCGGCGTGACCTGCGTCAAGCCCAAGGCGGCGCTCTATATGTTCCCGCGCCTGGACCCGGCGGTGTATCCCATCGAAGACGACCAGACCTTCATCCGCCAACTGCTGGAAGAGGAGCGTGTGCTGCTGGTGCAGGGCACAGGCTTCAACTGGCACTCGCCGGACCACTTCCGCATCGTCTTCCTGCCCCACGAAGACGATCTTCGCGAAGCGATTGGCCGAATTTCGCGCTTCCTGGAGCGGTACCGTCAGCGTCACGGTACTGGCATCCGGGCCGCATAAACTCGGTCTTCCGCCAGATCAGTAATTGCGGGGCAGACCGAAGTGTCTGCCCTGTGTGTTTTTTGCTTCTCCGCTTTTTCGTTTCTTTACGACACGTCTCATGAATCCCATCAAGATCGGCCTGCTCGGGCTCGGTACCGTCGGTGGCGGTACCCTCAAGGTTCTGCAACGGAACCAGGAAGAAATCCGCCGTCGCGCGGGTCGCGGCATTGAAGTCGCCATGATTGCCGTGCGCAATGTCGACCGCGCCCGCGCCATCGTGCAGGAAGCCGGTGCGACCGTGCCGGTGGTGAACGACCCGTTTGCGGTTGTGGATTCGCCCGAGATCGACATCGTCGTGGAGCTGATTGGCGGTTACGACCTGACACGCGAGCTGGTGCTGCGCGCCATCGCCAATGGCAAGCACGTTGTCACCGCCAACAAGGCGCTGCTGGCGGTGCATGGCAACGAGATCTTCAAGGCCGCGCAGGACAAGGGTGTGATGGTGGCGTTCGAGGCGGCCGTGGCCGGCGGCATTCCGATCATCAAGGCGCTGCGCGAGGGCCTGACGGCCAACCGCATCGAGTGGATCGCCGGCATCATCAACGGCACCACGAACTTCATCCTGACCGAGATGCGCGACAAGGGCCTGGACTTCGATACCGTGCTCAAGGAAGCCCAACGCCTGGGCTACGCCGAGGCCGATCCGACCTTCGACATCGAAGGCTTTGACGCCGCGCACAAGCTCACCCTCATGAGCGCCATCGCCTTTGGCGTGCCAGTGCAGTTCGAGCGCGCCTACGTGGAAGGCATCACGAAGCTGGAAGCCGTCGACATCCGCTACGCAGAAGAACTTGGCTACCGCATCAAGCTGCTGGGCATCACGCGCCGTGTCGAAGCGGGCATTGAGCTGCGCGTGCATCCGACGCTCGTGCCGGCCAAGCGCCTGATCGCCAACGTCGAAGGCGCAATGAATGCCGTGGTCGTCAACGGCGATGCGGTGGGCCCGACGCTGTACTACGGCAAGGGCGCGGGCGCGGAGCCGACCGCTTCGGCCGTCGTCGCCGATCTGGTGGACGTGACGCGCCTGCACACGGCCGATCCGGAACACCGCGTGCCGCATCTGGCATTCCAGCCCGATGCGCTGTCCGATACGCCCGTGCTGCCGATCGACGAAGTGCGTTCGAGCTACTACCTGCGCATGCGCGTGGCCGATGAAACGGGCGTGCTGGCCGACATCACGCGCATCCTGGCCGAAGGCGGTATTTCGATCGACGCCATGTTGCAGAAGGAATCGCGCGAAGGGGAGCCGCACACCGACATCATCATGCTGTCGCACGTGACGGTGGAAAAGCGCGTGAACGCCGCCATCGCTGCCATCGAGGCGCTGCCGACCGTGCTGTCGAAGGTCACGCGCATCCGCATGGAAGAACTGAACTAAGCGCAGGACATGAGCATGCAATACCGATCGACCCGCGGCCACGCAGAGCCGCAAAGTTTTTCCCGCATCCTGCTGGGTGGCTTGGCGCCGGACGGCGGCCTGTACCTGCCCGAGCAGTATCCGCAAGTCACTACGGAGGAGCTGACCCGCTGGCGCGACCTGCCGTACGCCGACCTCGCGTTCGAAATCCTGCGCAAGTTCGCCACCGACATTCCCGAAGACGACCTGCGTGCCCTGACCCGCCGCACCTATACGCCCGAGGTCTACTGCAACGCGCGCGCCGGCGACACCACCGCCGACATCACCCCGCTGCACAAGCTGGGCGAGGAGGGCGGCACGCAACTGTCGCTGCTGTGCCTGTCGAACGGCCCGACGCTGGCCTTCAAGGACATGGCGATGCAGTTGCTGGGCAACCTGTTCGAATACGCGCTCGACCGTGAGCACGCCGAGCTGAACATCCTGGGCGCCACCTCCGGCGACACGGGCAGCGCAGCCGAATACGCCATGCGCGGCAAGCGCGGCGTGCGTGTGTTCATGCTGAGCCCGCACCGCAAGATGAGCGCGTTCCAGACCGCGCAGATGTTCAGCCTGCAAGACAAGAACATCTTCAACATCGCCATCGAAGGCGTGTTCGACGACGCGCAGGACATCGTCAAGGCGGTATCGAACGATCTCGAATACAAGGCCCGCCAGAAGATCGGTACGGTCAATTCGATCAACTGGGCACGTGTCGTTGCGCAGGTCGTCTACTACTTCAAGGGCTACCTGCTGGCGGCCCCGACGATTGGCGACAAGGTGTCGTTCTGCGTGCCGTCGGGCAATTTCGGCAACGTCTGCGCCGGCCACATCGCGCGCATGATGGGTTTGCCGATCGACAAGCTCGTCGTGGCGACCAATGAGAACGACGTGCTCGACGAGTTCTTCCGCACCGGCACGTACCGCGTGCGTTCGGCCGCGCAGACGTATCACACCTCCAGCCCGAGCATGGACATCAGCAAGGCCTCGAATTTCGAACGCTTCGTGTTCGACCTGCTGAACCGTGATCCGGGCCGCCTCGCGCAGCTTTTCCGTGACGTCGAGGACAAGGGTGGTTTTTCGCTGACGGGCAAGCCCGAGTTCGATCGCATCGCCGAATTCGGTTTCGCGTCTGGCCGCAGCACCCATGAAGACCGCGTCAATACGATCCGCGACGTATTCGCTCGTTACGGCACGATGATCGACACGCATACCGCCGATGGCGTGAAGGTGGCACGCGAGCACCTGGCGCCGGGCGTCCCGATGGTGGTGCTGGAAACGGCGCTACCGGCCAAGTTTGGCGACACGATCCGCGAAGCGCTGGGCCGCGAGCCCGAGCGTCCGGCCGGCTATGCCGACATCGAATCGTTGCCACAGCGGTTCGAGGTGATGCCCGCCGAGGCGGACCGCGTGAAGGCCTACATCGCCCAGCACACGGGTCTTTAAAGGCATGGCGCGGGCAGCAGACGAGATTGGCGAGGCAGCATTCTCGAGCTGCCTGCATGACCTTCGTGCCTGCCGCCTGTGCGAACGCGCGCTCGCGCACGAACCGCGCCCCGTTGTCCTGGCGGACCGCCGCGCCCGCGTATTGATCGTCGGGCAGGCGCCGGGGCGCATCGTCCACGAAACCGGCATCCCCTGGAACGACCGCTCGGGTGACCGCCTGCGCGGGTGGCTGCAGATGTCGTACGACGCGTTTTACGCCGACAAGCGCATCGCGGTCGTGCCCATGGGGTTCTGTTTTCCCGGCACCGGGCCGAACGGCGATTTGCCGCCACGCCCGGAATGCGCGCCGCGCTGGCACCGCCCGCTGCTGACGGCCATGCCCGACGTCAGGCTCGCGCTGCTGGTCGGGGCATACGCGCAGCGCTATTACCTCGACGTGCCGCGTGGCTGGTCCCTCACGGAAGTGGTGCGCAACGGCCCAGTCCGGGATGCCGAGGGCCGTGTCCTGTTCCCCCTGCCGCATCCGAGCCCGCGCAACCTCGCCTGGTTCAAGCACAACCCGTGGTTTGACGCGCACATCGTGCCTGCGCTGCGGGCGGCGTTCGCCTGTGCATTGACCTGATACGCTTGGGCTGATGCATGGCCTCGGCGCGGAACCGATACAATCGAAATTCCCTTTCGATTCGTTTATTCCGTTCCCGCATGCCCGCCAACGATGCTCCCGCCGTCAAACCGTCCTTGCTGACGCTCGATGCGGCGCTGTCGCAACTGCTTGCCGCAGCGCGCGCCTTGCACGACACCGAAACCGTGCCGACGCTGCACGCCAACGGCCGCGTGCTTGCGCAGGCCGTGCGCAGCGATCTGAACGTTCCGCCCGCAGACAACACGCAGATGGACGGCTACGCCGTGCGCGCCGCTGACATTACCTCGCCGGGTACGTGCCTGAAGGTGGCGCAGCGCATTCCCGCCGGCCATGTCGGTCAGCCGCTCAATGCGGGCGAGGCCGCGCGCATTTTCACGGGCGCGTTGATTCCGCCCGGCGCCGATGCCGTTGTCATGCAGGAGCAATGCAAGGCCGATGTGGAAGCAGGCACCGTTGTGATCGATCACGTTCCCGAGGCAGGTGAGTGGATCCGGCGCGCCGGTGAAGACATTGCCGCGGGCGCAGAGATACTCCCGCGCGGCACGCGCCTCGGCGCGCAGCAGCTCGGGCTGGCCGCGTCGGTCGGGTGCGCCAATCTCGAGGTTGTGCGCCGCCCGCGCGTGGCGGTCTTCTTTACCGGCGACGAACTGGCCATGCCCGGCGAGCCGCTCCAGCCCGGCGCCATCTACAACTCGAACCGTTTCACCCTGCGCGCGCTGCTCGAAAACCTCGGCTGCGACATCACCGATTTCGGTATCGTGCCCGACACGCTGCAGGCTACGCGCGACACCCTGCGCGAGGCCGCGGAGGAGCACGATCTGATCATCACCTCCGGCGGCGTTTCAGTCGGGGAAGAAGACCATATCAAGCCGGCGGTGGAGGCCGAAGGGCGACTGAACCTGTGGCAGATCGCCATCAAGCCGGGCAAGCCGCTGGCCTTTGGCGAGGTGCGCCGGCCCGAAGGCATGGTGGGCGCATCCACGGCATTCTTCATCGGCCTACCGGGCAACCCGGTGTCGAGCTTCGTGACGTTCCTGCTGTTCGTGCGGCCGTTCATCCTGCGCCTGCAAGGCGTGACCGATGTGGTGCCCAAGCGGATTCCGATGCGTGCGGACTTTGCGCTGCCCAAGGGCGACCGCCGCAATGAGTTCCTGCGTGCGCGCATTAATGCCAACGGCGGACTGGATCTGTTCCCGAACCAAAGCTCGGGCGTGCTCACCTCCACCGTCTGGGGCGATGGTCTGATCGACAATCCGCCCAACCAGCCGATTGCCCCGGGGGACGTGGTGAGCTTCTTGCCGTTTGCCGGCCTCGTGTAAGGGGCGATGACCATGCAGATCGAACTTCGATTCTTTGCCAGCGTGCGCGAGCAGCTTGGTACCGCGCAGGAGGCTGCGATGGTGCCGGAGACGGTGCGCACCGTGGGGGATGTCCGCCGCTGGCTGGCACAGCGCGGCCCCGTGTGGGGCGAAACGCTGGCCGAAGGGCGCGCCTTGCGCATGGCCCTGGACCACCAGGTGGTGCCCGCCGATACGGCCCTGCACGAAGGCTGCGAGGTCGCATTCTTTCCGCCGGTCACCGGCGGCTGAGCGCGGGGGAGCCAACATGCCTGTCCGAGTGCAGGAAGCCGACTTTGACCTCGGGGCCGAGATTGCCGCGCTGCGCGCCGGCCGCCCGAACATTGGCGCGGTGGCCAGCTTCATCGGCACCGTGCGTGACATCAACGACGGCACCGGGGTGTCGGAGATGGAGCTGGAGCACTATCCCGGCATGACCGAGAAGGCGCTCGCCAATATCGTGAGCGCGGCCACTCAGCGGTGGGAGCTGATCGACGCGCTGGTCATTCACCGCGTTGGCAAGCTCAAGCCGGAAGACCAGATCGTGCTGGTGGCGGTGGCATCGCGGCATCGCGGCGAAGCCTTTGCCGCGTGCGAATTCATCATGGATTACCTCAAGAGTGAGGCGCCCTTCTGGAAGAAGGAACAGACGCCCGAGGGCGCGCGCTGGGTGGATGCGCGCGTGACGGACGACAAGGCGCTGGCGCGCTGGGGCATCGTCACCAGCAATGCCGCCGCTGGCGCGAGCGCAGCGGCGGGGGCTTCGGGCCAACCGAACGATTACGAATAGGAAAAGGCGGCCGCATGAGCGGAATGGGCTTTCTGGCAGTGGGGGTGGGCGCCGCGCTGGGGGCCTGGTTGCGCTGGATGTTCGCGGTCTTGTGGAACGCCATCCACCCGGCCCTGCCGTACGGCACGCTGGCGGCCAATCTGCTGGGTGGCTACCTCATCGGCGTGGCCGTCGGCTTCTTCGATACGCATGCCAGCCTGCCGCCGGAATGGCGCCTGCTGGCGGTCACCGGCTTCCTGGGCGGGCTGACGACGTTCTCGACGTTCTCCAGCGAGGTCGTCGCCAACATTCTTGCAGGAGACTACGTGGTCGGCGTGCTGCACATCGTGGCGCATCTTGGCGGCTCGCTGTTCCTCACCATGGTGGGACTGTGGAGCTACCGCGCGTTCTCGTGACTGCGCAGCATGTGCAGTAAGACCGCGTTGGTCGCGTCCGGCCGTTCGAGGTGGGGCGCGTGGCCGGTCCCGGGGATGGTGGCAAACCGTGCGGCCGGTTGCAGGGCCAGTGTGGCGCGGCCTACGGCGGGTGCATACAGGCGACTGCGTTCCCCATAGAGGTGGAATAAGGGCCAGCGGGCTGCCTGCAGGACCGCGCGAAAATCCTGCCTGGCCATGTCCTGCCACAGTGCCGCCAGCGTGTCTGGCGAACATTGGCGCATCATGCGCGCCACTGCGCAGGCCTGTTCGCTGCTCGGTGCCGCACCGGAAGCCCAAAGGCCGGCCGCCACCGGCACCATGAGGCTTTCCCAGTGCTGCCGAATGCGGATGGCCATCTGCCCGGCGTGCGCAGCGTCATAGTGGCCGTGCAAACCGTACGGCCAACCCGCGTCTGTGACCAGGCGCGGCGTCATGTCAAGGCTTCCGACCAGGGTGATCGGCAGGCCGGGCAGGCTGCGCATCAGTTCCCACGCCACCATCGCCCCCATTGACCAGCCGACCACCACAACGTCGTCCAGCTTCAGATGGCGCACCAGTGCCGCCGCGTCTTCGGCGAGATCACTGATGGTTGCGCCGGCCGGCCGCAGACGTGCCGACAGGCCGTGGCCCGCATGGTCCGGTGCGATCACGCGATAGCCATGTCGCGCCAGCGCGCGCTGGCCATCAAAGGCTTGACCCGATAGTGACCAACCGTGCAGCAGCAGCAACGGCCGCCCGCTGCCGGCTTCCCGCCAGCCCGGCAAGCCCCCGCTGGACCCGACTTCCACAAAGGCAGGCGGCACATCGCAGCGATGTACCGCAGAGCGAACATCCACCGTCGGTTCCTCGGCAAGGTGAGGGTAAGCCATCTATTGACATCCCGATTTCGGCGTTTATATCATGAAACATGAATCAGTCATCATGTTTTGGCGGGCTCGCTTCGATGGCGAGTCCGCACCAGTGAGGCAGAGATGTCCCAGGCAGAATCCGACGCAACGCAACCCAAGACCGCACGTGGCCAGAAGACGCGCGAGTCGCTGCTGCGGGCGGCCGAGAAGGTGTTCGGCGAGAAGGGCTACTACGCTGCGTCGATCTCCGAGATCACGCAGCAAGCCGAAGTCGCCATGGGCACCTTCTACCTGTACTTCAAGGACAAGGAAGACGTCTTCCGCGCGCTCGTGGCGCACATGCTGGAACTGGTGCGTGCACATCTGCGCAAGCACGTTGCCGCGGCGACTTCGCAAATCGAAGCCGAACAACTGGGTCTGAAGGCGTTCCTGTCATTCGTCTCGCGTCACAGGAATCTCTATCGCATCGTGCTCGATTCGTATTCGGTGGACGAAAGCATCTATCGCGGCTACTTCCAGGTCTTTGCCGATCTGTACAGCCGACGGCTTGAAGAGGCGGCCGGCGAGGGTGAGGTGGCGCCGGGCGATGCGGAGGTGCGCGCCTGGTGCCTGATCGGCATCAGCAACTTCCTCGGCATGCGCTATGCGCTGTGGGAGAAGCCGGCGTCGATAGACAGGGTGGTGGAGGCCGCGCATGACCTCATCACCCACGGTCTGGCGGTGCGATGAGCGCGCTGGCCGGCGAGCTTGTCCTGTTCGAGCGCGTTGGCGGCACGGGCATCGTGCGGCTGAACCGTCCGGCTCGGCACAACAGCCTGGTGCCGGAACTGCTCGAAGGCCTGCTGGCTGCGCTGGACGCAGCGGAGGCCGACGCGGGCATCCACGCGGTGGTCCTGACCCACGCTGGCCGCGATTTCTCGACCGGGGGCGATGTGAAGGCGCTGGCATGCCAAGGCGGCGCGCTGGCCGCCTATGCCGATCGCCTGCTGTCATTGCTGAACCAGGCCATCCTGCGGCTGAGCGCGTTGCGTTGCCCGGCCATCGCGGCGGTCGAGGGATGGCTGACGGGCGGTTCGCTCGGTCTGGTCCTGGCATGCGACATGACGGTGCTGAGCCGCAACGTGCGCATTGCCCCCTACTACACGGAAGTCGGCTTCAGCCCCGACGGCGGCTGGACGGCCATGCTGCCTCAACGGGTGGGCGCGGCGCGCGCCCGCGCCTGGCAACTGAACAACACAACGGTGACCGCGGAGGAGGCGGGCGCACTGGGTCTGGCATCTGGTGTGGTGGAGCCCGGCCAGGCCGAGCGTGCCGCGCTGGCGATGGCCGCGGGTTTGCAGGACAAGGCGCCTGGCAGCGTGGCATGCACGCGAGCCTTGTTGCGTTGCGACGCGCAGGCGCTGGCCGCTGCGCTCGGGCGGGAGCGCGCGGCTTTCGTCGCACAGATCCAGACACCGGAAGCGGCCGCGGGCATGCAGCGGTTTCTCGACAAGGGTAGAGGTACTTAGCAGCGTCAATCGATCCGGCCACCGTCACACCAGAACGCAGCGGGGCCGAACCACAAAGGAAGGAGACAACGATGCAACACAACCGCACGGCACTCCGTGTTGTCGCCCTGGCAGCGGGCCTGCTGGCCGCCGGCAGCGCGCTGGGCAAGGACATCAGGATCGCCCATGTCTATGACAAGACCGGCGCGCTCGAGGCCTACGCCAAGCAGACGCAGACCGGCCTGATGATGGGGCTGGAATACGCCACCGGCGGCACGATGGCTGTCAACGGCAACAAGCTGGTCCTGATCGAGAAAGATACGCAGGGCAAGCCCGACGTGGCCAAGGCCCAACTGGCCGCTGCCTACAGCGACGATCATGCCGATATTGCCGTTGGCCCCACGTCTTCGGGAACGGCGCTGGCCATGCTGCCGGTGGCCGACGAATACAAGAAGATCCTGCTGGTGGAGCCCGCCGTGGCCGATTCCATCACCGGGGAGAAGTGGAACCGCTACATCTTCCGCACGGGCCGCAATTCCTCGCAGGATGCGATTGCCAACGCGGTGGCCCTCGACAAGCCGGGCGTGCAGATCGCCACGCTGGCCCAGGATTATGCGTTCGGCCGCGACGGCGTGAAGGCATTCAAGGGCGCGCTCAAGCATGCCAAGGTCGTACACGAAGAGTACCTGCCGACCAACACGACCGATTTCACCGCCGGCGCCCAGCGGCTGTTCGATTCGCTCAAGGACAAGCCCGGCCGCAAGATCATCTTCATCATCTGGGCCGGCGCGGGCAACCCGTTCAAGATTGCCGATCTTGACCCGAAGCGCTATGGCATCGAGATCGCCAGCGGCGGCAACATCCTGCCGGCGATGGCGGCCTACAAGAATCTGCCGGGCATGGAAGGCGCGACCTACTATTACTTCGGCATCCCCAAGAACAAGGTCAACGAGTGGCTGGTGTCGACGCACTATGCCAGGTTCAAGGCGCCGCCTGATTTCTTCACGGCGGGCGGCATGGCGGCCGGCATTGCGCTGGTGGAAGCGCTCAAGAAGACCGGCGGCGACACCAACACCGAGAAGCTGATCTCGACCATGGAAGGCATGTCGTTCGAGACGCCCAAGGGCAAGATGACCTTCCGCAAGGAAGACCACCAGGCGATGCAGTCGATGTATCACTTCAAGATCAAGGTGGACCCGGCATTTGCCTGGGGTGTGCCAGAGCTGGTGCGGGAGATCAAGCCCGAAGAAATGAACGTGCCGATCCGCAATCACCGGTGATGGACGTGAGCGCGAGTCCCACCCAAGGCACGCCCGCGCTGGAAACGCGCGGGCTGACCATCCGCTTTGGCGGGCACGTGGCCGTCAATGCGGTGTCGTGCGCGTTCCGTCCGGGCGAGCTGACGTGCATCGTCGGCCCCAACGGAGCGGGCAAGACCACGTACTTCAACCTGATCTCGGGGCAGCTGCCACCGAGTGCCGGCCAGATCCTGCTCGACGGCGAAGACGTGACGCGCCTGCCGGTTTCGGCCAAGACCCGGCGCGGCATCGGCCGTGCGTTCCAGCTCACCAGCCTGTTTCCGAACCTGCCGGTGCTGGAGAACGTGCGGCTGGCGGTGCAGGCGCGTGCGCATCGGGGGCTCGATCTGTTTTCGGTATGGAGCCGTCATCGCGCCATCCGTGAAGAGGCGCTGGCCTGCCTGGAGCGCGTGGCGTTGGCGGACAAGTGCGGCCAGCCGGTCGCTTCGCTCTCGCATGGTGACCAGCGCAAGCTGGAGGTGGCGATCCTGCTGGCGCTGCAGCCGCGCGTTTTCATGTTTGACGAGCCGACCGCCGGCATGAGCGTCGACGAGGTGCCCGTGATCCTCAACCTGATCCACGAGATCAAGCAGGACAAGACCAAGACCGTGCTGCTGGTCGAGCACAAGATGGACGTGGTGCGTTCGCTGGCCGACCGCATCATCGTGCTGCACAACGGCACGCTGATGGCTGATGGCGACCCCGCCGAGGTGATCGCCTCGCCCATCGTGCAGCAGGCGTACCTGGGCACTGTCGAAGCAGCCGCGGAGGTGGGGCATGGTTGACGCTCGATCCGCGCCGCTGCTGCGCCTGACGGACGTGCAGACCCACATCGGCCCCTATCACATCCTGCATGGTGTGAGCTTCGAGGTGCCGCGCGGCGGCGTGACCATGCTGCTCGGGCGCAACGGCGCCGGCAAGACGACCACGCTGCGCACCATCATGGGTTTGTGGCAGGCCAGCGCGGGCAGGGTGGAGTTTGACGGCGTCGATATCACGCGCCGCCAGACGCCGGCCATTGCCCAGCTCGGTATCGCCTATGTACCGGAGAACATGGGCATATTTGCGGATCTGACCGTGGCCGAGAACATGCGCCTGGCCGCGCGCGGCGGCCCTGTCGACGAAACGCGGCTGGACTGGGTGTTCCGCATGTTCCCGGCGCTCAGGATCTTCTGGCATCAGCGCGCGGGCGTGCTCTCTGGCGGGCAGAAGCAGATGTTGTCGGTGGCGCGCGCCATTATCGAGCCGCGCAAGCTGCTGATCGTCGACGAGCCGACCAAGGGGCTGGCGCCGGCCATCATTCAGAACATGATCGCGGTATTCGGTGAGCTCAAGCAGACCGATGTCTCCATCCTGTTGGTGGAGCAGAACTTCCACATGGCGAAGTCGGTAGGCGACACCGTGGCGGTGATGGACGACGGCAAGATCGTCCATACCGGCCGCATGGCTGCGCTGGCCGACGACGAAGCGCTGCAGCAGCGGCTGCTCGGCCTGTCGCTGGCGGCACATCAATGAATGGCGGCGTCATGCAACCGCAGCGCACCTCCGAACCGACCCCCATGACCACATCAACTGTTTTGCCGGGCGTATCCGCCGCACCCGCCGATCTGCCCAAGGTCCGTCTTGACTGGACGCCGCTGGCGCTCGCACCGCTGCTCATGCTGATCGCCTTGCCGCTGGTCGGCAGTCCATCGACCTGGCTCACGCTCACCATCGCGGGGCTGGCCATGGGCATGATCATTTTCGTGGTCTCGTCGGGCCTCACGCTGGTGTTCGGCCTGATGGACGTGCTCAATTTCGGACATGGTGCATTCATCGCGCTCGGCGCATACGTGGCGGCATCCGTCCTGCTGCCGATGCAGGCGTGGGTGGAGGCCGACAGCCTGGCACTCAACCTGGGCGTATTCGCGCTCGCCATTGCGGCGGCCATGCTGGCAGCCGGCGCCGTCGGCCTGTTCTTCGAGCGTGTGGTCGTGCGTCCTGTGTACGGTCAGCACCTCAAGCAGATCCTCATCACCATGGGCGGCATGATCGTCGCCGAACAGCTGATCAAGGCCATCTGGGGCGCCGAGACCATCGCGCTGCAGGCGCCGGCTACCTTCCGTGGAGCGGTGCTGCTGGGCGATGCGGCCATCGAGAAATACCGGCTCATCGCCGTGGTGCTGGGCCTGGTGATCTTCGTGGCGATGCTGCTGGTGCTCAATCGCACGCGTATCGGCCTGCTGATCCGCGCCGGGGTGGAGAACCGCGAGATGGTGGAGTCGCTCGGCTACCGCATCCGCCGGTTGTTCATCGGCGTGTTCGTGGTGGGCGCGGCGCTGGCCGGCCTGGGCGGCGTGCTGTGGGGGCTGTACCAGGAGAACATCACGGCGGCGATCGGCTCGCAGGTGAACGTGCTGATCTTCATCGTCATCATCATCGGCGGGCTGGGTTCGACCACGGGCTGCTTCATCGGCGCGGTGCTGGTGGGGCTGATGGCCAACTACACCGGTTTCCTGTTTCCGAAGGTAGCGCTGTTCTCGAACATCCTGCTGATGATGCTGATCCTGCTGTGGCGGCCGCAGGGTTTGTATCCGGTGGCCAAACGTTGAAGGACGCGCAACCATGACCCGATTGTTCTCCGGCGATCTCCCCCGCAGCCGCACGCTGACTGCGCTGCTCGTTCTCATCCTGCTGGCGCTGCTATGCGCGCCGTTCCTGTTCCCGGGGGCGCGGGCGATCAACATGGCCGCCAAGATCTGCGTCTTCGTGGTCCTGGTGGCGAGCTACGATCTGTTGCTGGGCTACACCGGCATCGTGTCGTTTGCGCACACCATGTTCTTCGGCATCGGCGGGTATGGCGTGGCGATCGCCATGTCCAACATGGAACCCGGGTGGGGCGCCTTGCTGGCCGGCACGCTGGGTGCGGTGGCCGTGTCGGCTGTGCTGGCCTTCGTGGTCGGGCTGTTCTCGCTGCGCGTACGGGCGATCTTCTTCGCCATGATCACGCTGGCGGTGGCCTCGGCGTTCGCCACGCTGGTCTCGCAGCTTTCCGACTGGACGGGCGGTGAAGACGGCCTGACCTTCAAGGTGCCCGAGGTCTTCACGCCGGGTTTTTCGCTGGGCGATATGGAGTGGTTTGGCGTGCCGCTCAACGGCAAGCTGCTCTCGTACTACTTTGTGCTGGTATGTGCGGTGGTGCTGTTCCTGTTGCTGCTGCGGCTGGTGAACTCGCCGTTCGGACGCGTGCTGCAGGCCATCCGCGAGAATGATTTCCGTGCCGAGGCCATCGGTTACCGCACCGTGGTCTACCGCACCGTATCGACAGTGCTCTCGGCCGTGTTCGCCACGCTGGCCGGCGTGCTGATGGCGCTCTGGCTGCGCTACAACGGTCCCGACACCTCGCTGTCGTTCGAGATCATGGTCGACATTCTGTTGATCGTCGTGATCGGCGGCATGGGCACGCTGTACGGCGCCATCATCGGCACCACGCTGTTCCTGCTCGCGCAGACCTATCTGCAAGACGTGATGAAGCTCGCCAGCGATGCCACGGCCGCTGTGCCGGTCCTGTCGACCCTGCTGCATCCGGATCGATGGCTGCTGTGGCTCGGCCTGCTGTTCATCCTCAGCGTGTACTACTTCCCGCAGGGCGTGGTAGGGCGCTTGCGTGGCAGCCACGACACGCACGAGATCCCGTCATAACGGAGCGCCCGACATGTACGTCGTCGACTGGCTGCACAAGAACGCCCAGCACACGCCCGACAAGTTGGCGCTGGTGGACGTCCACTCGGGGCGTCGCGTCACCTACCGGCAGCTTGACGAACGCGCGAGCCGCTTTGCCGAGGTGCTCACGCAGCAACTGCGGCTAGCGCCTGGGGCGCGCGTTGCCGTACTGGCGCACAACAGTGCCGCGTACTTCGAGATGCTGTATGGCTGCGCCAAGGCAGGCATGGTCATGGTCTGCCTGAACTGGCGCCTGCCGGTGGCTGAACTGCTGCCGATCCTGGAGGACTGCACGCCGGATGTGCTCGTCGCCGGCGATGGCTTCATCGATGTGGCGACGGACCTCGTCCGGGCGCGCCCCATGCAAGTGCTGTACCTTGCCGGCGAGCCATCCGCCTGTGCGCCCGCCGGCTGGCGCGAGTTCGAGGCTGCGCTGGCATCCGCTTCGGGCCACATCATCGACATGCCCTGCCGCGATGAGCACGAGATCTGGCACCTGCTCTACACCTCCGGCACCACGGGCCGTCCCAAGGGCGTGATCCAGACCTATGGCATGGTGTTCTTCAATGCCGTCAACGCCATGCTGGCCAACAAGATCACGCGCGACGACGTGTTCCTGAGCGTGCTGCCGTTCTTCCACACGGGCGGGCTCAACCTGTACGCCAATCCGCTGCTGCATGCGGGAGGGACGGTCCACATCCTGCGCCAGTTCGATGCGCAGACGACGCTCGACAAGCTCGACCGCCGCTCAGGCGAGGGCATCACGATGTTCCTCGCGGTGCCCTCGGTCTATCTGTTCCTGAGCCAGCACGCGGGTTTTGCGCAGGCGGATTTCTCTGCCATCCGCAACATGTCCGCCGGGGGCTCGCCGGTGCCGCAGCCGCTGCTGCAGGCATACCTGGACAAGGGCGTGACGCTCTGCTTCGGGTTCGGCATGACGGAAACGGGACCGACTGTCTTCGTCTGTGACGAGGCTACCGCGCGCCGCAAGATCGGCACCATCGGCAAGCCGGTCGGCTCGATGCTCACGCGGATCGTTGACCCGCTGGGCAACGATGTTGCCCCGGGGGAGCGGGGCGAGCTGCTCATCAAGGGCCCTGGCGTCACGCCCGGCTACTGGAACCTGCCGGAGGCGACCGCTGCTGCCATCCGGGACGGCTGGCTCCACTCCGGCGACATTGCCTACGTGGACGACGAGGGCGACTACTACATCGTCGATCGCGCCAAGGACATGTTCATTTCCGGGGGCGAGAACGTGTACCCGGCCGAAGTGGAGAACGTGCTGTTCCAGCTGCCCGAGGTGTCCGAGGCTGCCGTGATCGGGACGGCCGACGCACGCTGGGGCGAGGTGGGCGTGGCGGTGGTGGTCGTGCGTAACGGCGTGGCGCTCGACCCCGATGCCGTCATTGCTCACTGCAAGGCGCGGCTGGCCGGCTACAAGGTGCCGCGCCACGTGCACTTCATCGATGTGCTGCCGCGCACGCCGTCGGGCAAGGTCGAAAAGCACAAGCTGCGCGCGCGGTTCTCGGCGCGCTGAAGCGGTACGCGCGCCGCGTGACCTCAACGTATCCGGAGGCTTCATCCATGCAGACGCCCAGCCTGCGCGTGCTCACCCAGGCAGATTTCAACCGTTTTGCCGCCCTGTCGCGTGACGACAACCCGATCCATTGCGACCCCGCGTTCGCGACGACGACGCACTTTGGCGCCACGGTAGCCCACGGCATGTTCCTGTTCTCGCTGCTGAGCGCGCAGATGACGCGAAGCTTTCCGCAGCCAATGCTGCCCATCGCGCAAAGCTTGATGTTTCCGCGCCCGACGTTCGTCGCCGATGGTGTGGCGGCGGTGCTGGCGTTGCAGCCCTCGCCAGGACCCCAGGCCATTGCGCTCGATACCGAAGTCCGCTGCCTGCAGCGCAGGGGCGAGGCATTGGATGATCCCGCCGCACAGGTCACGGCGCACGGCCAGGCCGAACTGCTACTCGACGCCGATGCCGCTGCGCTGGCTGCCCTGGCAGACGCGGCACCTGCCGGCGACAGCGTGCAGCCCGCGGGCGATGCGACGCTTTATCACCTGCGGGTCGGCCAATCGGCACAGGCCATACGCGCCTTTACCGATGCCGACGTGAGCGGATACGCCGCGCTGGCGGGTGACGTCAATCCTTTCTATACCGACGCAGTATTCGCACGTTCACGGGGCTTTGACGGGGCCCTGGTGCCGCTGCCATTGCTGGCCGGCATGTTCTCCGACCTGCTGGGCACGCGTCTGCCCGGGCGCGGCACGGGGTGGATGAAACAGGTGCTGCGTCTGCGCTCGGCGGCTTGCGTGGGCGAGCCGCTCACCGCATCGGTGCGCATCGTGCGCCTGCGCGCCGACAAGGCGCTGGTCAATCTTGCCACCGACGTGCGGGGCGCCGATGGCCGGATCGTGCTGCACGGCGAAGCGCTGGTGCTGGTGCGCAACCTCGAAGACAAGCGCACCGAACTGGCGGCATAGCTCGCAGCGTTTGGCAGTCTCGTAGCAGTGGATGCTTCACAGGAAGGGCAATCACAAGGAGACGATATGAGCACGATGCAAGGGAAGGGCAGCGGCCGCCGTGCACGCGGTTCGCTGCTGGCAGCGATGGCCTTGTCTGGCCTGGCGGGCCTTGGTGGCTGTGGCGGCAGCAATGACAACAGCGCGCAGGGCAACGTCAAGCCGGCGTTCGTCGGCACCGTCACGGTCACGCACTACGACGGCGTGAGCGACGATCTGCTCACGGCTGGCCTCGGTGCAGCCGGGCTGGCTTCCGCCACGCCTCCGGCGGTGGCCAACGCCACCGCCCCGACTGCCGCGGAACTGCGGCGCCTGGCGATCTACAACAACTACCGTGCGCTGGTGGATACCAACGCCAAGGGCGGCTACGGCACGCTGTACGGCCCCAATGTCGATGCCGGTGGCAACGTTACCTCCGGCAGCGGCATGGTGCCGGGCGTGGAATACGTCGCCTATTCCGATGACGGCTCCGGGCAGCAGAATGTGGTGCTGCTGGTGCAGATTCCCGACGCCTTCGACCCGGCCAACCCCTGCATCATCACCGCCACGTCATCCGGTTCTCGCGGCATCTACGGTGCCATTTCGACGGGCGAATGGGGGCTCAAGAACAAGTGCGCCGTCGCATACACCGACAAGGGTACCGGCGCGGGCCCGCATGATCTGGCCACCGACACCGTGCCCCTGCAAGACGGCACACGCACCACGCGCACCGCGGCGGGCACCAGGGCGCAGTTTGCCGCGCCGATCACCGACAGCCAGCTCGCCGCATTCAATCTGGCCACGCCGAACCGGCTGGCGTTCAAGCACGCGCACTCGCAGCGCAATCCCGAGAAGGATTGGGGCCGTTTCACGCTGCAAGCCGTGCAGTTCGCGTTCTGGGCCATCAACGACAAGCTGGGCGCACCGGGCACGCCCACCGGCAGCCCGCTGGCAGTCCGCCCGGACAACACCATCGTCATCGCCTCCAGCGTCTCGAACGGCGGCGGCGCGGCCATTGCTGCGGCCGAACAGGACACCACCAACCTGATCGACGGCGTGGCCGTGGGCGAGCCCGGGCTGAACCTGCCGGCCTCGGCCAACGTGCAGGTGCAGCGCGGCGGCGTCACGCTGCCGGTCAGTGGCAAGCCGCTGTTCGACTACGTGAGCTATGCGAACACGTTCCGGCTGTGTGCGGCCCTGTCGTCCAGCGTGGCGAGTGCGCCCGGCCAGTCCTTCTTTGCGGCCAATGTCGGCTGGCCAGCCAGCGTGCAGGCCAACCGCTGTGCCGCGCTGCATGCCAACGGGCTGCTGTCGTCAGCCACCACGGCCGCCCAGGCCGATGAAGCCCTGCAGAAGATGCACACGTACGGCTGGGAGCCCGAGTCCGACCTCGTGCATGCCTCGATGGCGTACTTCGAGATCGACCCCTCCGTGGCGACGACCTTCGGCAATGCGCTCGCGCGTGCCAGCGTGCTCGACAACCTGTGCAACTTCAGCTTTGCCGCGGTGGATGCGTCCTTCCATCCGACTGCCGTGAACGCTACGGCACTGGCCCAGCTGGCCGCCACCGGCAACGGCATCCCGCCCACGACCGGCGTGCAGTTGATCAACAACACTGCACAGGGCGGTGCCACGCAAAGCAAGTATTCGGTCGATTCGTCCGGCACGCAGGCCGCCAACCTCGACGGCGCGCTGTGCCTGCGCAATCTGCTGACCGGCGGCGACGCCACCTCGCAGGCGCTTCAGCTCGGCATGTCGGAGACGCTGCGCACCGGGAACCTGCACGGCAAGCCAGCGCTCATCGTGCAGGGGCGCAATGACGCCCTGTTGCCCGTCAACCATGGCGCGCGGCCGTATCTGGGGCTCAACGCGCAGGCGGATGCAAGCAGCAGGCTCGCCTACATCGAAGTGATGAATGCGCAGCATTTCGATGGTTTCATCGACGCCTTGCCCGGCTACGACACGCTGTTCGTGCCGCTGGTGGTGTACGAGCAGCGTGCGCTTGACGCGGTCTACGCCAATCTGAAGAACGGCACGCCGCTGCCGCCCTCGCAGGTGGTGCGCACGACGCCGCGCGGTGGCACGGCGGGTGCTGCACCGGCCATCAGCGCGGCCAACGTGCCGAACTTCACCAGCACGCCGGCGGCGGGAGACCGCATCTCGGTGAGCGTCTCGGGCGGCGTGGCGACCGTCTCCGTACCGAACTGACGCACTCCTCGAGCGGCGACGGGCCTCGCGGGGGCGCGTCGTCGCTTGACTTGGCACAAAGCCGCATCAAAACCCGCATTTCTGTGCTTGAAATGCCACCGACGCTCCCTATCTTTCGGACAGTGAAACATTTTCCGCAAGGGGTTTTCAATGCGTTTGGACAAACTGACCACCCGCTTCCAGGAAGCGCTGGCCGACGCGCAGAGCCTGGCGCTGGGCAACGACAATCCGTACATCGAGCCCGTCCACCTGCTGCTGGCCATGCTGCGCCAGCCGGACGGGGCCACCAAGAACCTGCTGTCGCGCGCAGGCGTCAACGCCAAGGGGTTGGAGGTTGCGCTCGACAACGCCATCAAGCGTTTGCCGCAGGTGCAGGGTGGCGAGCAGGTGCAGGTCGGCCGTGATCTGGGCAGCCTGCTGCAGCAGACCGAGAAAGAGGGCATCAAGCGCGGTGACCAGTTCATCGCCAGCGAGCTGTTCCTGCTGGCTGCGGCCGACGACAAGGGCGAAGCCGGTCGCATCGCACGTGAGCATGGCCTCGCACGCAAGGCGCTGGAAACCGCCATCGACGCCGTGCGCGGCGGCCAGACCGTCGGCAGCGCCGAGGCCGAAAGCCAGCGTGAAGCGCTCAAGAAGTACACCATCGACCTGACCGAGATGGCCCGGATCGGCAAGCTGGACCCCGTCATCGGCCGCGATGATGAGATCCGCCGTGCCATCCAGATCCTGCAGCGCCGCACCAAGAACAACCCGGTGCTGATCGGCGAGCCGGGCGTCGGCAAGACGGCCATCGTCGAAGGCTTGGCGCAGCGCATCATCAACGGCGAGGTGCCTGAAAGTCTGAAGAACAAGCGCGTGCTGGTGCTCGACATGGCAGGCCTGCTGGCCGGTGCCAAGTACCGCGGCGAGTTCGAAGAGCGCCTGAAGGCCGTGCTGAACGACATCGCCAAGGAAGAGGGCCAGACCATCCTCTTCATCGACGAGATCCACACCATGGTGGGCGCGGGCAAGGCCGAAGGCGCGATGGACGCCGGCAACATGCTCAAGCCGGCGCTGGCGCGTGGCGAGCTGCATTGCATTGGCGCGACCACGCTGGACGAGTACCGCAAGTACATCGAGAAGGATGCCGCGCTGGAGCGCCGCTTCCAGAAGGTGCTTGTCGATGAGCCGAGCGTGGAGGCGACCATCGCCATCCTGCGCGGCCTGCAGGAGAAGTACGAACTGCACCACGGCGTGGAGATCACGGATCCGGCGATCGTGGCCGCGGCTGAACTCAGCCACCGCTACATCACCGACCGCTTCCTGCCAGACAAGGCCATCGACCTGATCGACGAAGCTGCGGCGCGCATCAAGATGGAAATCGACTCGAAACCCGAGGCGATGGACAAGCTCGACCGCCGCCTGATCCAGCTCAAGATCGAACGCGAGGCGGTGAAGAAGGAAACCGACGAAGCGTCGCAGAAGCGCCTGGAGCTGATCGAGCAGGAGATCGAGCGCCTGCAGAAGGAATACGCCGATCTGGATGAAATCTGGAAGGCCGAGAAGGGCGCCGCGCAAGGTACGGCTGCGCTCAAGGAAGAGATCGACAAGATCAAGCTGGAGATCACCAAGCTGCAGCGCGAAGGCAAGCTCGAGAAGGTGGCCGAACTGCAATACGGCAAGCTGCCCGAGCTGGAAGGCAAGCTGAAGGCCGCGACCGCCGCCGAGTCGGCCGGCCAGAAGCAGCCGAACAAGCTGCTGCGCACGCAGGTGGGTGCCGAAGAGATTGCCGAAGTCGTCAGCCGCGCCACGGGCATCCCCGTGTCGAAGATGATGACCGGCGAGCGCGAGAAGCTGCTGAAGATGGAAGACCGCCTGCACGAACGCGTGGTCGGTCAGGACGAAGCCGTGCGTCTGGTGTCGGATGCCATCCGCCGCTCACGCGCCGGCATTGCGGACGAGAACAAGCCTTATGGCTCGTTCCTGTTCCTCGGGCCCACGGGCGTCGGCAAGACCGAGCTGTGCAAGGCGCTGGCCGGCTTCCTGTTCGATTCGGAAGAGCACCTCATCCGCATCGACATGAGCGAGTTCATGGAGAAGCATTCCGTGAGCCGCCTGATCGGCGCGCCGCCGGGCTATGTCGGCTACGAGGAAGGCGGCTACCTGACCGAAGCCGTGCGTCGCAAGCCGTACAGCGTGGTGCTGCTCGATGAAGTGGAGAAGGCGCACCCGGACGTCTTCAACGTGCTGCTGCAGGTGCTGGACGACGGTCGCCTGACCGACGGCCAGGGTCGCACGGTCGACTTCAAGAACACGGTGATCGTGATGACGTCCAACCTCGGCTCGCAGCTCATCCAGCAGATGGCGACCGAACCGGCGGACGTGATCAAGGGTGCCGTGTGGCAGGAAGTGAAGACGCATTTCCGCCCTGAGTTCCTGAACCGGATCGACGAGGTGGTGGTGTTCCACGCGCTGGACCAACGCAACATCGAATCGATTGCACGCATCCAGCTCAAGCGCCTGGCAGCCCGCCTGGCACAGATGGATCTGACGCTCGAAATGACGGACGAAGCGGTAGCCAAGCTGGCCTCTGCGGGTTACGACCCGGTGTTCGGGGCGCGGCCGTTGAAGCGGGCGATCCAGCAGCAGATCGAGAATCCGGTGGCACGGATGATCCTGGAGGGCAAGTTCGCGCCCAAGGATGTGGTGCCGGTGGATTATCGGGATGGGCAGTTTTCGTTTGATCGGGTTGTGCACTGAGGCTGTTTAGTGGTGCGTTGAAAAGCCGCTCCGGAGGGTTCCGGAGCGGCTTTTTTGTTTTGGGTTTTTTTGTTGGTGGTGCATCCCTGTTTCACCCCCTGCCGGGGGCGACTCACTTTCTTTGTCTTGCCAAAGAAAGTAAGCAAAGAAAGGCGCGCCCGAGATGGCGACTTCCCCT
>NZ_CATYWO010000010.1:0-94462 GCF_958405655.1 Ralstonia condita | reverse complement strand
CCCCCCCCCCCCCCCCCCCCCCCCCCCCCCCCCCCCCCCCCCCCCCCCCCCCCCCCCCCCCCCCCCCCCCCCCCCCCCCCCCCCCCCCCGCGCCCCCCCCCCCCCCCCCCCCGCCCATCATCAATAGCGCGGTGCAATCCGGCCACATCGATCAGGTCGTGCCGTTGCCCGGCTTGCGCGGTGCCGCCTTGGCAGGCGCTTTCCTGGCTGCCGCCTTGGTGGCGGGTTTCGCCGTCTTGCCCGCAGGGGCCTTGCCTGCCTGCTTCTGCGTCGGCTTGGCGGCCGGACGCTTGGGCTTGGCGGGTGCGGGCTTCTCTTCGATCTCTTCGGGTGCCGAATCCAGCCCTTCCGCGCCGGCAGCGCCCGGCATGGCGCCGAACCCCGGGAAGCCACCGGGGAACCCCGGCATCAGATTCTGGGGCAGCGGCATGGCAGCGGCGGCCGAACTGGCGATCTGGTTGAACTGCTGTTGCAGCATGTTCCACCACGGCGACGGGTCCAGCGCGGCGGCGGCGGCACGCGCAGCGTCCTGGGCCTGGGCGGTCTGCGCGCGCGCCTCGGCCTCATCATCGTCGCTGTCTTCGGACGCGATGTCCGCGTCGTCGGGCGAGGCCTCGCTGGGTTCGGCGGGCTTGGCGGTGGCCGCTGTGTGCGGCCAGGCCGGTTTGGTATCGGCTGCCGGCGTGGGCTCGCTGCCGCCCACCCCATCGAAGGCCGCCTTCATGGCGTCCGGTGACAACGCCGCACCAAACGTCTGCAGCGCCACCAGCGTGGCGCGCTGCACTTCCAGCCCCTGGATCGCCGTGCGCAGGAGGCTTGCGTTCAGCTGCAGCCAGCTTTCGACGGCGCGCAGGTCGTGAATGCGCTTGTCGATTTCCTCCAGATCCATCGGCGGCGCGGCGAAGCTCGCCATGTTGGGCATCGCCCCACCGGCCATGCCGGCAAGACCGCCGCCCCATAGCTTGCGCAGGAATTCGAAGCCGCCTTCGGCGAAATTGGGCATCTGGGTGAACATGGTCTCTCCTGAAAGTTCATTCGTGCGTGAGGCACCTCAGGTGCCGTCGAACGCGGGCGGGCGCTTCTGGCGCAAGCTGGCAATACCCTCGCGCACGTCGGGGCCGGCAAAGCCCATGAATTCGAGTGCCAGGGATGTATCAAAACTCGGGCCGGCCAGGCGCAGCCAGTTGTTCAGCGCGTACTTGGTCCAGCGGATCGCCGTCTGCGAGCCGGCGGCCAGGCGCTCGGCGATCTCGAACGCGCGGTTGACAAGCTCGGCCTCGGGCACGGCGAGCGAGACCAGTCCGATGCGCTCGGCTTCGTCACCAGTCACGGATTCGCACAGCAGCAGGTAATACTTGGCCTTGGCCATGCCGCACAGCAGTGGCCAGACGATCGCCGCATGATCGCCCGCGGCCACGCCCAGGCGCGTATGTCCATCGACGATGCGCGCGTCTTTTGCCGCGATGGAAATATCGGCCAGCAATCCGGCGACCAGCCCCGCACCCACGGCCGGACCATGCATGGCGCTGACAATCGGCTTGTCGCAGTTGATGACGTTGTAGACCAGGTCGCGCGCCTCCTGCCAGACCCGCGTGCGCACGTCGAAATCGTCCGCCATCTGCTCCACGAGGTGCAGGTCGCCGCCGGCCGAGAAGCCCTTGCCCTCCCCTCGAATCAATGCCACGCGCACCGAGGGCTCGGCGGACACATCCCGCCAGATTTCAGCCAGCTCGCGGTGCAGTCCGGCATCGGCGGTGGACAGCTTGCGATTGGCCGACTGCGCGGCGCCCATGACGATCTCGAGGATGGGGCCGTGCTGAACGAGCGTCAGCGCCTGATAACGGGCGAAGCGGGGTGCGAGCGAGGTCATGATCGGTTGGACTGTGGATCAAGCATAGCGGATGAGACTGCGCGTGCAATGCGGGATGTGGGCCATCGCTACTGCGATGTGTCGGCCAGATGCCATTGGCCGCGGCGGATCTGGGCCATCACGCGTGCGCGCTGATCCAGTCCTACGTGGTCCTGCGGGCTCATGTTGATCACGCCGGTGCTGGTGGGCAGGTTGCGCACCTGCTCGAGGGCGTCGCGCAAGGCCTCGCGGAAGGCCGGCGTGCCGGGCTTGGCGCGTTTGAGCGCGACCGGCACCGCACGCTGCAGGAGCAGGCCGACGTCGCCGGTGTAGGCGGCAAAGATGGAAACGGTGTGCTTGCCGAAGGCCGCCTCGTAGCGGCGCGCAAAATCGATGGCTTGTGCCTTGGCCGGATGCGTGTCGGGCAACTCTGTGGCGACCATGATCGGGCCGGTCGGCACGTAGGCGTCTTCACAATCCTTGCCGCACAGTTTCAGGAACTCGTTGTTCGAGACACCGTGGTTGAAGTAGATCTTGCCGGTGTAGCCCCGCTCTGCCAGCGCACGCGCCGGCAGCGCCGCCGGCGTGCCGGAGCCACCGATCACCACCGCATCGGGCTTGCCGGCCAGCAAATGCAGCACCTGCGCCGTCACGCTGTTGTCGGTGGGCGAAAAGCGCTCGGTGTCGGTGATCCGGATGTGCTTCAGATCGGCAAAGCGCTGCACTTCAGTCAGAAAAGCCTCACCCAGCGCGTTGGCAAAGCCGATGTAGGCGATCGACTTCACGCCATGCGCGGCGGCGTGCTCGGCGATGAGCGACGCCATGTGCGAATCCGAATGCGGCGTCTTGAAGATCCAGCGGCGGCGGGCATCCATCGGCTCGATCAGCCGGGCCGACGAGGCCAGCGAAATGACGGGCGTCTTGCCTTCGGCCGCCGCGTCGATCATCGCGAGCGTGTTCGGCGTGGTGGACGACCCGACGATCACGTCAACGTTCGACTCGCTCATCAGCTTGCGCGTATTGGTGACGGCACGCGTGGTGTCGGAGGCGTCGTCGAGGACGATGACGTCAACCTTCTCGCCCGCAATCTCGCGCGGCCACAGCTTGGTGGCATTCTTCTCGGGCAGCCCGAGCGAGGCTTGCGGGCCTGTCGCCGAGACCGTCACGCCGATACGGATGTCCGCCAGCGCGGCGGAAGAAAGCAAGGTGCCGGCACAAGCCAGCCCAACCAACACTGCTGCGCGTCGCTGCATGGGTGTCTCCTCCCGTGGTTTGGCGAAGAGCGTAGCGGTTTTGCAGCGGTTTGGCGATGCGGGCGAGCCCGCCCTCAGGCAGCAAGCGCGGTCAATCCGGCGCGCGGCAAGGCGTCGTGCATCAGCGCGCGCATCGATTCGAGTACCGCAGCCTGCGGCATCAGGCCGAAGTTGTGCAACGCCATCACGTGATCGACGCCCATGTCGGCCAGGCGCGCGAGCTTGTCGGCCACTGCATCCGGCGTGCCGAACAGCGACAGGTCGCTGGCAAGCACGTCATCGTATGTTTGCCGCCGCGCATAGAGCCGGGTGGCGACGTACAGGTCGAACGGCGCGGCCGCGGTGGCGCGCACCGCGGCTTCAGTGGGGCCGACATGCGTATGCAGGGCGACGGCCGCCATGCCGCGCGCATCGGCGATGCCCGCTTCAGCCAGGCCGCGACGATAGTCGTCCATCAACAGGCGGATGTCGTCGAAGCTGTCCACCGACGCATACGGCACGAACAGCATGCGCCGTCCCTGCCGCCCGATGTGGTACGCCGCCTCGCGTCGCAGGATCGCCACATGGATCGGCACCTGCGCCTGCAGCGGCAGCACGTTCAGGCGTACGTCACGCAGCGTGTGGAATCGGCCTTCGTGGTGAACGCGTTCGCCGCGGAGCAGACGCTCGACCAGCATCAGGGTCTCGTCAAAGCGTTCGCGCTTGACGGCCGGATCGACGTCGTAGCCCTCGAATTCATGCTTGAGGTAGCCCGAGCCCACGCCCAGCGACAGCCGCCCGCCGGCAAGCGTGTCGACCATGGCGTAGTTTTCCGCCACGGTGGCCGGATGGTGGAACGTCAGGATGGAAATGGCGGTCCCCAGCCGCAGCCGCTGCGTGTGTGCGGCCAGGTGCGCGAGAAAGATCGCTGGATTGGGTACGGCGCCGTACTCGTGGAAGTGGTGTTCGGCGACCCAGAAGGTGTCATAGCCGAGGGCCTCGGCGTGACGGGCCTGATCGATGACGTCCGCGTAGAGTTGCGGCAGACTGCGGGGCCGGTCCGGATAGTGGTCCTGCACGGAAAAGATCGACAGCTTCATGGCGTCTCCGGGTCTTTTCAGCGCGCAGGCGGCCGCGCCGTTTGTATCTTTTTGCGTAACGCGTATCTTATAAAGCGACACCCGAGACTGCAAGATGCTCCCAGAAACCCCTCCGCCGCCGCCTGCCGCACCGCCCCCCGAAGATGTGGCCCCCGAGCGCACCAGCGCCGGCATCCAGTCCGCCGAGACCGCGCTGACCGTGCTGTCGGCCATGGCGCGCACAGGCGGCGCGCACGCCGTCTCTGAACTGGGCCGCCAACTCGGCATGCCGCGCGCCAAGGTGCATCGCTACCTGGTCTCGCTCGAACGGATGGGCTTTGTGGAGCAGGATCCGGCTTCGGCGCGCTACCGGCTTGGCACACAGGCGCTCCAGGTTGGCCTGTCGGCGCTGTCCGATGTCGACTTCGTGCGCGAGGGCAGCAACGTGCTGCCCAAGCTGGCCGAGCGTCTGAACGAGAGCGTGTTTCTGTCGGTATGGAGCGACCGCGGCCCGGTCATCGTGCGCTGGGAAGACGGCGGTCGTCCGGTGACCGTAAATGTGCGCGTGGGTTCGGTCATGCCGCTGCTGAATTCGGCCACGGGCCAGGCGTGCGCTGCGTGGATGCCCGAAATCCAGATCGTGCCGCTCGTCGACCGCGAACTGCGCGGCCCCGGGGCCGGCAAAGCCGGGCTCACGGATTGGCTGAACTGTCGCGCGCGCTGGCAGATCGTGCGGCACGAGGGCGTGGCGCGCATCACGGGCTCGCTGGTACACGGCATCGATTCGGTGGCCGTGCCGGTGCTGGATGCACAGGGGAAGCTGGTGGGGGCGATCACGGCACTGGGGCTGTCCAGCGTGTTCGACTCCAGCCTCGAGGGGACCGTCTCGCAACTGCTGCGCGAGGCCGGGCGCGCGCTTTCCCTGCGCCTCGGGTATCACGGCCAGGCGCTCACGAGCGGCACCGCTTCGGTCAAACGCGGGCGGCGCCCAAAAACCCAACCCGAATCGGTGTAGTAGACCTTACGCCGGCGTGCCGGGCGCCACGACTTCCTGGTCGATGGCCCCGAAGATCGACATGCCGTTGGCGTCGAACATCTCGATCTTCACGGTATCGCCATAGCGCATGAATTCGGTGACGGGTGCGCCGGATTCGATGGTCTCCAGCATGCGCTTTTCGGCAATGCAGGCGTACCCCTTGCTGCGGTCCACGTTGGAAATCGTGCCCGAGCCGACGATGCTGCCCGCGCGCACATTGCGCGTCTTGCAGATGTGCGCGAGCAATTGGCCGAAATCGAACACCATATCGGTGCCGCAATCGGGCTGGCCGACCTTCTTGTTGTTCCAGCGCACCGTCATCGGCAGGTGCACCTTGCGTTCGCGCCAGGCGTCGCCCAGTTCGTCGGGCGTCACCGCCACGGGCGAAAACGCGGTCGCGGGCTTGCTCTGGAAGAAGCCGAAGCCCTTGGCGAGTTCCGCCGGAATCAGGTTGCGCAGCGACACGTCGTTTGCCAGCAGGATCAGGCGGATGGCCTCGGCCGCGCTGGCGGGCTCCGCGCCCATCGGCACGTCGCCGGTGATGACGGCCACCTCGGCCTCGAAGTCAATGCCGAACGCCTCGCTGCGGCAAACGATGGGGTCATGCGCGCCGGCTAGGTCGTCCGAGCCACCCTGGTACATCAGCGGGTCGGTCCAGAACTCGGGCGGCATCTCCGCGCCGCGCGCCTTGCGGACCAGTTCGACGTGATTCACGTAGGCCGAGCCGTCGGCCCATTGGTACGCGCGCGGCAGCGGTGCCATGCAGTGGGCCGGGTCGAACGCAAACGGGTGGCGCGCACGGCCGGCATTGAGCTGATCGTACAGGTCCTGCAACTGGGGGGCGTAGAACGCCCAGTCATCCAGCACGCGCTGCAGAGTGCCGGCGATGTGCGTGGCGTAATGCGCGGTCTTCAGGTCGCGCGAAACCACGGCCAGTTGGCCATCGCGCGAGCCGTCCTTCAGGGTGGCGAGTTTCATGTGCGTCATGTGCGGAGAAAAGCTGCGCGGATGCTACACCAAGCATCGGCTAAACTGGCCCGAACACTGGTTTCCACCTGCCCCACCATGTCCACGCTGCCCGCTGACACCGATCTTGACCTGGAGTCCGATGCCGATGGCGACATCGCGTCCGATGACTCGCCCGCGCGTACGGGTATCCAGTCGATTGAGGTCGGCTTCCGGCTGCTGGAAGTGCTCACGCACACCAACGCCCCGATGATGCTGCGCGACCTGGCACGTGCGGCGCCCATGAATCCGGCCAAGGCGCACCGCTATCTGGTGAGCTTCGCTCGCCTGGGGCTGGTGTCGCAGACGCCGGAAGGCCGTTACGACCTGGGCCCATTCGCGCTCGAAATGGGTCTGGTCAGCCTCAACCGGCAAGATCCGATGCGCCGGGCCCGCCCGGCAGCCGCGGCACTGCGCGACGAAATCGATCACACCATCGGCCTGGCCGTGTGGGGTAACCGGGGCCCCGCCATCGTCCACTGGGAAGAAGCCAGCCATCCCGTGACCGTCAGCCTGCGCCTCGGCGACGTGATGCCGATGCTCAACTCGGCCACCGGCCGCGTATTCGGCGCATACCTGCCGCGCGCGCAGACGCTGTCGCTCATCCAGGGCGAACTCGACCGCGCGACCGCCCAGGTGGACGCCAACCCGGAACTGCCGAGAACACTGGAGGCCTACGACGCGATCTGCGCAGAGGTGCGCGTGCACGGTGCCGCACGCATCCACGGCGGCGTGCTGCCAGGTATCAACGCGATGTCGCTGCCCGTGTTCGACGCCAACGGGCAGTTGTGCCTCGTACTCATTGCGCTGGGTGCACAGAGCACCTTCGACACCACCTGGAGCGGTCCGCTGGAGCGCCGCTTGCGGCTGGCCGCACAACAGCTTTCCGCCGATCTTGGATACGTTGCAACCCACACCCCGCAATCCTGACGAAGCGCGCGCCGGCCGCCCCGACCGCTGGCATCGCGTGCGGCGGATCGGGCTCGTGATGCTGGCGGTGCTCCTGCTGCACGTTATCGCTGTCGTCTGGATCGCACGCAACCGGCAGGTCACCTGGCCGCCGGCGCCTGAACAGATCATCCCGACGCTGCTGCTGCGCCCGGAACCCGTGCGCCCGCCCGCCCCGCCCGTCGCGGCGGCGCCCAAAGCTCGGCCCGCTCCGGAGCGGCCGCGCCCGCAGTCCGCGCCCTCACCGGCTCCTGCGCCGACGCCTGCCGTGCCCGACATGGCTGACAAGGACCCGGCGGAATTCACCGGCGCGGGCGCGCAGGCGTCGGGCGATACCGGCATCGTCACCAACCTCGGTGAGGAGCGCCCCGGCCCCTCCGCAGCCCCACCCGGCGAAGGCTTCTCGCTGCCGCCGTCGGCGACGCTGCACTACGCCACCTACGTCAACGGGGTACGCAACGAAGATGGTGTGATCCGGTGGGCCACCGATGGCAAAAGTTACACGCTGTCCGTTGAAATCCCGTTGCCGCTGTTTTTCGGCAAGCTCGCCTTCCGCAGCACCGGCTCGGTGGGAGCCTACGGCCTTGCTCCAGGTCGCTACGAAGAAGTGCGCGGCCGCCGACAACCCGACGTCACCACATTCCATTACGCTGCCGACACCGCACCGCCGCCCAATACCGCAAGCGCGTCGACCGTCACTTTCACGCGTACGCCCGCTGTCCTGCCGTTGCCCGAGGGCGCCCAGGATCGGTTCAGCATCTTTCTGCAACTGACGGGGTTGGCGCGCGGCAGCCCGCAGCGCATCTCCAGCCCTGGCCTGACCCTTGAGATTCCGATCGCGGACACCGACGGCGTGGAGGTTGCGCGCGTGCAGCACATCGGCGAAGACACCATCGACACGCCGGGCGGCACGATCCGTGCGCAGCACTTCATACGGCTGCCGCGCCGGGTTGACGATCGCCGGCGGGTGGAGATCTGGCTGTCGCCCGAGCGCGGCTGGCTGCCCGTGCGCCTGCGTCAGACCGAGCCCAACGGCATGCAATTCGATCTGATCTACCAGTCCCAGGAAGGAGGCTGACCGTGACCGAGAACGCGCGCCCCGATGCCGGAACCGTGCACGCCAACGGCATCGACATCCACTATCGCATCGACGGCGCGGAGGGCCCGTGGATCATGCTGGCGCACGCGCTCGGCGTGGACCACCGCCTGTGGGACGACATCGCGCTCCGCCTGGCCGCGCGCTACCGCGTACTGCGCTACGACGCGCGCGGCCACGGCCTGACCAGCGCGCCGCCTGGGGCCTACACGCTGTTCCAACTGGCCGACGACGTGGACGGCCTGCTCGACGCACTTGCGATCGAGGAGGTGCATTTTGTCGGCCTGTCGATGGGCGGCATGGTCGGGCAGATTCTGGGGGTGCGGCATCCGCAGCGCCTGCGCTCACTCACCCTGTGCGATACCGTCTGCCACACGCCCCTCTCGGCGCATGCCATGTGGGACGAACGCATCGGCCAGGTCGAGGCACACGGCATGAGCGGCATCATCGAGCCCACGCTGCAGCGCTGGCTGACCACGCCGTTCCGCGAAGCCCATCCGGACGTGGTCGAGCGCATCCGCGACCTGCTGCGCGCCACGCCGCCACACGGTTACGTTGGCGCGTGCCTGGCCATCAAGGCGCTCGACACGCGGGCCGGGCTTGCCCGCATCCACTGCCCCACGCTCGTCGTCACCGGCGAGCTGGACGCCGGCGCCCCCGTGGAAGTCGCGCGCGAGATCGCCTCGCGTATTCCGAACGCCCGCTTGAAAGTGATGCCGCGCGCAGCCCATCTCGCCCCCATCGAACAGGCCGACGCCTTCCTCACCGATCTGGATGAATTCCTTGGGCATGCCGGATGCGGGAGCCAATGTGACACGCCCTGAGGCCTGTTTGCCTGGACGGTAGTTGCAGGCGCCCCGCACATGCGCTGCCGTCTACCGGCCGAATGACGGACGCCGGGCTGCAGCTTTCGATGCAGGCCCGGAAAGGTCTTGTTACGCGAACCCAACGCACGTCACACATTTCGCCTCGCCTTTGCGAACTTTGTGACCAATGATTAAGCCCAAGGAACAGATGGGTCAACCGGTCATGAGGCGGGAGTTGATCGGCCCTTGAAGTCATGACCGTGGGCCCCATCTACCGGTGCAGCAGTAGAGCAGTCCCCACAACAGCAACACGATTGACGCCCTGGAGGTGCACCATGCAAATGATCTACAACAGCGACAACTACTGCGTTGTCGAATTCGGTGTAGACGGCCAACACGCCATGCTGGCAGCAGGCGGGTACGAGATCGTGGACAAGAACCTCAAGCGTGAAATCTTCCTCGGCGGCGAATTGGCCGAGCATTTCCGCGAAGACGTGAAAAAGCTGATCGCCAGCGAGCCCACCGTCGAAGAAGTCGACGACTTCCTCGGTAAGTTCGACACGGTGATGACGCAGCCGGTGACGATGCACTAACGTGTCGCGCGGGCTCACCGCCCGCCAGACGGATCCATCCAAAACGCCCGGAGCATGGCGCTCCCGGGCGTTTTTTCATGTGTCGATCGACTATCGCGACGATAGCTTTGCCCTAGCATTGCTCCCACGGAAGGCCGGCATGACGCCAGCCATTGAGCGTGTTGCGATGGCGCGCGCCATCGAGGTCGCCCTCAAAGCCGTGCCGGACGACATGGACATCGCGGAACCCAGCGTCCTCCAGCGCCTGCGCGGCTGCCGCAGAGCGATTACCGCTGCGGCAGATCAACACGATGGGGCGCTCCACACCGTAGCCGGAAAGCTTGCGCACGGCAGGCACGAACTCAGGATTCACCTCCCAATGCGGCCCGTCGTTCCATGCCACGTGGTGCGCGCCCGATGGATGGCCGACGAAAAGGTGCTCCATTTCGCTGCGGCAATCGATGAAAAGCGCCGCAGGTGTGCGCTGCAGGAAGGCATGGGCCTCGATGGGGTCGAGCAGTTGCATGGTGGCATCCACAAAAGAGCGTGATGTGGATTATAGGAGTGCGATTACCCATGCCAGCGGCAAGTCATTGATGCGACTGGTAAAATTCCTGTTTGGCCGTCAAATCTGTTGCCCTGTCCGGCCAACGCCCCATCGGAGTCACCATGACCGCGCCCCTGCCCTACACCCGTGCCGCCAATCTGCCCGCGCTGCTGCGCGAGCGCATCCTCATCCTGGACGGCGCGATGGGCACCATGATCCAACGCTACAAGCTGACCGAGGCGCAGTATCGCGGCGAGCGGTTTGCCAACCACCCGATCGACGTGAAGGGCAACAACGAGCTGCTGCTGCTGACGCGTCCCGAGGTCATCCGCGAGATCCACGAGCAGTACCTGGCGGCCGGCGCCGACATCATCGAAACCAACACCTTCGGCGCGACGAGCATCGCGCAGGAAGACTACAAGATGGCGGACCTGGCCTACGAGATGAACGTGGTGGCCGCCCGCATCGCGCGCGAGGCCTGCGACAAGTACAGCACGCCCGAGAAGCCCCGCTTCGTGGCGGGCGCCTTCGGCCCGACGCCGAAGACGGCCAGCATCTCCCCCGACGTGAACGACCCGGGCGCCCGCAACGTCAGCTTCGACCAGCTGCGCGATGCGTACTACGAACAAGGCAAGGCGCTGCTCGAAGGCGGTGCGGACGTCTTCCTGGTCGAAACCATCTTCGACACGCTCAACGCCAAGGCCGCGCTGTTCGCCATCGACCAGCTGTTTGAAGATACCGGCGAGCGCGTGCCCGTGATGATCTCCGGTACGGTGACCGACGCCTCGGGCCGCATTCTCTCGGGCCAGACCGTCGAGGCCTTCTGGAACAGCCTGCGCCACGCCAAGCCGATCACCTTCGGCCTGAACTGCGCGCTGGGTGCTGCGCTGATGCGCCCGTACATTGCCGAGCTGGCGAAGATCTGCGACACGGCCGTCTCGTGCTACCCGAATGCCGGCCTGCCCAACCCGATGAGCGACACGGGCTTCGATGAAACGCCTGACGTCACGTCCAGCCTGGTCGACGAATTTGCCTCGGCCGGCTTGGTGAATCTGGTGGGCGGTTGCTGCGGCACCACGCCGGAGCACATCAAGGCGATTGCCGAGCGCGTGGCCAACCGCAAGCCGCGTGCATGGCCCGGCCAGTACCGCCAAGCCGCTTAAGCCTCCAGCCACACTGCCTGCTCGCCGCCTCTTATTCTTTGCGCCACAAGATCATGACCGACCACCCCATGCGCCTCTCCGGCCTCGAACCGTTCAACATCGGCGAGGGCACCCTGTTCGTCAACGTCGGCGAGCGCACCAACGTCACCGGGTCCAAGGCGTTCGCGCGCATGATCCTGAACAGCCAGTTCGACGAGGCGCTGGCCGTGGCGCGCCAGCAGGTCGAGAACGGCGCGCAGGTCATCGACATCAACATGGACGAGGCGATGCTCGATTCCAAGGCGGCGATGGTGCGCTTCCTGAATCTGATCGCCTCGGAGCCCGACATCGCGCGCGTGCCGATCATGATCGACTCGTCCAAGTGGGAGGTGATCGAGGCGGGCCTGAAGTGCGTACAGGGCAAGGCGATCGTCAATTCGATCTCGCTCAAGGAAGGCGAAGAACAGTTCGCGCACCACGCCAAGCTCATCAAGCGCTACGGTGCGGCCGCCGTGGTGATGGCGTTTGACGAGCAAGGCCAGGCTGACACATACGCGCGCAAGACCCAGATCTGCAAGCGCAGCTACGACTTCCTGGTGAACCAGGTCGGCTTTGACCCGGAAGACATCATCTTCGACCCGAACATCTTCGCGGTGGCCACCGGCATCGAAGAACACAACAACTACGCCGTGGACTTCATCGAAGCCACGCGCTGGATCAAGCAGAACCTTCCGTACGCGAAGGTGAGCGGCGGCGTGTCGAACGTGTCGTTCTCGTTCCGCGGCAACGACGTGGTGCGCGAGGCGATCCACACCGTGTTCCTGTACTACGCGATTCAGGCGGGCATGGACATGGGCATCGTCAACGCTGGGCAGCTCGGCGTGTACGAGAACCTCGACCCCGAACTGCGCGAGCGCGTGGAAGACGTGGTGCTCAACCGCCGCCCGGATGCGACCGACCGCCTGCTGGAAATCGCAGACCGCTACAAGGGCGGGGCTACCCGCCGCGAAGAGAATCTGGCCTGGCGCCAGGAGCCGGTGGAAAAACGCCTGGCGCACGCGCTCGTGCATGGCATCACTGACTACGTGGTCGAAGATACCGAAGAAGTCCGTCAGAAGATCTTTGCCGCCGGCGGACGTCCGATCCAGGTCATCGAAGGCCCGCTGATGGACGGCATGAACATCGTGGGCGACCTCTTCGGCGCGGGGAAGATGTTCCTGCCGCAGGTGGTCAAATCCGCCCGCGTGATGAAGCAGGCGGTGGCGCACCTGATTCCGTTCATCGAAGAAGAAAAGCGTCAGATTGCGGCGGCGGGCGGCGACGTGCGCTCGCGCGGCAAGATCGTCATCGCCACGGTCAAGGGCGATGTGCACGACATCGGCAAGAACATCGTCACCGTCGTGCTCCAGTGCAACAACTTCGAGGTCGTGAACATGGGCGTGATGGTCCCGTGCAACGACATCCTGGCAAAGGCGAAGGTGGAAGGCGCGGACATCATCGGGCTGTCGGGCCTGATTACGCCTTCGCTGGAAGAGATGGCCTACGTGGCCTCGGAAATGCAGCGCGACGAGTATTTCCGCATGAAGAAGATCCCGCTGCTGATCGGCGGCGCGACGACGAGCCGCGTGCACACCGCCGTGAAGATCGCCCCGAATTACGAAGGGCCGGTGGTCTACGTGCCGGATGCCTCGCGCTCGGTAAGCGTGGCGTCGAGCCTGCTGTCCGACGAAGGCGCCGCGCGCTACGTCGAAGAGCTGCACGCCGACTACGACCGCATCCGGACCCAGCATGCCAACAAGAAGGCCCAGCCGATGGTGTCGCTGGCCGCCGCGCGCGCCAACAAGACCAAGATCGACTGGAGCCACTACACGCCGCCCAAGCCCAAGTTCATCGGCCGCCGCGTGTTCCGCAACTACGACCTGAACGAACTCGCGCAGTACATCGACTGGGGCCCGTTCTTCCAGACGTGGGACCTGGCCGGCAAATACCCGGACATTCTCAACGACGAGATCGTCGGCGAATCGGCCCGCAAGGTGTTCTCCGACGGCAAGAGCATGCTCGCGCGCCTCATTGCTGGGCGCTGGCTCACGGCCAACGGCGTGATCGCGCTGCTGCCCGCCAACACCGTCAACGACGACGACATCGAGATCTACACCGACGAATCGCGCTCGGAAGTCGCGCTCACCTGGCGCAACATCCGCCAGCAGAGCGAGCGCCCGATCATCGACGGCGTGATGCGCCCGAACCGCTGCCTGGCCGATTTCATCGCGCCCAAGAGCACCGGCATTGCCGACTACATCGGCATGTTCGCCGTCACCGGCGGCATCGGGGTGGAAAAGCGCGAGAAGCAGTTCGAAGCCGACAACGACGACTACAGCGCGATCATGCTCAAGGCCCTGGCCGATCGCTTTGCCGAAGCGTTTGCCGAATGCCTGCACGCCCGCGTGCGTCGCGACCTGTGGGGCTATGCGCCGGACGAAACGCTCGACAACGAGGCACTCATCCGCGAGGAGTACAAGGGCATCCGCCCCGCGCCTGGCTATCCGGCCTGCCCGGAACACACCGTCAAGCGCGACATGTTCCGCGTGCTCGACGCGCAGGAGATCGGCATGAACCTGACCGAAGCGCTCGCCATGACCCCGGCCGCATCCGTCTCGGGCTTCTACCTCTCGCACCCGGACAGCACGTATTTCACCCTGGGCAAGATCGGCCAGGATCAGGTGGACGACATGATCGCCCGCAGCGGCGAAGATCGCGCGTTTGTGGAGCGCGCCCTCGCGCCGAATCTCTGATTCTGTGACAAGACGTTTAAGACATGGCGTTTGAAGCGCCATGTCTTACGGCTGTAAACCCGTGCTGGCTTTGACTCCGGCAGCATTTCAAGTGGGGTGATGCTTTCATTACAAAGGCTTACACCCCCTAACAGTCGTAACCGGAAAGGCTCCATAAACTGGCCTCATTCACTCGACACACAGAGTGATGCCGCGACGAATCCCTCGCGTGGCCGTTCAGAACGAAAGGAGTCTCCTCCATGAACAAGCTGCTGATCTCCCTGTCCGCCATCGCCATCGCTGCTGCTTCGGCTTACGCCAACGCGCAAACGCCTTCGATCAGCACCGGCGTGCAGGCCAACGGCACGGCCGCCGTCGCGCCCGCACAAACCAACGTCGGCATGGGTCTGAAGGCCGACACCGGCGCCAAGCTGGACACCGAAGCCGCCAAGAGCCACCTGCACTCGAGGATGGAGCACGGCGCCAAGGCTGCGCACGAACACAAGGCAAAGGCGGAAGCCGGCATCGAGAAGTCCACCGACAAGGTAGGCAAGTCGGTCGGCAAGGCTGAGAAGTCGGCAGAAAAGACGGCAAACGCTGCCAAGGCAGACGTCGTGGGTAGCACCATGACCGGCGCGACCGCGGATGCCAGCGTGAACGCGGGCGCCGCCGTGCAGAAGTAAGTTGCCCGGCCGGGCATCCTGCCCGACACCGCGTGGCGATAACGGGGCGGACACCCACCGCCCCGTTTTTTTTACCGGCCGCAGGCCAGCGCTGGCCCTGCAGCGTCCGGGCATGCCGGTTGCTATGGCGATGAGCGACCGTGTTGCGGTTGTCGCACATCCGAGGGCGCCCATGGAAACCTTCCCCACCACCCTGAGACCGGCCACTAAAAGCGGCCCCGGTTTCACGCCACAGTCCGATACAATTGCTGTCGTATCAAACCAACAAGCGCAGGGTGCGCTCGCGGGCAATCTGCCAGGCGCGCCGTCCATAAGGAGCAGCATGATTCGCGTCCTGATTGCGGACGACCACGAAATCGTCCGCGCCGGCCTTCGGCAGTTCCTGTCCGAAGAGCGGGACATCGAAGTCGCGGGGGAAGCGGCCAGCGGCGAAGAGGTGATGGAGCAACTCCGCACCGGCGCCTTCGACGTGGTCGTACTCGACATCTCCATGCCTGACCGCAACGGCATCGATACGCTCAAGCTGGCTCGCCAGCGCCATCCCGATCTGCCGGTGCTGATCCTGTCGACGTTCCCGGAGGACCAGTACGCCATCAACCTCATCCGTGCCGGCGCCTCGGGCTACCTGACCAAGGAAAGCGCGCCGGACGAGCTGGTGAAAGCAATCCGCACCGTGTCGCAAGGCCGCCGCTATGTCAGCCCCACCGTTGCCGAGTTGCTGATCGGCGGCCTGGAGAAGCCGACCGACCAGCCCCTGCACCAGACGCTGTCGAAACGTGAATTCCAGATCTTCTGCAAGCTTGCCCGGGGGCAATCGGTGTCGATCATCGCCGAAGAGCTGTTTTTGAGCGTCAAGACGGTCAGTACGTACCGCACCCGCATTCTCGAAAAGATGGGCATGAAGTCGAATGCCGATCTCACGTATTACGCCATCAAGAACGGCCTGGTGGAATGACGCCCCGCCCCGCTAGAAAACGGGCCATACCCGCCGCAAACCCTGTTGGCATGTAGGACAACGCCTGATACCACCTGAGTTTCCCGGTAGCTACCATCAACGCATGCTGGATCAAGCCGTCACCCTCTCTGCTCGTGGCCTGCGCGTCCTCCTGATCGAGGACTCCCCCGTGCTTCGTGGCATGGTGCTGGAATACCTCAAGGCGTCCGCGTTCGTGGCGACGGTTGAGTGGGCGGACACGGAAGACCTGGCGCTGCACCTGCTTGCTGACGGCCACTACGACGTCGTGATCGTCGATCTGCAACTGCGGCAGGGCAATGGCTTCAAGGTCCTGCAAACGCTGCGTGACCAGGCATCACCCAGTGTGCGCATCGTCTACACGAACCACGCACAGGTGCCGACGTACCGGCAGCGCTGTTTTGAAGCCGGCGCCAACTATTTCTTCGACAAGTCGCTCGAGCTCGACAAGGTGTTCGAGGTGATCGAAGAGCGCGCCGGCGTGGGACGGCCTCGTCAGCAGGCGGCCCACCATCCCCATCACTGAATCGTCCGCGCGCCTACCGTATCGGTCGGTCGCCGGGTTGCCCGTTTCCTACCCCTCGAGGAGCGTTCGATGAAGACCCTGTCTGCCGCAATCGCGCTGATGTGCCTGTTCCTGGCGGGTTGCAACACCATGGCCGGCGCCGGCAAAGACCTCCAGAGCGGAGGCCAGAAACTCGAAAACGCCGCCGACAACACGAAACAGAAGATGTAGGACGCACCGGCGACCGCTGCCCGCAAAGAGCCCCGTCATGGGGCTTTTTTGTTGGGTTGGCCACCGCCGTCAGCGATTGCCTTCAGGCAGTCGCGCCGCCGTGGCCAGGTTCCGGACCCGCCCCGCCGGACGAGGTATGCGGCATGCCCTCGGCATCGTGACTGACGCGGTCGAAGACGGCATCGGTAGGCGGCAATTCGACAATGATCGTCACGCCCCCGCCGGGCATGGAATCAATGGTCAGCGTACCGCCCAGCGCGATGGCGCGCTGCTCCATGCCAAGCAGGCCGTGGTGGCCCACCATGCGGCGACGTTCAATGTCGGCCGGAAAACCACGGCCGTTGTCGCGCACGCGCAGGCGCACACCCTCTTCGCTCGCGTCCAGCGCGACTGATACCGTCGTCGCGTGCGCATACTTGGAAGCGTTGGTCAAAGACTCCTGCACGATGCGATACAGCGCGATGGCCGCATCGTCGGTCAGCTTTGGCATCTCGTCGGGCAGGCTGACCTCGGTGTGCCAGCCGTTCCGTACGCCCACGTCTTCAGTCAGCTGCGAGAGCGCTTCCACCAGACCCAGGTTGAGCAGGATGGTCGGGCGCAGATCCTCAATGAGGCGGCGCTTGATCTGGATCCCCTGATCCACGTGGGCCATCACGCGTGTGATCTTTTCGCTCACGCCAGGCTCGTTGGGATGCACGCGTGAGCGCAGCCAGTGCAGATCCATCTTGGTGGCGGTCAGGATGGCGCCCAGCTCGTCGTGCAGTTCGCGCGCCAGGCGCGTCTTTTCATCTTCGGTCACGCGCTGCAAGTGGGCGGCCAGGTCGGAGAGCTGCCGCGTGCGCTCGCGCACCATGCGGTCGAGCTTCTGGCTCTCTTCTTCGGCCTTGTCGCGTTCCTGCTCCGTGACCGCGAGGCGCTTGGCGTGCTGCATGCCCAGCACCACCAGCAGGATGATGTTGACCGCCGTGATGAGCGCGATGCCATAACGCGAGAGCGCCAGATCACGCTCGGCATGCTCGAGGCTGCGCGCCACGGTGGCAATCTCACGCTGGCGCAATCGGTCCAGCCCTTGGCGCACAGCCTCCATCGAGGCCTTGCCGAAATCGGTGCGCACGAGGTCAAGGGCCACTTCCAGATCGCGCTTGCCGTAGATGAGCGTGAGCTCCATCTCGGTGAGCTTGCGGCTCACCTGCAGCGCCGTCTCCGAAAACAGCTTGAGCGCGTCCGGGTCATTCGCGTAGTGGTCGCGGATCTCCGCCATCAGCGCGTGGATGTGGGGGATGGCCTTGTTATACGGGTCGAGGTATTCGTCCTTGCCCGTGAGCAGGAAGCCGCGCTGCCCCGCCTCTGCGTTGACCAGCTCGGCGAGGAGTTCGTTGATGGCCGTTTCGGCCTGCTGCGACTGAATCACCTGCCGGTAGCCCTGGCTCAGGCGGACGTTGCCCGTCTCCGAGGCGATCAGCACCCCGAGCGTGAGCAGAATGCCGCCGGCGAGCAGCAGGGTGGAGCGCAAGGATGACCGCATGGCATGCAGACCCATGTAGAACGCGTCAAGCCGCCCGACGCGGAGCGCGTTGCGTGTGTTTTTTGGCAATAGGCATGATACCCCGCGCACGTCCCGGGTGGCACCTCGGGCGCACCCCTGCCGGGCACGCCAAGTGCTTGGGGATACCCCGACAGGGCGATTGGCGCTGGCGCAATGCCGCGCCGATCCCCTGCACTTCAACCCATCCGATCCGGAGGCAACAACATGCTGAAATGGGCATTGGTCTTCGCCATCATTTCCGTGGTGGCCGGCGTGCTTGGCTTTACCGGCATTGCCGCTGGCGCAGCGAGCATCGCCAAGATCCTGTTCTTCATCTTCGTAGTGCTGTTTGTGCTGTTTCTCGTCCTGGGCGTCACAGTCTTCAAGGCGGTGGATTAGCGCCGCGCGCGGGCCCGTGTCTTGCTAATCCATTGGGCAGACAGCCGGCCACGCACGAGCGCCGGTTTTGCCGCCGACCAACCGCGCCGCGGTGCGCATTTGCCGCGGCGCCCCGATGAGGAATTCGCCATGTCTCTCTTTGCCAGCCAACGCGTCCGCAACCGAGTCGACGACGTCAATCAACACGCGCACCGTGCCCTGAACAGCGCCGCGGATGCGGCTGACCACGCCCGCCATGCCGCGCGCCCCGCGATGGAAGAGGTCCACAGTCTGCTGCACTCGCTCGAGAGCGCCATCCAGACCCTGACCGACGAAGGCGGCTCCGAAGCCGACCGCGCTCGGCGCGCGCTGCATGCGCGTGCCGACCGGTTGCGCCGTGCCGCCAATGACCGCGCCCACCAGGCCCGCGAGCGCATGGACTGGGCGCTCGACCGCACCGAGGAGACCATCACCGCTGCGCCGTTCAAGTCGGTGGGTGTGGCGGTCGCCATCGGCGCTGCCATCGGGCTGGCGGTCGCGCTCGCGGGCAGCGGCAGCCGACGCGGCGACGGAGAGTGAATCCGGACAACGCCCCACCTCAATCACGAAGGAGCCCACGCATGACCCAAACGAACGTTGCCGCCCCGGAAAGCCGGTTCCTCAGCGATATCAAGACGCTGCGCGAACGCGCCCGCCAGCACATCGAAGCGGGCGCCGTGACCGACGACTACCAGGCCGACCGCGGCACGGTGCTGCGTCTGCTGAATGAAGCGCTGGCGACCGAGATGATCTGCGTGCTGCGGTACCGGCGTCATCACTTCATGGCGAAGGGCATCAACGCCGATCCGATCGCTGAAGAATTCATGGTGCACGCCACCGAAGAGCAGCAGCATGCCGACAAGATCGCCGCACGCATCGTGCAGCTCGGCGGCGAGCCGAACTTCAGCCCGGAGGGTCTGTCGACGCGCAGCCATTCGGAATATGTGGAAGCCGGTGGCCTGGTCGACATGATCAAGGAGAACCTGATCGCGGAGCGCATCGCCATCGACAGCTACCTGGAGATGATCCGCTATATCGGCGAGCGCGATCCCACCACGCGGCGCGTGCTGGAAGACATCCTGGCGGTAGAAGAAGAACACGCAGACGAGCTGTCCGACATGTTGCACGACCAATAACGCCCTCGCAGTCTGGCGAGACAGCGGCCTTGGCGCGCCAGCCCCCTCCCCCGCTCCCGGCCCTTGTGGCCGGATGCCCGGACCACCCTCGCGGTGGCCGGGCATTTTTTTCATCCGCGCCCGGCGCTCAAACGCCCCAGAGGACGTTGGCACCCTCTTTCTGCGACTCCTCCAGCATGTGCAGCAGCGGATAGGCGCGCTGACCGAGGTGCGGCGGCTCCTCTTCGCTGTCGTCGCCCTCCTGGACGGCCAGTTCCGCAATCTGGAGGTGGGCCTGGTGCGTATCGTCCTTGATGGCGCGCTTGAGGCGCTCGATGGCGTGGGGCATTTCTTCGGGCGTGATGACGCCGCGCTCGCCCAGCGTCTTGCCAATTACGCCCAGCAGCACCATGGCGAGATCCTTCTGCATGGAGAATTTTTGCGAAGCGTGCGAGGTAAAGGTAATCATGATGTCGGTATTCCCTTGGTTGGGTAGGGGCCGCAGAATGCCACAGCGGGGGGCTGATACCTCTAGGACAGCGGCTCACCTGATAAAATTTCGTACTTTTCCCTGAACAACGCAACTGGCCGCGCCGGAACTGGATTTGAGTCCGTTTCAGCACTGCCGGCGTCATGGTTTCTTTATGCTGCCCTCCCACAAACAGACGATCGCCCAATTGTTGTCCGACGCCGTCGGCTCCCTGCTGCCCGAGGGCCAAGCCCGACCGGAGATCGTCCTGGAGCGCCCCAAGCAGGCCGCGCATGGCGACATCGCCTGCAACGTCGCGCTGCAGCTCGCCAAGCCGCTGGGCATCAATCCGCGTGAACTGGCCGGCAAGATCGCCGACGCGATCCGCGCCGATGCGCGCGGCCAGCGATTGGTCTCGGCCGTAGAAATCGCCGGGCCGGGGTTCATCAACCTCCGCCTGTCGCCGGCTGCGCGCGCCGACGTCATTGCCGCCGTGTTTGCCGAAGCCGACCGATTCGGCGCCGCCAATACGCATGACGGTGCACCGGTCCTGGTGGAATTCGTCTCGGCCAACCCGACGGGCCCGCTGCACGTCGGCCATGGCCGGCAGGCGGCGCTGGGCGACGCCCTTGCAAGCCTGCTCGACTGGCAGGGCCACAAGGTCCACCGCGAGTTCTATTACAACGACGCCGGCGTCCAGATCCACAACCTGGCCGTCTCCGTCCAGGCCCGCGCGCGCGGCTTCAAACCGGGCGACGCCAACTGGCCCGAGGCCGCCTACAACGGCGACTACATTGCCGACATCGCCGCCGACTACCTCGCCGGCAAGACCGTATGCGCCTCCGATGGCGAACCCGTGACGGGCGAGCGCGATGTGGAGAACATCGAAGCCATCCGCCGCTTTGCCGTCACGTATCTGCGCAACGAGCAGGACATCGACCTGCAAGCGTTCGGCGTGAAGTTCGACCGTTACTACCTGGAATCGTCGCTCTACACCGAAGGCAAGGTTCAGCAGACGGTGGACGCACTCGTCGCTGCCGGCAAGACGTACGAGCAGGAAGGCGCGCTGTGGCTGCGCACGACCGACGACGGCGACGACAAGGACCGCGTCATGCGCAAGTCCGACGGCGCCTACACGTACTTCGTGCCCGACGTTGCGTACCACACGACCAAGTGGGGACGCGGCTTCACGCAAGTCATCAACGTGCAGGGCAGCGACCACCACGGCACCATCGCCCGCGTGCGCGCCGGCCTGCAGGGCCTGAACATCGGCATCCCGAAGGGCTATCCGGACTACGTCCTGCACAAGATGGTCACGGTGATGAAGGACGGCGCCGAGGTCAAGATTTCCAAGCGCGCCGGCTCGTACGTGACCGTGCGCGACCTGATCGAGTGGTCCAACGGTGACGCCGAGAGCGAAGCCGGCGTCGACACCATCCGCGCCTGCGTGGACGCCGGTGAGCCGAACTGGCCCGCGCGCTTCACGCGTGGCCGCGACGCCGTGCGCTTCTTCCTGCTGTCGCGCAAGGCCGATACCGAATTCGTCTTCGATGTGGATCTGGCGCTGAAGCAGAGCGACGAGAACCCGGTGTACTACGTGCAATACGCCCACGCGCGCATCTGCTCGGTGTTCGAGCAGTGGGCGCAGCGCGAGGGCGGTGATGCCGCGTCGCTGAGCCGCGCCGACCTCGCAGCGGTCACTGGACCGGATGCCAGCCCGCAGGCCATCGCCCTGGTGCAGCGTCTGGCCGCCTTCCCCGACATGCTGGCCGACGCCGCACGCGAGCTGGCGCCGCATGCCGTGGCCTTCTATCTGCGTGATCTCGCAGGGGACTTCCACGCGTTTTACAACGCCGACCGCGTGCTCGTCGACGACGACGCCGTCAAGCGCGCCCGCCTCGCGCTGCTGGCTGCAACACGCCAGGTCCTGCGCAACGGGCTGGCCGTCATCGGCGTATCGGCACCGCAAAAGATGTAAAGCCACGCGGCGCTCTTATAATCGGGCGCTTCTAGAAGGATCGACATGGCACGCAATACGCAATCTTTCCGCGCCCGCTCGCAGTGGGGCGGCACGTTTCTGGGTCTGGTGCTCGGCCTGATCGTCGGTTTGGCGATCGCCGTGGTGGTGGCGGTGTACATCACCAAGGCGCCAGTGCCGTTTGTGTCGCGCAACGGCGCCCAGCCCAAGCCGAGCGAGGCAGGCAACGTGGTCAACCCGCTGCCGGCGCCCGCGCCGAACGCGCCCCAGGCCAGCGCCCCGCAGACGGATCCGAATGCGCCGCTGTGGAGTCACGTGCCGCCCAAACCGGTCGATCAGCCGGATGCCAACAACCCGCCGCCGGGCATCACGATCCGTCCGGCGCAACCCGGTTCGGCTCCCCAGCCGGCCAGCACGCCGGCGGCTAAGCCCGGCAAGCCTGCCACGACGCCTGCCGAGAAGCCCGTGGCCGACCCGATCGCCGAAATCGCGCGCCAGGATGCCGCAAAGACGGGCTATTTCCTGCAAGTTGGCGCTTACAAATCGGCCGAGGACGCTGATCGGCAGAAGGGCAATCTGGCCATGCAGGGTTTTGAAGCCAAGGTGACCCAGCGCGAAGTGAACGGCGCCACCATGTACCGCGTGCGTCTCGGGCCGTACAACACGCTGGACGAGATGACCGCCGTGCGCAGCCGCCTGCAGGCGTCGGGCGTGGAATCGTCCGTCATCCGCTTCGCCCGCCAGTGATGTGAAATTTCACCGGCGCCGCCAGAACCCGACGGGCTGGCGCCGGTCAGAAGCCTGAGGATCGGGTTGCCGATCGCCCTACGCTCCACTTCCATCCCACCATGAAAAAACTTGCCGCTCTCCTGATTGCACTCGCCACCGGCGCCGGCCTGATGATGACTGCACCGGCCCAGGCCCAACCCGTGGCCGGCACGGATTACAAAGTGCTCCAACCAGCACAACCCGTTCCCGCAGGCAAGATCGAAGTCACCGAGTTCTTCGGGTACTGGTGCCCGCACTGCAACCACTTCGAGAGCACCTGGGAAGCCTGGAGCGCCAAGCAAGGCAAGGACGTCGCCATCAAGCACGTGCCCGTCGCCTTCAACAATGACGCCCGCCTGGTCCCGTACTCGCGCATTTATTACTCGCTCGAAGCCATGGGCAAGCTCAACGCCAAGAGCAGCAAGGGCATGTCGATGCATGCCCGCATCTTCGACGCCATCCACGGCGCAGACCACCTGAACGTGGGCCGCGACAAGGACCAGCAGGAACGGATCATCGGTGATTTCATCGCCAAGGAAGGCATCGACCGCAAAGCATTCATGGACGTGTACAACTCGTTCGGCGTGAACTCCAACGTGATGCGCGCCAGCCAGCTGACCGAGCAGTACCGCATCGAAGGCGTGCCGACCGTCGTGGTCCAGGGTAAATACGTGGTCTCGCCCGACGAGGCTGGCGGTTACGTGAACACCATGAAGACGCTCGACTACCTCGTCCAGCAGATCCGCGCCGGCAAGATGTAAGGGCACCGGCCGCGCCGACGCTCAGCCGTGCGCCATCGCCCAGGCAACGCCCGCCTTCGTGCGGGCGTTTTCATGTGTTGTTCCCCACCACGCCAAGCGACACCCCCATGAGCCAAATCGTCTTTATCACCGGCGCCTCCAGCGGCATCGGCCGGGCACTGGCGCGACAGTATGCTGCGCAAGGCGCCACGCTCGCGCTCGTCGCCCGGCGTGTCGACGTGCTCGACGACTTCGTACGAACCCTGCCGGCCGCCATCCAGGGCCGCTGTCATTGCTTTGCGGCCGACGTGCGCAGCGCGCAGTCGATGCGCGAGGCGGCGCAGGCCTGCATCGCCAGGGCGGGCGTTCCTGACGTCGTCATCGCCAATGCCGGCATCTCGGTCGGCACCGACCTGCGGGAACCCGGCGACCTGGCCGCTTTCTCCGCCGTCATGGACACCAACTGGATGGGCACGCTCAACACCTTCCAGCCGTTTGTCGCGCCGATGCTGGCACGGAGCAAACCGGGCCGCCCGGGTGGAACGCTGGTCGGCATTGCCAGCGTGGCGGGCGTGCGCGGGTTGCCTGGCGCGGCGGCATACAGTGCATCGAAATCGGCGGTGATCAAGCTGATGGAGAGCCTGCGCGTGGAACTTGGCCCGCGCGGCCTGCGCGTGGTGACGATTGCCCCAGGCTATATCCGCACGCCGATGACGGAGCACAACCCCTATCCGATGCCGTTCCTGATGCCGGTGGACCGCTTTGCACAGAAAGCCGCGCACGCCATCGAACGCGGCGTGCGCTTCACGGTGCTGCCTTGGCAGATGGGCATCGTGGCCAAATTGCTGCACGTGCTGCCGCGCTGGCTGTATGACCTCGCGTTCGCGCGCGCGCCGCGCAAACCCCGCAAGCCTGAGATTTCGTGATGATGCTGACCGACGCGCAGGGCCACGTTCACCGCCCTGTCGACACCACGCCGCGCATCGCAAGCCTGGTGCCTTCGATTACCGATCTGCTGTTTTCGCTCGATCTGGGCGACCAGCTCGTCGCCCGCACCGGCTTTTGCATCCACCCCCGCGACGCGGTGCGCAGCGTCCCCAAGGTGGGCGGCACCAAGACCGTCAAGCTCGACAGGCTGCGTGAACTGGCGCCCACGCACGTCATCGTCAATATCGACGAGAACACCCTGGAGACGGCCGACAAGCTGCGCGCGTTTGTCCCCAACGTCATCGTCACGCACCCGTGCGCCCCCGAAGACAACCTCGCGCTGTACCAACTGCTGGGCGGCATCTTTCGCCGCGAGGCCGAAGCCCAGAGGCTGACAGATGCGCTCACGCACGAGCTTGACGCACTGCGCGGCCGCCACTTCCTGCCGCACCGCGTGCTGTACGCCATCTGGCAAGACCCGTGGATGACGGTATCGCGCGACACGTATATCTCGCGCATGCTCAAGCTCATCAACTGCCACACGTGGCCGGAAGACGCCGCACCCGTGCAGTGCGGCGTGGAAAAGAGCGGCGACTGCGCGCGTCCCAACCGCCCGGATACGCGCTACCCCACCTTCCGCTGGAGCGACGATGTCGTGCGCAGCATCGACTGCGTGCTGCTCTCCACCGAGCCCTACAGCTTTACCGAAGAACACGCTGATGCGCTGGAAAAGCAGATCGGCAAGCCGGTCTACCTCGTCGATGGGGAAATGGTCTCGTGGTATGGCAGCCGGGCGATCGAAGGCGTGCGTTACCTGGGCCAGTTCGCGCGTGAACTGCGGTGAGCCCTGTGCGAACCACGCAAGAAAAAACCCGCCATCTGGCGGGTTCTTTCATTGAGGGTGCACGCGCACTCGTCAGCGCACAAACCCGTAGTCGTACTCCACCTTGGCGATGCGCAGGTGGTACGCCGCATACCAGCGGTCGCGCCCCATCTTCTGCGCGATCAGGTGGTCAGTCTGGTTCTTCCACTCACGGATGGCCTCCAGCGAAGACCAGTACGACACGGTAATGCCCGGCCGCCCCTGTGCGCCTGCCAGTTCATCCCGCACGGATTCGATGCCCAGGAAACCCGGCATGCCGCGCGCCAGTTCCACCATGCGATCGGCCATGGCGCCGTAGCCGTTGTCGCCGTCGGTGCGCGTGGAGGCGAAGATCACCGCGTAGTAAGGCGCGGCGGGAGTCTGCGCCGGAAACGGCAGGATGGCGGCGGTGTCGTCGAGAACGTCTTGCTGGTCTGCCATGGCGGGATCCGTTGAGAGCGTTATGCGGTTGCGCGGAATCGAACGATACCGTCTGCGCCGGTTTCGCGCACCAATTCTGCGCGATGCCACAGCGCGTGCAGGTGGGCCAGCGCCTCGCCCATCGCGAAGGTCATCTGGTGCACGTCGAACTGGCGCTTGAAGATGACGTCGACGATGTCGCGAGCGGACTGCGGCGTGCGCCGGCAGGCAGCCAGCGTGTCGTCCAGGCGATCGGCATGGTGCTCGCGCAGTTGGCGGATGCGCGTATGCAGGCCTCGGAAGGGTCGCCCGTGCGAAGGCAGGATCAGCACGTTTTCAGGCAGCGGCTCGTACTTGCCGAGCGATTCGAGATACAGCCTCAGCGGATCGGCCTCGGGCTCGAGGTCGAACACGCTCACGTTGGTGGAAATGCGCGGCAAGACCATGTCGCCGGAGATCAGCACATTGGCATCCTCGCTGTAGAGCGCGACATGTTCGGGCGCGTGGCCGAAGCCGGTGATGACGCGCCAGGTGTGAGGGCCGATGGTGACGACGTCGCCGTCCATCAGGCGGCGGTAATGACCGGGGACGCTGGGCACGAGGGTGCTGTAGTAATCCTTGCGGTTGCGGATGCGCTCAATGGCATCTTCGTCCACCAGGCCATGTCGGGCAAAGTGGCTCGCGGCAAACTCGCCGCCCGCATTCGAGGCACCGGTGCCCCCCACCAGCATGCGTGCGAAGGCGTAGTCGCCCAGGCTCATCCACAGGCGCACATTCCAGCGTTTTTCGTCACCGCCCTCGCACAGCCAGCTCGACAGCCCGACGTGGTCCGGATGGCAATGCGTGACCAGCACGCGCAGCACGGGCAGGCCGTCGAGGTGGTTCGCGAAGATGGCTTCCCAATAGCCGCGAATGGCCTCGTGGTTGATACCGCAGTCGACGATCGTCCAGCCTTCCTGCCCGTCCTGCCGATCCCGCAGCAGCCAGAGGTTGATGTGGTCCAGCGCGAACGGCAGCGGCATGCGCAGCCAGTACATGCCGGGCGCGACTTCATACCGCGTGCCGCCTTCGGGCAGGGTGTCGCCAAACGGGTAGTCGAGTTGGTGTTCGAGCGCGTTCATGTGGGTCGTCTTGGTCGCTGCCTGAGGGCAGTCTGTGCGATTGCGGTTTGACGCCATTGACGCTAACGTTAACGTCAATCTGCCGCCGGTCTTCCATCTTAAGCGAAAACGGAATACCGCTGCCCGGCGCTCCCGCCATCACACCGTTACCCGCCGTATGCCCGCCTCCACTTCGTCTGCCACCGCCGCGCTTGCCGCCGATCTTGAATCCGGCGCCGCCGGCGAACAGGCCGACGCCAGCTTCACCATCACCGATCTCGCGCGCGAATTCGACATCACGCCGCGTGCGATCCGCTTCTATGAAGACCAGGGCCTGCTGGCGCCCGACCGACAGGGCCCCGGCGGGCGCCGCCGCGTGTATTCCGCCCGCGAGCGCACGCGCCTGAAGCTGACCTTGCGCGGCAAGCGGCTGGGCCTGTCGCTGGGCGAGATCAAGGAGATCCTCGATCTGTACGAATCGCCGCGCGATACGGTGCCGCAGCTCGAGCGCTTCCTGGCCTCGCTGGCACAGCACCGGGCCGTGCTCACGCAGCAACTGGACGACCTGAACGCCCAACTGGCCGAAATCGACCAGCACGAGCGCCAATGCCGCCATTTGCTGGACGAGGCCCGCGCTGGCAGCGCCAAGCAGCCGAAGCGACGCAAGGCCGCCTGATTCCGCAAAGGTACCGAGTTGACGTTTACGTAAACGTCAATACAATACGCAGCACCGTTCCGGCGCCGGAGCGCGTGCCCAATGCGATGCACGTCACGACGCCGAGCCTGTTACCCAGACACATCAGCGGCCCGAGCCGCGCCCAAGGAGACCACCATGATTGAACTGCCCGGCCTGAAATTCGACTTGGGCGACGACATCGAGATGCTGCGTTCGGCCGTGCGCGACTGGGCGCAGACCGAGCTGGCACCGCGTGCGGGAGACATCGACCGTACCGACCAGTTCCCGATGGACGCCTGGCGCAAGATGGGCGAACTGGGTGTGCTCGGCATCACCGTGGCCGAGGAGTACGGCGGCGCCAACATGGGGTATCTGGCGCACATGATCGCCATGGAAGAAATCAGCCGGGCGTCGGCGTCGGTCGGCCTGTCGTATGGCGCGCACTCGAACCTGTGCGTGAACCAGATCCATCGCAACGGCACGGCGGCCCAGAAGGCCAGGTACCTGCCCAAGCTGGTGTCCGGCGAGTGGGTGGGCGCCCTGGCGATGAGCGAACCGAATGCCGGCTCCGACGTCGTCAGCATGAAGCTGCGCGCGGAGCTCAAGGGCGACCGCTACGTGCTCAACGGCACCAAGATGTGGATCACCAATGGCCCCGACTGCGACGTGCTGGTCGTCTACGCCAAGACCGAGCCGGAACTGGGCGCGCGCGGCATGACGGCATTCATCGTCGAAAAGGGCATGAAGGGCTTCTCGGTGGCGCAGAAGCTGGACAAGCTTGGCATGCGCGGCTCCCACACGGGCGAGCTGGTATTCGAGAACGTGGAAGTGCCGGTGGAGAACATCCTCGGCCAGGAAAACGGCGGCACCAAGGTGCTGATGAGCGGGCTGGACTACGAGCGCGCCGTGCTCTCCGGCGGCCCGGTCGGCATCATGCAGGCGTGCATGGACGTGGTCACGCCGTACATCCACGACCGCAAGCAGTTCGGCCAGAGCATTGGCGAGTTCCAGCTCATCCAGGGCAAGATGGCCGACATGTACACCACGCTGCAGGCGTGCCGCGCATACCTTTACACGGTCGGCAAGAACCTCGACTCGCTGGGCCGCGACCACGTGCGCCAGGTGCGCAAGGACTGCGCGGGCGTCATTCTCTACACCGCCGAAAAAGCCACCTGGATGGCCGGCGAGGCGATCCAGATCCTGGGTGGCAACGGTTACATCAATGAGTACCCGGTCGGCCGCCTCTGGCGCGATGCGAAGCTGTACGAGATCGGCGCCGGCACGTCGGAAATCCGCCGCATGCTGATCGGCCGGGAGCTGTACGCCGAAACGATGTAATTGACGGGAACCGGGGACCCTAGGCGAAACGGATAAGGAGCGAATGCAGGACAGCGAAGCCCATACAATCTAGCTTGTTGCCGCTCGCTATCGCTTGTTTTGGCCCCCTCACCTGCCGCGCACGCCCATGTCCCATTTCCCCAAGCTGCTCTCGTCGCAAATCGCCTTTGACGTCGCCCGTACGATGCTCGACGGCTTCGACAAGCACTACCGCTTGTTCCGAGAAGTCAGCGTGCAGGCCAAGACGGCGTTCGAGACAGGGGACTGGGCCGGCCTGCAGCAGTTACAGCGCGACCGCATCGCCTACTACGACGAGCGCGTACGTGAAGCGTCGGTCATTCTCGAAGACGAGTACGACGCCGAGAACATCGACGACGAGATCTGGCGCCAGATCAAGCTGCACTTCATCGGCCTGCTGACCAACCACCACCAGCCCGAGTGCGCCGAGACCTTCTTCAACTCGGTGTGTACGCGCATCCTGCATCGCTCGTACTTCAACAACGACTTCATCTTCGTGCGGCCGGCCATCTCGACGGAGTACATCGAGAACGAAGAATCCCCGACCAAGCCGACCTACCGCGCCTACTATCCTGGCTCGCGCGAAGGCCTGGGCGACTGCTTCGAGCGCATCGTGCACAACTTCCAGCTCGATGCACCATTCGAGGACCTGGGCCGCGACATCGGCTACCTGATGCGTGCCGTGGAAGAACACTTCGGCGATTTCCGCATCGCGCCAAATTTCCAGATCCACGTGCTGTCGTCGCTGTTCTTCCGCAACACGGCGGCGTACATCATCGGGCGTGTGATCAATGGCGACAGGACATACCCGCTGGCGGTACCGATCATGCGCAACGCCGACGGTCAACTGCGTCTCGACACCGTATTGCTGCACACGGAACAGTTGATGATCCTGTTCTCGTTCACGCATTCGTACTTCATGGTGGACATGGAGATTCCGTCCGCCTACGTGACGTTCCTGCGTGACCTGATGCCGCGCAAGCCGCGCGCCGAGATCTACACCTCGCTTGGCCTGCAGAAGCAGGGCAAAAACCTCTTCTACCGCGACTTCCTGCACCACCTGCAGCACTCGTCGGACAAGTTCATCATCGCGCCCGGCATCCGGGGCCTCGTGATGCTGGTGTTCACGCTGCCCTCGTACCCGTACGTCTTCAAGGTCATCAAGGACACCTTCCCGCCGCCCAAGGAAACCACGCGCGAGCAGATCAAGGGCAAGTACCAGCTCGTCAAGCGGCACGACCGCGTGGGCCGCATGGCCGATACGCTCGAGTATTCCGACGTGGCCTTCCCGCTCTCGCGCTTTGATGAGGACCTCATCAAGGAACTGGAAAAGCATGCGCCGTCGATGGTCGAGTACCAGCGCGCCGAAGACGGCAGCGACGAGATCGTCATCCGCCACGTTTATATCGAGCGCCGCATGACGCCGCTGAACATCTGGCTGCACGAAGGCACAGACGCGCAAGTCGAGCACGGCATCATCGAATACGGCAACGCCATCAAGGAACTGATCGCGGCAAACATCTTCCCCGGCGACATGCTGTACAAGAACTTTGGCGTGACGCGCCACGGCCGCGTGGTCTTCTATGACTACGACGAGATCGAATACCTCACCGACTGCAACATCCGCCACGTGCCACAGCCGCGCAATGAAGAGGAAGAAATGTCCGGCGAGGTCTGGTACAGCGTGGGCCCGCACGACATCTTCCCCGAGACGTACCGCACCTTCCTGCTGGGCGACGCCCGCGTGCGCGAGGCCTTCCTCAAGCACCACGCGGATTTTTTCGATCCGGCCATGTGGCAGGCATACAAGGACCGCCTGCTCTCCGGACAGACGCACGACTTCTACGCATATGACGCGAGCGAACGCTTCGTCAATCGATACGGCGCCGGTGCACAGACCACCGCAGCAACACCGCTGCGGCGCGTCGCCGCCTAACCCTCTACACGACGGAACACCATGCCGCATCGCATCAAGGAACTCTTCGACAACAACCGGAAGTGGGTCGACCGCGTCAACGCCGAAGACCCCGCTTTCTTCTCGCATCTGGCCAACCAGCAGAATCCGGAATACCTCTGGATCGGCTGTTCTGACTCGCGCGTGCCCGCGAACCAGATCATCGGCCTGCCGCCAGGCGAGGTGTTCGTCCATCGCAATATTGCCAACGTGGTGGTGCACTCCGACCTGAACTGCCTGTCGGTGCTGCAGTTTGCGGTGGAGGTGCTGAAGATCCGCCACATCACGGTGGTGGGCCACTACGGCTGCTCGGGCGTGAAGGCCGCGCTGACCAAGCAGCGCTTCGGGCTGGCGGATAACTGGATTCGTCACGTGCGCGACGTGGCGGAGCAGCATGACGCGTATCTCGGCACCGTGATCCGCGAGCAGGATCAGCATGACCGGCTGTGCGAGCTGAACGTGATCCACCAGGTCAACAACGTGTGCCTGACGACGATCGTGCAGGACGCGTGGGATCGCGGTCAGCCGCTGACGGTGCATGGGTGGATTTACGGCGTGAAGGACGGGATGTTGCGCAACCTCGGCATGGCGGCGAGTTCCAATGAGGAACTGCATGCCCAGCTTGCCGATGCCTGGTTGAACTACGGCAAGGATGGGAGTGTGCCGAGTCCGGTGGGGTTTTGAATTTTGGGGTCTGTTTGGTTTTTTGTTGGTGGTGCATCCCTTGTTTCATCCCCTGCCGGGGCTGACTCACTTTCTTTGTCTTGCCAAAGAAAGTAAGCAAAGAAAGGCGCGCCATCTAGGGCTCCAACGGCTAAACCATCGACCACGAGTGCAGTAGAAGACGGCAGCACGGCGCGAAGCAAAGCGAGCAACACTGCAACAAACAAGAGCCACTCGGGCCCGCACACCAACGGTTCGGCCGTTGACGTACCTGCCCTGGATGGCGCCTTGCATTTTTGTAAGCGGGCGGAAGAAAGATGGGGAACTGTCTGAGCGCAGCGAGTTTTCCTCATCTCCGACCGGTTACGAAAATTCAAGGAGGGGGTCGCCATCTTGGGCGCGCCTGTCTTTTGCCTGCTTTTCTTTGGTGAGACAAAGAAAAGTAGGTCGTGCCCGGCAGGGTACGAAATAGGGGTGAACCACCAACAACAACCCCAACAGCGAGAGACACACAAACCCTGCACTAACAGTGCAGAACATGTCGCAAGCACTCATCAGGAGATCGCAATGTCCGACCGCATCATCATCGCCTCCGCCGCCCGTACACCGATGGGCGCCTTCCAGGGCGAACTCGCCAGCCTCACCGCACCGCAACTCGGCGCCACCGCCATCCGTGCGGCCGTGGAGCGCGCAGGACTGAAGCCCGAGCAGATCGAAGAAGTCATCATGGGTTGCGTGCTGCCTGCCGGCCAGGGCCAGGCGCCGGCCCGCCAGGCTGCGCTCGGCGCGGGCCTGCCGCTGTCGGTCGGCTGCACCACCGTCAACAAGATGTGCGGTTCGGGCATGCGCGCCGCCATGAATGCGTACGACGCGCTGCTCGCAGGGTCGCTGGACGTTGTGGTCGCGGGCGGCATGGAAAGCATGACCAACGCGCCGTACCTGATCCCGAAAGGCCGCGGCGGCTACCGCATCGGCCACGGCATGATCTATGACCACATGATGCTCGACGGCCTGGAAGACGCCTACGAGCGTGACGAAAAAGGCGGGGGCCGCGCCATGGGCACCTTCGGCGAGGACTGCGCCAAGAAGTACGGCTTCACGCGAGAGGCACAAGACCACTTCGCGATGACCTCCGTGCGCCGCGCGCAGCAGGCGACCGAGTCTGGCGCCTTCCGCTGGGAAATCGCCCCCGTCACCGTCTCGAGCAAAGCCGGCGACACCGTCATCGACACCGATGAAGGGCCGCGCCGCATCAAGGTCGACAAGATCCCCTCGCTCAAGCCCGCCTTCAAGAAAGACGGCACGGTGACGGCCGCTTCGTCCTCGTCGATCAACGATGGTGCGGCCGCGCTGGTGATGATGCGCGAGTCGACTGCCAAGCAACTCGGCATCACCCCGCTGGCGGTGATGCTGGGCCACACCACGCACGCGCAGGCGCCGGGCTGGTTCACCACGGCGCCGGTCACGGCCATCGACAAGCTGTTCAAGAAGCTTGGCTGGAACGCCGACAATGTCGACCTGTTCGAGATCAACGAGGCGTTTGCCGTGGTGCCGATGGCTGCCATGCACGACCTGCACATCCCGCACGACAAGGTGAACGTGAACGGCGGCGCCTGTGCGCTGGGGCATCCGATCGGCGCCTCTGGGGCGCGCCTGATCGCGACGCTGCTCGGTGCGCTGCGCCATCGTGGCGGCAAGCGCGGCGTGGCAAGCCTGTGCATCGGCGGCGGCGAGGCCACGGCCGTGGGCATTGAACTCTATTGAACGGAAGGCGCGCACGATGACGAACACAACGTCCCGTCGGACCCGCACCGCGCTCATCCTGGGCGCGTCGCGCGGCATCGGTCTGGAGACCGTCAAGCAGTACCGCGCGGATGGGTGGCGTGTAATCGCCACCGTGCGCACGCAAGACGCCGCCCAGGCGCTGCAGGCACTGGGCGCCGAGACCCACGTGCTGGACCTGACCGACGCCAACGCCGTCGCCGGCCTCGCGTGGAAGCTCGACGGCGAAGCACTGGACGTGGCGATCTACGTGGCGGGCATCTACGGCCCGCGCACGCAGGGTGCCACGCCCGTCAGCCAGGCCGACTTCGATGCCGTGATGCACACCAACGTGTGGGGCCCGATGAGCGTGCTGCCTGCGGTGCTGCCGATGGTGGAAGCCGGACGCAATGACGCAGACGAACCTGGCGGCGTGCTCGCCGTCATCTCCAGCCGCATGGGCAGCATTGGCGACATGACAGGCAACGGCGGCTGGCTGTATCGCGCCAGCAAGGCGGCGGTGAACGCGGTGCTGCGCGGGGTGTCGATCGATACCAAGAACGCCACGTGCCTGACCTTCCACCCCGGCTGGGTACAGACCGACATGGGCGGCGCGGGCGCGGCCATCACGGCGCAGGAAAGCGTGGCCGGTATCCGCCGCGTGATTGCCGGCGCCACGCGTGCCGACAACGGCGGGTTCCGCAACTACGACGGCAGCGTCATTGAATGGTGAGGCCGGAACGATGCTGCTGACCCAAGAGCAAGAGATGATTCGCGACGCCATCCGCACCTTCGTGCGTGAGGCGATCACCCCGCACGCCGCCGCATGGGACCGCGATGCAACGTTCCCGCAAGACGTGCACCGCCAACTGGGCGAACTGGGCGCCTATGGCGTGGCCGTGCCGGAAGAACTGGGCGGTGCGGGGCTCGACTACCTGTCGCTGGCGTTGATCCTGGAAGAGATTGCCGCGGGCGACGGCGGCACCTCCACCGTCATCAGCGTGAACAACTGCCCCGTGTGCAGCATGCTGATGGCGTTTGCGAACGACGCGCAGAAGCAGCAGTGGCTCGTGCCGCTGGCGCGCGGCGAGATGCTGGGCGCGTTCTGCCTGACCGAGCCGCACGTCGGCTCCGACGCATCGGCGCTGCGCACCACGGCCGTGCGCGATGGCGACCACTGGGTCCTGAACGGCGTGAAGCAGTTCATCACCAGCGGCAAGCATGCCGACGTGGCGATCGTCATGGCCGTGACCGACAAGGCCGCAGGCAAGCGCGGCATCAGCGCATTCCTGGTGCCGACCAACACGCCGGGCTACATCGTCGCGCGGCTCGAGGACAAGCTCGGCCAGCACTCGTCCGACACGGCGCAGATCGTGTTTGAAGATTGCCGCATCCCCGCCGATTGCCTGCTGGGTGAAGAAGGCGCGGGCTACAAGATGGCGCTGTCCGGGCTGGAAGGCGGGCGCATCGGCATTGCCGCGCAGAGCGTTGGCATGGCGCGTGCGGCCTTTGAAGCCGCGCTGGCGTACGCCAAGGAGCGCGAGAGTTTCGGCCAGCCGCTGTTTGCGCACCAAGCCGTGCAGTTTCGCCTGGCCGACATGGCCACACGCGTGGACGTAGCACGACAGATGGTCTGGCATGCCGCCAGCCTGAAAGACGCCGGTCTGCCGTGCCTGAAAGAGGCGGCCATGGCCAAGCTCAATGCCAGTGAGATGGCCGAGCGCGTCTGCTCCGATGCCATCCAGGTCTTCGGCGGCTACGGCTACGTCAGCGACTTTCCGGTGGAGCGCATCTACCGTGACGTGCGCGTGTGTCAGATCTACGAAGGCACGAGCGATATCCAGAAGATCTTGATTGCCCGCGCGCTGGCGTAGGCATGTTTGGGGAAGCGGCAGCACAACAAGGGGAGCACATCATGAACGGGGCCATCGATTTCTACTTCGACTTCTCATCGCCGTACGGCTACTTCGCCAGCACGCGCGTGGAAGAACTCGCCCAGCGGTACAACCGGGCGACGGCGTGGCATCCGATCCTGCTGGGGGTTGTGTTCAAGACCACCGGCGGTTCCCCGCTGCCGCAGGTGCCGCTCAAGGGCGATTACGCATGGCGCGATTTCGAGCGCACGGCACGCTTCAACGGCATTGAATACCGCAAGCCGACGCACTTCCCGCTGCCCACGCAATACGCGGCCCGCGCCATGCTGTGGGTGCACGATCATCACGGCGGCGACCGCGCCATCGACTTTGCGCGTGCTGTCTATCGCGGGCTGTTCGTTGACGACGTCAATATCGGCGAACCGACCGAGGTGATGAAGATTGCCGACGCGATGGGCATCGACGGTGCCGCGCTCAACGCAGGCGCCAACAGCCAGCAGATCAAGGACCAGCTCAAGGCCGAGATCGACCTGGCCATGTCGCGTGGCGTGTTCGGCTCGCCCTACGTGATTGTCGACGGCGAGGCGTTCTGGGGTTTTGATCGATTCGACCAGATCGAAGCGCTGCTGCGCGACGGTCGTGTCTGAGGAGCGTACCGCCGTGACCATGAAAAAGGGATTCCGCGCATTGGTTGACCAGGCCATGTCCGAAGTGCGCACGCTTTCGGTGGACGAGGCACGCGCGCTCCTCGACGATCCGGACGTGCAGTTCGTCGATGTGCGCGACATCCGTGAGCTCGAGCGCGAAGGCGTGATCCCCAGCGCCCTGCATGCGCCGCGCGGCATGCTGGAATTCTGGGTCGACCCGGAATCGCCGTATCACAAGCCCGCCTTTGCAGCCGACAAGACGTTCGTCTTCTTCTGCGCGGCAGGCTGGCGCAGCGCGCTGGCCACCAAGACCGTGCAGGACATGGGGCTGGACCGCGTGGCGCATATCGAGGGCGGCTTCACCGCCTGGAAGGCAGCCGGCGCGCCGGTTGCCGCTTACGAAAAACCAACGAAGAAAGCATGACTGCAGTCCCTCAATCGGCGCGCCCGCACCCCCGTTTCGACGCCATCCTGTTCGATTGCGACGGCGTGCTCGTCGACAGCGAACCCCTCGTCAACCGCCTGATCTGGCAGATGCTGAACGAACTCGGCATCGGCATCAGCCTGGAAGATTCGATCAAGCGTTTTCTCGGCAAGGCCATCCGCGAAGAGCTTGACGCCATTGCCGAGATGCGCGGCGCGCCGCTGCCACCAAACTGGCTTTCCACCTTTCACGCACGCCGCAACGCACTGCTGGAAGCCGAAGTCGAAGCGGTGCCGTACATTGCGCATGCCATCGATGCGCTGTCGACGCTGGGCCTGCCGATGGCCGTGGCCTCCGGCGCCGATCGCATGAAGGTGGAGTTGCAGTTGAACCGCACGGGCCTCATCCACCGCTTCCAGCCGACGGATGCCCGCATCTTCTCGGCCACCGAAGTCGCGCGCAGCAAGCCCGCACCCGACGTGTACCTGCTCGCTGCAAGCCGGCTGGGCGTTGCGCCCGCCCGCTGTGTGGTGATCGAAGACAGCCCCACGGGCGTCACGGCCGGACACGCCGCGGGCATGACCGTGCTGGCCTACGCGGGCCGCAACGCGCCCGGCCCGCTCATTGCCGCCGGCGCGACGCGCACCTTTACTGACATGCGCCACTTGCCGGAGCTGCTGGCGTGAGCCCACGCCAGGCCATCGGCCAGACTGAGGCCTGCCCCTGCGGCGGTGGTGCCTACGCGCGCTGCTGCGGTCCGCTGCATACGGGCGAAGCGGTGCCAGCCACCGCCGAGCAACTGATGCGTTCTCGTTACAGCGCCTACGTATTGGGCGACACCGCGTACCTTCGCCGTACGTGGCATCCGTCCACCTGCCCTGCCGATCTGGAGACAAGCGAGGCGGCCGCGCCCGCTACGCGCTGGCTCGGCCTGGACATCAAGCGCCACGTCGCGCAAGACGCCACGCACGCGACGGTGGAGTTCGTCGCGCGCTACAAGGTGGGCGGCCGCGCGCATCGCCTGCACGAAATCAGCCGCTTCGTCCGCCTGGACGCGAGCGGTGCCGAATCCCCCGAAGGCCGTTGGCTGTACGTCGACGGCACCTTCCCTGACTGACCCCATCGCACTTCCGCCATGCCGACGCTAGAGACCAAGCTGAACCCCCGTGCCGAAGACTTCAAGGCCAACGCCGATGCCATGCGCGCGCTCGTCGCCGACCTGCGCGACAAGGTCGCCCGCATCGCCGAGGGCGGTGGCGAAAGCGCTCGCGCCAAGCACCTCGCACGCGGCAAGCTGCTGCCGCGCGACCGCGTGCAGCAACTGCTCGACCCCGGCACGCCGTTCCTGGAGTTCTCGCAACTGGCGGCGTACGGCATGTACGACGACGCGGCACCGGGCGCCGGCATCATCACCGGCATCGGCCGCATCTCTGGGCAGGAATGCGTGATCGTCTGCAACGACGCCACGGTCAAGGGCGGCACGTATTACCCGATGACCGTGAAGAAGCATCTGCGCGCGCAGGAAATTGCCGAGCAGAACCACCTGCCCTGCGTGTACCTCGTCGATTCGGGCGGCGCCAACCTGCCGAACCAGGACGACGTGTTTCCCGATCGCGATCACTTCGGCCGCATCTTTTACAACCAGGCCAACCTGTCGTCGAAGGGCATTCCGCAGATCGCAGTGGTGATGGGCTCGTGCACGGCCGGCGGTGCGTATGTGCCCGCCATGAGCGACGAATCGATCATCGTCAAGGAACAGGGCACGATCTTCCTGGCGGGCCCGCCGCTGGTGAAGGCGGCCACCGGTGAAGTGGTGAGCGCGGAAGACCTCGGCGGCGCCGATGTGCACACGCGGCTGTCCGGCGTGGCGGATTACTTCGCCAACAACGACTCGCACGCGCTGGCACAAGCCCGCAGCATCGTCGCGCACCTGAACCGCCGCAAGCCGGATCAAGTGCAGATTCATGCGCCGGTCGAACCGCGCTACGCGGCCGAAGAACTCTACGGCGTGATCCCGACCGATACGCGCAAGCCGTTCGACGTGCGTGAAGTCATCGCACGCATCGTAGACGATTCCGCCTTTGACGAATTCAAGGTGCGCTACGGCACGACGCTGGTCTGCGGCTTTGCGCGCATCTGGGGTTACCCGGTCGGCATCATCGCCAACAACGGCATCCTGTTTTCGGAGGCGGCGCTCAAGGGCGCGCACTTCATCGAGCTGTGCTGCCAGCGCAAGATCCCGCTGGTGTTCCTGCAGAACATCACCGGCTTCATGGTCGGCCGCAAGTACGAGAACGAAGGCATCGCCAAGAACGGCGCGAAGATGGTGACGGCGGTGGCGACGGCGCAGGTGCCGAAGTTCACGGTCATCATCGGCGGCTCGTTTGGCGCGGGCAACTACGGCATGTGCGGACGTGCGTATTCGCCGCGCTTCCTGTGGATGTGGCCGAACGCGCGCATCTCGGTGATGGGCGGCGAACAGGCCGCCAGCGTGCTCGCCACCGTGCGCCGCGACGGCATCGAAGCCAAGGGCGGCCAGTGGAGCGCGGATGAAGAAGCCGCGTTCAAGGCGCCGATCCGCGACCAATATGAGCGCCAGGGCCACCCCTACTACGCCAGCGCACGCCTGTGGGACGATGGCGTGATCGACCCCGCCGACACGCGCAGCGTGCTGGGCCTCGGGCTGTCGGCCAGCCTGAACGCACCGATCGGCGACATGAACTTCGGCGTGTTCCGCATGTAAGCGGGCCGCCATTGAACAAGGACAAGCAGTGAACAGGACGTACCGGCATGCGTGGAAGCGAGCGTGTGCAGCCCTTGGCTGCGCCGCGCTGCTCACGACTGCCGCGCATGCGCAGGATGCCCAGCCGAACGGCGTGACGGAAAGCGTCGTGGAGGTGCCCAAGTCTGCGGGCATCTTCACCATCAAGCTGGAGACCACGGTCTACAAACCGGCCGGCGACGGGCCATTCCCGCTCATCGTGATCAACCACGGCAAGGCGCATGGCAATCCGGCCTTCCAAAGCCGGGCACGCTACAGCGCGCAAGCCGCTGCGCTCGTCGAACGCGGTTACGTGGTGGCCATCCCGATGCGGCAAGGCTTTTCCCGCTCGGGCGGCGCGTACGTCGGCGGCGGCTGCAATGTCGAGAGCAACGGCCTCGTGCAGACGGAAGATGTTGTTGCCGCACTCGACTACATGACGAGGCAGCCGTATGTGGACCGCGACCGCATCGTCATCATGGGTCAATCGCACGGCGGTTTGACCACGCTGGCGTTTGGCACCATCGTCTACCCGGGCGTGCGCGGCCTGGTGAACTTCGCGGGCGGCCTGCGCAATGACACCTGTGCCGCCTGGGAAGATAACCTCGTGCGCGCCTTCGAGACATACGGACGCCACGCGCACTATCCGTCGCTCTGGTTCTACGGCGACAACGACAGCTACTGGCCCAAGCCGCTGCCTGAGCGCCTGTTCTTTGCCTATACCAGCGCTGGCGGCAAGGCACGGCTGGTGGACTACGGCAACTTCCAGAGCGATTCGCACGGCATGTTCGCAAGCCGCGCCGGTTTGGGGATCTGGTTGCCGCAGGTCGATGCCTTCCTGCGCGAGCTCGGCCTGCCGGCCAGCCCGGTGCACGCCGCCGCCGCGCCGGTCAACGCCACCGGCACACCCGCCGCCCCCCACAAGGACACCCGATGAACACCTTCGAGACACTCGCCTTCGCCCAGCACGGCGCCGTCGCCACGCTCACGCTCAATCGGCCCGACGTGCGCAACGCCTTCAACGAAACCGTCATCGCGGAGCTGACCGGTGCGTTCCGCGCGCTGGCCGATGAGCCCGACGTGCGCGCGATCGTCCTGGCCGGCAACGGCCCCGCCTTCTGCGCAGGCGCCGACCTGAACTGGATGAAGAAGATGGCCGGCTACTCCGATGACGAGAACCGCGCCGACGCCCTGCGCCTGGCCGAAATGCTGCGCGCCATCTATACCTGCCCCAAGCCCGTGATCGCGCGCGTGCAGGGCGACACCTATGCCGGCGGCGTTGGCCTGGTCGCCGCGTGCGACATCGTCGTCGCCGTCGACACGGCCAACTTCTGCCTGTCGGAAGCGAAGCTCGGGCTGATCCCGGCCACCATCAGCCCATACGTGATCCGCGCACTGGGCGAACAGGCATCGCGCCGCTACTTCATCACTGCCGAGCGTTTCTCCGCCGCAGAGGCGCATCGCCTCGGCCTCGTCCATGAGCTGGTGAGCGCAGACGCCCTCGACGCCAAGGTGGGCGACATCACCGCCGCACTCGTCGCCAACAGCCCGAACGCCGTGCGCGAGAGCAAGCGCCTCGTGCGCGAGGTGTCTGGCGCTGCGGTCAATGACGCACTGCTGGCCGACACCGCTGAACGCATCGCCGCCATTCGCGCCTCGGAAGAAGGCCGCGAAGGCGTGCAGAGTTTCCTGGGCAAGCGCAAGCCGAACTGGCTGCTGCCGGCCTGATCCGCATAACAACGACACCACGCATCACTTGAAGGAAGTCCTCATGCAATCCACTCCGCTCAACTTCGTTCCGAACGCCGCCAAGGCGCCCGTCACGCCGGGCCAGGCGCCCGACGCGCGCTGGAGCCGCGAAGCCATCGAAGCGCTGTTCGCGCTGCCGTTCAACGACCTGCTGTTCCAGGCGCAGCAGGTGCACCGCGCCAACTTTGACGCCAATGCCGTGCAGTTGTCGACGCTGCTGTCCATCAAGACCGGCGGCTGCCCCGAAGATTGCTCGTATTGCCCGCAATCGGCGCGCTACGACACCGGTGTCGAGGCTGAAAAACTGATGCCGATCGACGAAGTGCTGGAAGCCGCATCGCGCGCCAAGCAAAACGGCGCAAGCCGCTTCTGCATGGGCGCCGCGTGGCGCAACCCGAAGCCGCATCAGCTCGATGCCGTGGCCGACATGGTGCGCGGCGTGAAGGCGATGGGGCTGGAGACCTGCGTGACGCTCGGCATGCTCAAGCAGGAACAGGCCGCGCAGTTGAAGGAAGCGGGTCTGGATTACTACAACCACAACCTCGACACCGCGCCCGAGTTCTACGGCGAGATCATCACCACGCGCACGTACCAGGACCGCCTCGACACGCTCGAGCATGTGCGTGATGCCGGCATCAACGTGTGCTGCGGCGGCATCGTCGGCCTGGGGGAATCGGTGCACGAGCGTGCAGGCCTGATCGCCGAGCTGGCGAACATGGAGCCGTATCCGGACTCGGTGCCCATCAACAATCTCGTGAAGGTCGAGGGTACGCCGCTGGCGGGCAACGAAGAACTGGACCCGTTTGATTTCGTGCGCACGATTGCCGTGGCGCGCATCACGATGCCCAAGGCGATGGTGCGGCTCTCCGCTGGCCGTGAGGCGATGGACGACGCGCTGCAGGCGCTGTGCTTCATGGCGGGAGCCAACTCGATCTTCTATGGCGAGAAACTGCTGACGACGGATAACCCGGAGGCGGATGCTGACCGCAAGCTGCTGGCGCGGTTGGGGATGCGGGTGGAGGTGCAGGATCACATGCACCATGAATCGCATGCGGGGGGGCAGTCTTCGCATTGTCATATCGACATTACGCCGGCGGACTGATGCTTTTGATGGGAGGTGGTTTTTGTTTTTGTTTTTGTGTTGGTGGTCTGCCTCCCTTTCGTCCCCTGCCGGGGCCGACTCACTTTCTTTGTCTTGCCAAAGAAAGTAAGCAAAGAAAGGCGCGCCCGAGATGGCGAAGGATTCCTTGAATTTATGTCGCAGAGAGGGAGGGGAGGCAAACTCGCTTCGCTCAGACAGGCCTCCCCTCTTTTTCCTCTCTGCAACAGAAATTCAAGGCGCCATCTAGGGCATCAACGGCCACACCATCGCAGTGCAAACGCAGTGGTAGGTACGCGGCAAGACGCGGGGCTAAGCAAACGGCAACACAGCAACACAGCAACAAGCAACAAGCAACAAGCAACAAGCAACAAGCAACAAGCAACAAGCAAGAGCCTGACAGAGCATGCACACCAACGGTTTGGCCGTTGACGTTCCTGCCCTAGATGGCGCCTTGAATTTTCGTAAGCGGGCGGAAACAAGACGGGAAACTGTTTGAGCGCAGCGAGTTTTTCCCGTCTCCGCCCGGTTACGAAAATTCAAGGGATGGGTCGCCATCTCGGGCGCGCCTTTCTTTTGCTTACTTTTCTTTGGCAAGACAAAGAAAAGTGAGTCGTGCCCGGCAGGGTACGAAACAGGGATGGACCAAAACCGCCCGCCCCGGCAGGGGATGAAACAAGGGATGCACCACAAGTGCAAAAGATGCAGAGAACACCGGAGACACACCAAAAATGATCACCAAGCTCCTCATTGCCAACCGAGGCGAAATCGCCTGCCGGGTCGCCGCCACCTGCCGCAAGCTCGGCATCCGTACGGTCGCGGTCTACTCCGATGCCGACGCCAACGCCCGCCACGTCGCGGCCTGCGACGAAGCCATCCACATCGGTGAGCCCGCCGCCCGCGACAGCTACCTGCGCGCCGATCGCATCCTCGAAGCCGCGCGCGCCACGGGCGCGCAAGCCGTCCACCCCGGCTACGGCTTCCTCTCGGAGAACGAAGCCTTCGCCAAGGCCTGCGCAGACGCCGGCATCATCTTCGTCGGCCCGCCGGCCTCAGCCATCGAGGCGATGGGCAGCAAGAGCGCGGCCAAGGCGCTGATGGAAACGGCGGGCGTGCCGCTCGTGCCCGGCTACCACGGTGACAACCAGGACGCCGCATTCCTGCGCACGCAGGCTGATCGCATCGGCTATCCCGTGCTCATCAAGGCGAGTGCGGGCGGCGGCGGCAAGGGCATGCGCGTGGTGGAATCGGGCGATGCGTTCGAAGCCTCGCTGGCTTCCGTCAAGCGTGAGGCATCTTCGAGCTTCGGAGATGACCGCGTGCTGATCGAGAAGTACCTCACGCGCCCGCGCCATATCGAAATCCAGGTGTTTGCCGACAGCTTCGGCGGCGCCGTCTACCTGTTCGAGCGCGACTGCTCCGTGCAGCGCCGCCACCAGAAGGTGCTGGAAGAAGCCCCCGCCCCCGGCATGACGCTGGACCGCCGCCGCGCGATGGGCGAGGCCGCCGTGGCCGCCGCGCGCGCCGTGGGCTACGTGGGCGCCGGCACGGTCGAATTCATCGTCGATGAAGACGGCACGTTCTACTTCATGGAGATGAACACGCGCCTGCAGGTCGAGCACCCGGTCACCGAAATGATCACCGGCGAAGACCTCGTCGAATGGCAATTGCGCGTCGCCTCTGGCGAGCCGCTGCCGCGCGCGCAGGACGAACTGCACATTCACGGTCACGCGCTCGAAGCACGCATCTACGCAGAAAACCCCGACCGCGATTTCCTGCCCTCCATCGGCACGTTGAAGGTGCTGCGTACGCCGGCTGCGGTGGAATTTACCGTGGGCGCGCAAGCCAATGGCGAACCCGCCGCCGTGCGCATCGACGCGGGTGTGCGCGAGGGCGACGCCATCAGCCCTTACTACGACCCGATGATCGCCAAGCTGATCGTCTGGGGCCGTGACCGTGACGAAGCGCTCGCGCGCATGCTGCAGGCGCTGGGCAGCTTCCACCTGGTGGGGCTGTCGTCCAACGTGGCCTTCCTGCGCCGCCTTGTCGCATCGAAGCCGTTTGCGACCGCCGATCTGGATACCGGCCTGATCGCCCGCAATCACGACACGCTGTTCCCGGCAGCGCCGGACGTGCCGCAAGACGCCATCGCCCTGGCTGTGGCTGCGCTGCTCGCCCGCGAGGCGCGCAGCCTGCGCACCGACACGCGCGATCCGCATTCGCCGTGGGCGCGCGGCAGCGGCTGGCGCCTGAACGGCGCGGCTGAGCGCACGCTGCGCTTCTCGCACGGTGACCAGGCCGTCGACGCCACGCTCGTCTACGGCCGCGACGGCTCACGGCTGAAAGCAGACGGCCATGAAGCGCCCTTCACTTCGCAGCGCCACGCCGACACCTTCACCGTCACGCTGAGCTCGCACAAGGCGACCGGTCAGGTGCATCTCGACGGCGACACGTTCCACGTCTTCACCGGCGGCGCGCATTGGACGCTCGAGCGTCACGACCCGCTCGCCCATGCCGGCGAAGCCGACGACGAAGGCGGCAAGCTGACCGCGCCGATGCCTGGCAAGGTCATCGCCGTGCTGGCCGCGCCGGGGCAGACCGTCACCAAGGGCGCGCCGCTCGTCGTCATGGAAGCCATGAAGATGGAGCACACGCTCACCGCACCCGCCGACGGCGTCGTCGAATCGGTGCTGTATGGCGTGGGCGATCAGGTGACGGAGGGTGTGCAGTTGCTGGCGTTCAAGCCGGCTGAATGACGGCCGAATGACGCCTGGATGAGACCCAAGCGGGGCCGCCACACGCCTTGGCGGCCCCTGCTACACTGCTTGACGTATACGTCAACTACCCGCACTGAAGTCGCCCCACATGCACATCCAGATCTACACGCCCGACGGCAAGCCCCAACCCTGGCTCGATGGTTTTGCGCAGGCACTGCCCGAGGCGCGGCTGTCGGTGTGGGAGCAAGGTGCGGCGCAGGATGCTGACTACGCCGTGGTGTGGCAACCGCCCGCCGACATGCTGCGCGATCGCCGCGACCTGCGCGCAGTGTTCAACCTCGGTGCGGGCGTCGATGCGATCCTGGGCCTGCGCGCGCAATCGCCCAATGCGATTCCCGCAGGCCTGCAGATCGTCCGGCTGGACGACGCCGGCATGGCCGCGCAGATGGGCGAATACGTCACGCATGCCGTGCTGCGCTTCTTCCGCCGGCTCGATGAATACGAGCGCCAGCAGCAAGCGAAGATGTGGCGCTTCCTCAAGCCGTTCAACCGCGACGAATTCGTCGTCGGCGTGCTCGGCATGGGCGTGCTCGGCACGCACATCGCCAAGACGCTGGCAGGCTTCGGCTTTCCGGTGCGCGGCTGGAGCCGCTCTGCCAAGCACGTCGATGGCGTCGATTGCCGCGCGGGCAGCGAGGCACTGCCGGGTTTTCTCGCCGGCACGCGGGTGCTGGTGAACGTGCTGCCGCTGACGGCCGACACCGAAAACGTGATCGACGCGAAACTGCTGGCTCAACTCGCGTCGGGCGCGTTCGTCGTCAACGTGGCACGCGGCAAGCATCTGGTGGAAGACGACCTGCTGGCCGCTGTGCGCAGCGGGCATGTTGCAGGCGCCGCGCTCGACGTGTTCCGCACCGAGCCGCTGCCGGCCGACCACCCTTTCTGGACCGAACCGCGCATCCACATCACGCCGCACATTTCGGCGTTGACGCTGCGCGAGGTCAGCATTGCCCAGATCGCGCGCAAGATCCGCGCGCTGGAAGCGGGCGAGCCGATTGCCGGCATCGTCGATCTGCAACGAGGTTATTGAGATGGCACTCCCGAAATTTGTGAAAATGGTCGAGGTCGGCCCGCGCGATGGTCTTCAGAACGAAAAGGCGCCGGTTTCCACCGACACCAAGGTCGAACTGGTGAACCGGCTGTCCGAGGCGGGCTTCGTGAATGTGGAAGCCGCGTCGTTCGTGTCGCCCAAATGGGTGCCGGCAATGGCCGATGGCGCCGACGTGATGGCCCGCATCCAGCGCCGGCCGGGCACGCTGTACTCCGTGCTCACGCCCAACATGAAGGGCTTCGAAGGCGCGGCAGCAGCGGGCGCGGATGAGATCGTGATCTTCAGCGCCGCCAGCGAGGCCTTTGCGCAGAAGAACATCAATTGCTCGATTGCGGAGTCGATCGAACGCTTTGTGCCGGTGGCCAAGGCGGCCAAGGATGCGGGCATTCGCGTGCGCGGGTCGATCTCGTGTTCGCTGGGCTGCCCGTATCAGGGCGAGGTGCCGGTGTCGTCGGTGGTGGATGTCATCAAGCGCATGGCCGACCTGGGCTGCGACGAGATCGACATTGCCGACACGATCGGCGTGGGTACCGCCGGGCAGGTGAAAACCGTGATGGAAGCCGCCGCGGCGACGTTCCCGATCGACCGCCTCTCGGGCCATTTCCACGACACGTACGGCCAGGCACTGGCCAACATCCTCGCCAGCCTGGAAGTCGGTATCGCCATCTTCCACGCATCGGTGGCAGGGCTGGGCGGCTGCCCGTATGCCAAGGGCGCGACCGGCAACGTTGCCACCGAAGACGTGCTGTACCTGCTGCACGGCCTGGGCATCCGCACCGGCATCGACCTGGACAAGGTCGTGCTGGCGGGCGACTTCATCTCGCAAGCCATCGGCCGCCCCACGGCGTCACGTGCAGGCCGCGCGCTGCTGCTCAAGCTGCAGGACCAGATCGCCCAGGCCTGCATCTGAAACCCCACCAAGCACAACGACGATGACCGCTACCGATACGAACGCGCCGCTGCCTGAATCCGCTCAACGCGTGGCCGACCACCTCCGCACGCTCGGCTACGAAAAAGCCATCGTGATGCTGCCGGCCACCGGAAAAACGTCTGCCGAAGCGGCTGCCGGCCTCGGCTGCTCGGTGGCGGAGATCGCCAAGTCGATCATCTTCCGTCGTGCTGAAGACGACGTGCCGGTGCTGGTGATCGCCAGCGGCACCAATCGTGTCGACGAGGCAAAGGTTTCCGCGCACGTGGGCGCACTGGCCAAGGCCGATGCGAAGTTCGTACGCGAGAAAACCGGTTACGCCATCGGCGGCGTATGTCCGGTCGGCCATGCGGTCAAGCCCGTGATGCTGCTCGACCAAGACCTGTTCCAGTACGACAGCGTGTGGGCCGCAGCCGGCCACCCGCATGCCGTGTTCAACCTCACGCCTGCCGAACTGGAAGCGATGACCGGCGCGCCCGTGGCCGACATCGCCCAGCGCGACTGATCGCACACGCATGGACGCCTGCACCCGCGCGCAACTGAAGCTATCGCTGGGCAAGTTGCGCAACAGCCGCCAGCAGGCGGAGCGTACGCAGCCGGTGTCGTCTCCGTGCATCAGCGTCTGCGAGATGGACGAGGCGCGCGGCCTGTGTATCGGCTGCATGCGCACGATCGAAGAAATTGCCGCGTGGTCGACCATGAGCGATGCGGCTCGCCTGGCCGTGTGGAAAACCTTGCCCGAGCGCGCCTGCGCCTGGCTCAACGACGCGCCCTGCGCCTGAGCGCCCATCACCATGGCCGAACACGACATCATCACCCTGCCTGATTCGATGCGCGTGTTCGAGCGCGGCTGGCTGTCGTCCAACAACATCCTGTTCTTCGACGACGAAGCGCATGGCGGTTGCGCGCTGGTGGATTCGGGCTATCTCACGCACGCCCCGCAAACCGTGGCGCTGGTGAAGCACGCGCTGCAGGGACGGCCCCTGCGCCGCCTGCTGAATACGCACCTGCACTCGGATCACTGCGGCGGCAATGCGGCGCTGCAGACCATCTACGGCAGCCACACGCGTGTGCCCGCCGCGCAGATCGACGACGTGCGGCGCTGGGACATCGACGCCCTCAGCTACGGCCCCACAGGCCAGGAGTGCGCGCGCTTCACGTTGCCCAACAGCGATGCCGACGCGGGCCTCGCTGACGGCATGACGCTGCGTCTGGGCGGTTTCGACTGGCAGGTGATCAGCGCACCCGGGCACGACCCGCACGCCGTCATCCTCTACAGCCCCGACACGCGCGTGCTGATCTCCGCCGATGCGTTGTGGGAGCGCGGCTTTGGTGTGATCTTTCCCGAGCTGGAAGGCGAAAGCGGTTTTGCCGAACAGCAGGCCATTCTCGAGCGCATCGCGCAGCTGGGGGCGCGCGTGGTGATTCCCGGGCACGGCCGGCCGTTCACCGCCGTCAATGCTGCGATTGACGCATCGCTGGGGCGGCTTGCGTATCTGCGTGCTGATCCGGAGCGCAATGCACTGCACGGTATGCGAGTGCTGGTGAAGTTCAAGCTGCTGGAACAGCAGGCGCTGTCGCGCGATGCGCTGTTCACGTGGTTCACGCAGACCACACTGATGCCGCGCTTGCGGGCGCGCTTCTTCGCGAGCCAATCGATGGAGAGGCTGCTGGATGCCGCGATTGCAGCGCTGGTCAAGGCAGGCGCCGCTACCGTCGAACACGGCCGCATCCTCAATCGCGACTGACTGCCCGCGTCGAGCATGCGGCTGTGCTTGCCGGCAAAGGCTCAGGCAAAGAACGTCCGCATCTCCTGAAGCAGCGCCTCGGGTGCCTCTTCGGGCACGTAATGCCCGCACGGCACCGTGCCGCCCGTCACGTCTTCGGCCACGGCTTGCCACAGCGCAAGGGGCTGGAAGCAACGCTGGACCACGCCATGCTCGCCCCACAGCACACGCAGCGGCACGCGCACCCGCTTGCCGGCGGCGCGGTCGGCGCGATCATGCTCGAGGTCGATGGTGGCCGCAGCGCGGTAGTCCTCGCACATGGCGTGCACGCAGGCGGGATCGCGCATGGCGGCAGCGTAGGTCGCCATGGCCTCGGGTGCGAAGGGATCGAGCCCCGCATGGCGCAGCCCCATGAGCTTGCCGATGTAGAAATCGGGCGTGGCGTTGATGAGCGTCTCGGGAAACGGCGACGGCTGGATCAGGAAGAACCAGTGCCAGTAAGCCGAAGCGAACGCCATGTCGGTGTGCTCGTACATGGCCAGCGTGGGGGCGATGTCGAGCAGCATGGCGCGCTCCACGTGCGCGGGGTGATCGACACACAGGCGGTGCGCTACGCGGGCGCCGCGATCGTGCGCGCACAGCCGGAAGCGGCCGAAGCCTAGCGCGCGCATCACGTCCACCTGATCCTGCGCCATGACACGCTTGCTGTATTCCGCGTGCCTGACGCTGCCGGGCGGCTTGGACGAGGCGCCATAGCCGCGCAAGTCCGTGGCGACGACGGTGTAATCGCGCATCAGATCGCGCGCCACCTTGTGCCAGATCACGTGGCTTTGCGGATGCCCGTGCAGCAACAGCAGCGGCGGTCCGCTGCCGCCGATCACACCGGCAATCTCGACACCGTTGGCGACCTGCCGGAAGGGGCGAAAACCGGGGAACAGCGTGGCGTCGGCCGCGGCCGTGGCGGTGTCGATGGAAAGCGGTGTCGTCATGTGCGTCTCCGTGGGTGTATGCGATGGATGCTCCGCATGCTAGCGCAGAGCAGGCATGTCCGTTGCGGCCGTGTCCACTCACCCCCACGCAACAGGAGCACACCATGACCCCGCTACACGACATGCGCATCGCCATTCTTGTGTCCGACCTGTTCGAACAAGCCGAGCTGGCCAGCCCGAAGCAAGCCCTGGAAGGCGCCGGCGCGAGCGTCAGCATCATCGCACCAAGGCCTGGCAGCGTAACGGGCCTGCATCATGCAGCCAAGGGCGACACCTTCCCGGTGGATCTCACCCTGGAGGCCGCCAGGTCCGAAGATTTCGATGGCCTGGTGCTGCCCGGCGGCGTCTTCAACGCCGATGCGTTGCGCATCGTGCCCGCCGCGCAGGCCTTTGTAAAAGCGTTCGAACGTGCGCAAAAACCGATCGCCGTGATCTGCCACGGGCCCTGGCTGATGGTATCGGCCGGCCTTGTGCGCGGCCGCACGCTGACCAGTTGGCCGACCTTGCAGGACGACATCCGGAATGCCGGCGGCATGTGGGTAGACCAGGCAGTCGTGACTGACCGCAACTGGGTCAGCAGCCGCAAGCCCGACGATCTGCCCGCATTCAACCGCACCTTCATTGACCTGCTGGCGCAGCAAGCGCATGCCTGAGCGCGGCCAGGCGGATCCGTGCGGCAGGGTGCAGGATCGTTCCTATAATCGAACGACGCAGTCCAACTGGAGACGCCATGCCCGCCGCCAAGCATCTGCCGCTCGTGCTGCAACATCTGACGCTGCCGGTGATCGGCTCACCGATGTTCATCGTCAGTTATCCGGAACTGGTGCTGGCGCAGTGCAAGGCCGGGATTGTCGGCGCGTTTCCGTCGCTCAACGCGCGTCCGGCCGAAGTGCTGGACGAGTGGCTCACGCAGATGAACGAAGACCTGGCGGCGCACCGAGCCGCGCATCCGCACGACGTGGTGGGGCCGCTGGCGGTCAATCAGATCGTCCATCACTCGAACGCGCGGCTGGAGCAGGATGTCGCGACCTGCGTCAAGCACAAGGTGCCGATCTTCATCACCTCGCTGCGCGCGCCCGTGAAGGAAATCCTGGACGCCGTGCACAGCTACGGCGGCATCGTGCTGCACGACGTCATCAACCTGCGCCATGCCGAGAAGGCCCTCGAAGCCGGCGTCGACGGGCTGATCCTGGTAGCGGCAGGGGCAGGCGGGCATGCCGGCACGTTGTCGCCGTTTGCGCTCGTGGGCGAAGTGCGGCGCATCTTCGACGGGCCGATTGCCCTCTCGGGCGCCATCGCCACGGGCGACGCCATCCTCGCCGCACAGGCCATGGGCGCGGACCTCGCCTACATCGGCACGCGCTTCATCGCCAGCCAGGAGGCCCACGCCGCCGAAAGCTACAAGCAGGCCATCCTGCGGGCGGCGGCATCGGACATCATCTACACCAACCTCTTCACCGGCGTACACGGCAACTACATCCGCGAGAGCATCGAACTGGCCGGCCTGGACCCGGAGGCGCTGCCCGAGGCCGACAAATCCGCGATGAACTTTGGCGACGGCAGCTCACGCGCCAAGGCATGGAAAGACATCTGGGGTGCCGGCCAGGGCGTCGGGCAGATCGGCGACTTACCCCCCGCCGCCGAGATCGTCGCGCGCCTGAAAGCCGAGTACGATGCCGCCAAACTGCGCCTCGCGTTGCATTTGCGGCTCTAGCGTGCGCGCTGGATGATGCCCCTTGCTTACATCAATTGACTTGCGCCGGTGGCACTCCTACATTCCAGAGACTTACGACGAAATGCGCGGCGCTGCGAGATCAGCCCACGCGCAACCGTATGCGCAGGCATCCTTGGGGGGATGTTCGACAGGCGTCTGATCTGCTCCCTGTTGCGCGCACCAACAACAAAGGAGAACACGATGACGCACTGCCCTGCGCCCGCGCGCCTGCTCATGAGGCTGGCGGTCGTGGCGCTGAGCGCGGCAGCCCTCACCCAGACGGGCTGCTCCACCCAGCCTCCCCCCGCCACGCCGCCCGCCGCGCAAATGCGTCTGCCGCAACCCGCAGAAGCCCAGGTCCGATCGGCTTATGTCTACGCCTTTCCGATGATGATGACGGATGCCCTGCTGCAGACCACCTCTGCGGTGGCGCCCGCCGGGCACTTCATGCATCAGCGCACGCTTGACGACGCCGCACTGCCAACCGGCGTGCGCGCTCGCGTGGACGTGCTGGCCAGCAGCGCGTTCATCGATTTGCGCAACGGGCCGGTGGTGCTGAGCCTGCCCGAGGTGGGCCGCCGGCATATCTGGGTTGCGCTGCACGACGGGTGGACAGACATCTTCGAATCGCTGGGCAATCGCACCACGGGAGCACGCGCGGCGCACTACGCCATCACGCCGCCAGGCTGGGAGGGGACGCTGCCGGCCGGCGTCAAGCAAGTGGCCGCGCCGACCACCCTGGTGTGGATCGTCGCCCGCACGCAGGTGGCCGGCGAGCGCGACATCGCCGCTGCACGCCGTGTGCAGGACCGCTACCGCATCACACCGCTTGAGGCTTTCGGCAAACCAGCCGCGCGCGACAACGTGGCACGGGCCCGCGCGGAAGCGAACACAACCACCGATGCCGACGCCGACGTCAGCCTGGCCGCCGCGCGCCGCCGCGTCACCGCGCTGGATGCCAACGCGTACTTCACGCGCTTCGCCGCGCTACTCAAGGACAACCCGCCGCATGCGGCGGATTCCACCATGCTTCGGACCCTGCGCGATCTGGGCATCACGCCCGGTACGCCCTTCGACGCAAAGGCGGTCAACCCGGCCAGCCTGAAGGTGATGGATGCCGGCGTCGACGCCGCGCGCAGCACGCTGGGCCTGGCCGTCAAGCAACCACCCATCACGCAGAACGGTTGGTTCATCCCCCGCATGGTCGGCGCCTACGGGCTGGACTACGCGCAGCGTGCCATCGTCGCCTGGGACGGCGGCGGCACCGACCTGCCGCAGGACCTGCTGATCGCCACCGCCACGACCGATGCCAATGGCTTCACGCTGGACAGCGCGCACCGCTACGTGCTGCATTTCGATCGCAGCCAGTTGCCCCCTGAAAATGCCGGCTGGGCTGTGGCCGCCGTCGGCACGGAACCGCAGCCCGCGCCCGGTGCGGCGCGCCCGGCGCTGCGCAACGCCCTGAGCGAAGCCAACCACCCGCGCCTGAACCGTGACGGATCGCTCGACATCATGATCCAGCGCGCGCCGCCCAAGGGCATGCGCAACAACTGGCTGCCGGCGCCCGCCGGGCCCTTCCAGTTGCGCATGCAACTGACGTGGCCCAAGGAGGCCGCGCTCGATGGGTCCTGGCTGCCGCCGGCGGTGCAGCGGCGAAACTGAACTGCCCCGGCACATTCCAGTTTGCTGGACAGAAAATCCACTAAACTGGATGGATGAACATCCACCAACGCATCGCCCGACGCCTGCGCGCGCTACGCGACGCGCAGGGCCTGTCCCTCGAGGCACTGGCTGAACGCAGTCAGGTCAGCCGCTCCGCGATCTCCCTGATCGAGCGCGGCCAGAGCAGCCCGACCGCCGCCGTGCTCGACCGGCTCAGTTCTGCGCTGGGGGTGACGCTCGCGTCATTGTTCGAAGACAGCGCGGCCTCCCCCGCCGAGCCGTCGCCCGTCTCACGCGCAGCCGATCAGCCCGAGTGGACCGACCCGGCTTCCGGCTATGTACGCCGCAACCTGTCACCGGCCGCGCGTTCGCCCTTGCAGCTCGTAGAGGTGCACTTTCCGCCCGGCGAGCGCGTGGCCTACGACACCGGCGCACGCGATGCCGAAATCCACCAGCAGGTGTGGATCATCGAAGGCACGATGGAAATGACCGTGGGCGACGCGCACTGGCGGCTCGACGCTGGCGACTGCCTGAGCATGCAGCTGGACCGCCCCATCGTCTTTCATAACCCGACGAAACGTCCTGCGCGCTACCTGGTGGCGCTCACCACCTTGCCTCCCATGCCGGCGGGCGGAAGGAGAGGCTGATGACCGATACCGTGTCCGTGCGGCGCATCGGCATGGATGACGCGCGTGCGTGCATCGACGCGCTGGCCGATGTCCTGGACAATTGCGTGACAGGCGGCGATGCCGAGCGGCTATACGCACGCGCCGGCTGGCAGCGCGTGGGCGTCGTGCCCAACTACGCGCTGATGCCCGACGGCGCGTACTGCGGGACAACGTTCTTCTGCAAGCAGCTGGGCGCCGCAGATTAAATCGTCAACGTGCCGCGGCCGATTTCGATCACGCGGCCACCCACGTGGATCGTGCCGTCGGCATCCACACGCAGCGTGAGGTGGCAGGGTCGCCCCACTGCGGCGCCCTGCTCGATGCGGTAGCTGGCCGGCAAAGCATGGCCGGTCGACCGCAGCCAGCCGCCCAGGTTGGCACACGCCGAGCCGGTGCCCGGGTCTTCCCACAGGCCGGTGCCGTATTCGAAGAAGAAACGCGAGACCACCGGATCGTCACTGCCGGGCGCCGGCATGGTGAAGACGTACGCGTTGCGCCCGTCGTTGCGGCTGCGCGGCCACGCATCAAAGGCTGACGGGTCGGGCCGGGCGCGCTCCACATCGGCGCGCGTCTTGACCGGCACCATCAGTTGCTCAATGCCTGCGTCGACCCACAGCGGCGGCCCCGCCAGCGCATCGGCGTCCAACCCGAGCATCTGGGCGATGGCCGGATCGGCTTCGCGCGTATTCAGCGCGCCGGAGCGCGGCGGCACCAGCGACCACCCCTCGTCCTGCGCCGTCAATGACACGATGCCCGACTGGCAACGCAGCGTCAGTTCATTGCCCGGGCCATACAGCTCGCGCACCACCTGCGCGGTGCCCAGCGACGGATGGCCGGCAAACGGCATCTCGTAATCGGGCGTGAAGATGCGGAAGCGCGCCGTGGCGCCATCCGTGTCGTCGGGAAAAATGAACGTGATCTCGGACAGGTTGAACTGGCGTCCGATGGCCTGCATCGTGGCGTCGTCCAGGCCTCGCCCGTCTTCAAAGACGGCGAGCTGGTTGCCGCCGAACGTGGATTCGGCAAAGACGTTGAGCAGGCGGAAGGCGTAGCGCGGCATGATGGCGTCCGAAGTGTTGGAGAAGAAAAAAACGGTGTGGCGATGCGTCATCATCAACGCACCGCCACACCGCCTCCATGCACACTTGCAGACACTTTGCGCGAATCCGGCCTGACAGTTGGCGGACAGCGCAAACGTCAGGGGCTTACTTCCGATAGTCGTACACGCCGCGGCCGGTCTTGCGGCCCAGGTAGCCGGCGGCCACCATTTCGCGCATCAGCATGGCCGGGCGGTATTTCGGATCGCTGAATTCGGTGTACAGCACTTCCATCACGGCCAGCATGGTGTCCAGGCCGATCATGTCGGCCAGCGCCAGCGGCCCGATCGGGTGGTTGCAGCCGAGCTTCATGCCTTCGTCGATTTCCTCTGGCGAGGCCAGGCCCTCGCCCAGCACGCAGAACGCCTCGTTGATCATCGGGCACAGGATGCGGTTGACGACAAAGCCCGGGCTGTTCTTGACCGTGATCGGCGTCTTGCCCAGTTGCTTGGCCAGCGCTTCCACCGCCGCATGCGTGGCATCGCTCGTCTGCAGGCCGCGGATGACTTCCACCAACGCCATCATCGGCACCGGGTTGAAGAAGTGCATGCCGATGAAGCGGCTCGCGTCTTGCAGCACCGCGGCCAGCTTGGTGATCGAGATGGACGACGTGTTCGACGCCACGATTGCGTGCGGCGCTGCGGCAGCCTCGAGCTGCTTGAGGATCTTCACCTTCAGGTCGAAGTTCTCGGTGGCGGCCTCGATGACGAGGTCGGCGCGCTTGAGGTCGTCGTACGACGTCGAGCCCTGAATGCGGGCGAGCGCGGCAGCCTTGTCGGCTTCGGTCAGTTTTTCCTTCTTGATGAGGCGATCCAGGCTGCCGGCCACGGTGGCAATGCCCTTCTGCACGGCGGCATCGCTGATGTCCACCATCACCACATCCAGCCCGACGACGGCGCACGCTTGCGCAATGCCGTTGCCCATTGTTCCGGCACCGACGATGCCGACGACTTGAATTGCCATGAACTGCTCCTCGCTTGGTATTGGAATGAAACAAAGTGAAGAGCATAAACGACCGGCCGACACACGGAAAAGCCTTGCTGACGGTAACGTCACATTCCACCGGATCGCCTTATGATGACCGGCGTCGCGCCACCCTTTCATGTCAGGCGCCGGGACGCTGGAAATGGATCGTTTTCTCAGTATCGAAGCCTTCGTGCGTGTTGCCGCCGGTGGGCATCCTGGTGGCACTGGCTGTGATGCAGCGGTAGGTTTTGTTTCTGTGCCGTGGATGTTTTTTTGCTCCGCTGGCGGGGGGCGGGTGTGGTCCATCCCTTGTTTCATCCCCTGCCGGGGCTGACTCACTTTTCTTTGTCTTGCCAAAGAAAAGTAAGCAAAAGAAAGGCGCGCCCGAGATGGCGACATCCCCTTGAATTTGTGTGACCGTGCGGGGAAGGAGGCAAACTCGCTGCGCTCAGACAAGCCTCCTTCCTTTATCCGCCCGCTCACAAAAATTCAAGGCGCCATCAAGGGCTCAACGTCAAAAGCAAAAGGCCAACCCGTCGTGAGGTTGGCCTTGTCGTTTGGGCTGGCGCCCAGAGGGTGTGGCTGTTGTCCTTTGACTTTCCTGCCCTAGATGGCGCCTTGAATTTCTGTTGCAGGGAGGAAAAAGGAAGGGAAACTGTCTGAGCGCAGCGAGTTTTTCCCTTCCCCTCCCTGCGACATAAATTCAAGGAGTCTTTCGCCATCTCGGGCGCGCCTTTCTTTGCTTACTTTCTTTGGGCAAGACCAAAGAAAGTGAGTCAGCCCCGGCAGGGGATGAAACAAGGGATGCACCAACAAGAAGAACCCAAAACCCAAAACCCCTACATATTCCGCCGATACTCCCCTCCCACCTCAAACAACGCATGCGTAATCTGCCCAAGCGAGCAGACCCGCACCGCGTCCATCAGCACCGCAAACACGTTCTGATCTTCAATCACCGCCCGCTGCAGGCGCTGCAGCATGGCCGGAGCTTCCCCCGCATGCCGCGCATGAAAATCCTGCAGCCGCGCGAGTTGGCTCTGCTTCTCCTCCTCGCTGGACCGCGCCAGTTCAATATGCGGGGGCACCACGCTCTCCGCATCGGGATTGCGGAACGTATTCACGCCGATGATCGGCAGCGAGCCATCGTGCTTGCGCTGCTCATACAGCATCGACTCCTCCTGGATCTTGCCGCGCTGATAGCCGGTTTCCATGGCACCCAGCACGCCGCCGCGCTCGGCAATGCGTTCGAACTCCTGCAGCACCGCTTCTTCCACGAGGTCCGTCAGCTCATCGATGATGAAGCTGCCCTGGTTCGGGTTCTCGCACTTGGCCAGGCCCCACTCGCGATTGATGATGAGCTGGATGGCCAGCGCGCGCCGCACCGACTCGGCCGTCGGCGTGGTGATCGCCTCGTCGTAGGCATTCGTGTGCAGGCTGTTGCAGTTGTCGTAGATGGCGATCAGCGCCTGCAGCGTCGTGCGAATATCGTTGAAGGCGATCTCCTGCGCGTGCAATGACCGGCCCGACGTCTGCACGTGGTACTTCAACTTCTGGCTGCGCTCGTTCGCACCGTACTTGTCTCGCAGCGTCACCGCCCAGTTGCGACGCGCGACGCGGCCGAGCACGCTGTACTCCGGGTCCATGCCATTGGAGAAGAAGAACGACAGGTTCGGCGCAAAGTCATCGATATGCATGCCGCGCGCGAGGTACGCCTCCACATACGTGAAACCATTGGCGAGCGTGAAGGCGAGCTGCGAGATCGGGTTCGCGCCCGCCTCGGCAATGTGGTAGCCCGAGATCGACACCGAATAGAAATTGCGCACCTGGTGATGCACGAAATATTCCTGGATATCGCCCATCACCTTGAGCGAAAACTCGGTCGAGAAGATGCAGGTGTTCTGCCCCTGGTCTTCCTTGAGGATGTCGGCCTGCACCGTGCCGCGCACGTTCTGCAGCACCCACGCGCGGATCTTCGCCTCTTCGTCCTGCGTCGGCTCTCGCCCGTTATCGGCGCGGAACCGGGCCAGGTTCTGGTCGATGGCGGTGTTCATGAACATCGCGAGGATCGTGGGCGCAGGCCCGTTGATCGTCATGGAAACCGACGTGGCAGGGCTGGTCAGGTCAAAGCCGTCGTACAGCACTTCCATGTCGTCGAGCGTGGCGATCGACACACCGGAGTTGCCGACCTTGCCGTAGATGTCGGGGCGCAGGGCCGGGTCTTCGCCGTACAGCGTGACGGAGTCAAACGCTGTGGAAAGCCGCTTGGCGTCCATACCTTCGGAGACGAGCTTGAAGCGCCGGTTGGTGCGGAAGGCATCGCCCTCGCCCGCGAACATGCGCGTCGGGTCTTCGTTCTCGCGCTTGAAGGCGAACACACCGGCGGTGTACGGGAAGCTGCCCGGCACGTTTTCGCGCATCAGCCAGCGCAGCACTTCGCCGTCATCTTCATACGGCGGCAGTACGACCTTGCGGATCGTGGTGCCCGAAAGCGTGGTGTGCGTGAGCTGCGTGCGGATTTCCTTGTCGCGAATCTTCACGACATATTCATCACCGGAATACGCACGGCGCAGGTCGGGCCACATGGCGAGCAGCTTGCGCTCGGCAGCGCCGAGCTGCGCGTCGCGCTCGGCCGCCTGCTTGTCGAGCGCGGACAGCGTCTGCACCGTGGCACCGGCCTGCTCCAGCATGCGGTGGCTGGCCTGCAATTGCTGACGTTCCCGCGCGAGGCGGCTTTGCGCGTCGACGCGGCGGTGGTAGCCGCGCACCGTATCGGCCAGCTCCGCCAGGTAGCGCACGCGCGCGGGCGGCACGATGGCATCGTGGCTGGTGGAGCATTTGCCGGTCGGGCGCGGCAACGTGCGTTCGGCCAGCGCCATGCCGCGCTCGGTCAGCCGATCGGCCAGCGCGTGATACAGCGCCGTCACGCCGTCGTCATTGAAGTGCGAGGCCTGCGTGCCGAACACCGGCATGTCTTCGGGCCGGGCGTGCCATTGCTCGCGGTTGCGCTGCACCTGCTTGGCGACGTCGCGCCATGCATCCTGCGCGCCCTTTCGGTCGAACTTGTTGATCGCCACCAGATCGGCAAAGTCCAGCATGTCGATCTTCTCCAGCTGGCTGGCGGCGCCAAACTCGGGCGTCATCACGTACAGCGACAGATCGACATGCGGCACGATCGCCGCATCGCCCTGCCCGATGCCGGAGGTCTCGACGATGATGAAATCGAACCCGGCAGCGCGGCAGGCGGCAATCACGTCGGGCAGCGCGTCGGAAATCTCGCGGCTCGCCTCGCGCGTGGCCAGCGAGCGCACGAAGATGTTCGGATGGTTGATCGCGTTCATGCGAATGCGATCGCCCAGCAGCGCGCCGCCCGACTTGCGCCGCGACGGATCGATCGAGATGACCGCAATGCGCAGCGCGTCCTGCTGGTCGAGCCGGAAGCGGCGGATCAGCTCGTCGGTGAGCGACGACTTGCCCGCACCGCCCGTGCCCGTGATGCCAAGCACAGGCGTCGGCGCGGCCATCGCAGCCGCGTGGACGGCCTCGCGCAACGCCGGATCGACGCGGCCCGATTCCAGCGCGGTGATCAATTGCGCCAGAGCGCGGCGATCGCCGTTGGCAACGGGCTCCAGCGTAGCCGGCGCATAGACGGAGAGATCGATATCGCAGCGCTGCACCATGTCGGCAATCATGCCGGCCAGGCCCATGCGCTGCCCGTCTTCTGGGCTGTAGATGCGCGCGACGCCGTAGTCCTGCAGCTCGCGGATCTCCGCCGGCACGATCACCCCGCCGCCGCCGCCGAACACCTGGATGTGCTGGCCGCCGCGTGCGCGCAGCGCGTCGATCATGTACTTGAAGTATTCGACGTGGCCGCCCTGGTAGCTGGACACCGCAATGCCCTGCACGTCTTCCTGCAGCGCAGCATTGACCACCTCATCCACGGAGCGGTTGTGCCCGAGGTGGATCACCTCGCAGCCCATCGACTGCAGGATGCGCCGCATGATGTTGATCGACGCGTCATGCCCATCGAACAACGACGCGGCCGTCACGAAGCGCACCTTGTTGCGCACCGGCGCGGCTTCGCTGGCAGGCGTGGGATCGGCCGCGCGGGCAGTGGAAAGATCGGTCATGTCTCCACCTTCGGAAAGTGGCGCGCCGGCGTTGGAAGTGTTCTAAGCCGCACAGAAGGCGGCATGCCGGTCAACACGTCGAACTGACAGTATTTTCGGGGCGGACGTCAACGTCAACTCGGCGGGCGCCACGGCGCGGCCAGCGCTCCCTGCCTTGGTGCAACCCCCACCTTGCACACAATGGATACAAATCGTTACAGTCGGATTTCGGCTGAAACCGGGTTCGGCCAGAGGGGGACATCTCCATGCCAAGCCGCGCAACGAAGCGCTGGTGTCTGAGCGCCATGCTGGCGTGGTCCGGCCACGCCCTGGCGTGGGACTACACGCCCGGCGCCATCCCCGGGCTGGTCAGCGTGCTTGGCTTCCTGACCGTGCAGACGCAGGCGCTCGAGCGCGCCATCCAGCGCTTTCCCGCCGAGCGCGAAGAGCTGATCCGCGCGCGCACGCAATTCGACAACGCCTTTCCGCAGGCGCTGACGCGCACGCGCCGCCTGATTGCCGGGATTCCGCTGACGGACGACGAGCGCCAGTTGCTGATCGAGCGGGCGCTCGACCTCCACCAGCCCAGTGTGATGGTCGCCACGCAAACCGCACAGACCGCCCACGCGCTGGCCGACCGGGTCGTGGCACGTGCGCAGGGCAACCAGGATCGCCCGACGCTGCAATCCCTGCTGGCCGTGGTCTACGACGACCGCCCCGCCGACGAGATGGGCAGCCGTTTCATCCAGGACGTGACGCTGTCCGACTGGCCGAATGCGCGCGGCGCGAATCTGCTGCTGCGCCTGCCGCTGTCGTGGGAGCGTGTCCCGCCCGCCGCGCCGCGCAAGCCCGATCCGGGACGGGTGGCGATCGGCGCGTGGGCGAATCAGGGCGGCGCCGGACTCTCGCGCATCGAACTTATCGTCCGCCCCACCGAGAGCGAGCCCGAGGCCGTGCCCGACCACCGCGAGCCGCTCTGGATGCGCGATGCCGTCCGCCAGGCCGTGTCGGTGCCATGCCGACTGATCAGCTGGGGCACCCAATCGTTTGCTGGCCGCGCCGGCATCTGGGCCACCTACATCGGCGAGGCGCCGGGCCCGCATGTGCCGCGCGCAAGCGGTAACACGCTGGTCGGGCGCGTCGTCGTGGTGCCGACTGACGGTGCACTCCTGATGCTGCACATGCAATCGCCCGCCACGTCGCCGGAGCAGGCCAGCACGGTGCGCTTGCGCTACGAGGCTCTGTGGGACGCGGTGACCAGCTCGCTCATCGTGTCGGCGTCCAAACCCTAGGCGCGCAACGCACCAACACGGCGCATCCACCGCGCCATACGCACCAATTCAAAGCAACAGCGCACCAAATGAGAGCGGTCGCGTGCTGCATGCCCGCATCGCCCCCATCGCGCACGGCCATGGTGCGCCATTTCGCGTTCTTGCACATCGTTGGAACAAGTTTTGCATCTGTCGGCGCTTCCTGCGTCATTCGGGGGCACGCTGCACCCGAATGACGCTGACAATCAACCGCACGACAACCACAATGAACACCATCAAAACCGGGGGCGACGCGCTCTTCATCCTGCTGGGCGCGATCATGGTGCTTGCCATGCATGCTGGCTTCGCGTTCCTCGAGCTGGGCACCGTCCGCAAGAAGAACCAGGTCAACGCACTGGTCAAGATCCTGGTCGACTTTGCCGTGTCGACCATCGCCTACTTCTTTGTCGGCTATTCGGTCGCCTACGGCATCAACTTCCTGTCTGGCGCCGACGTGCTCGCCCAGCAGAACGGCTACGAACTGGTGAAGTTCTTCTTCCTGCTGACCTTCGCGGCGGCCATCCCGGCCATCATCTCGGGCGGCATTGCCGAGCGCTCGCGCTTCGAGCCGCAACTGGCGGCGACCTTCGTGCTGGTGGGCTTCGTCTACCCGTTCTTCGAAGGCATTGCCTGGAACGAGCGCTTCGGCATCCAGCACTGGCTGCAGGCCGCCACGGGCGCGGAGTTCCACGACTTTGCCGGCTCGGTGGTCGTGCATGCCGTGGGCGGCTGGATCGCCCTGCCGGCGGTGCTGCTGCTGGGCGCACGCCACGGCCGCTACAAGGACGACGGCCGCATCGCCGCGCATCCGCCGTCAAATATCCCCTTCCTGGCAGCCGGCGCCTGGGTGCTGGCAGTGGGCTGGTTCGGCTTCAATGTCATGAGCGCGCAGACGCTCGACAAGATGAGCGGCCTGGTCGCCATCAACTCGCTGATGGCCATGGTGGGCGGCACGCTCACCGCGTGGTGGATGGGCAAGAACGACCCGGGCTTCTCGTACAACGGGCCGCTCGCCGGCCTGGTGGCCGTGTGCGCCGGTTCCGACGTGATGCACCCGCTGGGCGCACTGGCCGTCGGCGCCATTGCCGGCGTGCTGTTCGTGTGGATGTTCACGCGCGTGCAGAACGTCTGGCGCATCGACGATGTGCTGGGCGTCTGGCCCCTGCATGGCCTGTGCGGCGCGTGGGGCGGTATCGCGGCCGGCATCTTCGGCCTGAAGGCACTCGGCGGTCTGGGTGGCGTGTCGTTCTGGGCGCAAGTGGCGGGCACGGCTGGCGGCATTGTCATCGCGCTGGTCGGTGGCACGGTGGTCTACGGTACGCTGCGCAAGTTCGTCGGGCTGCGGCTGGACCGCGAAGCCGAGTTCATGGGCGCAGACCTCTCGATCCACCGCGTGTCGTCCACGCCGGAGAGCGAAACCCACTGGTAAGCCGGGCCGGCCGCCGCAGGATGCGGCACTTGCTACAGTGAAGGGCGTGTCCCCCGCCCACTGAAGGAGTGCCGCATGCCCGATACCGATCCGAATCACCCCATCACCGTTGAATCGAACCCGCGCCGCGTGACGGTCACGTTCAACGGCGTCACCATCGCCGATACGCGCATGGCGCGCACGCTGCGCGAGGCATCGTACCCGCCGGTGCAGTACATCCCGCGCGACGACGTGCAGATGACCCACCTGGAGCGCACGCAACATCACACGCACTGTCCGTACAAGGGCGAAGCGTCCTACTACACCATCGTCGCCGGCGACATGCGCGCAGACAACGCGGTCTGGACGTATGAGCAGCCCAAACCCGCCGCGCGCAAGGTCGGAGGCTATGTGGCGTTCTATCCGAACAAGGTGACCATCACGGAGGAATGAGCGCGCATGTGGCGCCGTCATGCGGCTGTCACCTGGGCGGTGCACGATATGCGCGTTCCTCTTCTCACGGATCCTCGTCCGTGAAAGTTCAGCACCCGGTGGCTTCCACCGGGGTTTTTTTTGCCCGCGGCCCGGTGCTATCCTCGGCCGATCATGCTGGATTTCCGCACCTACGGCCGCGCCGCTCCGCCCCACGCTCACGACTTCATGCAGGTCGTGATGCCCGCGCGCGGCGTGCTCGAGATGGACGTAGACGGCCGTGCCGGCTGCGTCGACACGCACCATGCAGCGCTCATCCCCGCAGGTGCCACGCATGCATTCGAAGCCACCGGCGCCAACCGCTTCATCGTCTTCGACATCCCCGTGCAGGCGGCCGACACGCCCGCGCTGGAAGGTCTGGCCGACCGCGTGTTCTTCCCGCTCACGCCCGGCTTGCGTGCACTGACCACGTGGCTGCAAGGCGCGTCCGCCGTGGACGCGGCGCTGGCGAGCGCGTGGTCATCGCTGGCGCTGGCGACGCTCGCCGCGCACCCGGCCAACCAGTGTGCGCGGATTCACGCGCGCCCCGACGCCCGCGCCGAGCGTGCCTGGCACGCGATCGAACACCGCTACGCCGAACCGCTCACCGTTGAGGCCCTCGCCGCGGAAGTGGGCGTGAGCGCACGACGCCTCGCCACACTGTTCCGCGGCGCCTACGGCATCACCCTGCACGCGCGGCTGGCCGAGGTACGGTTACGACAGGCCCTCACGCTGCTGGAAACTTCCGCCTTGCCCATCGCCGAAGTGGCGGCACGCTGCGGCTACTACGACCAAAGCGCCCTCACGCGCCACCTCAAGGCCGCGCACGGCATCACGCCCGCGGCTGTGCGGCGCTAGCCTCGCCCGTTTCCGTTTTTGCCAAAGCGCGGCCGTCTTCGCCAAGACGCGACGGTCCGCACGCGCGCACAGTGCGGATTCGATTCTCCTTTCGGACCGGACTTTCATGGCGCTCGGCGACACCCCCACCGCATCCCCGCTTGCCCACCCAACGCGCAACGCACGGCACGACCAACTGACCGGTCTGGGCTGCGGCGTGGCGGCCGGCGCGCTGTGGGGCATCATCTTCGTCGCGCCAAAGATGCTGCCGGAGTTTTCACCGCTGGCGCTGTCGGCCGCGCGGTATGTGCTGTACGGTGTGCTCTCGCTGGTGCTAGCGCTGCCGGTGTGGCGCACGCTGTGGCGCAAGACGACGCGGCGCGACTGGGCGGCGCTGCTGCTGTTATCGCTGCCGGGCAACATCCTTTACTACCTGTGCGTGGCGGGCGGGGTGCAGCGCGCGGGCGTGGCGCCGGTCTCGCTCATCGTCGGGCTGTTGCCGGTGACGGTCACGCTCGCGGGCTCTGCCGAACGCGGCAGCTTGCCGTTGCGTCAGCTGGCCCTGCCGCTGCTGATGGCCGTCGCAGGCGTTGTGTGCATTTACCTGGATGCGCCCGACGTGCATTCGGATGCCGGCGGCAGAACCTATTTCATCGGGCTGTTGATGGCAGCGGGCGCGCTGGCGTGCTGGACGGTGTATGCGGTGTGCAATGCGCGGTACCTGCGCGCGCGGCCGCAGTTCACGAGCCGGGAGTGGTCGGTGTTGACGGGCGTCGCGACCGGGGTGCTGTCACTGGCACTGGCCGTGCCGGCGTTTTTGCTGCCCGGCATGGCAACGGCGTCTGCGCAGCCCGCATCGGCGTGGGCGGTGTTCTGGCTGGTGAATATGGGCGTGGCGCTGGGGGCGTCTGTGTTGGGCAACAGCCTGTGGAATGCGGCCAGCCGCAAGTTGCCGTTGACACTGTCGGGGCAATTGATTGTGTTTGAGACGGTGTTTGCGTTGTTGTATGGATTTGTTTATGAGGCTCGGTTGCCGCATGGGTTGGAGGTGGCGGCGGCGGTTTTGTTGGTGAGTGGGGTGGGGTTGGCGGCGCGGAGGCATGGGTAGGTTTTTTTTGGTTGTTTTTTGCCTTGGTGGTGCATCCCTTGTTTCATCCCCTGCCGGGGCTGACTCACTTTCTTTGGTCTTGCCCAAAGAAAGTAAGCAAAGAAATGCGCGCCCGAGATGGCGACTTCCCCTTGAATTTATGTCACAGGGAGGGAGGGGAGGCAAACTCGCTGCGCTCAGACAGCCTCCCCTCTTTTTCCTCCCTGCAACAGAAATTCAAGGCGCCATCTAGGGCAGGAAAGTCAAAGACCAAACCAACGCAGCGCCAGCGCAAACGACAAGGCCAACCTCACGACGGGTTGGCCTTTTTCTTTTGACGTTAGGCCCTTGATGGCGCCTTGAATTTTCGTAAGCGGGCGGAAAAAAGGTGGGGAACTGTCTGAGCGCAGCGAGTTTTCCCCACCTCCGCCCGGTTACGCAAATTCAAGGAGTCTTTCGCCATCTCGGGCGCGCCTTTCTTTTGCTTACTTTTCTTTGGCAAGACAAAGAAAAGTGAGTCGGTCCCGGCAGGGAACGAAAGGGAGGTGGACCACCAACGCAAAAACCAAAGACAAAAAACACCCCCCATTTGACGCCCCATTTTTTTCATGGATAACTGTCTCCCCTCACCCCAACAACCCAGCGAGCCACCCCATGACCCTCCAAACCTGGCTGGCCTTCATCGGCGCCAGCATCATCATCCTGCTCATCCCCGGCCCGACGATCCTGTTGGTGATTGGTGATTCCCTGGCCAACCGCGGCCGTTCGGCGTGGAGCACCGTGGCCGGCGTGGCCGCTGGCGACACAACGGCCATGGCGGTTTCCCTTGCCGGTGCGGGCGCACTGCTGGCCGCATCGGCCGCAGCCTTCACGGCGCTCAAGCTCATCGGCGGTTCGTACCTCGTCTATCTGGGCATCAAGTCCATCCTCAGCGCGCGCCGCCTTCGCGACGACGCACCCGAGGCGACCATCCCTGTTCAGCAGAAGTCCGCTGGCCGCCGCTTCTTGTCCGCGTGGACGGTCACCGCGCTGAACCCCAAGAGCATCGTCTTCTTCGTCGCCTTCGTGCCGCAGTTCATGTCGGCCGAGCAGACTTTCCTCTCGCAGAGCGTGATCCTGCTGCCGACTTTCGTCATCCTGGCCGCGGCCAATGCATCGATGTACGCGCTGGCCGCCAAGCTGCTCGCCAAGCGCCTGACCAGCGTGGCCGCGCAGCGCCGCTTCGGCTACACGGGCGGGGCAGTGATGGTGGGCGCTGGCACGCTCACGCTCGGCATGCAGTCGGCCTGATCGCTCCACAGGCCGCACCCAGGACACCCGATGCCCCGCAGTTACCTCCGCCCCTCGCCAATCACATCCGACGGGGCCCATGGCCACCACCGCGTCACCAACATCGAGCTGTTCTTCGATCTTGTGTTCGTGTTTGCGGTGACGCAGCTCTCGCACCTGCTGATCGGCAACTTCACGCTGCAAGGCGGCGCGCAGGCACTGCTGCTGATGCTGGCGGTGTGGTGGGTGTGGATCTTCACCTCATGGGTGACGAACTGGCTCGATCCGGACAAGCTCGCCATCCGCATGCTGATGCTCGTGCTGATGACGGGCGGGCTGCTGCTCTCGGCATCGCTGCCGCAGGCGTTCGGCTCGCGCGGGCTGGCGTTTGCGCTGGCCTATGTGTTCATGCAGTTCGGGCGCACGGTGTTCTTCCTCTGGGCCGTGCGCGGCGAGTCATTGCCCATGCGGCGCAACTTCCAGCGCATCGCCACGTGGCTCGGCATCTCTGCCGTGCTGTGGCTGGCGGGCGGCCTGTCGGACGGTTCCGTACGCTGGGCCAGCTGGATCATCGCGTTGACCATCGAATGGCTCGGCCCCTCGATGGGCTTCTATACGCCGGGCCTGGGCCGCTCCACCACCAACGACTGGAACGTGGAAGGCGGCCACATGGCCGAGCGCTGCTCACTGTTCATCATCATCGCGCTGGGCGAATCGGTGCTGGTCACGGGCTCCACGTTTGCCGGGCTCGACTGGACTGCCGAAAACATCGCAGCGATGGCGATGTCGTTCATCGGCAGCCTGGCGATGTGGTGGCTGTACTTCGACACGATTGCCGAGCGCGGCGCGCACACCATGTCGCATTCGGCGGATCCGGGCCGGCTCGCACGGCTGGCCTACACCTACATCCACGTGGTGCTGGTGGCCGGCATCATCGTCGGGGCCGTGGCCGACGAGTTCGTGCTGGCGCATCCGGTGGGCCACGCCCATGAAGGAACGACGCTGGCGGTGCTGGGCAGCGCGGCGCTGTATCTGCTGGGCAACCTGCTGTTCAAGTGGGCGATCTTCGGGCGGCTGCGTCCGGCGCATGTGGTTGGCCTGGTGGTGCTGGGCGGCGCCTGGCTGCCCGCAGGCGAACTGCCCGCGCTCGCAGTCTCCGCGCTGGCGACGGGCGTGCTGTGTGGCACGGCGGCGTGGGAATGGTACGCACGCTCCTGCGAAACGGCGGACCCCGAAGCGGCACGCAACCCCTAAGTGGTCACCTGAAAATTCCAGTTTCTGGACATTACAAAAGGCCACTCGCGCGCCTACTCTGTCAACCAACATGACAGAACACGAGGGCCCCGCCATGATCGACCTCTACTACTGCGCCACGCCCAACGGCCTGAAGATGGCGCTGTTCTTTGCCGAAACCGGCTTGCCGCATCGCGTCATCCCCGTCGATATCAGCCGGGGTGATCAGTTCAAGCCCGAGTTCCTGGCTATCTCGCCCAACAACAAGATCCCGGCCATGGTCGACCACGACCCGGCCGAGGGGACCGAGCCGGTGGTGCTGTTCGAATCGGGCGCCATGCTGCTCTACCTGGCCGAGAAGACCGGCCAGTTGATGCCCGCCGACCTGCAAGGCCGCATGGAAGTGCTCAAGTGGCTGTTCTGGCAGGTGGGCGGCCTGGGCCCGATGGCCGGGCAGATCGGCCACTTCAACGTCTATGCGCCCGAGCGCATGCCCTACGCCATCGAGCGCTACACCAAAGAGACCAACCGCCTGTACGGCGTGCTCAACCGCCGCCTGGCCGATCGCCCCTACATTGCCGGCAACGACTACACGATCGCCGACATCGCGGCCTATCCGTGGATCGTCCCGCACGCCGGGCATGGTCAGGACCTGAACGACTTCCCGCACCTGCAGCGCTGGTTCGAAGCGGTTGGCGCGCGGCCGGCCACGCAGCGCGCCTATGCCGGGGTGGAGCGCGCGTACTCGCGCCGCCGCGAAGACATCTCCGACGACGCGCGCAGCGTGCTGTTCGGCCAGACGGCCACCTCCACCGCGCGCTGAACCCTGCGGAGCCTGCGCGCTCCGCCTCCCTTCCACGTTTGTTCTCTGACAGGAGCCGACCATGCCGGCATCGCTATGGTGGTTGTGCCTGGGCGCGTTCGCCATCGGCACTGAAGGTTTCATGATCGCCGGCCTGCTGCCGGTGCTGGCCGCAGACCTGGGCGTGAGCGTGCCAGCGGCCGGGCAGCTCGTCACCGTGTTTGCCGTCACGTATGCCGTGGGCTCGCCGGTGATGGCGACGCTGCTCGGCAATGTCGACCGCCGACGCGTGCTGATCGGCGCGCTGGCCATCTTTGCGGCAGGCAACCTGCTGGCGGCCACCGCGCACGGCTTCGGGCAGCTGATGGCGGCGCGCGTGCTGTTGGCGCTGGCGGCCGGCGTGTTTCTGCCGACGGCCAATGCGGTGGCCACCTCGCTGGTGCCGGCTTCGCGCAGCGGCTCGGCGCTGGCCATCATCACGGGCGGCGGCACGGTGGCGGTGGCGCTCGGCGTGCCGCTGGGCGCATGGATTGCGGCACAGGGCGACTGGCGCTCGACGTTCGTCGCATGCGGTGTGCTGTCGGCACTGGCCACGGCGGGCCTGGCCTTTGGCCTGCCGCGCGCGCTGCCGCACAGCGTGACCACGCTGGCGCAGCGCCTCTCCGTGGCACGCCGCCCCGGCATGCTGGGCGCGCTGGCGGTGTCCACGCTGTGGGCGGCGGGCGGCTTTACGTTCTACACCTACGTCGCACCGTTCTTTGTGCAGGGACTGGGCTTCGCGCCGCAGCACGTGGGCATCGTGCTGTTCCTGGTCGGCAGCTTTGCGGCGCTCGGCACGGGCCTGGGCGGCCACATGACCGACCGCGCAGGCGTGGCGCGCGTGCTGGCGGTCAGCAGCGCGGGCATCGTGCTGGCGTTCTCGGTGCTCTCGCTGTCGGCGCAGGTGCTGCACGGCACGGTGGCCGGCGCAGTCGCCATCGGCGCGGTCGTGCTGTGGGGCATGGCCGGCTGGGGCTTTGGCCCGGCGCAGGCGACGCGCCTGATCCGCCTCGCGCCCGATGTGTCGCCGATCACGCTGTCGCTGCATGCGTCAGCGGTGTATGGGGGGATCGCGCTGGGGTCGTCGGTGGGGGCGCTGGCGTTGGCCCACGGCGGACCGGACATGCTGGGGTGGGCGGCCGCCGCGTGTCATGGGGTGGCGGTGGTGATGTGGCGGACGGGTGGGCAGCATGAGCCGGCGCCCGCCGATGAACCGGCAGCCACGTCGGTCGCCCATTGAACGCCGGAGCGCGAAACGCGACGCGCCGGGTTCCGAACCCGGCGCTCAGACGTCAAACCCTCACCTTCCGGGCTGGGATCTCGGCGGTCGACCCTCAGCCCCTCGTGCGCCACACGTTGGGCTCGACATGTTCGACCTCAAACGCTCACGCCCCGCGCTTCGCGCTCGAGGCTCGGATCTCAAAGGCGCGGTGGTCGGCCTTCGGCGCCTCGCGTTCAACCCGCTGAGCCCGACATTTTCGACCTCGAGCGGTCATGTGCGGACCGGCGTGTGCCTATGCCACCGTCGCCTACGCCGGTGCAATCAGCCTTGCTTGAACTCGCCGATGGCGCCCGCGAGCTTGCGCACGCCCTCTTCGACCTGCGCCAGCGACGAGGTGGCGTACGACAGTCGCAGCGTCGAGCGATCCGGGTCGACCGGGTAGAACGCCGCGCCCGGCACAAACGCTACGCCGCGTTCGATGGCGACCTTGGCCACGTCGCCGGCATTGCGGCCCGGCAGGCTGCCCCACAGGAACATGCCGCCACGCGGACGGTTGAACGTCAGCTCGGCTTCGGGCAGCAGCGCGCGCAGGCCGTTGGCCATGGCGTGCGCGCGTTCGGCGTAGGCGGCACGCGTGCGCGGCAGCACGGTGTCCAGGCGATTGCTGCGCAGATAGGCTGCGGCCGTCGCCTGTGCAAACGTGGAGGTGTGCGCGTCGGCAAACTGCTTGACCATCACCGCGTTGCCCAGCACTGGCTGCGAGGCGATCATCCAGCCCACGCGCAGGCCCGGCGCCATGACCTTCGACAGGCTGCCGAGGTAGACCACGCGGCCCTGTGCGCCATCGGTCTTTTGCGACAGCGCGTACAGCGACGGGGGCGGCGGCGCATCGAAATAGAGCTCGCCGTACGGGTCGTCTTCGACGATCAGCAGGTCGTGGCGCACGGCAAGCTGCAGCAGGCGCTGGCGGCGCTCGAGGCTCATCAGCGCGCCGCTCGGGTTACCGAAGTTCGGGATCACGTACAGGAACTTCGGCCGGGCGGTGGCGAGCGTCTTTTCCAGCGCGTCGAGGTCAAGGCCGTCTTCATCGGTTGGCACGCCGGCCACCTTGGCACCGTACAGCTTGAATGCCTGGATGGCGGCGAGGAACGTGGGGGCCTCGGTGAGCACCGTGTCCCCCTCGCCGATCAGCACCTTGCCGAGCAGGTCCAGGCCCTGTTGCGAGCCGGTGGTGACGAGGATGTCCGTGTTGGCCACGGTGGCGGCACGCGCCTTCATCACGTCGACGATCGCCTCGCGCAGCGGCTCGAAGCCTTCGGTGGCGCCATACTGCAGGGCGCGTGCGGCGTCCGTGCTCAGGGCGCTGTCGGCGGCGGCTTTGAGGCCTTCGACGTCGAACAGCGCGGCATCCGGAAAGCCACCGGCGAACGAAATCAGGCCCGGCTTGCCGAGCACCTTGAACAGTTCGCGGATGGCGGAGGTTTCAACATTTTGCAGGCGCGGGGCCAGCAGGGATTGCAGGAATTCCATGGCGTGCAGGTCTTTGTGGTTCGAGTGCCCGCCACTTTACGTGATGTGCGACGCCAGTGCATGCGCCGGTGCCGTCACAGCGCGGCTGTGCCGGGAGCAAAGGAGCGCAGCATTGCCATTCGCCGCATCAAGATCGTCTTCGCGCAGACCGATGCGCCCGCAGCGCATGCGCCCCGCCGATGCGCGCGATCCGTTCGACAACGTGGTCACCGCGCTGATGCCCCTGGCGTAGCGCCGGACGACAAAACGCCCGCAAGGCGGAACCCTGCGGGCGCATGTGCGGTGGCGCGCGTACGCCTCAGCGCTCGTGACGCTGTGGCGAGCGCTGGTGGTGAGTGGACTTCTCGCCGCCGTCCTTGTCGACCACGCGCGTGATGCCGCCTGTGGCGGGTGGATCGCTGGCCGGGAAGGTATCTTCCACGGCCTTTTCCACCAGGTCCTCGCGCTTGTGCGCGTGCGGATGCTTCTCTTTCTTGCCGGGTTCCATGCGCCCTCCTGTGTCAAGCGTGGCTGACGACACGCACGCGAAGAACGTGCCTGGGCACGCCACCGTTCAGTATTCGTCCCAGTACGGGCGCGAGCCGTAGTACTCGTGCACGGACTCCGCCCAGGTCGGGTTGGCCATGGTCGGCCAGTTGTCCTTGTCGAAACCCGGCGCGGCTTCAAGGCGGTCCTTGTCCGCATCGAGCACGAAGCACTTGCGGTCGACGTCGAGTGACATGGCGCTCCACGGTACGGCGAACAGCCTGTCGCCAATACCGAGAAAGCCCCCCACCGATATCACCGCATAAGCAATGCGCCCACGCTGCACGTCGAGCATGATGTCGGTGATCTTGCCCAGATCGTCGCCGTTGAGGTTGACCACCCGATCGCCTTCCAGCGTATCCGCGGCCATCAGCTCCGGCCCCGGCCCGGCGGCGGTGGGATCGGCGCGCCCGATGATGCGCATGCGTACGCCGGCGGTGGTGCTCGTCCCTGCGCCCAGGCCCGTGCCGGTAGTCGTCGTGTAGTCCATAGCAGTACCTCCCAAGAGTGAAATGGCGAACGGTGCGCGGCCGCCGTTCGTGCTGGCACGGAACGGCCCCGTGCCACGACACCCTCCAGCACGAAACCTGCCTGCGTGCTTGCGATGCGCGGCATGACGCTTGCTCGGCGGTACGGGCACCCCAACAGGAGAGCCCCATGAACAAAGCCGAGATTCCCGTGGCACAACGCGCCGTGCTGTCGATGCTGCTGGACGACCACCGCGAGGTGAAGAAGCTGTTCAAGACATTCCAGCAGGAGAACGATCCGCGAACGTGCGGGCAGATCGTGCGTGAGGCGTGTGAAAAGTTGACCGTCCACACGCAGCTTGAGGAAGCACTGTTCTACCCGTTCGTGCGCGACAACGGCAGCGAGCGCTTCAAGGACCTCCTCGACGAAGCGGTGGTCGAGCACGCCACCGCAAAGGATCTGATCCGGCAGCTGGCCGGCATGCAGCCAGGCGACGATCTGTTCGCCGCCAAGTTCACCGTGCTGGCGGAGTATGTGTCGCACCACGTGGAGGAAGAAGAGACCGAGCTGTTCCCGAAGCTCATCAACGGGCACATCGATCTCTCGCCGCTGCTTGAGCCGATGACGGCGCGCAAGGAAGCGCTGCTCGGGCAGGGCGCGGCAGCCTGAGCGCAGGGACGACACCATGCAAGCCACCGTCAGCGATTTCCTCGTTGCGCGCCTGTACGACTGGGGCGTGCGCCGCATCTACGGCTACCCTGGAGACGGCATCAACGGCATGTTCGGCGCACTGGCCCGTGCCAAGGGCAAGATCGAATTCGTACAGGCCCGCCATGAAGAGATGGCAGCCTTCATGGCCGCCGCGCATGCCAAGTTCACGGGTGAGCTCGGCGTGTGCATGGCCACGTCGGGGCCGGGTGCATCGCACCTCATCACCGGCCTGTACGACGCCCGGCTCGACCACATGCCCGTGCTGGCAATGACCGGACAGCAGGCGCGCACCGCGGTGGGCGGGCACTACCAGCAGGAAGTGGATCTGGTGGCGATGTTCCGTGACGTGGCCGGCGCGTTCGTGCACCAGGCCAGCGTGCCCGGGCAGGTGCGGCATCTGCTGGACCGCGCGGTGCGCATTGCCATCGGCCAGCGCCGCGTGACGGCACTCGTGCTGCCCAACGACCTGCAGGAGATGCCGTACACCGCCCCGCCGCGCGCACATGGCACGGTGCATTCCGGCGTCGGCTACAGCACGCCGAGCGTGGTGCCACAGACCGCCGACCTGGCGCGCGCGGCGGAGATCCTCAACCGTGGGCGCAGGGTCGCCATGCTCGTCGGCGCGGGCGCGCTCGGCGCGAGCAAGGAAGTGGCCGCCGTGGCGGAAACCCTGGGCGCGGGCGTGGCGAAGGCGCTGCTTGGCAAGGCCGTGCTGCCCGACGACCTGCCATATGTCACCGGTGCCATCGGCCTGCTGGGGACGGGGCCCAGCTGGGAGCTCATGAACCACTGCGACACGCTGCTGATGGTCGGCTCCGGCTTTCCGTATGCCGAGTCCCTGCCCAAGGAAGGTCAGGCGCGCGGGATACAGATCGACCTGGACCCCGGCATGCTGGGACTGCGCTACCCGATGGAGCTCAACCTGGTGGGCGACAGCGCACAGACGCTGCGCGCCCTGCTGCCGCTGCTCGAACGCAAGACCGACCGCCACTGGCCCGAGCGCGTGGCCCGCTGGAACGCCGACTGGTGGCAAACGCTGGAACAGCGCGCACTGCAGCCCGCCTACCCGGTGAACCCGCAACGCGTGTTCTGGGAGCTTTCACCCAGACTGCCGGACAACGTGATCGTCACCAGCGATTCCGGCACCTGTGCCAACTGGTACGCGCGCGACCTCCAGTTCAAGCCCGGCATGATGGGCTCGCTCTCCGGGGGCCTGGCGTCGATGGGGGCGGCCGTGCCTTATGCCATTGCCGCGAAGTTTGCCCATCCGGAGCGGCCTGTCATCGCGCTGGTGGGCGATGGTGCCATGCAGATGAACAACATGGCCGAGCTGATCACCGTGGCCAAATACTGGAAGCAGTGGAAGACCCCGACGTGGATCTGCATGGTGCTCAACAACCAGGACTTGAACGAGGTCACCTGGGAACAGCGCGTGATGGAAGGCGACCCGAAGTTTCCGGCATCGCAGGATATTCCCGATGTGCCTTATCACCGCTTTGCCGAACTCATCGGGCTCAAGGGCCTGTATGTCGACCACCCGGATCAGCTTGCCAGCGCATGGGACGCGGCGCTGCAAGCCGACCGGCCGGTCGTGCTCGAAGTGAAGACCGACCCCGACGTGCCGCCCCTGCCGCCGCACGTCACGCTGCAGCAGGCGCGCAACTTCGCCACGGCGCTGGCGGATGGCGATCCGGATACGGGCGGCGTGCTGCGGGGCACCGCGCGGCAGGTGCTGTCGACCTTGTTCCCGGTGCACAAGGCGTGAGGGCACGGGCCAGCGTGGGACACCGCGACAGGCGCGACAGGCGCGACGGGCGGCTGTCGCGCCGCCGGGCAACGAGGGTGCGGACGGGCGGCGCGCTCGGTAAGATGCCGTCCATGCGCCACGCCACCCGACACCGCCCGTCATGATCCGCCTCGACGACCTCAGCATCTTCGTGCTGGCCGTGGACAACGGCAGCCTGTCAGCGGCGGCACGCGTACTGAACATCGCCCCGGCAGCCGCCAGCGCGGGGGTCAAGCGGCTCGAGGCGGAGCTGGGCGCGCGGTTGCTGGCGCGCTCCACGCGCAGCCTGGCACTGACACAGGAAGGCGAACGCTACCTGCAGCACGCGCGCCGCGCGCTGTCCGACCTGCAGGCGGGGCAGGACGCACTGGCGCTCGGGCGGCAGGCCATCGGCGGCGAGGTGTCGCTGTCGATTCCGTCCGACCTGGGGCGGAGCGTGCTGGCGGGCTGGCTGGACGACTTCCTGGCCGAACATCCGGCGGTGGCGTTGCACGTGCGCATCAGCGACCGGCTGGTCGACATGTTCCGCCAGCGCGTCGATGCGGTGGTGCGCTACGGCGCACCGGACGACTCCTCACTGGTGGCGCTTCCGCTGGCCCCCGACAACCGCCGCGTGCTGTGCGCCGCGCCAGCGTATTTCGCCCGGCACGGGGTGCCCCAGACGCCCGACGACCTGCAGCGCCACAACTGTCTGCGGCTGGCGCTGTCCGACACCACGCACGACCAGTGGACATTCCATGGCAAGGCGGACACGCAGGTCGTGCGCGTGACAGGCAACCGCGTCGCCGACGATGGCGAACTGGTGCGCCGCTGGGCTGTCGCCGGACACGGCATCGCCTACAAGTCGCGCCTGGATGTCCTGGCCGATCTGCGCGCCGGCCATTTGCGCGCGGCGCTCACCGACTGGCAGGGCGAAGCCGCACCGCTGCACCTCATCTGCACCCATCGGCTTGCACTGTCACCCACGTTGATGCGGCTGCGCGATGTCCTGCGCGAGCGCATTGCCGGCTACCTGGCCGACGCCTGATTCAGAACCCTTCGAGCACTACCTTGCCACGCGCGCGGTTGCTTTCGATGAAGGCGTGCGCACGCTTGAGGTTGGCCGCGTTGATGGCGCCGAAATGCTCGCTCATGGTGGAGCGCAGCGTGCCCTCGTCGATCATGGCGGCGACGCGGTTGAGCAGGCGGTGCTGCTCGATCTGGTCATCGGTGGCAAACATCGAGCGCGTGTACATGAATTCCCAGTGCAGCGACACACTCTTCGGCTTGAGCTTGCGCACGTCGAGCTGCGCCGGGTCGTCGATCAACGCCAGACGCCCCTGCGGCTTGAGCGCCTCCACGATCTGCTCGAAGTGATGCTCGGTCTGGTTGAGGCTCGCTACGTAGTCCACGTCTGCCACGTCGATGCGGCGTAGCTCCGCCGCCAGCGGCTGCGTATGGTTGATGACATGATGTGCGCCCAGCTCGCGCACCCAGGTTGCCGTCTCTGGGCGCGATGCCGTGCCGATCACCGTCAGGCCGGTCAGCCGGCGCGCGAGCTGCACGAGCACCGACCCCACGCCGCCCGCCGCGCCGACAACGAGCAGCGTCTTGCCGCTGGGCGTATCGGCCTGCGGAATCTGCAGACGGTCGAACAGCAGTTCCCATGCGGTGATGGCCGTGAGCGGCAGCGCTGCCGCCTGGGCAAACCCGAGCGTGGTGGGCATCGCGCCGACCAAGCGTTCGTCCACCACATGCAGTTCGCTGTTGGTGCCGGGACGCTGCAGGGCACCGGCGTACCACACCGCGTCGCCCGGCTTGAAGAGCGAGACCTCTGCGCCCACGGCGCGCACCACGCCGGCGGCATCCCAGCCCAGCACGCGCGGCTGCCCACCGGCTGGCGGCATGCCGGAGCGCACTTTCACATCGACCGGGTTGACGGAAATGGCACGCACGTCGACCAGCAGGTCACGCGGGCCAGGCGTCGGCTCAGGCAGGGTCAGGTCGACGAGCGCATCGGGCGCATCGATGGGCAGGCTTTCGTAATAGGCAACGGCTTTCATGGCGGGCTTCCAGTCGGATCGGATAGCCGCATCATGCGAGCGCGCCGGCCGCGGAAACAGCCGCGTCGCGCAGATTCAGTTTCCGCGTCAGACGGAAAATCGCGCCATGCGCCGGCCCGCCCTTGGTTATTGCTGATTGGGCGCGACGATCCCGAACCGCTCCATCTGCCGGTACACCGTTGCGCGCGCGATGCCCAGTTCGTACGCCACCTGGGTGATGCGCCACTTGTTCCGGCGCAGCGCCGCGAGCAACACGCCACGCTCAGTGGCGGGCGGCCCGTCCGTGCTGGCGGCCATGCCCGCAGCGCATTGAAAATACCTGCAAAGCCATACGGTACGGGGTTTTGCGGCGGGCCGGGCACAAGACGGCGGGAATGTGGGACCTGTCTCGGGCGGCTTCGGCGCGAGACAAACGTCGCAGCCGTGCGAGACACCTGTCGCAGCACTCGGCGCGGCGAGGCAGACGCGTGGATTGCGCGCCCCGTGTCGTTGCCCGCCAGGTCAGCCCGTGCGTCTTCAAGGAAGCTTCAGGTCATCCAACGCCAGATTGACCTCCAGCACATTGACCGTTGCCTCTCCAAACACTCCGAGCATTGGCCCCTTGGCGTGCTCCGCAACCAGCCGCCGGACCACCTCCACCGGCAGCTGCCGGGCGCGCGCCACCCGCTCGACTTGGTACGCCGCCGCAGCCGGACTGATCTGCGGGTCCAATCCGCTGGCGGATGCCGTCGCAAGGTCTGCAGGAATCGGCGCAGTGTTCGTCGGGTCCGCTTTCTTGAGGGCCGCAATGCGAGCCTTGGCCGCCTCCGTCAATGCCGGGTTGCTGGGCCCCAAGTTCGAGCCTCCCGAAGCCTGTGCGTTATACGGGTTCGGCGACGTCGCGGAGATGCGGCCCCAGAAATACTCCGGCGTGTCAAAGTTCTGCCCGATCAACGAAGACCCAACAGCCTTGCCGCCACGCTCGATGATCGAGCCCCCGGCCTGCGCCGGAAACAGCGCCTTGCCGATACCCGTCACCACCACCGGATACAGCACCCCGGTGATGAGCGACAGCCCGACGAAGACCACCAGCGCCGCACGCAGCAGCCCACCTTGTTGCGGCACATCGCCCTGCACGGTTTGCGTTGTGGTTGCCATGAATGCACTCCTCCCTTAAACCCAGCCCATTGCGGCCAGGAACATGTCGATGAGCTTGATGCCCGGGAAGGGCAGCAGCAGCCCGCCCAGGCCATAGACCAAGAGATTGCGGCGCAGCAGCGCAGCGGCCCCTAGCGCGCGGTACTTCACGCCCTTGAGCGCCAGCGGAATCAGGAACACGATGATCAGCGCGTTGAAGATCACCGCGCTCATCACGGCCGATGCGGGCGTCGCCAGATGCATCACATTCAGCGCGGCCAGCTGCGGATACGTCGTCGCAAAAGCAGCCGGGATGATCGCGAAGTACTTCGCCACATCGTTAGCGATCGAGAACGTGGTCAGCGAGCCGCGCGTCATCAGCATCTGCTTGCCGATCTCGACAATCTGGATCAGCTTGGTCGGGCTGGAATCCAGGTCGACCATGTTGCCGGCCTCCTTCGCAGCCTGCGTGCCGCTGTTCATGGCGACGGCCACGTCGGCCTGTGCCAGCGCGGGGGCATCGTTGGTGCCGTCGCCGGTCATGGCAACGAGGCGGCCTTGTGCCTGCTGCTCGCGGATGAGCGCCAGCTTGGTCTCGGGCGTGGCTTCGGCAATGAAGTCGTCGACGCCGGCTTCGGCTGCGATGGACGCGGCGGTCAGGCGGTTGTCGCCGGTGATCATCACCGTCTTGATGCCCATCTGGCGCAGCTCGGCAAAGCGCTCGCGAATGCCGGCCTTCACGATGTCCTTCAGTTCCACCACGCCGAGCACGCGGTCGTTGTCGGACACCACCAGCGGTGTGCCGCCCTGGCGCGCGACGTCATCCACGGCTGTCGACACGGCATCGGGAAACTTGCCGGCCAGCAGCGTCACATGCGTGCGAATCGCATCGGCTGCGCCCTTGCGGATCTGGCGGGCGTCGCCTGCATGCGAGACGTTGATCCCGCTCATGCGCGTTTGCGCAGAGAAGGCGACGTACACGGGTTGCGTCTTCGCCAGCGCGGCTTCATCGATGGACGCCTCGCCCAGATTGCGCGCGAGCGTGACGATGCTGCGGCCTTCGGGCGTTTCATCGGCCAGCGACGACAGCCACGCGGCCTCGGCCAACTGCTTGGCCGTCACGCCCGGCGCGGGGATAAAGCGCGACGCCTGGCGGTTGCCGTGCGTGATCGTGCCGGTCTTGTCGAGCAGCAGCACATCCACGTCGCCCGCCGCTTCCACGGCACGGCCCGACGTGGCGATCACGTTGGCCTGCATCATGCGGCTCATGCCCGCCACGCCAATGGCCGACAGCAACCCGCCGATGGTGGTCGGGATCAGACACACCAGCAGCGCAACGAGCACGGTAATCGTGATCGGCGAGCCGGCCTTCATCGCGTCGACCGAGAAGATCGAGTACGGCAGCAGCGTGACGGTCGCCAGCATCAGGATGATGGTCAGGCTCACCAGCAGGATCGTCAGCGCCAGCTCGTTGGGCGTCTTCTGGCGCTTGGCGCCTTCCACCATCGAGATCATCCGATCGAGGAAGCTCTCGCCGGGGTTGGCGGTGATGCGCACGATGATCCAGTCCGACAGCACGCGCGTGCCGCCGGTGACGGACGAGAAATCCCCGCCCGATTCGCGAATGACCGGCGCCGATTCGCCCGTGATGGCGCTTTCGTCCACCGAGGCCACGCCTTCGATGACCTCGCCGTCGCCGGGCACCATGTCGCCGGCTTCGATGAGCACGATGTCGCCACGGCGCAGCGCGGTGGCGGCGCGCGCTTCCACGCGGTCTCTGCGATGGGGGTCTGCCAGCACCTTGGCCTGCACCGTGGTCTTGATGCCGCGCAACGATGCGGCCTGCTGCTTGCTGCGGCCTTCGGCCAGCGCTTCGGCAAAGTTGGCGAACAACACCGTGAACCACAGCCACACCGACACGGCGAGGATGAAGCCCGCCGGCGCTTCGGCCTGGCCGCGCAGCGCCATGACCCACAGAATGGTGGTGAGGATGCTGCCGACGTAGACGACAAACATCACCGGGTTCTTGGCCTGCGCGCGCGGCGACAGCTTGCGGAAGCTGTCGACAATCGCAGGCTTGACCAGCGCCGACGAGAACATCGACAGCTTGCGCACATCCTTCGCGGACAGCGTCGTATGTGTACTGCGTGCATGCGGCTCAGCGCCTGCAGCAGTACCAGTAGCGGCGCTCGGCTCAAGCTTGTGCTTGACCGTACGCACAGCCGGTTCGGATTCGGGATAACGGATAGCCATAAGGCACCTGTTGATATGGGGTAGACGACTCGCCGTGGAACCTGCTCATGGTCCGTAGCGAGCGGCCCGAGGTTGGCGCGAGAAGCGCAGCCGTACAGGTGTACGGCGAGCATCGCAGGGCCAAGATCGGGACGCGCAGTAGTGACATGGGCAGGTTCTTAGCGTGCGAGGTGTTCTGCGATCGGACCGAGCGCAAGGGCCGGGATGTACGTGAGCGCGCCCACCAGCAGCACCGAGCCGATCAGCAGCACCACAAACAGCGGGCCGTGCGTGGGCAGCGTGCCGGCCGTCACGGGCAGGCGCTTCTTGGCGGCAAACGTGCCTGCCATCGCCAGCACCGGCACGATGATCCAGAAGCGGCCCAGCCACATCGCAATGCCCAGCGCCACGTTGTAGAACGGCGTGTTGGCAGACAGGCCGGCAAACGCGCTGCCGTTGTTGTTGGCGGCCGATGAGAAGGCGTACAGCACTTCAGAGAAGCCGTGCGTGCCGGGGTTGAAGATGCCGGCCTTGCCCTGCGTGACCACCACGGCGATGGCCGTGCCCACCAGCACCAGCAGCGGCGTGACGAGGATGGCGATCGACGTCATCTTCATCTCGAACACCTCGATCTTCTTGCCGAGGTATTCCGGCGTGCGGCCGATCATCAGGCCCGCGATGAACACGGCCAGGATGGCGTACACCAGCATGCCGTACAGGCCCGAGCCCACACCGCCAAACACCACTTCGCCCAGCTGCATCAGGAACATCGGCACGAAGCCGCCCAGCGCGGTCAGCGAGTCATGCATGGCATTGACGGCCCCGCACGAAGCCGCCGTGGTGATGGTGGCAAACAGCGACGAGGCCACGATGCCGAAGCGCGTTTCCTTGCCTTCCATGTTGCCCACGGCCTGGTCGATGCCGAGGTTGGCGAGCATCGGGTTGGCATGCAGCTCGGCCCAGGCCAGGAACGTGGCGAGCGCCACAAACAGCACCGTAATCGCCGCGAGCACGGCCCAGCCTTGCCGGCCATCGCCCACCATGCCGCCAAACGTAAAGCACAGCGCCGCCGGGATGATGAAGATCGCCAGCATCTGCACGAAGTTCGTCAGCGCGTTGGGGTTTTCGTACGGGTGGGCGGAGTTGGCGTTGAAGAAGCCGCCACCGTTGGTGCCGAGCATCTTGATCGCCTCCTGCGACGCGACCGGGCCCATCGGCAGGGTCTGCGTTTGCGTGGTGGCTTTTTCGGTGACGGGGTTGCCTTGGGCATCCTTGAGCGGGTTGCCCTGCGCATCCATCTTCGGGTTGTCGTACGTGGTGGCGGTGACGGTGGTCACCGCCTTGTAGCCATCGAAGTTCTGGATCACGCCCTGGCTCACGAAGAACACCGACACGATGATCGACAGCGGCAGCAGCACGTAGACCGTGGCGCGCGTGAAGTCGACCCAGAAGTTGCCGATGGTGTTGGCCGAGTGCCGAGCAAAACCACGAATGAGCGCAATCACCACCGCAATACCGGTCGCCGCGGACAGGAAGTTCTGCACCGCCAGGCCGAGCATCTGCGTGAGATAGCTCATCGTGCTTTCGCCCGAATAGCCTTGCCAGTTGGTGTTGCTCACAAAGCTGATGGCCGTGTTGAAGGACGAATCCGGCGTGATGGCACCAAAGCCCTGCGGGTTCAGCGGCAGCCACTGCTGCGCGCGTTGCAGCGCATACACCGCCAGCGCGCCCAGCACGTTGACGACGATGACGGCCAGCGCATAGCGCTTCCAGCCCATCTCGGCCTGCGGGTTGACGCCGGCCACGCGATAGAACAATCGCTCGACGGGGCCGAGCCAGTGCGCGCGCGACGGTTTGTCGCCAAACACGCCGGTCATATACGCGCCCAGCGGTTTGGCCAGAACCAGCAGCACGACCAGATAGATCGCCAGCTGGAGGAGGAACGCATTCATGGTGTGCCTCGCAGTGTTGTTAGAAGCGTTCGGGCCACAGCAGGGCCACGAACAGATAGATCAACAAGGCCACCGTGATGGCCCCGGACAGCACATAGAGCCAGGTCATTGCTGTTTCTCCATCGCGTGCGTGGTGGGTTGGTCTTTGGTGGCAAGCCGGCCGGAGAGGGCGAGCAAGCCGCCCACTGCCAGGGCCAGCACCGCAAGGCCGGCGAGATAAACGAGGTCCATATGCGCTCCCCTTTCCTTCAGGTCGTGATGGTCAGAACGTCTTGGTCACGGCCAGCAGCGCGGTGGCCTTGCCCATGTAGTTGCCGCGCGTGTTGGTGTACGCGGCGCGTGCAGCGTTGGTGTCGATGTACGCCAGCGATGCCGTCCAACCGCTGCCGAAGTCTTTCGTCACGCCCACCTTCCAGTCGGCATACGAGGTGCGCACCACCTGATGCGGCACCTGTTGGTAGCCCACGTGCAGGTTCAGCGTCAGACCCCAGAAGCCTGTGTCGAAATTGCCCGACAGGTCGAAGTACTGGCTGTGGTGGCTGTCTGCAAAACCGAACAGGTTGGAGAACGCGTGCGAGTACTTGAACGAGACCGGCCCATAGCCGATCTGCGCATAGCCCTCGGTGGTGTGCGGGCGCGTGTAGCCGTCGGGGTAGCTGCCCGGGTAGTAGTACTGGAGCACGCCCACATCAATCGGCACGTCCTTCATCAGCTCCGTCTTGTAGCCGCCGTAGAAATCCATCTCGATGGGGGCGGAGACGTTGGGGTTGGAATCCCCCAGCCAGCTGATCGACGAGTTCCAGTTGCCCACGTAGAAGCCGTTGGGCAGCGCGTAATCCACACCGCCCTGAATGGCCGGCTTGTTGTTGGTCTGCATGAGACCGCGATAGCGGTACTGGCTGGCCAGCGTGACGTTGGCCGTCAACGGGCTGGCGGGTGCAGCGGCGGGGGCCGGCGCAGCGTCAGTGGACTGCGCAAAAGCGGCCGCGCTGGACAGTGCTGCGGCACAGAAGACAACGCCACCGATGACGGTGGCGTGCAAAGACACCTTGGCTTGCATGGACCTTTCCCTTGTTGTTTTGGGTGCCGCCCGGCCCGGCGCAGGTGCACGTCAACTGGGGCCGGATGCGGCGTGCAGGCAGACTCCCGTCACAGGGCCTGCGTGCAGTGCAACAGTAGGGAAAGGGGGGTAAAAACGGGGTAAAGGTTGGGGGGAGGGGTGTAAACAGGATGTAAAAACGCTGCTGAAACCTGGGCGCCCGTGCAGCGACGCCCGGCTTCTCTACGGGGCCGTTTACCTGTAATCCCAGGTGTCGTCGATTTTGATGATCTTCCAGGCCGCATCCACTCGCTTCATGAACACCAGCACATGCACTGGGTCTTGCGAGCCAAAAGAGACCGGCACAACTGCAACATCGCCCAGCATCAGTGCGCGTTGCACTTGCATATGGGCAAGCCAGTCGCGGCTATCGTAGTCCTGCACCTTGAGAAAATAGTCCACGCCATTTGGCGGGCCGGCGTGCGCGTAGTCGTTGCGCAACCGGGCAACGGTATCTGTGGCGACATAGCGCTCAATGTCCGGTTCGCGCAGCGGATACGTTCGATCCGAATCGTGCTGAATGAACCAGGTGTAGAACGAGCTGGCTGCGGCTTCTGGCGTGTTTTGCGAGACGGCCGCCTGTGCAGCGTACGTTGACGAAACCGCGACGGCGCAAACCACAGCCATGAGCAGGGAAAGGAAGCGGGTCATGAGCTTGCCTCAGTGATAGCGGTAGATCTTGTAGGCCGGTTGCGCGCTTCTGTACGCCGGGCCAGGATAGAAGCCGTGCAGCTGCTTGAAGTCTGATATCCAGTGGGAGTCATCGTAGATCGCCATGTGTCCGTGAGGGTGCCCGGGGGCGGGTTGAATCACGATCACGTCTCCCTTTACCGGCGAGCCTATCGCCTCATGGAACCCCGCCGCCAGCAATGATAGGCCGTAGTCCTTTGCAGAACGGGTGCGCTGCAAAGAAATGCCGCCCCATTCAATCGCTTTGCGAACATATTCTGCGCAGCGGCCCACACTATTCGGCTCGATATTGCTTGCTGCATAGTTTGCAGCCAAGATGCCGTCATACATTACGTGCTCCCGAGAAAGTTGGTGGAGGGCTTCCTCTTTTACAGGGCGCATATCGGCAAATGCATGAGCCGTTTCTGAAAATTCAACCGAAGTCGAAGACCTCCTTGCTGCTAGGATTGGTCGCGACTCTTTCAGCTTGCCGAGAACGGCAATGTGAAGGCGATGCACAACAAGCCAGGACATGCGAGCATGGAACCTCAGGAGCATTTGTGAAGCGATTGGTAGCGTTGTTCTTCGGATTGTTTTCACTCAATGCGGCTGCTCAGATCCCAGAATCAGTCTTGAGAAGCTGCATGCTTCTGGAAAGTAGCGGCCCGGACGTCGAATACAGCGAGCTTGATCGCACCGGAACAGTCAGCGACGATGAGATTCTGGGCTACTCGCTTTTTTCCTATGCTCGTCATGACGTAGTTTTCGGCTATGCGACGGCAAACAAGGGATCGCGTGACCTGATCGTTGTTGGAGCGATGCGGGTTCCGATTTCTCGAGCAACGAGGCTAGGAAGGGATCGCCCTCAGCGTATTGACTCTTCAAAAGCGGTTTATTCGGTCCTCACCAAGGCGCATAAAAACTACTTCTGCATTGCGTCGAATTTCGACGGACTGGGTCGGAGCGGGTCATTCCAGAATGTTCGGCAAGCCTACATAGCGCCATTGAAAGTTGTTCATGGCACGAGCAGCATGGAAGCGGTCTATTACGGTGTGCGGGATATTCGGAATTTCGAAAACAAGGCGAAATAGAAAACCGGGCGATGCCCTAGGGGGATTCACTGCATGGAAGCCGCGCAAGGCGGCTTGCCACCAGAAAGAGCACCAGTGCTTCAAACATCAGGTCGTCTCCGGATCAGTTTGCTCAGCCACCACGTCGTCCACTCGCTTCTGCGGCCCGCGACTAAACCGCACCGCCAGCGCCTTGCGCGCCGCATCCAACCCTTCTCCCTGACCCGCCACCTTGAGGAACGCATACCCCTCCAACGTGGCGCTCATCACATCGCTGCCCAGCGCCAACTGCGAATCCGCCATGCGTTCGTGAATGCGCGCCACGCGCATGAGGCGACTGCGTAGCTGATCGAAGCCCCCCAGATCGCGGCGCAGTTCCGCCAGGTCGAAATTGCCAGGCAGCACGTTGGGGTTGTTGTTCAGCACCTCCACGGCCTTGCGCGCGAAGGCTTCGGACTTGTCGCCCATCTTCACCAGCGTTCGGCGCTGCACCGGGGTGAGGTCGATCAGGCTGGCGAGCCGGTCTTCCAGCGTCTTCAGCGCGCCGTCGACGGCGGCCAAGTCAGCTGACGTGAGCTGATACGAAATCAAGTTCTGCTGCATTTCACTCCTCGCAAATCAATTGGCAGTGCCGTGCAATCAAGGGCACGAGGGCGGGAGATTGGCCGCTGCAGCGCGGGTCCGCAATGCCAGAAGGCAGTTTCGGACGAAGAATCAGAATGATCTAATGCGGCCTTCACAACTCGACACATCGAGAGGCGTTCTCGGCGGTCCGAGCTCAGAGCTCGACGCGCGAGGATTTTTGCTCGGCCGCCCGAGCTCGGAGCTCGACGTGCGAGGCTTTTTGCTCGACGGCCCGAGCTCAGAGCTCGACGCGTGAGGCTTTTTGCTCGACTGCCCGAGCTCGGAGCTCGGCGTGCGAGGCTTTTTGCTCGGCCGTCCGAGCTCGGAGCTCGACGTGTGGGGCTTTTTTCTAGACTGCCCGAGCTCGGAGCTCGGCGTGCAAGGCTTTTTGCTCGGCGGCCAAAGCTCAGAGGTAGGCGTACGAAAATCAGAATCCGGTGCGCACCCACCATCGCTATAATTCCCCCGCCGCCGCACCAACGGCAGCCGGGTGTAGCAGCCCGTCTCTTTCTCACAGGCCGGATAGCCGCTGCCACGCGGCTTTTTTTCATCCGGAGCTTGCGCACGCCTATTGTTTTTATGGCGGGCCGGGCAGGGAGACCTTCGGGTCTGCCGGTTTCCTGTGAGGCCGGTCTGCTACCCCTGTCGTCAGGCCCGCCACCCTCGTGTAGCAGCGAATGGCTGGGCCTCTCTTGTCTCACAGGAGGTTCCATGACCGGAGTCGCAAGCGGGCACCGCCCCGCGTCTTATCCATCTCCCCCAACAGCACCACCCAGCCCAGCGCCCACGTCCTCCGACACAGGCAGGCTGACCAAGAATCGCACCTACCTGAACGGCGCCATCGCAGCGCAGGCGTACCTCAAGCGCACGCGCACCGCCATGTGCACACACGGCCAATGCCGGCCGGGCATGCTGCGCGAACAGCTTCAAGTGTTCTCTGCACAGTCATTCCCACCGGCGTTCATCAAAGGCTTTGTGGATGCGATTGATGCATACGTTTCGATGTCGCTCGCGGGCCGCAATGTCGATCCGCAGACGTGGGATGTGTTAGCCGCCATAGAGCGGCGCGGCTATAGCCAATAAGAACAGATTGATGCATTCCCGTGACGGGCGGGAATGCCAGCAAAAGACCGCGAGTCCGACTTGCCAGCAGCGCTCATTCCAGCCGCAAAAACAAGCGACCGTTGGCCAACGGCCGCTGGATGACTCGGCCGTCGCTCGCGCCGTATCGCTCAAGGCATGCGCATGCTCGAGCGGCGCACCGTGTCGGCCTTGCGCCCCCCACTGCCCTGGCGCGGCAGTCCTTGCGACCGGGCCATTTATACTTTTTTTATATCGCCCAGCATCGTTTCTATCCCGTTTTTATCGCGCCGCCTTTACCCTTTGGAGCGTAGATCACATCGCCGCGCAGTTGCAGGGGCCATCTCAACGCCGATGCTGAAGCCGCAGCGCGCGCGATGGGCTGATGACACAATCCTCACATTCACCACGGTAACGGGCGTGCGAGCCCACCATGCCTGACGCTACTCCGCGCGATTTCGCGCCGCGCCCCGATCCGGATGCCCTGTTGCAACGCGTGCAGGAGGATGGCGCACGCGCTGCGCGCGGCAAGCTGCGCGTCTATTTCGGAGCATCAGCCGGGGTCGGCAAGACCTTTGCCATGCTCAGCGCCGCGCGCACCTTGCGCGCACGCGGGGTCGATGTGGTGCTCGGCGTTGTCGAGACCCATGGGCGTGCGGAGACCGAGGCGCTGATCGATGGTATCGAGCGGCTGCCCATGCGGGACGTGCCCTATCGCGAGCGCGTGCTGAAGGCGTTCGACCTCGATGGCGCGCTGGCGCGCCGGCCGGCACTGATCCTGATGGACGAGCTGGCGCACTCGAACGCGCCGGGCAGCCGCCACCCCAAGCGCTGGCAGGATATTCAGGAACTGCTGGCCGCCGGCATCGACGTGTGGACCACCGTCAATGTGCAGCACCTCGACAGCCTCAACGAAGCGGTGGGCGGCATCACCGGCATTCGCGTCTGGGAAACCGTGCCCGACACGGTGTTCGACGGCGCCGACGAGGTGGTGCTGGTCGATCTGCCCGCGGACGAGCTGCTGCGCCGTCTGCACGAGGGCAAGGTCTATCTGCCTGAGCAGGCGCGCCACGCTGCGCGCAACTTCTTTCGCAAGGGCAATCTGATCGCCCTGCGTGAACTGGCATTGCGCCGCACCGCCGACCGTGTCGACGACGACGTGCGTGCATGGCGCACACGCGAGCCCGTACAGCCGGTGTGGCGCACGCGCGAAGCAGTCCTGGCCTGCGTGGGCAGCGGCGACGATGCCGAGCAGGTGGTCAGGAGCGCGCGTCGGCTGGCTGGCCAGCTTGATTGCGACTGGCATGTCGTCACGGTCGCCACGCCGCGCCTTGCGCCACCCTCCGATGCTGCCCGTGCACGCCTGCAGGCGGCCATGCGGCTGGCCGAAGCGCTCGGGGCCCGCACCGAGGCGTTGGCCGGCAGCGATATGGTGCAGGCGGTCCTGGCTTACGTGCGTCGACACAACCTGACCAAGGTCGTGTTGGGCCGTGCGCCTGCCGATTGGCGTCGCGGCGGCAGGTCTCTGACCGAGCGTGGCCGTGCCCTCCTGGGTCTTGCGCTGTCGCCCTTCCTGGGCGCGCAGGCGTGGCTGTTCGGCAGGCGCAGCTTTGCCGATGCGCTTGCCGCCGCCTGCCCCGAGATCGACGTGATCCGGGTTGCCGCCGATACCGCGCGCGTGGAAGCCAAACCGAGTCACGCGGGCGCCGCTGCCGAGAACCTCGCCGAGGCTGCGGACGGCGCGCGCCAGAAAGACTATCTATGGGCCGCGATCTGGTGTGCTGGCGCAACCGCACTCTCTGCGCTGACCCGCCCGTGGTTTGATCTCGTCAACATCGCGATGCTGTTCCTCGCGGCCGTGGTTGGCGTGGCGTTGCGCCACGGACGCGGGCCAGCGGCTTTCGCCTCGGTCCTGTCGGTGGCAGCCTTCGACTTCTTCTTCGTGCCGCCACGCTTCTCGTTTGCCGTCAGCGACGTCCAATACCTGGTGACGTTCTTCGTCCTGCTGACTGTGGGCCTGGTCATTGGCCAGCTCACTGCTGGCCTGCGCGAGCAGGCACAACTAGCGGTGGCGCGCGAGACGGAGGCGCGCACGCTCTACGAGCTGGCCCGCGAACTGTCTGCGGCCTTGATGACCGAGCAGATCGTGTCGATTGGCAGCCGTTTCCTGCGTGCCGCCTTTGACGCCAATACCGCATTTTTCCTGGTGTCGACCGAGGGGCGCCTGCTGCCACCCGTGTCCGATGGGGGCCGACGCACCGGGACCGCGCATGGCGATGCGATTGATCGCGTGTTGGCGCAATGGGTGTTCGACCATGGCCAGCCGGCAGGCACCGGGACGGACACGCTGCCGGCCAGCACGGTGCTGTACCTGCCGCTCAAGGCGCCGATGCAGACGCGCGGCGTGCTGGCGGTCGAGCCAGGCACGTGGCGCGCCTTTGCTCAGCCCGCCCTGCGCAGGCAGGTCGATGGGTTTTGCACGCTGATCGCGATTGCCATCGAGCGGCTGCACTATGTCGAAGTTGCACAGCAGGCCCTGCTGTCGATGGAGTCCGAGCGGCTGCGCAGTTCACTGCTGGCCGCGGTTTCGCACGACCTGCGCACGCCGCTCACCAGCCTGATCGGCATGGCCGAAACCATGCAACGCAGCGAGCCGGCCCTGGCGCCGCCGCTGGCCGAGACGGTGCAGGCCATGCGCGAGCAGGCGCAGCGCATGCATACGATGGTGATCAATCTGCTCGATATGGCGCGCCTGCAGGGCCGCGATATCCGCATGCAGAAGGATTGGCAGTCGATCGAGGAAATGGTGGGCGGTGCGCTGGCGGCCATGCGGGGCGCGCTGGCGCGCCATCGTATCGTGGTGGCGAATCTGTCAGCGTTGCCCTTGCTGGAATGCGATGCGGTGCTGATGGAGCGCGTGCTGTGCAATCTGCTGGAGAACGCCGCCAAATACACGCCGGACGACACCGAGATACGCATTGACGCGGCGGTGGTGGGCGACGAGCTGCGCCTGACGGTGGAAGACGATGGCCCAGGTGTACCGGCAGGCAAGGAACGGCAGATTTTCGAGAAGTTCACGCGCGGGGAGCGTGAGTCGGCAACCGCTGGAGTCGGCCTGGGGCTGGCGGTGTGCGAAGCCATCGTGCAGGCACATGGCGGGCGCATCTGGGTAGAACCCGCGCAACGGGCCGACCGGCCCGCCGGCCACGCGGGTGCCCGCTTCGTGGTCGCGCTGCCGCGTGGCAATCCACCGCAGATCGAGCCTGAGTCGGCCGCAATGGAATAGATGGAAGAGAGAGCGCAGGTATGCCATTCGAGTTTTCGCCGACGGTGCTGATCGTCGAGGATGAACCTCACATCCGGCGCTTTGTGCGCGCCACATTGGAAGCCGAGGGCTGCACGGTGCATGAGACCGAATCGCTCAAGCGCGGGCTGATCGAGGCTGGCACGCGACAGCCCGACGTCGTCATCCTCGACCTCGGATTGCCCGATGGCGATGGCGTCACCCTGATACGCGAGATGCGCGCCTGGACCGAAGTGCCCGTGCTGGTGCTCTCAGCGCGCACCGATGAAGCCGACAAGATCGCCGCGCTCGATGCCGGCGCAGACGACTACATCACCAAGCCATTCGGCGTGGGCGAACTGGTGGCGCGCCTGCGCGTGCTGCTGCGCCGGCACGCGAAAGCCAGCCTGCAGGGCACCTCGCAAATCAGCTTTGGCGATGTGCTGGTCGATCTGGCCAATCGCATCGTGACGCGTGACGGCCAGGCCGTGCATCTGACACCCATCGAGTACCGCTTGCTGTCAGTGCTGATCGCCCATCGCGGCAAGGTGATGACCCATCGCGAACTGTTGCGCCAGGTGTGGGGGCCATCCCAGGCGCAGAGCAACCAATACCTCCGCGTCTATATGGGTCACCTCAGGCAGAAGCTTGAGGCGGATCCGGCGCAGCCCGTGCATCTGCTGACGGAGACGGGAGTCGGTTACCGATTTGCCGGCTAGGGATGTTGAAGCGCGTTCGTGCTGGCCGCCAAGGCAGCCGTGCCAAGGATGCGCCGCGATGATTGTGTCGGATGCGCAGAGCGCCCTGCGGCGGCGGACGCCCTGCTGTTTGCCACGAGCTGATCTGCCACTGCGCATTAGTTCGGTATACGGCACGTACAATTCCGTATACGGCCAATAGAATCAGGGCGTTACCGTTTCACGGCGTGCTCATTGATTTTGCATCCGTATGAAAAGAGCGAGAGCCAGCCGAGCGCCGCTGCTATTCGGAAGTTCCGTATACGCCCCCCCCCCGAAGCCACGAAACTGCTGCGGGTCACTAGAGGCCCAACGACCGAAAGTAGTCTTCTTCGGAAGCTGTGGTACCCCGGGGTGTCACCTTGGCCACTGAGGCCGCGACAGCAATCTCTTGCGGAAATCCATAGGCCTGCGCTTGGTCCGAAACGTGCATCTCATCGCGCACGCGCTGCGCGTTCTGCTTGGCAGCCGTTGCTGAACTGCCCAAAATGCCGCCAAAGTGGTCCAGTCGGTTCTGCTCTGCGCTCGCGACGAGGCCATCCTGCTCAGCAGTCAACCTTGCACGGCTTCGACCGCGCTTCCGCCTCAGTTGGACCTCCCTGGCCAAGTCGTCAGCGTTCATCAGGTCGAGTTCCGTCCACGTAGCACCCCCGATATTGCGTTCGTCCTCTTCCGTTAGCCTGAGCTGCGATATCGCCCCATCAGAATGACGCCACAAAAGAACATTCGCGGGCCCATCGAGCCGTCTGACTTCTACGTTGCATTTCCTTCTCCCCGGCGCCTTTACATGCTCATTGAAATAGTCAACAAGTTCGCCGGAGGTATATCGGTGCTTATTGAACTCCACCAAACCAAGTTGGCACACTCTTTTATGCCAGGGGATGAAGCGGTTGTACACCTCGTACGGCTGCAGTGCGCGGGCTCCGTCACCGCGCCGCTGAGATTGCGTGTACTCGAATATCGCAAGCGGAGTGACGTTCACACCAGCATCCCTCATTGGGACAGTGCGCAGGCGATGCTTTTTTGTACACCGGTTGTAGTGCTCAATGGCCTGCAGCAAGAGCTTTTCGAAAACTTTCAACGTAACAGGCGGTTGCTTCTGCTTCTGACGGCGCACCTCCTTTTCTAGGATGCTGGTTCCGCGCGTATACCCACTCGGTAAGCCCGCCATGTAGCGGACCATCAAGCTGTGAAGCCCCTCGCCAACGCCTTTGTAGTCTCCTCTACCCGGTGGCGGGGCGCTCCACATCAAGCCCATCTCTCCGCATGCGGACTCGATAACTTTCGCGGACGCTCCTGCTCCATTGTCCACAAATATCGCGTCGATGTTTCCGTGAAGTAGCCCCTCCGTGGATTCAAGGCCGAGCTCCCGAGCGCGCTTCTCTTTCGGCAGAAACACCGACGCGATGCAACGCCGGAATGCCTCGGAATTTTCCCGGGTTGCTATCAGTTCGTATCCGAGAACTGCGCCCGACAATCGGGACACCGCAAATATGACCGTCACGAAGACGGATTTGATTCTTTCTCCTACGTACGCGGCAATACGGACTTTAGGCACGAACCCATCGACGTCTACCACCTCGATGACGCCGTGTGTCAACTGGCTGGCGGTGCCGGGGCGTGCATCATTGTCCTGCGCGGACAGCCTGCGCCCCTTTCGGCGCCGCTTTAGGTCATGCCTTGCAATCAACCCTTTGGCATGATGACGAAACATATAGATGGTCGGAATGAGCTTAAGCGGCCAGTTCTGGTACTCAACCTCAACCATATCGTCATACGTGAACTCTAATGATTCATGCTTTCCGACCCAATTTCGCTCTAGTGCAGCAAGAAATTTTTCTTCATCATGCGGTCTAACCGGATGCCGACGCGAGGGCGTCGGGGTTTTTCCTAAAGCTAGCGCACGGTTACGGGTTCGCTGTTCGTCCGCCGTCAATGGCCCCGGTTTGCGACGATTCTTTCCGACGCGAGACACCCCCTTCCCGCCTTGAAGAAAAGTCAGCTTGACCAGTGCGTTTTCTATACCGCCGAAACGCACATACCTGTGCACCAGCTTCCGCAGATAGCTCTGATAGCCGCGAGGCTTGTTGGCCGTAGCACAAACTCGATTCAACTTTTGAATGCAATGCTGTTCACTCAGAAAATACAGATCGTCAAACACATAGTCAGATGGATTCCCGTTGCCGACGGCGTCCACGAAAAGCACTGCATCTAGCAGTTTTTTTCGCCAAGTCAAACCTTGTGCGCAACTTGCTGGCAGCTTTCGCAACTCCAACCTCAACGTCTCTGGCGTAAGCGTGTCGGGGACGACAGCGATGTCTTTCAGTGGCTCGTCGGGGTCTTTCGCATTCCAGCGTACCCATTCACCGCGCCCATCTGGGGTCTGACCCGAGTTCGTCCTCAGAGCGACTAAAGTCTGCGTGTAGGGATTCCAGGAAATCGCGCGGTATCTGACGGAGTCAACATCTCTCTCCCGTTTAAATGGGACGTATCGATTCAGGCCATTCGGCCACGGTGAGGACTGAAGATCCAGCAGTTGCGAAATATAGTCAGGGTTCGCAGCCAGAGGCTTCACAGTTGTCTCTAAGATATTTTGGGGCATCGTCAATCTGCTCTAAGCAAGGAGCTCGCCTTTTGGGGATTGCAATGTGAGCTGTTTTGCGATTGCTGCCACGCTCGCTGACGCGTAAGCCAGTGGGCAACCGATGCCCGACTCTTGTGCGACTTCAATCAATGAGGTGGAGGGGCGAATCTGGCAGCAGCGGCATACGATGGTCGACCTCGATGAAACCAAAACATGCAGCTACCGCGAGCAGCCGGTGCGCGTCGTCTTGGCTGATGCCGGTTCGATTCGAGATGCGCCTGAACACTGCGTCCATCGTGCCCCGCCGAGAGCTCCGCTTCAAAACGTCGGAAAACCAACGTGCTTCTTCGTAACGGCCGTGCACATTGGTTTCGCGAACAGACCTGTACATCACGAAGTTGTTGGCATATTCGGTCCCCGTCACTGCGTCACCACGCAGCAACTCCCAAGTCCAGCCTCTCTGTGACAGTTCATGCCATTCCCGCTGCTCCCGCCGCACGTCAGCCTCATCAGCCGTATAGTCGGGATGCTTTACAGATACCCCGTGGTATCGAAGACGGCGATCCACAGGCAGAACGTAGGTCACAACGATGTCGACAGTCATGGCTCTGCTTCTCAGCATCCTGTTTCCGGCAGCTTGCGCCGCGTAGTAATGCTTGGGGTCGTATAGGTAGTACTGGTCCCGTACATCGACGACGTAGGGGTGGAACCCTAGAGTAAAGAGAATCTTCTTCTCACTCTCAGAAAGTGCCTCAAATCGCCGCCTGAACTTCAGACCACGGAACGTGGAGCGCGTACTTTCACGGGGTGTTTGAGCATTGAGGAACGGCCGATAGGCTGCGCCGTGCGGCACCCCGTATTCGTCGGCATAGGGCAGTTGCACGTCTTTAGGCGTCACAAACGGCTCATCTCGTAGTTTCAGAATTTTCATGAGTAGAGCGATTTCGCTTAGTCAAGGATTTCGTTGCGTTGAGCGTTCCCTCAATTGGAGAAAGCTCTGGAAGTGGGGGCTACTGCTCCACGGCGCCTTTCCGCGAATGCTTCTGAAGTTTCCTCGCAATCTCCAAGCGCCTTCCTCGACAGTGGCAAGTTGTCGGAAATCCGATTCCACGCACCGTGCATTCGATGACCGGTCAGCAAGGCTCTACGCGAAATGCGCTGCTCATAACCGGAAGCGCGAAGCTTCTCCGACAGTGTATGGATGTGGCGAGAGAGAGAGATGTCAAGCCGCTCGTACCGCCCCTCGGGGTTCTCATTAACCTCAGCTAGGCGCTTTTGAGTCAATACGATGCGCGCTGTGTACGGCAGCCGACGCAGCAGATCGGCGTGGCTTTCTTCAGGATGTTTGGCGCGAACATCACGATAGTGCTCAAGAAACCGCTCGAACAACCTTTGCTGGTGCTTGGCTAGCCAGCGCTTACGAGGCGTATCACCGGCGGTGCTGGCAGCCCTCCGGGTACGCGTGGGTGACTGGGCTGGTGAAACTCGCGGCTCCGAGAATGCGTCTTCTACGGCCTGCCAGTTTCCGAATACGAGTTGAAGCAACAAGACGCTGTGAAGCGGATTGCGTAAAAGCGTCTTGCCAGTGAGCGAGGTTCCGAGTCTCTTGTCACGAATCTTTGGGAAGCGCGTGCGCTCGAAGACAGACACCCAGGCGCTCCCCTGTAGGCGCTCCCCAATCAACGTCCAATCAACAGCCCCGCGTTTCACTAAACCTTGGCTTAACGCAGCCTCATGAATCGTAAGCACCCGGTGAACCCGTCTTGAAGGGGACCCGCGTAGCAAGGAGCATCGTGTCCATCTAGTTCTAGGTGGACACGTGGACACTATC
>NZ_CATYWO010000009.1:0-97138 GCF_958405655.1 Ralstonia condita | reverse complement strand
ATAGTGTCCACGTGTCCACCTAGAACTAGATGGACACGATGCTCCTTGCTACGCGGGTCCCCTTCAAGACGGGTTCACCGGGTGCTTACCGTATGTCGCGCCAGTCGGCCAATGCACTGTAGGGCCATCACGGCCCGCGATTGCAAATGATTGAAAAGGAAGCGCTGCGCAAGCCACGCGGCGCCGCACGCATCGGCGGCCCGGCGCTCAAGCGTCGTCGTGATGCCGCCCGCGAGGCATCCAGACAGTGAATGTGGACCCCAGACCGGGCGCGCTCTGCACTGCAATGCGTCCGCCGTGCCGGTCGACCACCGTCTTCACGAAGACAAGCCCAAGCCCGCTTCCCGCCGGTGCATTGGCCTCGCCCTCGTGCAGGCGGTGGAACGGCTGGAAGAGCCGTGGCTGATCTGCCAACGCAATGCCGGGGCCCTGGTCGGCTACCGCCACCGTAAACATCGCGTCGTCGACTCCCACCGACACACTGACCAGCGCCCCCGAGGCGCTGAACTTGATGGCGTTGTTGAGCAGATTCACCAGTGCGCGCACGAGCAAGTGAGGATCTCCTTGCACATGCGCCTCGATGTCGGCCACGATGCGCACCTCCACCTGGTGGCGTTTGGCTAGCGCCCACACTTCATCCGCGGCGTCTAGAACCAGCCCCACCAAGTCGACATCCTGAAGCTTGAGCGCTTGCGATTCCGCTCGTGCCAGGTCGATGAAGGCATCCGCCAGCTCCAGTGTGCGCGACGACAGCTGTTCGATTCGCGAGAGCAGTGCCTCACGGTCCAGCGTGCGCGAGGCGTCCCGCTGCAATTGGATAAGCGCCAGAATCGCACTCTGGGGCGAGCGCATGTCGTGGGAGATGAAGCGCAGCGCCTGCTCGCGGTGCCGCTCTGCCTGGCGCACCGCCGTGATGTCGGCAAAACTGACGATGATGTCGACGGGGCGACCCGCGTTGTCGCGCAAGGCGGCGGCATGCATGAGCATCGAGCGGCCGTCGCGCGCATGCAGCTCGACCGGTTCCAACCCGGCGTCAGGTTCCGCCTGCCAACGTGCCCAGTAGCGTTCACCCGCGGCAGGGTCGGCAAAGGCGCGCGCCAGCAGCGTTGGCAAGTCACGCAAGGCGGCGGCGCGATTCTGACCAGGCGTGTTCTGCTGACCCACCAGCTCCGCGCTGCGTCCGTTCGCCAGCCGGATGGCGCCATCCAGCGTGCAGATGACGGTGGCATCGGGCAGGCTCTCCAGCGCATCGGCCAGGAAACGACGCAGGCCGCGTAGCCTGTCGGTGAGCGATGCGACGGCATTCATGTGTGCGCCGAGCGTCGGGCCAGTACTGGCCAGCGGTGCTGTGTCCGCCAGCACACCGGGTTCACGCGCAAGGCGCTGCATCTCATCGCGCAGAAAGCGCAGCGCGGTTTCCTGCTGGCGCCAGCTCCAGAGCGGGTACAGGACCAGCGGCCCTACCAGTGCGGCGAAAGGTGGCAGCCAGCGGTGGCTCAGCACCAAAGCCCCGATTGCTCCGAGCAGCACCAACGCCGCGCCCGCCAGCGCCACAGCGAGCGCCATGCGCGGCGTGAGCCAACGCACCGCGTACGCCGTCAGCAGCAATGGCAGCAGCGTCATTGCCCAGAACCACGCTGATGACAACGGCAGGATGGCCGTCCCGTCGAGCACCGTCTGCGTGGCATTGGCCAGCACTTCCACACCGCTCATCGTGCGCGAAGTGGGCGTCGCGAAAATATCCGACACACCCGACGCGGTCGCCCCGATCAGCACCAGCTTGCCGGCAAACGCGTCGGGCGCCACGCGGCCAGTGAGCACATCCACGGCCGGCACATGCCTGAACGTCCCTGCCGGCCCCGCGAAGTCCAGGCGGACAAATCCCCTGCGCATCCAGCCCTCGGTGTCGGCTTGCGCATCGCCATCGCTTGCCAATGAACGAGGCGGCCGTGCTGCCTGACGCGCCAGTTGCACGGCCAGATGATCGAGCATGTGGCCAGGTGGCCCTTCCTCCAGATAGACGCCTCGTACGACGCTATCGGCGTCGGATGCGGCATTGATGTGCGCAACGGCAGCTTCGATACCAAGAAACGGGTAGTGATAGACGCGCCCTTGCCCCGTGCGCTCCGGCAGAGCGGGCAACACGACGTGTCCTGCTCGCGCAATGGCTGCCGCCAACGCACGATCGCTGTCCGGGTGCGCGAGATCGGGTTCGATGAACAGAATGTCGACGCCAATGCCACGAGGCCGCGCTTGCCCCACCCGCCCAATCAGGTCAGCCAGGCGGCTACGAGGCCAAGGCCACCGGCCCACTGCGTCGAGGCTCTGATCGTCAATCGCAACGATGACGATGTCGTCGCGCGGGGCATGTCCGTTCAGCGTCACGACGGTGTCGTACACCATCGCATCCAGCCGCGCCACCACGTCCCAGCGCACTGCGCCGATGGTGAGCAGCGTAGCCAGCGCCACCAACACACCCCACTCCACCAGCGAGCGGAGCGCGGCATGCCGGGCGGCCGGCGTGGCCAGCGCCGGGTCAGCGCAGGCGTGGTCCTTGGGACCCATCATCAAGCAACAGGTTGCCGCCGCCGCTCTGCACAGGGCTGCGCGCTGAATCGCCGACGAAGGCGCCAATATCAATACGCTGCGGTCCGGAATAGACGACGTCCGCCGCGTCGCCCAGATCCACGCCGGTACGGATGTAATACCTGCCGGCCGGCGGCTGCGGAATGGCGGCTTCGCTGCGATTGCTGACGATGTCGACGAGGGGCTTTGCGAAGCTGGGTTCGCTGGCCAGTTGCAGCCGAGTACGCGCGCCGGCGGCCGTCAATTCGGGCGCCAGTTCGGGCCAGTGGGTGTGCAGCATGCCGTCGTTGCCGCCATCGGCGGTAGCTGGCGGCGCTGCGTCGGCCGGTATGTCGAGCGTGCGAAAGCGCAGTGCGTCGCTCCACGGGCCGGTCTTGCCGCCATCCGCCACCGAGCGCACGCGCCACCACCAGGTGCCGGCGCCCAACGTCTTGGTCATGCGCACCGCCTCCCCGTGCTGCTGGATGACCGGTGACGCGAAACTCTGCGCGCCGGCGACCTGCACGTCATAGCTGCGTGCATCGGACACAGCACCCCACGCAAACGCCACCCCGCCGCTGCGGTAAGTCTTGCCGCTGGCAGGCTGGATCGGATACGGCGGCTCGGGGTGCAAGCGCACGGTAAAGGGCCGCGTGGCCGAGACGCTGGTCAAGCCGAGTGCGTCGACACTCTGCACCACCAGGGTGTAATCGCCGTCCTCATTGCCACACAGCGTCGCGCCGGGAGTCGCGCCCAGTTGGTAGGCGCTCAGTTCGGTCAATGCGGCATCGCGCGCGACTGCCGCGCGGTATGAAACGGCACCTTTGACCGGTTGCCAGGTCGCCCGGAAGCACGGCGTCTGCACAAGCTCGGGAACGGCGTCGAGCCTGGGTGCACGCGGCAGCGCCACACGCCTGATGCGCCCGCCTGACACCTGCACGCCGAAACCGGCCTCGACAGACTGCGTCTGCCCCCCTCCCCTTGCGGCAACGCTCCCCTCCAGCACCGAACTCGTCGATGCACCCGCGCTCGCCTGCACGCGGAATCGCGTGCCGCGCACGCCGGTCACGAGCGCGGGGGTGGAAATCTCGTAGCGGCCCACACCGCGCTTTCGCGGCGACACATCCGATTCAGCCTCGCCCTGCTTGACGTGCAGCCGCACATCGATCAGCCCCGCTCGCGCAAAAGCACGCACACGCGTGAGCGCGACACGGCTACCGGGAGGCACACTCACGCGCGTGCCATCGTCAAATGCAAGCGTCACGACGCCTTTGTCGCCCGTGTCGATCTGTGCGTCTTCTGCGAGCGTCATGCCAACCTGCAGCGGCTTGCCGTCCGCTGTGGTGGCATCGCGCGCAAACACGACACGCACCGCCGCGGGCACCACGGGAATCCGGTTGAAAGGAATGCGCAGCACGGATCCAGGCTGCAGGCGATAAGGGTTCGCAACGCGGTTGCGCTGCCGCAGCAGGCGCCAGCCCTCCGCGCTGTCCATGTAGCGGCCAGCGAGGCTGATCAGCGTGTCACCCGGCTGGACGTGGTAGAGAAAATCTGTCCCGTCGGCGCCGGAAGGCTGCGCTGTCGCGAACTGTGCGGCACCGCCAAAAAGAACGAACGCGCCGAACCACGCGGCGCGCCGCATCCGATCACCCGTTGTTGCGTCAGCTTGCTTCACCGTCTTCCTGGGTGGTTTCCAGCCGATAGCCATGCGAATACACCGAAACCAGCCGCACGCCGTTCTTCTGGTTGAGATCCAATTTCAGCCGAAGCTTGGAGATATGCGTGGCCAGCGTGCGTGAATCCGGGCCGATGCTGCGGCCCCAGACGGCGTGCTCGATCAACTCACGCGGCACGAGCTTGCCGACATTGCGAAAGAGATACAGCGCCAGATCAAACTCGCGCGGCGACAGTTCGACCTGCAGACCGTGCAGCGCCAGAGCGCGTCCCACCGGATCGACCGCGTAGGGGCCGACGCAGATGCGCTCCAGCGACTCGTTCGTGCGCGGCGCTGCGCGGCGCAAGAGCGCGCCCACGCGCGCCACCAGTTCGGCGCGGCGCACCGGCTTGATGACGTAATCGTCGGCGCCGGCAGCCAGCCCTTGCACCACATCGTCTTCCAGCGAGCGATTGGTCAGAAACAGCACGGGCAGTGCCGGTCCGACGGTCTGCCGCACCCAGCTCACCAGCTGGATACCGCTGATATCGGGCAACTGCCAGTCAAGCAACAGCAGGTCGAACGTCCGATCCCGCAATGCCTTCACAAAGGCGTCCCCGTTACTGAAACACTCGCATTCGTATCCGGACGCTGTCAGGATCTCGCGAATCAACTCCGACTGCGCCTGATTGTCTTCCACTGAGGCAATTCGTATCGCCATCTGGACTGCCCTTTCGCCGTTTCGGGTCGGGCCGCATGGTCAATACTGGCCACCGCTCCCGGGGGACGCCGGCGCGCTCCCTTTATCGTTGTCATCAAATCCTAGGCCGGCGCATCTTCATCCGATCACCCGCCGCCTCCGGTACGGCACCGACGCCCGCACACGACCGAATCCACGGCTTGCGACCGACTTGAGCCCAAGTCATCCTAAAAGGCGAATCCCGCCATACTGCAAACAATTGTGAAAAGCGAAGCGCCCTACTGGGGATTGATGCCGTTCTATCATTTTTTATGATGTCTGAACAAGGCGATTGTGCGCGGGCAGAGGAACAAGATCCATCGCCCATGCCCCCATCCTTTGGTAACTGTGCGCAGACTCTCGCGCAGCCTCACTCTGTAGTCGCGCATTTTCGCAAGAAACACCGCCGCAGACTGATGAACTGACAAGGTTCGCTAAAGTGAGCAATGCGTACACGTGCCGTGCGGCTTACTTGCGTAAGCGGATGATATTGAATTCCGAAATCGACAAGACGGTGGGCCAACGCAGAAAACAAAAAGCCCCGAACAAGTCGGGGCTTTTTTGCATTCTGGAGGCGGAGGCCGGAATCGAACCGGCGTACACGGCTTTGCAGGCCGCTGCATAACCACTTTGCTACCCCGCCAGGGGCTCAACACCGCATTGTAGCAATTCGCGAAGAACCGCGTGTTTGCCGTGCCGATAAAGAAAAAGGGAAGCAAGGCTTCCCTTCGGAATTGGAGCGGGAAACGAGGCTCGAACTCGCGACCTCAACCTTGGCAAGGTTGCGCTCTACCAACTGAGCTATTCCCGCGTAACCGGTTATGCCGCCGCGCCATCACATCAACACGGCCACACATTTAAAACTGGAGCGGGAAACGAGGCTCGAACTCGCGACCTCAACCTTGGCAAGGTTGCGCTCTACCAACTGAGCTATTCCCGCATATTGGCTACCAGCACTGCCGTACACCCTTTGTGCTGCCAGACCGTTGCGTCACATCACTGCAACGCGAGAACGAGATTATGGCAAAAAAGAATCATCCTCGTCAACAGGTTGCGCAAGAGTTTTTGCGGCTTCACTTTGCGCGCTCGCGGATCTGTGGCCAGGCGAGCTTCATGTAGTACGCCATCGACCACAGCGTGAGCACCGCAGCCACGTAGATCAGCCATGTACCCCACGCCTGCGCGTCGATCATGCCGAACAACCGTCCCTCAAACAGAAGCAGTGGGATCGCGATCATCTGGAAGGTCGTCTTCAGCTTGCCAAGAAAATTGACCGCCACGCTCTTGGATGCGCCGATCTGCGCCATCCATTCGCGCAACGCCGAAATCGTGATCTCACGGCCAATGATGACCAACGCAATGACATCCGACACGCGACCCAGCGCCAGCAGTACCAGCAGCGCGGCGGCCACCATCAGCTTGTCGGCCACGGGATCGAGGAAGGCGCCAAAAGCGGAAGTCTGGTTCCAGCGGCGCGCCAGGAAGCCATCGAACCAATCGGTCAGGCTTGCGACGATGAAGAACACTGCAGCCGTGAGATTCTTGGCGGGCAGCGCCATCCAGGCGTCCGGTACGTAGAACACGCCCACCACCAGCGGGATCATGGCCACACGCAGCCAGGTCAGGAGGATCGGGAAGTTGAGAGGCATGGCAAATCGAGAGGGCAACCACCGCGCAAGCACTGGCCAGCGCGCCAAGATGGGGCATTGTCGCCGATCAATGAAGCTGACGGTAGATTTCTTCGGCCAGAGTCTGGGAGATGCCTTCCACCGTGGCGAGTTCATCGACGCTGGCGGCCATCACGCCGCGCAACCCCCCGAAGCGCGCCAGCAGCCGCTGGCGGCGCTTGGCGCCAATGCCCTCGATCTCTTCCAGGCGCGACGTATTGCGCGCCTTGTCACGCTTGGCGCGCATGCCCGTGATGGCAAACCGGTGCGCCTCGTCACGGATCTGCGCGACGAGCATCAGCGCGGCACTACCTTGCCCCAGTTCGAGCGACGGCCGACCGTCGACGAAGACGAGCGTCTCCAAGCCAACCTTCCGGCCTTCGCCCTTGGCCACGCCGACCAGCAATCCGATATCGAGACCCAACTCCTCAAACACCTGGCGCGCCACTTCCACCTGCCCCTTCCCGCCGTCGATCAACACGATGTTTGGCATGCTGGGCGTATCTTCACCAGCCCGCTCGACGATCTTCTGATAGCGCCGCGTGAGGACTTGCCGCATGGCCGCGTAGTCGTCACCGGGCGTGATGTCCTGGATGTTGTAACGGCGATATTCGCCGTTCTGCATGGTGTGGCTGTGGAAGACCACGCATGAGGCCTGCGTCGCCTCGCCTGCGGTGTGGCTGATGTCGAAGCACTCCACGCGCAGGGCAGCGAGGTCTTCCAGATCGATGCCGATGGTCTCGGCCAACGCGCGCGTGCGGGCCTGCTGGCTGCCTTGCTCGGACAGCCGGCGGAGCAGCGATAGCTCGGCACCCTTTTCCGCCATCTCGAGCCAGGCGCGGCGCCCGCCCTGCGGCTGACGCACGACCGAGACACGGCGACCCGCCTGCTCCGCAAGCGCGTCGATGAGGTCGGTAGCGTAGATCGGGTGGCTCACCACCAATATCGGCGGCACGAACTGATCAAGGTAATGCTGCGCGACAAAGGCTGCGAGGATGTCGCTGGCCACGCGTTCCGGATCGCGCGCGGACGCCGATTGCGCGTCGGCCTCGACATCTTCGCCGACGATCGCGGCGCCTTCTTCGACGTGCGTGGGAAAGTACGCCTTGTCGCCGAGGTGCCGGCCGCCGCGCACCATCGCCAGATTCACGCAAGCGTGACCGCCCTTGATGGCCACGGCCAGGATATCGATGTCACTGGCGTTACCGACTTCCTCCACCGACTGCTGCTTGAGCACGGTGGACAGTGCGCCGATCTGGTCCCGGACGATGGCCGCCTGTTCGAACTGCAGTGCTTCGGAATAGCGCTGCATCTTGTCCTGGAGCGTCTGCATGACCTCGTCCTGGCGGCCCAGAAGGAAGCCGGCGGCATTGGCGACATCGCGAGCGTAATCCTCGGGACCGATGGCCTCGACACAGGGCCCGCTGCAGCGATGAATCTGGTGCAGCAGGCAAGGCCGCGTCCGGTTGTTGAAGACGGTGTCCTCGCAGGTGCGCAGCTGAAACACCTTCTGCAGGATCTGCATGCTCTCGCGCACCGCGTGCGCGCTGGGAAACGGACCGAAGTACTGGTGCTTGCGGTCGGTGGCACCCCGGTAATATGCCATCCGCGGATAAGCGTGCTGCGTCAGCTTGAGATAGGGGTACGACTTGTCGTCACGAAAGAGGATGTTGTAGCGCGGCGCCAGCGCCTTGATCAGGTTGTTTTCCAGCAGCAGCGCCTCGGCCTCGCTGCGCACGACGGTGGTGTCGATGCGCGCGATCTTCGAGACCATCATGGCGATGCGCGGCGACAGCAGCGTCTTGTTGAAGTAGCTCGATACGCGCTTCTTCAGGTCGCGTGCCTTGCCGACGTAGAGGACGTTCCCCTGCGCATCAAAATAGCGGTAGACACCGGGCAGGTTGGGCAAGCGGGCAATGTGCGCCTTCGCATCGAATTCGGGCGCGGCTGGTGCGGCGTTCCCGGGCGTCTCGGGGAGATCAGGTGACGTTGGGTTGGACGGCATGGCGTTCGCAGGCTCAGAGGCCATCAGTGTAGAACAAGCGGCCGACTACAATATTGGCCCATTGGTCACTCAGCCCTGCCGCATGCGCACCATCACGTCCTGGGACATTTTCTGCCGCGTCGTCGACAACTATGGCGACATCGGCGTGTGCTGGCGCCTGGCGCGTCAGCTCGTTCAGGAGCATGGCCACACCGTCCGCCTGTGGGTGGACGACCTGCGCTCGTTCGAAAAGCTCTGCCCGACAGTCGACAAGCAAGCCGAGGCACAACGGGTGTCTGGCGTCGACATCCGTCACTGGGGCAACGACGCCCAGGTGGCCGACCTGCTCGCCGCTGATCCGCACCCCGCACCGCATGACGTGGTGGTCGAAGCCTTCGCCTGCGCCGCCCCCGAGCCGATGCTCCTGCAGATGGCTGAACTTGCCAGGCAAAGCGCCGCGCCGGTCTGGATCAACCTGGAATATCTGAGCGCAGAGCACTGGGTATCCGAGTACCACGCAATGCAATCGCCACATCCTCGGTTGCCGCTGGTCAAGTACTTTTTCTTCCCCGGCTTTGCCCGCAACACCGGCGGCGTATTGCGCGAGTCGCACCTGGGCGCGCAGCGCGCAACGTTCGAAGCGAGCCCAGCCGCCCGCCAGGCGTTATGGCACCGCCTTGGCGTGGACGATCTGATGCGGGAATCCCCGGACGCCCTGCGCGTCAGCCTGTTTGCGTATGCCAACCCTGCGCTGCCCACGCTGGTCTCTCAATGGGAAAGCGCCGCGCAACCGGTGATTTGCCTGGTGCCAGAAGGCTTGGCTGCCACGCAGATCGCTGAACTTCTGGGCAATGCCGGTGCTGCCAGGGCGGGGGCCCGCTGGACGCGAAACCAGCTCACCGTGGCCGTGGTGCCTTTCGTGCCGCAAGAGCAGTACGATGCCCTTCTCTGGGCGTGCGACATCAACTTCGTGCGCGGCGAGGATTCCTTCGTGCGCGGCCAGTGGGCATTACGCCCCTTTGTGTGGCACATCTACCCGCAAAGCGACGACGTCCACCTCACCAAACTGGACGCCTTCCTGGCACGCTATACCGCTGGCCTGGCCCAAGCGGATGCCGATGCCATCACCACGTTCTGGCACGCATGGAATGGGAAGCCGGCGTCGCTCGACTGGGCGGCACTGGTGGCTGCTTCGCCTGCCCTGCGCACGCGCGCGGCGACGTGGGAGCAGGGCTTGTTGCATCTCGGAGATCTCGCCGCGAATCTGGTGGCGTTCTGCGAAAAACAGGTAAAATAGCGGGCTGATCTATATGCGGCCCCGGCTTTGACCTGGTTCGCGCGACCCGAGGGACTCGCGCGGTTGCTTCGTTGCTTGGCGCGCATCGAACCCTCTTATCTTTCAGGAATTTAGAAATGGCCTTGAAAATCGCGCAAGAACTCCGCGCTGGCAACGTGTTCATGATCGGCAACGACGCGATGGTCGTGCTCAAGACCGAGTACAGCCGCTCCGGCCGTTCGGGCGCCGTCGTCAAGATGAAGTACAAGAACCTGCTGACCGAAGCAGGCGGTGAATCGGTATTCAATGCCGACGACAAGATGGAACAGGTCATCCTCGAGAAGAAGGAAGCCGAGTATTCCTACTTCGACGGCACGATGTACGTCTTCATGGATCCGGTCACGTACGAGCAGTACAACGTTGAAGCCGAAAGCATGGGCAACGCGCTGAACTACCTGCAAGACGGCATGAAGGTTGAAGTGACCTTCTACAACGAGAAAGCCATCTCGGTCGAACTGCCGACCACGGTCGTCCGCGAAATCATCTACACGGAACCGGCCGTCAAGGGCGACACGTCCTCGGGCAAGGTTCTGAAGGCTGCCCAGATCAACGAAAACAAGGATTTCGTGATCCAGGTGCCGTTGTTCTGCAACACCGGCGACAAGATCGAAATCGATACGCGTACGGACGAATACCGCAGCCGCGCCAAGTAAGACCAGCGCAGCACCAATCAGAAAGGCTCCCTCGGGAGCCTTTTTGTTTTCGGGTGTCTCGCTTGCGATTACGCAATCAGCGCGGCCTCGCGCAGTGTACGCAGCGCTTGCCGATAAGCAGATTGCTGTTGCAGCTTCGTCCAGCCCTTCACCGCCTTGCCGCCAAACAGCCGGCGCACACGCCGCAACGACGCCTTGCCCATCGTTGCATCCAGCTCGTTGAGCAGCTGGTCTGCCTTCTCAGGCGCATTGCAGATCAACACCATGTCGCAACCGGCCGTGAGCGCCGCGCGAGCACCATCGACCACGGAGCCTGCAACGCTCGCCCCTTCCATGCTGAGGTCGTCGCTAAAAATCACGCCATCAAAATTGAAATGCGCACGCAGCATGTCCTGCAGCCAGAAGCGCGAAAAACCGGCCGGGTTCGGGTCGACCTTCGCGTAAATGACATGTGCCGGCATGACCGACTGCAGACCGATGCCCATCCAGCCATAAGGCTGCGCGTCGTCGGCGAGGATGGCCTCCAGCGGGCGATCGTCGACCGGCACTGCGATGTGGGAATCAGCCTGAACGTAACCATGCCCAGGGAAGTGCTTGCCGCAGTTCGCCATGCCAGCCAGGCGCAGTCCGAGCGTCAGGTGGTTGGCGAGCATCGTCACCACGCGTGGGTCACGGTGGAACGCACGATCGCCGATCACGCTGCTCGTGCCGTAGTCGAGGTCGAGCACCGGCGTGAAGCTGAGGTCGATGTCGCATGCGCGTAGTTCCGCGGCCAGTACGTACCCGCATGCAGTGGCGGCGCGCGTCGCGGCCAGCACGTCGCGATCCCACAGCTTGCCCAGAGCGCCCATTGCAGGCAGATGGGTGAAACCGTCAGCCTTTGCGCGCTGGACACGGCCACCCTCGTGATCGATGCAAATGAGCACATCGTCGCGCACGGCGCGGATGGCACGCGTCAGCGCCGTCAATTGCGCGCGCGACTCGAAATTGCGCGCGAACAGGATGACGCCGCCCGTCAGCGGGTGAGCGATGCGACGAACATCGTCCGGACCGAGTTCAAGTCCGGCCACATCGAGGACGATCGGGCCGGGGCGTTTTTGCTGCTTGGCGGTGGAATTCATGCGGAGGGTTTCGTTTGCAACTCGGCGACGGCGAAGGCGACTGCGTAGTCGCGCTCGTCCGTCACGCTGATCTGGATGTGGAGGCCGTGCTGCGCAATCCAGTCGGCCAGTTCACCGCTGTAGCGCACCACGGGTTGCCCTGATGGCAGGTTGAGTGTCTGCACCGCGCGCCATGTCATCGGCCAATGCATCCCCAAACTAATGGCTTTCGACACAGCTTCCTTGGCAGCAAAGCGCGTCGCCAGAAAAGCCAGACCGCGCCGCTCAGAGCGCGCCTTGCGGGCAAGGTAGACGCGCAGCTCATCCGGCCCAAGCACCTTCTCGGCGAAGCGGCCATTGGTCCGCTGCATCACGCCTTCGACGCGTTCGATCTGGATGATGTCGGTGCCGATGCCATAGATGGCGCCGGCCCGGGGTGCAGCGGCTTCCGGCTGACTCATGCGGGCACGCCCGGATGCGCGGCCGCCGGGGTCGTCGATGACAAGCGCGCCGCGACCATGATTGCCTTCATCTCACGCACCGCGTTCTGCCAGCCGGCAAAGACGGCGTGGGCCACGATGGCATGGCCAATGTTCAGCTCATGAATGCCCGCGAGGGCAGCAATCGGCTGCACGTTCGTATAGTGCAGGCCATGTCCAGCGTTCACGCGAAGGCCCCAGCGGATACCCTCTTCCACGGCGGTTTCAATGCGCACCAGTTCCGACTTCACTTCGGCATCGTCGGTGGCATCGGCGTAGCGGCCGGTGTGCAGTTCGATCACGGGTGCGCCGGCGGCGGCGGCGGCTTCGATCTGTGCGGCATCCGGATCAATGAACAACGACACGCGAATCCCGGCATCCGCAAGCTGCTTGCAGGCGGCTTGTACCTTGGCGAAACCACCGACCACGTCCAGGCCGCCTTCGGTCGTCACTTCCTGGCGGCGCTCGGGCACGAGGCAAACGTCCTGCGGGCCGATGTCGCAGGCGATGTCCAGCATCTCCTGCGTGACGGCGCACTCCAAGTTCATGCGCGTGCGCAGTTGTGGGCGCAATGCGCGCACATCGGCGTCCTTGATATGGCGGCGGTCTTCCCGCAAATGCAGCGTAATGAGATCAGCCCCCGCCTCTTCGGCCAGGAGTGCCGCGGCAATCGGGTCCGGATAGGAAGTGCCGCGCGCATTGCGCAGCGTGGCGACGTGGTCGATGTTGACGCCCAGGTCGATGACTCCCGGCGAGGCATGAAAGATCATAGTTTCTGCAAGTCGATCAGGATCTGGCGCGTCGAAAGCGGCGTGCCATGCAAATGATAATGCAGCAGGAAACGCATCAGGCTGCGGCTCTGCTGCGCGGTGGTCGGGCGCGAAGCGTAATCATCGCACTCCATGTCGATCAATGTCTGGCCACGCAACACCGGCCACGAGGATGGGTCGCTCGGCAAGGCGCGTCGCACTCCGCGCTCGGGGTGATAGACATACTCCCCCTCCGGCATCACGGGCTCGCCGTCGATGCAGCGATCGAGTTGAACCGCGAAGCCCGTTTCGCGCAAGAGCACGCGCTCGAATGCCCGCAGCGTAAAGGCCGCCGGCTCACCGTGGGCAAGCTTGTTCAGCGTTTCGACGTAATGCGCGAACAGGACCGGGTGCCCATCCTCGCGGGCGACGAACTTGACAAGCAGCTCGTTCAGGTAGAAGCCGGAAAGCAGCCCCTCACCGCCCAGCGGGACCATGCCGCCGACCCATTCAGCGCGTGTCAGCGTCCGCACGTCACCTCGCCCGCTCCACGACAACGACAGCGGCTGGAAGGTCTGCAGCACCCCTCGCAGAGCCGAATGGGGCCGCTTGGCGCCCTTCGCGACCAGCGCCATCCGGCCGTAGTCCGGTGTAAAAACGTCAACGATCAGGCTCGTTTCGCGGTACGGATAGCTGTGCAGCACGAAAGCCGGTTGCGCGGCGACACGCGTCTCGGAACGAGCGGCCGGAAAGCTCTTGCGCGGCGCGGCCCCGGCAACGCTCTCCTCGGCCAGCCATTCCGCGGCCTCGTCCGGAATCGGATCGGATCGTCCCGCCATCGAACGTGTGTCGTCTTGCCGAGCCAGGTTACTCGTAGCCGTAGGCGCGCAGGCCGGCTTCGTTGTCGGCCCAGCCGCTCTTGACCTTGATCCAGACTTCCAGATAGACCTTGCCGTCGAACAGCTTTTCCATGTCCATGCGGGCTTCGGTGGAGATCTGCTTCAGCTTGGCGCCCTTGGCGCCGATGATCATCGCCTTGTGCGCGTCGCGGTCAACCAGGATGGTGACGAATACGCGTCGCAGGCGACCCTCGGTCTCAAACTTGTCGACCACGACGGTGCTCGAATAGGGCAATTCGTCGCCGGTCCAGCGGAAAACCTTTTCGCGGACGATCTCTGCGGCCAGGAAGCGTTCGCTGCGGTCGGTGAGCGCTTCCGGGTCATACATCGGCTCACCTTCCGGCAAGTACGGACGCACGATGCCAAGCAGGCGCACGATGTCGTCACGATTCTTGGCCGACATGGGCACGATTTCCTTGAACGGAAACACCTGTGCCATTTCCTGCAGGAACACAGCCACCATTTCGGCACGCGTATAGGCATCGAGCCGGTCGACCTTGTTGACGATCAGGATCACGGGCGTCTCGCGCGGCAACAGCGACAGCACCTTCTCGTCGTCCGGACCGTAGCGGCCAGCCTCGACCACGAACAGCACGGCGTCGACCGATGTCAGCGTGGAGGTCACCGCCCGATTCAGCGAACGGTTCAGCGCCGTGGCATGGCGCGTCTGAAAGCCCGGCGTATCGACAAAAACGAACTGCGCATCCTCGGTCGTCTGGATGCCGGTGATGCGGTGGCGCGTGGTCTGGGCCTTGCGCGACGTGATACTGACTTTCTGGCCAACCAGGGCGTTCATCAGCGTGGATTTGCCGACGTTCGGCCGCCCGACAATGGCGACCATGCCGCAGCGGAACCCTTCCGGCCCACCCGGGGTGGGTTGCGGAGGCTGCAATGGGGTGTCGCTCATTTACCTGATTATTCCTTCAACCTAAGAGACAACTGTGGGTCAGGCGGCGTCGCCTGCTTGCGCGTCTTGCCGGTGCGCTCCGCGCGACTGCGCTTGACGAGTTGCGGCACCAGGCGATGCGCTTCGTCCAACGCAAGCTTGGCTGCCGATTGTTCGGCCGCGCGCCGCGACGCGCCATTACCGGAGACTCGAACTTCCAGCTTGGGGATCGCGCACTCGACCTCGAATTGCTGATTATGCGCCGCGCCATGGGTTGCCACCACCGTATAGAGTGGCAGCGCGATCTTGTGCCCCTGGAGATACTCCTGCAGCAGCGTTTTGGCATCCTTGCCCAACGTCCGCGGGTCGACCTGCTCCAGGATCGGGATGTACAGCTTGCGGATCAGCGTGCGGGCAGCGTCGAAGCCGCCGTCAAGGAAAACCGCGCCGAAGATCGCTTCCAGTGCATCAGCCAGGATAGACGGCCGACGGAAGCCGCCGCTCTTCAATTCGCCCTCGCCCAGGCGCAACGCATCGGGCAACAGCAGCATTTGCGCGATCTCGTAAAGGGCTTGCTGCTTGACCAGATTCGCACGCACGCGAGAGAGGTCGCCTTCATCGAGCTTGCCGAACATGCCGTAGAGCATGTCGGCGACCGCGCAATTCAGAATCGAATCGCCAAGAAATTCCAGGCGCTCGTTGTGCATCGCGCTGTGACTGCGATGGGTGAGCGCCTGCTGCAGCAACTCCGGTTTGCTGAAGCGGTAGCCAAGACGTTGCTGCAATGCATCCAGACTCATGTCAATGCAGGGTCCCCGAATAGGTGATCACCATGCTGATCGGGCCATACAGCGGAATCTCGCGCTTGTATGAAAAATGCACCGCCTGGATGGAACCGCCGGCATCAAGCACCTCCAGGTCGTCACCCTTCAGCGACGTGATGTCGTCAATGGCGGCTTGCTTGTCGAAGGCGCCCACGACATCTTGCCGGCTCGTGCCGCGATCGCGTGCCTGCTTCACGGCCCGCGTGATCGCCTGGTATTCCATCAGGCTCGGAATGGCTCGGATGGCGGGCAACACAGCCGTGATCAGCACGATGATGCCGATCAGAATGCCAAACATGGTAATCCCATGCGACGGGCGTTTCAGACCGGTCTGACGATTCCGCATTGCATTTCCCCCGTTTTGCAATTGGCGAACGCTAATAAGATGTCTTTGTGTCACTTAGCGGATCAATGGAAGCCGCCGATCCGCTTCAGGTCGCCCAGGTTCATCCAGATGAAGAACGCCTTCCCGACGATGTTCTTGTCCGGCACGAAGCCCCAATAACGTGAGTCCGCGCTGTTGTCACGATTATCGCCCATCATGAAATAGTGATCCGGAGGTACCTTGCAGGTGAAGCCAGACTGATTGTAAGTGCAGTTCTCGCGGAACGGAAAATCGTCCGGGCCGGACACATACGCCGGGCGGTCAGCGTCATTCAAGATATTGTGCGTGACGTTCCCGAGGGTTTCCTGATATTGCTTGGAATACGTCAGGCGCTCCCCATCCAGATAATCGGATTGTGGCGCGTAGGTCGCGGGCTGACCGTTGATGGTCAGTCGCTTATTCTCATACTTCACAACATCACCCGGCACGCCGATCACGCGCTTGATGTAGTCCATCGACTCATCTTTCGGGTAGCGGAAGACCATCACGTCGCCGCGCTTCGGCTGATTCAGCTCGACGATTTTCTGATTCACGATCGGCAGGCGGATGCCGTACGTGAATTTGTTGACGAGGATGAAATCGCCGATCTGCAGTGTCGGGATCATCGAGCCTGACGGAATCTTGAACGGTTCGATCACGAAGGACCGCAGCAGAAACACTGCCGCGATCACCGGAAAGAAGCTCGCCGTGTATTCGAGCCACCATGGCTGGCGCAGCTTCTCTTCAGCCAGCTGCAGACGCGCGGCACCGATATCGGCACCACCTGCGTACTGTGCCTGCGCCTGGGCGCGCGCATCGAATTCGGCTAGTGCAGCCGCGGCTGCCGTCTGGCGCTGACGTTGAAACACGAGCTTGTCGGCAACCCAGGCGATGCCGGTGATGACGACGAGAACAAACAGAATCAGGGCGAAGTTCATGAATGAGAGAGGCGCCGTTGCGCGATTCGTCCGGGTTATTTTTCTTCGACACGCAGGATGGCAAGGAATGCCTCCTGCGGAATTTCAACCGTGCCGACCTGCTTCATGCGCTTCTTGCCCTCTTTCTGCTTCTCGAGGAGCTTCTTCTTGCGCGAAATGTCACCGCCATAGCACTTGGCAAGCACGTTCTTGCGCAGCGCCTTGACGTTCTCACGCGCGATGACGTTGCTGCCGATGGCGGCCTGGATGGCCACGTCGTACATCTGGCGAGGGATGATCTCGCGCATCTTGGCAGCGACTTCGCGGCCCCGGTACGCGCTGTTGGAACGGTGGACGATGATGGAGAGCGCATCCACCTTGTCGCCGTTGATCAGCATGTCGACCTTGACGACGTCCGAGGGGCGGTACTCCTTGAACTCGTAATCCATCGACGCATAACCACGCGAAACGGACTTCAGCCGATCGAAGAAATCCAGCACGATCTCGCCCATGGGAATTTCGTACGTCAGCTGGACCTGGCGGCCGTGGTAGCTCATGTTGATCTGTGAGCCGCGCTTCTGTTCGCAGAGCGTGATGACGGCACCCACATATTCCTGCGGCATGTACAGGTTCACGGTGACGATCGGCTCAAGGATCGACTCGATCTTGCTCGGATCCGGCATCTTGGCCGGGTTCTCAACCTGCACCGTCGTGCCGTCGCGCTGCACGACCTGGTAGACCACCGTCGGCGCCGTGGTGATCAGGTCCATGTCGAATTCGCGCTCGAGGCGCTCCTGCACGATCTCCATGTGCAGCAAGCCCAGGAAACCGCAGCGGAAGCCGAAGCCGAGCGCCTGCGACACCTCCGGCTCGAACTGCAGCGAGGCATCGTTCAGCTGCAGCTTCTCCAACGATTCACGCAGCGCTTCATACTGGTTGGCTTCGACCGGGTACAGACCGGCAAACACCTGCGGCTTGACTTCCTTGAAACCAGGCAACGGTGCCTCGGCCTTGCGCGGCGCCACATGGGTGATGGTGTCGCCAACCTTGGCGGCCTTCAACTCCTTGATACCCGCGATGACGAAACCCACCTGCCCCGCAGACAGCGACTCGCGCGTGACGGACTTTGGCGAGAATACGCCGACCTCCTCCACGAGATGCTGCGAGCCCGTGGCCATCAGCAGGACCTTGTCTTTTGCGCGCAGCGTGCCGTTCACGACACGTACCAGCATCACCACGCCGACGTAATTGTCGAACCACGAGTCGATGATGAGTGCCTGCAGGGGAGCGTCTGGGTCGCCCTTCGGCGCCGGCACCCTGGCGATAAGGGCCTCCAGCACGTCGGCCACGCCCACGCCGGTCTTGGCTGAGCAACGGGTGGCGTCCTGCGCGTCGATGCCAATGACGTCTTCGATTTCCTGGATCGCATTGTCCGGGTCGGCTGCGGGCAGGTCGATCTTATTCAGGACCGGGACGACTTCCACGCCCAGCTCAATGGCGGTGTAGCAGTTCGCAACCGTCTGCGCTTCCACGCCCTGCGAGGCGTCCACTACCAGCAGCGCGCCCTCGCAAGCAGACAGCGATCGGCTGACTTCATAGCTGAAGTCGACGTGCCCCGGGGTGTCGATCAGATTGAGGTTGTAGACCTTGCCGTCGCGTGCCTTGTAGGTCAGCGCCGCCGTCTGCGCCTTGATGGTGATGCCGCGTTCCTTCTCGATGTCCATCGAGTCCAGCACCTGGGCCTCCATCTCGCGGTCGGAGAGCCCGCCGCACAACTGGATGATGCGATCGGCCAGCGTCGATTTGCCGTGGTCGATGTGGGCGATGATCGAAAAATTGCGGATATTGTCCATCGAATGCGTCGAAAAGCGCGCCCATCCCGGGCGCGTCTGCCGGGACGCGAAGCGGCTCCGGCATGGCCGGCGCGCGGTGGACGGCGCCGGCGGGAGGTATTGGAGTCGATGCCGAGGTCACGCACAAAAATCATGCGACGCAAAAATCGGCGCTAACAGGCGATTTTACCGGATTTCAGGGGGCTTCCTGCGCCTCTTTTTGCGGCAGTGTCACGTCAAAGGCTGGGCGTCTGCGCCGCAAGCCATTTCCGCACGACGGCCACATCAAGGAAGTAGTGACACAACTCAATGGCTCCATCAACAGACATGTGTGGCGCGCCCGTCATCAGCACCGGCACCAGCTCGCCAAAGCGGTCCTCGAGCGCAGGATCGCTGTCGACATCCACCTCATGCAAGACAAAACGAAAGCCATGCCGGAGTGGCTCCAGCGCGAGTTTCATGTCATCGCATAGGTGGCAGTAAGAGCGACCGTACAGCGTCAGTTCGATCACTGCCCGCCACCCGAACGCGCCGTGCTAGGGCGCATCGTCACCACCTGGGTGGCATCGCCCCTGCGGACAAACACCGCCACCATGCGATTCTTGTCAAGCCGACCGACCACTTCGTTGAACTGCTTGGCGCTCGCGATATCGGTATCCCCTACCCGCAGAATCAGGTCGCCGGGGCGGATACCAACGCGTGCGGCCGGCCCTTCGGCCACCAGCACCTCGACACCCGACTTTGTTTTGAACTCGCGCTGGGCGCCTTCAGACAGATCCGCCACCACCAGACCCAGCGCATTCGGCTTGCCCGGACCTTGCTGGCTGCTGTCTGGCTGCGGCCCCTTACTGCGCTGCGCAACCTTGGCATCGGACGGCAGCTCTGCCACGGTCACCGCCAGATCGCGCGTCGTACCCTTGCGCCAGACTTGCACGGCTGCACGCGTGCCCGGCTTGGATTCGCCAACCTGACGCTGCAGATCGCCTGCCTTTTCAATGTCTCGGCCATTGAACTTCAGGACGATGTCACCCGCCTCAATGCCTGCCTTGTCGGCAGGACCGCCCGATTCGACGTTGCCCACATATGCCCCGCGCGCACGGCCCAGGCCGAGTGACTCGGCGGCGTCCTTCGGCACATTGTCAATCGCCACACCAATGCGGCCGCGCGTCACCCGGCCTTGCGTCTTGAGCTGCTCAGCCACACGCATCGCCTCATCGATCGGGATCGAAAACGAAATGCCCATGTAACCGCCGCTCTGGCTGTAGATCTGGTTGTTGATCCCGATCACCTCGCCACGCAGGTTGATCAGCGGGCCGCCAGAGTTGCCCGGATTGACCGCCACATCGGACTGGATGAACGGCAGGTAGTCACCGGTATCCCGCCCCTTGGCAGACACGATGCCGGCGGTGACCGTGTTATCCAGCCCGAACGGCGATCCAATGGCGAGAACCCACTCGCCCACGCGAACCCTGTCAGAATCGCCTAGCTTCAGGCTTGGCAGCGCTGACGCGTCCACCTTGACCAGCGCGACGTCGGTCCGCTTGTCCAGGCCGATGACCTTGGCCTTGAATTCGCGCTTGTCGAGCAGCGTAACGTAGATCGTCTCGGCACCCTCGACCACGTGTGCGTTGGTCAGGATATAACCGTCGCCCGAAATGATGAATCCGGAGCCGACGCCGCGGCTCTGCTCCTCTTCCTGTTGGGGTGGTGCGTTGCGCCGCTTCTGCCCCTGCCCCTGCCCCGGCACGCCCGGCATGGGCACACCAAAGAACCGGCGAAAGAACTCGGCCATGTCGTCATCGCTCGGGCCGTTCCGCATGCGCACCTTTTCGGTGGTGCGAATATTGACGACGGCAGGACTGACCTTCTCCACCAGATCGGCGAAGTCGGGCAGACCGTAAGTACCCGCGGCCCCGCCACCAACGGGATTCTGCGCGTGGGCCGGCACCAGTGCCCCTCCCACCGCCACAACGGCGGCAACACACAGCAAACGCAAGGCATGGAGGGATCGAGCGGTACGCATGAAAGCTCCCCGAAATAGAAACAACTAGAGAAATCGCGCTGACGAGGCGAGGCCGAACGGCAGCCGAAGCGGCAAGTGCCAGCTTATTGGGAAGCGCTGGTAGCCGGCCGGCTGGCCCCGTTCACGGCGTTGGCAGCGGTCGGCTTATAGTCCACCGCTGCTCCAAACTGCTTGATGGTAGCAAACGGCACTTCGCCCACGACCGTCAGCCAGAAATCGGCGACGCGGCGCACCATCACATGCGTAGCACCCTGGGATATGAAGCCCTCACGACGCATGCGTTTTTCGGAGACCGGCTCGATGAAGAGCGACAGCCCGGCAAGCCCATCGCTGAACACGACCTGCTGCACCTCGAAAGCGTGGCCACCCTTGCCTGCCGGCGCGATATCGCCGAGCGGTCGGCGGACTTCCCGAATCTTCTGGAAGCCCTTGACGGGTATTCCGATCGTCCAGCCCTGCTCGGCAAGGTTGGTGGGTTGCGTGACGACTTCGTAGTGATTCCAGCCGCTCAAGCTTTTGAGCGCGGCAACAATCTTCTGCTTCTCCGATGGCACACCCAATTCGACTTGCGAGAAGGCGACCTGCTCGAGCACCTTGCCATCCTCACCGATGGTCTGCGCACGCATCAGCAAGCCGCTGTTGTGTTCCGCCCAGATACGGTAGGCGTAGCGGAACCCATCCTTGGGATCCAGCTGGAAGACCTCGCAATCCATGCCAGCCACACGCTCGGGCGGCAGGTGCCGCATGTCGTACTGATCGAGCACATCGCCATTGGTCGTGGCGAGCAACGCAGGGAAGCTGTCCTTGTGCTCCTGCTTTTCGGTGACGACCAGCTTGATGTCGTAAATCAGATTGCGGACGACATCGTTCTGGCGCAGCATCTCGCGCTGCTTGCCATCCAGCGCTTCCACGCGCTCGTACTCGTTGTTGAAGAGATCAGCATAATGCTGAATGCGCGTGGAATGGATGCCGGTGCCGCGCTGATACGTCAGCGTGCCCACGTAGTTTTGCTTCAGGGCAGCACGGTGGATCTTCGTCAGCCACGAAGCAGCCTCCTTGCGCGGCATGGGAGCCGGCTGTGGCTGCGCAGCAGTGGCCAACGCCGAAGCACAGAAGAGAATGAAGACGGACCGACGAACGGCCTGCAGCTTGCGGGCGCCTGCCCCGGCAACGGGGTGCCACACCTTCGACATGGATGCCCGCATTATTCCTGATTGGAGTCCTGGGTGTTTGCCACCCCGTTGGCCACCGCGCGCAGATACGGAACCACCATGCCGTTGGTCGCCGATTGGCGATGGGCACTCAGATATTCGTCCAGACGGGCGTCACGGATCATTGGCGTGTCATCGGCAGCCGCCACGGTCAGAGCCTGCGCGCCGGCGCCCGGGCCCTGCGTCGCCTTGGCAACCAGCGCAGGCGAGCCATCGCTGCCATCGGCGCGGCCATGCAGTTGCGGCACGACGACCCAACTGACTGCTGCCACCGCGGCGGCCACTGCGGTCGACGGCATGATCCGACGGACCCACGCAGGGCTCACCAGAAAGCGGTGTCGATCGCGAGATTGAGAGCGTTGCGCGACACCCGGCACAAGCAGGTGCGGTTCGGCGTCGAGACGGGCGGAAAACCTGTCAAGGAAATCTTCAGACGAACGCATATTCAGGAGATCTTCTGACCGAAGCGCGTCGCCGATCAGTTGGTACTCCCGCCAGTGCGTGGCACCGTCGCCGTCCTTGGCGAGTTCCACCGCGGACGACACTTCGTGCGCAGCAACTTCACCGTCCATCAAGGCAGAGATGCGTAGTGCGAACTCCGCTTCTGCCGTCTGCAATTGAGCCTGACCCATTTCCCGACCCCAAAAACTCCAACGTCCAATCAACGATCCGAGAGAAGACTTCCCGAGGTTTCACCGTTTGCAGCCGCTTCCGGCCGCCGGCTTGTCATATCGGCTGGCTACCACCGTTTGCCCTCCACCGTTCCCAGCAAGGGGCGCAACTTCTCGGCAATCGCCTCGCGCGCCCGGAAGATCCGCGACCGGACCGTTCCGATCGGGCATTCCATCGCTTCGGCGATTTCCTCATAGCTCAGACCCTCGATCTCCCGAAGCGTGATTGCGGTACGCAATTCTTCGGGCAGCGCTTCCATCGCGCGGTTGACTGTTTCGGCCACCTGCTTGGTGTGCAGCATGGAGTCCGGCGTATTGATATCCCTTAGTTGTTCACCGTCGGCAAAAGTTTCAGCCTCTTCGGTGTCGATGTCACTGGACGACTCCGGGCGTCGACCCTGGGTCGCGAGGTAGTTCTTGGCCGTGTTGACCGCGATGCGATACAGCCACGTGTAGAACGCAGACTCACCCCGGAACTGAGGCAGCGCCCGGTAGGCCTTGATAAAGGCATCCTGTGCCACATCCTCGACTTCAGCCGCATCACGGATCAAGCGGGAGACGAGGCGAATGATCTTCCGGTGGTACTTGACCACCAGCAGCTCAAACGCCCGCTTGTCGCCTTGCTGGACGCGTTCGACGAGGATCTGGTCGGCTTCGCGTTCGCTCACGGATTCTTCACCTGCAGTGTATCGCCTTGAATTTTTGTGACTATGGATGTTGCATTTTACCTACGACACACCGGACACCCGGGTAGTCGCTGGAGGCGGCCCCAGGCGCAGCAGACTTCGCATACGGCGCAACAGCTTGGGAGCGAACCACGGTGGGATCAGCACAAAAATCTGCGGACACCAGCCGCGGTGCGCGACGCCGAGAATCAGGACACGCTCACCGACCGCCCAAGACCATAGCAGCGGCGCGTTTCGGATCGCTTGGGGCATCGCCAAGCGTACCTGCCATATGGGCTGCCCGGATTCATCATCTGTTTTGAGACGCGTCCGCCACATCAGTTCCATCTCAAGCGGCGACCGATTCGTCACCAGAGGAACACTTGCCGCGAGCACCAACGTGCCAACCACACACCACGCCGCAATTGACCATGCGGCACCCCACGCGGCGATCGACCAGGACAAGGCAACGCAGAGAAGACTCGTGATGCCGAGGCGACCGATCATGCATAGCCGCCGATATGGCTCGGGAAATGAGATGCGGTGTACAACCAAGGTAAGAGTGACAAGCGGAGCGGGCCGTCTCTGGCACGCCCCACTCGTACCTACGGACGCTTGAAGACCAGCGTGCCGTTGGTCCCCCCGAAGCCGAAATTATTCTTCACGGCCACGTCGATCTTCATGTCCCGCGCGGTGTTCGCGCAGTAATCGAGATCGCACTCGGGATCTTGATTGAAGATGTTGATGGTCGGCGGCGACACCTGGTTATGCAGCGCCAGCACCGTGAACACCGACTCCAGCCCCCCTGCCCCACCCAGCAAGTGACCGGTCATGGATTTGGTGGAATTCACGACAACTTTGCCCGCATGATCGCCGAAGGCGGCCTTGATGGCATCGGATTCATTCTTGTCGCCCAGCGGCGTAGACGTGCCGTGCGCGTTCAGGTACTGAACCTGGTCGGCGTTGATGCCGGCGTCGCGCAGCGCGTTGAGCATGCAGCGGCGCGGACCGTCCATGTTCGGCGCGGTCATGTGGTATGCATCGCCGCTCATGCCGAAGCCAGCGACCTCCGCGTAGATGCGGGCGCCGCGTGCCTTGGCCGATTCGTACTCCTCGAGCACCATGACCCCGGCACCTTCGCCCAGCACGAAGCCGTCGCGATCCCTGTCCCACGGGCGGGATGCGGTAGCCGGATCCTCGTTGCGCGTGGACAGCGCACGGGCCGCGGCAAAGCCGCCGATCCCAAGGGGCGAAACGGTCGATTCCGCACCACCAGCAACCATCGCATCTGCGTCACCCGCCTGGATCAGGCGGGCGGCCAGGCCGATGCTATGAAGGCCGGTCGTACATGCCGTGACGGCCGCCAGATTGGGGCCCTTCAACCCGTGCATGATGCTCAGGTGACCCGAGATCATGTTGATGATCGAGCCCGGCACGAAAAACGGCGAAATGCGACGCGGACCGCGCTCCATGTAAGTGGCGTGGGTGTCTTCGATCATCGGCAAGCCGCCAATGCCCGAGCCAACCAGCACGCCAACACGCTCAGCATTGGCCTCCGTCACTTCAAGCCCGCTGTCCTTCAGCGCCTGCACTCCGGCCGCGATGCCGTAATGGATGAACGTATCCATCTGGCGGGCATCCTTGGCCGAGATGTAATCCTCGACATTGAAGCCTTTCACTTCACCGGCGAAGTGCACAGCCAGGTTGGAATGATCGAATTTGGTGACGGTGGCGATCCCGGACTTGCCGGCGACCAGATTGGCCCACCCCTCGGCGACCGAGTTTCCTACCGGAGAAACCAGCCCCAGGCCGGTTACGACGACGCGACGACGGCTCACTATGCTTTCCTGCAACTCTGTATCAGCGACAAAGGCCACAGAAAGCACGCCACCCGGTCAAACCGGATAACAGCCCTTTCTGTGGCCCGCGATGTCAAGAGATCGATTGACGCTTACGCCTTGACGTGGGCGGTTGCGTAGTCGATGGCTTGCTGTACCGTGGTGATCTTCTCGGCTTCTTCGTCCGGGATTTCCATGCCGAATTCGTCTTCCAGCGCCATCACCAGCTCAACCGTATCGAGCGAATCCGCGCCCAGATCGTTCACGAACGACGACTCGTTCTTGATGTCGCCCTCAGCCACGCCGAGTTGTTCCGCGACGATCTTCTTGACGCGTGCTTCGATGTTGTCCATTTAACCCTCCAGGGAAGTATTCGACAAAAAGTGCGCGCATTCTAGCAGGTTTGCGCGGCGAAAAACCGCGCGGAATTCCATGCACAAAATGCGCTCAACATGATGCTAAAAGCCAGTTAGTTCGGCGATTTCACGGTTTCTTGCGCATGCGCAAGACTCCGCACAACCACCGCCGGGACGGCTTCTTATCCCATGTACATGCCGCCATTGACGTGCAACGTCGACCCGGTGATGTAGCCCCCTGCCGGTGACGCCAAAAAAGCAACGGCGCCAGCGATATCTTCAGGGGCGCCCAGACGGCCCAACGGGATCTGCGCCTTCAGCGCCGTGTGCTGTTCCTCCGACAGGACCTTCGTCATATCGGTATCGATAAAGCCCGGGGCAACGCAGTTGACCGTGATGTTACGGCTGCCGATTTCGCGCGCCAACGCGCGAGACATGCCCTCCACGCCCGCCTTGGCCGCAGCATAGTTTGCCTGACCCGGGTTGCCAGCCGAACCCACCACGGAAGTGATGTTGATGATGCGGCCGCCACGTGCCTTCATCATCGGACGCAGCACTGCGCGAGACAGGCGGAACACCGCAGAGAGGTTCGTGTCGATCACCGACGTCCACTCCTCGTCTTTCATGCGCATCGCCAGATTGTCCTGGGTAATGCCGGCGTTGTTCACGAGGATGTTCAAGCCGCCATGGGTCTTGATGGTCTCGTCGATGACAGCCTCGCAGCGCGCGGCGTCATTCACGTTCAGCACCACGCCCACGCCTTTCAGGCCCGCCTCGGCCAAGTAGGCCGTGATGGCCTGCGCACCAGCGTCCGAAGTGGCCGTACCGACCACCATTGCGCCTTGTCGCGCCAGTTCCAGCGCGATGGCGCGGCCGATGCCACGCGACGCGCCGGTGACCAGCGCGACCTGATTGTTCAATGCTCCGGTCATACGAATCCCGCCGATTATTTGAGTTGTCCGAGCACCGCTTCCAGCGAAGCCGGGTCAAAGATGGCATCGCCCACGATGTCCGTATCAATACGTTTGGTCAGACCAGCCAGCACCTTGCCGGGGCCGCATTCGACCACTCGGGCGATACCGTCAGCCTTCATCTTCTGCACGGTCTCAACCCAGCGCACCGGCGAAGCGGCCTGACGCACCAATGCGTCCTTGATGGCAGCCGGGTCGTTCACGATTGCCACGTCCACGTTGTTGATGACCGGAATGACCGGCGTGTTGACGGTAACGCCGGCAAGGTACTCGCGCAGACGATCCGAAGCCGGCTTGAGTAGCGTCGAGTGGAACGGCGCCGACACCGGCAGCGGCAGCGCGCGCTTGGCGCCCTTGGTCTTCGCGATCTCGCAGGCTTTTTCGACAGCCGCCTTGGCGCCAGCGATCACCACTTGGGCCGGCGCATTGAAATTCACGGCTTCAACCACGCCGACTGCCGAGGCCTCAGCGCATGCCGCACGCACGTCATCGTCCGACAGCCCGAGAATCGCTGCCATACCGCCCTCGCCCACCGGAACAGCCTCCTGCATCGCCTTGGCGCGGAAACGCACGAGCGGCACGGCATCCTTGAACGCGATCGCGCCCGCCGCGACCAGTGCAGAGTATTCGCCCAGGCTATGGCCCGCCACGATGGACGGTGCAGGACCACCCGCGGCCAGCCATGCGCGATAGACGGCAACAGCGGCCGTCAGCATGACCGGCTGCGTGTTGGTGGTCAGGTTCAGTTCTTCCGCCGGGCCCTCGGCGATCAGCTTGCCGATATCCTGACCGAGCGCGTCGGACGCCTCGGCCAACGTGGCCGCAACGGCAGGATGGTCGGCAAATGCATTGAGCATGCCGACCGACTGCGAACCCTGGCCGGGAAAGACGAAAGCAAATGTCATGGCTCGTGTTGTGTTTTCTGAGATTCGTGTATCAGAAGCGCAGCAATGCGGCGCCCCAGGTAAAACCACCACCCACGCCTTCAAGCATCACGTGATGACCGCGCTGGATGCGCCCGTCGCGCACCGCGGCGTCGAGCGCGAGCGGAATCGACGCGGCCGATGTGTTGCCGTGTTCGTCGACTGTCACGATGAGCCGCTCGTTCGACAGGCCCAACTTCTTCGTCGTGCCTTGCATGATGCGGATATTGGCCTGGTGCGGAATCAGCCAGTCCACCTGCGAGGCCTCCAGCTTCGCAGCGGCCAGGGCTTCACGCGCGACCTTGTCGAGCACCGTCACGGCGAGCTTGAACACGGCCTGGCCGTCCATGTACAGGAGAGCGCTGCCCTGGATCGCACCCGCGGCTACGTTTCCGGGCACGCACAGGATATCGGCATGACTGCCGTCGGCGTGCAACGCGGTCGACAGAATGCCGGGCTCATCCGACGCCTGCAGGACCACAGCGCCGGCGCCGTCACCAAACAGGACGCACGTAGTCCGATCGTTGAAATCGATGATGCGGGAGAAGACTTCCGAACCGATCACCAGAATGTTGCGATAGCCGCCGGCACGGATGAATTTATCGGCCGTTGCGAGGGCGTAGACGAAGCCGGAACACACTGCCTGCACGTCAAATGCCGGGCAACCATTGGTGATGCCGAGCTTCTGCTGCACGAGGCACGCCGCACTGGGGAAGACGAAATCCGGCGTGGACGTCGCCACCATGATCAGGTCGATCTCGCTGCGGTCGATACCAGCCGCCTCGATGGCGCGCTCGGCCGCTTTCACGGCGAGATCGCTGCAGGCGACGTTGGGTTCCGCGAAATGGCGCGCACGAATGCCGCTGCGCGAGACGATCCATTCATCGCTCGTCTCGATGCCTTTTTCGGCCAATTGCGCCGCCAGTTCGTCATTGGTGACCCGCTTGGGCGGCAAATAGCTGCCCGTACCGATGATCCTTGCGTAACGTGTCATATGCGGTGGGGTGAAATCTGACTCGGGAGCAACGCGCTCAGGCAGCGTCGGCGGCCGGGGTAGAGGTGGATATGTGCGCAACGGCAGGCGCGCTGTCCGCTGCGTCGCCGTGCGATTCGAACGCCTGCGCAATGCGGGCGATCACGCCGTTGGCCGCCGCATCATAGGCACGCTTGATCGCCCATTCAAACGCGTAGGCGTCAGCCGAACCGTGGCTCTTGATCACAAGACCGCGCAAGCCAAGCAGCGCGGCGCCATTGTAGCGCCGATGATCGACACGGCGTTTAAAACGCACGAGAACGGGCAGCGCCACCACCGCCAGCAACTTGGTGAACCACGAACGGCTGAACTCCTGGCGCAGCATCTCGCCGATCATCTTGGCGAGTCCCTCCGTGCTCTTGAGCGCGACGTTGCCGACGAAGCCGTCACAGACGACGATGTCGGTCGTGCCCTTGAAGATATCGTTGCCTTCGACGTTGCCGAAAAAGTTGAGATCGGAGGCGCGCAGCAACTCACCCGCCTGCTTGACGACCTCATTGCCCTTGATCACTTCTTCGCCAATATTGAGCAGGCCCACCGTCGGGCGAGGCTTCTGCTCGACCACCGAGACCATCGCCGAAGCCATCTGCGCAAACTGGAGCAGATGCTCAGGCTCGCAATCGGCGTTGGCGCCAAGATCGAGCACCGTGGTGCCGGCGCCTTTTTCGTTCGGGATGGCGGTTGCGATGGCGGGGCGATCGATGCCGTCCAGCGTCTTGAGAACGTAACGCGACACGGCCATCAAGGCGCCGGTATTGCCGGCAGAAACGCACGCCTGAGCTGCGCCCTCCTTGACCTGATTAATGGCAACGCGCATCGAAGAGTCCTTCTTCTTGCGCAATGCAACCTCAACCGGGTCATCCATCGACACGACCTCGGTGGCCGCGATGACGTGGATGCGAGGGTTGGCTGTGGCGTGAAGCCGTTTGAGCTGTGCCGCGACGGCATCGGGCTGCCCCACGAGCAGCATCTCGACATCTGCGTGCGCGGCGAGAAATTGGATCGCTGCCGGGATCGTCACGCCAACGCCGTGATCGCCACCCATGCAGTCGATGGCAAGCTTGATGGTCATGCGAATCTGAGTTGCGGTTTCATGTGCGGCTCCGGCCGTTGGCGCGCGTATGGTACACAAACCGGTACACGCTTTACCGGACCCCGCTCAACAAAAAAAGCGGCAAATTGGCTTGCCGCTTTCTTTGTTTGCATCATGAACCTGTGCGTTCAGACCAACCCGACACGCTTGCCAGAGGACTGGCAATCCGCATCAGTCGTTCTTGGTCTTGACAACCTTGCGGCCACGATAATAGCCGTTCGGGCTCACGTGGTGGCGCAGATGGGTTTCACCGGTGGTCGGCTCGACAGCGATCGGGGCCGCCGTCAGAAAATCGTGCGAACGATGCATGCCGCGCTTGGACGGCGACTTCTTGTTTTGTTGAACAGCCATGACTGACTCCTAAGCAATTTGATCGATTTTATCACATCACACGGAGCCGGAGCGTAGCCATTCCGGTAGGCGTGTGAAACGTACTGCCATCAGCACACGATGCGCGTGCGCCTAATGTTTGGTTTTCAGATTGGCCAGCACCGCGAACGGCGATGGCTTCTTTTCGGCTTCAACCGCTTCCGGCAAGACCTCATCCGGACAGACTGCATGACGCGGCGATACGGGCAACGCAAGCAGCAATTCGTCTTCGATCTGCGTGATCAAATCGAAGCTGCGCGAGCCGACGATGACATCCGCTTCGTCATCATCCAGCGGTGCCGCATCGGCTTCCGCCTCTGAGCGCATGACCTCCAGACGGGTACGCACCGGCAATGCCTGCTCGTACCCCTTGAGGCAGCGCTGGCACTGCAGCCACACCGCGCCATCCACTTCCAGGTCGACAAACAGGCGCTGATGCGTTGGCTGACCCGCGACGAAAGTCTGGTCGCGCACCGAACCCTGCATGCGCCAACGGAATTGCACGTTGGCATCGGCCGGGGCATCGGCGGCCTGTTCGGCCCGCAGACGGGGCATATCGTTCAAACCGATAGAGCCGCTCGCCTGTTCGCCAGCGCGGATGAACGCGAAAAGATCGAATGCACGAAAATCCACTGATCGAACCTGCTGAACGCGAGCCGTTGATGCGCGAAACCGAAAGGCAACTTGCAGCGCTCACAGCACCTTGCGCCTGGGCGCCCGGTTTGCGACACTGCGCGGCCAAACCGCGAAACGCGGGATTATAGCGGGCAGAAACCTCAGACGTCAAAAGGTTTTCGCTCAAAATCCACTGCATCTTCAAGCACTTATGACTTCTGCCTCGCGTCCGCCATTGATTCTCGCGTCCAGCTCCCCCTATCGGCGTGAACTGCTTGAGCGCCTGCGCCTGCCGTTCGAGATCGTGGTACCGGATATCGACGAGACGCCTGCCGCAGGCGAGTCGCCTGAACAGACTGCGCTGCGTCTGGCGCGGCAGAAGGCGGAGAAAGTCGCGTCGGCCCATCCAGGCGCATTGGTGATCGGCTCCGACCAAGTGGCCACACTCGACGGCAAGCAGGTCGGCAAACCGGGCGACCACGCCCGCGCACTGGCCCAGCTTCATTGGATGCGCGGCCGCACCGTCACATTCCACTCGGCCTTGTGCCTGTATGACGGCCGCACCGGGGGGCACCAAAGCGAGGACGTTCGTACACTCGCCACCTTCCGCGACCTGACCGACGAGGAACTGGATGCCTATCTCCATCTGGAACACCCGTACGATGTGGCCGGCAGCGCGAAATCCGAGGGTCTGGGCATTGCGCTGCTCGAGCGCGTGGAGTCGTCGGACCCGACCGCGCTGGTGGGCCTTCCACTCATTGCGCTGACGAGCATGCTGCGTAACGTGCATTACCCTCTGTTTGCGTAAGCCATGACCGGTACGCTCTACCTCATTCCGAATACGCTGGGCCTGCGCGACGCAGACGACCCGCTGCCCGACGTGATTCCGGCGGGCGTCCAGCATATCGCGGCCCGGCTCGATTATTTTGTTGCGGAGCACGCCAAGACCGCCCGCGCCCTCCTCAAGAAACTGGCTGAGACGACCCCGCTTGCGCGATCGCTCCAGGAAATCACCATTCGCGAGTTGAACGTCAAGACGCCGGAATCTGAACTGGAAGCCCTGCTGGCACCCGTGCTTGCCGGCCAAGATGCCGGGCTGATGTCAGAGGCCGGCGTGCCAGCGGTGGCTGACCCGGGTGCGAACCTCGTTCGCTTGGCACACCGACACGGCGTGCGCGTTAAGCCGCTTGTGGGGCCAAGTTCGATCCTGTTGGCCGTGATGGGTTCTGGCCTGAACGGCCAGAGCTTCGCGTTCAACGGCTACCTGCCGGTCGACACGGCAGAACGCAAGACCAAGCTGCGCGCTCTGGAGCAGCACTCGCGCGCAGCGGGACAAACGCAGGTCTTCATCGAGACGCCCTACCGCAATGGCGCTTTGCTCGACGCCATCCAGGCCGCCTGTGCGCCAGGCACGCTGCTGTCCATTGCGGTGGACCTGACACTGCCGAGCGAGCAGATTGTCACGCTGCCCGTCAGTGATTGGGGCGCAGGCCGGCTGGACTTGCACAAACGGCCCGCCATCTTCTCGATCTTGGCGCGATGAGCGCTATTCCTTCATCAGCAGCTTGAGCTGGCCGGTAGCAGCGAGCGCCTCGATCGCACCTGCCCCCATCGCCGTGCCCAGCTTGCGTGCCACGCGCGAGGCGAAATTTTCCTTGATGGTGTAATCGACCACATCCGGCGCCTTGATCACGTTGCGCGCGACGAAATCCGAGCTGCCGATCGCATCCGCCAAGCCCAGATCCACGGCCTTGGCGCCCGTCCAGAAGAGCCCCGTGAACAACGTTGGATCATCCTTCAACCGATTGCCGCGGCCCTGCTTGACCACATCGATGAATTGCTGATGCACCTGGTCAAGCATTTCCTGCGCGTACTGCTTCTGCTGCGGTGATACCGGGGAAAACGGATCGAGCATTCCCTTGTTCGACCCCGCAGTGAGCAGACGACGCTCCACACCCACCTTGTCCATCAGGCCAGTAAAGCCGAAGCCGTCCATCAGCACTCCGATCGAGCCGACGATGCTCGCCTTGTCGACATAGATCTTGTCCGCGGCAGCGGCCACGTAGTAACCGCCCGAGGCACACATCTCCTCGACCACCACGTACAGCGGGATGTTCTTGTGCTTGGCTCGCAGGCGACGAATTTCGTCGTTGATCATGCCCGCCTGCACCGGTGAGCCGCCCGGGGAATTGATCTTGAGAATCACGCCGACCGTGTTGTCATCCGCAAACGCGGCCTGCAGGGAAGCGTTGATGTTCTCGGCGCTGGCGTTCGTCTTCGCGGCGATTTCGCCGTCGAGCGAGACCAGCGCGGTGTGACGCCCGGTACTGACCGTCTCGCCTTCAAAGCTGGCAAACACGTAGATCATCAGGGCGACGAGGGCCAGTGACACAAAGCGGAAGAAGATGCGCCAGCGACGCGCGGCACGCTGCTCCCGGAGGCTCGCCATCAGCACCTTCTCGAGCATTGCCCGCTCCCACCCGCCAGCCTCGGCCGATGCGGCTGCCTGCCCCGATGCCGGCCGGCCGGCGGCCGGATCACGCAACTCGGCTTCCAGCGGATGATCGGCTTGCTGCGTGACTTCCAGGGCTTCAGGCTTGCCGGCGCGCTCTTCAGGCGATTTCGGCGGGTTCGAATCGGTCATGGGCGAGATAGGGAGGAGTCGGAAAAATCGAAGATCTGGATCACGTCAGTTCGCCGGCGGCACGGCGTTGGGTGCGCGGAACAACGCATCGGGCTGCCACCAGACTGCGCCATCGCGCTCGGCAACGTCGAGCTTCGACAGGTGCGCGCCGCGGCATGGCCCGCCAACGCATCGGCCAGTATCGGGTTCGTAAATGGCGCCATGCGTAGCGCACATCAGGTACAGCCCTGAGCTTTCAAAAAACTGCCCTTCCTGCCAATCCATTTCCATCGGTACGTGCGCGCACTGGTTCAGATACCCGTGCACTCCGCCTGCGTAGCGCACGACAAAGGCACTCATCGCACGCCCCCGTACCTCCACGGAAAAACGCACACCCAGGCCGCCATCTTCCAGCGCGGCGCTCTCGCAAACGCGGACCGGCCCGCCAACCTCAGGCATGGTCGGCCAACCAGCGGTGCAGATCGGACACCGACTGCGCGCAGTACAGCGGTGCAAGCGTGTGCAGCACGTCGGCGGGATGCGCACCATAGGCAACGGCGACGCCGGCGGCGCCCGCATTGGCAGCCATCTGCAGATCATGCGTGGTATCGCCGATCATCAACGTGCGCTCAACGTCCATCCCGAGGTCACGCGTGAGCTCGAGCAGCATGGCCGGGTGCGGCTTGGAGAACGTCTCGTCGGCGCAGCGGGTGTTGTCGAACACGCCAGTCAGGCCGGTCGCTTCCATCGCACGCTGCAGGCCCACGCGCGACTTGCCCGTCGCCACCGCGAGCAGATAGTTCTCGCGCCGCAACGTGTCCAGCATCTCGCGCACCCCCGGGAACAGGACGAGATGCGCGTCGCGACTGAGGTAATGAAAGCGATAGCGCTCGGCGAGCTTGCCGTAATCCGCCGGATCCAGCGTCGGGACAGCGTACTCCAGTGCATCCCTCAAACCCAGGCCGATGACATGGCTGGCGCGCGTATCGTCTGGCACAGGCAGGCCAAGGTCACGACACGCGAGCTGGATCGAGCGCGTAATCGCCGGCGTCGAGTCCATCAACGTGCCATCCCAGTCGAACACGATCAGATCAAAGCGCTGCTGCGGCATCGGAATTGTCGGAGTGGAGGGCTTTCAGGAAATCGGCGCATTCGCGTGGCAACGGCGCATTGAAGGTGACGGTTTCACCGCTATGCGGATGCGTGAGTTGCAGGCGATGCGCATGCAGGAACATCCGCGCAAGCCGCGGAACGGCATTTGCGCGCGACAGCGCCTTGTTCAGTGCGAAATCACCGTATTTTTCGTCGCCGAGGATAGGAAACCCGGCATGGGCAAGATGCACGCGGATCTGGTGCGTGCGACCGGTTTTCAATTCGGCTTCAAGCAGCGTGTATGGCCCGAACACACCGAGCTTGTTGAAGATGGTATGCGATGGCTGCCCATCCGCCTGAACGCGCACGCGCCGTTCGCCCTCAGGGGTGGTGAACTTATGCAGCGGGGCCTTGATGTGCTGGCGCTGATGCGGCCAGACGCCCTTGACGGCCGCGAAATATCGCTTATCCAGCCGCCCCTCGCGAATCTGCTCGTGCAGCGCGACCAGCGCCGAGCGCTTCTTGGCCAGCAGCAATACACCCGACGTTTCTCGATCCAGCCGATGCACGAGCTCGAGAAACTTGGCCTCTGGCCGTGATTGGCGCAACTGTTCGATGACTCCGAACGCGACGCCCGAGCCACCATGCACGGCAACACCGGCCGGCTTGTCGATCACCAACAAGTGCGCGTCTTCGTGGAGGATGGTGAATTCCGCGGCAGGCACCGCACGCGGCGCCTCCACCTGCTGGGCGATCCGCAGCGGCGGAATCCGCACGATGTCCCCCAGCTTCAGGCGGTATTCCGCGTCGACGCGGCCTTTGTTGACCCGCACCTCCCCGGAGCGCAGGATGCGGTAGAGATGGCTTTTGGGCACGCCCTTGGCGAGCCGCATCAGGAAATTGTCGATGCGCTGACCTTCGGCGTCGTCGCCGATCTCAACATAGGCAACGGATTTGCCGTCGAGTGCGTCACGTACCGCTTGTTGAATGCGGCCATCAAATGGATGGCGTAACTCATTCATTTTCAATATAATTTTCTCGCTGGACAGTCGTTTAGGCGCCAGCAAAGCCGGTCGGGACGAAACAACAGCTATTGTACACAGCCACCGTTTCCGTCCGGAACGTGCCGCTCTCCCGCCCACTTGTGTTACAAAGCTAATCACGTGGCCGGTCTGATCGGCACGATAGCAGCACGCACCGCTGTCTCACTGCGCAAGATGTGGACCAAAGATCACATCGGCAACGTCGGTCAGCGTGGAACGAGCAGCTGGTAGAACAGAATTCAAAAGCGGGCGCCAATGGTTTCCATACGGCGCCCGCTTGGTGAAAGAAGCCCTTGCCGCACCAAAGCTGGTGCCGGCCGGCTCAGTATCCGGTTACCGCGTTGCCATGGCGGTCCGGCGGCAAAACTCTAACAAGCAGCATGCCGCCCGATTCGCCCGCCGCGGGTTTCGTCCGGACAGGCCGTCCGTCAATTCGCTCTTTGTGGTCGCTTCACGCGACTCGCCGCCGCCGGCCCGCCTGCACATGCATCGGGCCCGTGGCACGAGTGACAGGACGCGCAACTGGACGCCAACCGCGTCCGCGGACTCCGCCCTGCCATCCATGATGACGCGTGGAATGCCCTCATTTCTTTCGCCCGTGCCCCGTCGCGCCTTTTTTGCTGGCCGACACCTCGGCAATTCGTTGACCACCCGCTCCGCCTTTGCGTGCTCCATGAAGCGCCGTGCTTGCACGGCATTGGAGTGAGGTTGCAATGAAACGCATGTTGTTCAATGCGACGCAGCAAGAAGAACTGCGCGTCGCCATTGTCGATGGTCAGAAACTCATCGACATCGACATCGAAACCGCCGGGCGCGAACAGCGCAAAGGCAATATCTACAAGGGTGTCATCACCCGCATCGAACCGTCGCTGGAAGCCTGCTTCGTCAACTACGGCGAAGAGCGGCACGGTTTTCTCCCCTTCAAGGAAGTCGCCCGCGCCTACTTCAAGAACGGCGTGGACGTGCGCACCGCACGCATCCAGGACGCTCTGTCCGAAGGCCAGGAACTGATCGTTCAGGTTGAGAAGGAAGAGCGCGGCAACAAGGGCGCGGCCCTGACCACGTTCATCTCGCTGGCCGGCCGCTACCTGGTGCTGATGCCGAACAACCCGCGAGGCGGTGGCGTGTCGCGGCGTATCGAGGGTGAAGACCGCCAGGAACTGCGCGAGACGATGGCGCAACTGGAAGTGCCGGACGGCATGAGCATCATCGCCCGCACCGCCGGCATCGGCCGCTCGGCCGAAGAGCTGCAGTGGGACTTGAACTACCTGATGCAGCTGTGGAAGGCCGTTGATGGCGCTGCCGTCGACAACAAGGCTCCGCTGCTGATCTATCTCGAATCCAGCCTGGTGATTCGCGCGATTCGCGATTACTTCCAGCCGGATATCGGCGAAATCCTGATCGATACGGACGACATCTACGATCAGGCCCGCGCTTTCATGAGCGTGGTGATGCCCGACAACATGAATCGGGTGAAAAAGTACCGCGACGACGTTCCCCTGTTCTCGCGCTTCCAGATCGAACACCAGATTGAATCGGCGTACTCGCGTATGGTCATGCTGCCCTCGGGTGGCGCCATCGTGATCGACCACACCGAGGCGCTCGTCGCCATTGACGTGAACTCGGCGCGCGCCACCAAGGGCGCCGATATCGAGGAAACCGCAGCGCGCACCAACCTTGAGGCTGCCGATGAAATCGCTCGTCAGCTCCGCCTGCGTGACTTGGGCGGTCTGATCGTGATCGACTTCATCGACATGGAGTCGAGCAAGGCCCAGAAGGACGTCGAAACCCGCCTGAAAGACGCGCTGCGCCACGACCGCGCCCGCGTGCAGATGGGCAAGATCAGCCGTTTCGGCCTGATGGAGTTGTCGCGCCAGCGCCTGCGTCCGTCGCTGTCGGAAGGCTCGCACGTCACTTGCCCGCGCTGTAACGGCACGGGCCACATTCGCGATACCGAATCGTCTGCCCTGCAGGTGCTGCGCATCATCCAGGAAGAGGCGATGAAGGAAAACACCGCCGCGATCCACTGCCAGGTGCCGGTGGAAGTGGCTGCGTTCCTGCTCAACGAGAAGCGCCCGGACATCAACCTGATCGAGACGCGCTTCAAGGTCAACGTGCTGCTGATCCCGAACAAGCATCTGGAGACGCCGCACTACAAGCTGGAGCGCCTGCGCCACGACGATCCGCGCCTGGACGACGACAAGGCCAGCTACAAGATGGCCGAAGAGGCCGCCAAGGAACTGGAAGCCGACACCGCGTACAGCACCCGCAAGGAAGCTGCCAAGCCGCGCCAGGAAGCCGCCGTCAAGGGCATCACGCCGGACCAACCGGCGCCGGTGTCGGTGCCGCGTGCTGAGCGTCCGGCCCGCACGGAAGCCGTACCGGCTGCGCAGGCACCCGCTCCAGTACCCGCACAACGTGGTTTTGTTTCGTGGCTGAAATCGCTGTTTGGCGCCAAGCCGGCCGAGCCAGTGGTGGCAGCGCCTGTCGAAACGCCGAAGCAACGTGCTGAAGAAGGCAGCCGCCAAGGCCGAGGCAATCGTCAGGATCGTGGTGGCCGTGGCCAGCGCGGTGAACGCGGCGAGCGCCAAGGTCAGGGTCAGAACGGCCGGGATGGCAACCGCCAGGGCCGTGAGCGCAACGAAATCCGCGAAGGTCAGCAACAGGGCCAGCGCGAAGGTCAACGTGACGGTCAGCGCGGCAACCGTGATCGCAACCGCCAGCCGGCCCAGGTGGAGGGTGCTGCACGCGAAACCGCAGAGGCTCGTCTGCCCCAGCAAGGCCAGGAAGCCCGCGGCGAAGGCCAAGGCCGCCGCGAGCGTAACCCGGAACAACGCCGTGAGCGCCAGCCGCGCGAGAGCCGCGAGCCACGCGAGAATCGTGAACCACGCGAAGCTCGCGAGCGCGATCAGCAAGGCAAGGAAGCTGCGTCAGTCGCTGCAGAGGGCCTGATTGATCAAACCGCCGCAACGCAAGTGCCGCAGCCGACGCTGCTTGATACGGCCGCCCCGTCGGAAACAGCGGTTGTGGAAGGCATTGCCCCCAGCGCAGAAGGCAATGGCGAAGGCGAAGAACGCCGTCGTCGTGGCCGCCGCGGTCGTAACCGCTATCGCCGTGACCGTGAAGGTGCGGAAGGCGTGCGTGCGGAAGGCGAGGCCGAAGCCACTGAAGCCATCGAAAGTGCAGACGAAGCCGTCGCCGACGTGCATGCAGAGCCCGAGATGACTGCCTCCGTGACCGAACCGGTGCAGGCTACCCCGCAGGTGCCTGTCGAAAGCCCGGCACCGGTCATCCATGAGCCGGTACACGCAGCCGAAGCTGTGGCGCCGGTTTCTGCCATGCCGACCGTGCAGCAGACCGAGCCGGCGCTGGCCACAGCGCCCGCCGAGGAAGTGGCACAAGAAGCGGTCGTGACAGCCTTGGCCGAAGTGCCGGCACCCGTCAGCGCGGTTGCCAAGGCTTCGCCGCTGCCGATGGAGACGTTGCAGGGCGTGCTGAACGAGGCCGGCATGACGTGGGTCCACACGGACGCACAGAAACTGCAAGCCGCGCAGGAAGAGGCTGCCCGTACCATCACGCCGCAGCGCGTGCCGCGCGAGCGCAAGCCGTTGCCGCCGATTCAGCAGGGTCCGATGATCCTGGTTGAAACCGGCCGGCCGTCAGGTGGCGCCGACCAGCAGTAAGTAATACACGGGCGGGTTGCCGCCGATGCAGTTCAGGAGGGCGGCTTCGGCCGCCCTTTTTCCTGTGCGCGCGAGAGCGTGGCTGAAACCATGCTGCCCGTAAGGATCGGGGGCTGCGTTACACTCAAAGCTGTATCGACCGCACAGTCCGGCTCTGTGGATTGACGCACCGCACCACGCCATGACCGAAACCGTGATCCCCCTCTACGACCTGCGCGATGGCCAACACCACCGCGCCACGGTGCCGACCGTGCCGGACACGCTCGTCCCCGCGCAGGGTTGGCTCGCCGACACGCACGGCCGTCGCCTGCACGACCTCCGCATTTCGGTGACGGACCGCTGCAACTTCCGCTGTGTCTATTGCATGCCAAAGGATGTGTTCGACAAGGACTATCGCTTCCTTCGGCATTCCGAGCTGCTGTCGTTTGAAGAGATCGAACGCATGGCGCGGCTGTTCATCGAGCACGGTGTCGAAAAGATCCGGCTGACGGGCGGCGAACCGCTCCTGCGCAAGGACATCGAGCGCCTGGTCGAGATGCTGGCACGCCTGACCACGGCCGAAGGCAAGCCGCTGGACCTCACGCTGACAACCAACGGCGCACTACTTGCCCGCAAGGCGCAATCGCTCAAAGACGCGGGCCTCACCCGCGTTACGGTCAGTTTGGACGGGATCGACGACGCGACTTTCCGCCGCATGAACGATGTCGACTTTGCCGTGAGCGAAGTGCTGCATGGCATCGAGGTCGCTCAACAAGTGGGCCTGGCCCCGCTGAAGGTCAACATGGTCGTCAAGAAAGGCGACAACGATGACCAGATCGTGCCGATGGCACGCCACTTCCGGGGCACCGGCATCATCGTGCGGTTTATCGAGTACATGGATGTCGGCACGACCAACCATTGGGATATGCGCTCGGTCATTCCGTCGGCGGAGGTCATTCAGCGCCTGGCGGCGGAATTCGCACTCGAGCCCGCATCAGCCAACTACAGCGGCGAGACCGCTGAGCGTTGGCGTTACCTTGATGGCGCGGGCGAGATCGGCGTGATCTCCAGTGTGACGCAGGCATTTTGCCGCGATTGCACGCGCGCGCGCCTGTCGACCGAAGGCAAGCTGTATCTCTGCCTCTTTGCGACCGAGGGTTTTGACCTGCGTACCCTGCTGCGCGGCGGCGCAAGCGATCTTGAACTCTCCAACGCGATCCGCGCCGTCTGGCAGGGCCGCACCGACCGCTACTCCGAACTGCGCGCCAGCGGCCAGGCCCAGCCGGTCGGACGGCGCATCGAAATGTCCTACATCGGTGGCTGACGGCCACCCTCCTCGACTCCACATGATTCCAACATCCGACATTACCGGCCTGATCCTGGCCGGCGGCCGGGGCAGCCGCATGGGCGGCGTCGACAAGGGCTTGCAGACGTTTCGCGGCGCCCCGATGGCAATGCATACGCTGATGCGCCTCTCGCCACAGGTTGACCACGTGCTCATCAACGCCAATCGCAATCTGGCCGCGTACGAATCGTTCGGCGTGCCGGTGGTGATCGATTCCGTGCCGGATTTCGCAGGCCCGCTGGCGGGCATCCTGGCCGGGCTGGAGCAATGCCAGACACGCTACCTGCTGACCGCCCCGTGCGATTCACCGTTCGTACCGACCGACCTTGCCCTCCGGCTTGCGCGCGCCTTGGAGGATGCGAACGCGCGCATCGCCATGCCGGTGACGATGGCGGTGGATGAGCAGGGTCAACCACGCCGACAGGTGCAGCCGGTATTCTGTCTGATCGATGTCCGCCTGGCCGACGACCTGAACGCCTACCTGCAAGGCGGCGGGCGCAAAATCGAAACCTGGACGGCACGCCACCCCTCGGTCGACGTGCTGTTTGACGACAGCGCCGCGTTCGCCAACATCAACACGCTGGAAGAACTGCAGCACTTGGCGAAGCGCCACTAGCGCGCCGCCGATTCCCTCACCCACGACATGACCACCCTCGCCTCCGTCGTCTCCTGCCTGTCCGACTACGACCCCAACGCACTGCCCGTCGCGCAGGCCCAGGCCATCATGCGCGACTTCGTGCAACCGGTGAGCGGCTTCGCGTGCGTACCCATCCGCAGTGCGCTCGACCGTGTGCTGGCCGAAGACGTGCTGTCGTCCATCGACGTTCCCTCGCACGACAACTCGGCGATGGACGGGTTCGCCTTTGCAAGCGCCGAACTCGCACGCGGCGAGGGTGATGTGACACTGCGCGTGGTCGGGACGGCATACGCGGGCGTCGCGTTCGACGGGGCACCGGGCGCCGGCGAAACCGTACGCGTCATGACCGGTGCCGTGATGCCCGCGGGCTGCGATACCGTCATCCCACAGGAATTCACACAAGGCGACACCACTACGGTCCGGTTTGCGCGTGATGCCGTGCGCGCTGGCGACAACCGCCGCCTGCGTGGCGAGGACCTCGCCAAGGGCAGCGCGGCACTTGCCGCGGGCCGCATCTTGCGCCCGGCGGACATCGGGCTGCTCGCCTCCCTGGGCATCGCTGAAGTGCCGGTGCGCCGCAGGCTGCGTGTGGCGTTCTTCTCCACCGGCGATGAACTGCGCTCCATCGGCGAGCCGCTCGAAGCCGGCTGCGTCTACGACTCGAACCGCTACACGCTGCACGGCATGCTCTCGCGGCTGGGGGTGGAACTGATCGACATGGGCGTCGTGCGCGACGACCCGGCCGCGCTGGAAGCGGCTTTCCGCACCGCCGCGGAAAACGCCGACGCGATCATCACCTCCGGCGGCGTCTCCGTCGGCGAGGCGGATTTCACCAAGCAGACGATGGCCAAGCTGGGCGACGTGACATTCTGGAAGATTGCCATGCGCCCGGGCCGTCCGATGGCCTTCGGCCGGATCACGTCGAACGGCCGCAGCGCCTTCCTGTTTGGCCTACCGGGCAATCCGGTGGCGGTGATGGTGACGTTCTATCACTTCGTGCGCGGCGCGCTGCTGCGCATGATGGGTGCCGCCGAAGCCGGTGCGCCGCTGGTGCCGGCGGTGAGCGCCGCGCCCATTCGCAAGCGCCCGGGCCGCACGGAATACCAGCGCGCCATCGCGACCCTGAACAGCCAGGGCCAGTTGGAAGTGCGCCTGACCGGCCAGCAGGGTTCGGGGGTGCTGCGCTCCATGAGCGAGGCAAACTGCTTTGTCGTGCTCGCGCATGAGCAAGGCCAGGTCAACGCGGGCGACGCCGTGCAGGTGATCCTGTTCGATGGCTTGATCTAGTGACCGCATCGGCGGCGCGGCATGGCCGCCGCGACCTTCGGACGCGTTGCGGACACATCGTGGAAGCGTGCTGTCGGTTTTTTGCGTCACCTGCCGGGCGCGGGTATCGGCGCCTCGGTCGATTCGCTACACTTTGCGCCAGTTTGATCGTTTCGGATTTGCCTGAGCTTGAGTAATGCCATGATGACCAAGGAGATTGCCTATCTTCACCCGGCCCACACCGCGCGTGCGCTGGTGTTGGTGTATTTGTGTTTTTCGCTGCCGGTCGTAGGGTTGTTCTTCTTCGTCGGCTTTGTCCGCTACGGCGAACTGCCGACAGTGGTCGTGCTCAGCGGCCTGATCCTGAATGCGCTGGTCGGCTTTGGCGCGCTGTGGCTCGCGTGCCGCGCATACAACTGGGTCGCTGCGCGCTTCGGCGGAATCGAGATCGTTCTGCGTGACGTGCCGGAAGAAGCCTGATAGCTCACCGGCGATCCACGAAGCAGGGGCGGAGTCTTCCGCCCCTTTTCTTTGACGGATACCAACGGGCCGCCTACTCGACCTCGGTCTCATCCTCCTGCGGCAAGGCTGTTTCCAGCCCCAGCACGCTCTGGGCAGCCTCACTCGGTAACGCTTCCACGGCCTTGAGCTTGCGGTTCATCTGACGTGTGCGCACCTCGGCCTGCTCGATATTGCTGACGGCGCGTTCCAGCGTCTTCTTGGTCGCAGCCAGCACGTCGCCGAACTTGCCGAACTCGCTCTTCACCGCGCCGAGTACCTGCCACACTTCGCTGGAACGCTTCTCCAGCGCCAAGGTGCGGAAACCCATCTGCAGGCTGTTCAGGATCGCCGTGAGCGTGGTCGGCCCTGCGATGGTCACGCGGAATTTGCGCTGCAACTCATCCGTCAGGCCGGAGCGGCGCAGGACCTCGGCGTAAAGGCCTTCGGTCGGCAGGAAGAGGATCGCGAAGTCGGTCGTGGCAGGTGGCGCGATGTATTTTTCGTGGATGGTCTGGGCTTCCTTGCGCACCGCGACTTCGAGTTCACGGCTGGCGGCCGCGGCGGCTTCGGCATCCGCACGTTCCTGTGCATCCAGCAGGCGTTCGTATTGCTCCTTCGGAAACTTGGCATCGATCGGCAGCCACACCGTCGCTTCGTGATCGGCATCGGTCTTGCCCGGCAGGCGGATAGCGAATTCAACGCGTGCGCCGGTTCCGCGCACGGTCTCGACGTTCTTGTCGTATTGCTCGGGGATCAGCATCTGCTCCAGCAGCATCTCAAGCTGAACCTCGCCCCAGGTGCCGCGGGTCTTCACATTGGTCAACACCTTCTTCAGATCGCCCACGCCCTGCGCCAGCGCCTGCATTTCACCCAGGCCGCGATGCACCTGCTCAAGCCGCTCAGATACCAGCTTGAAGGATTCGCCCAGCCGCTGCTCCAGCGTGGCATGGAGCTTCTCATCGACGGTGCGACGCATCTCGTCGAGCTTGGTGGCGTTGTTGGCTTCGATGTCCTTGAGCTTCTGCTCGAGCGTGGCGCGCACTTCCGCCAGGCGGCGCTCGTTGCCTTCGGCCAGTTGGGCGAGCTGCTGTTGCATCGCCTCGCCGAACCGGCGCAGCGCGTTGCCCTGCTCTTCGCGCGCCTGCTGCGCCTGTTGCTGCAGGCTTTGCCGCACGGCTTCGAGCTGCTGGGTGTTCGTCTCCGTCAGCTTGGTGAGCTGCTGGGCAAACGTGTCGATCTGGTTGTTCTGCAGCGTGGCGACACTTGTGAGCTGCGTGGCCAGCACCTGCTGAAACTGGCCGAGCTGTTGTGTGACATCGCTGCGACCGATGCGCGCCGTCTCGGCGATTTCCGCGCGCAGCTCGCGCTCGATGCGTTCATTGCCGCGAGTCAGTTCGTCGCGCAGCGGTGCCAGCATCGGTGATAGGTCATTCATCTGGCCGCGCGACACGCCGCGCCAGATCAACACACACAGCACGACCACCAGGGCCACGCCCAGCAGCGTGAATAATGCGATCCAGTCCATAAGAGAATCCGGTCAGGCAGACGTGCGCCGCACTGCCAGCGCATCTGGGTTCAACAAATTGGGCGGCTGACCGGCATGCGGACCAAAGCCGAGCGCAGCGATCAGGTTGTCGGCGGCCAGGTTGGCCATGCCCAGGCGCGTGCCATGCGTGGCGCTCGCAATGTGCGGCGTCAGTGCGACATGCTCCGCTTCCAGCAAGTCCGGATGCACATGGGGTTCGCCTTCATAGACATCGAGGCCCGCTGCGAAGATACGCTTTTCTGCCAGCGCCTGCGCCAGGGCCGCGTCGTCCACGATACCGCCGCGCGCGAGGTTGACCAATGTGGCGGTCGGCTTCATCTGCGCCAGCTCCGCCGCACCAATGGCGTGGTGGCTGGACGCAGAATACGGCAGCACCAGCACGAGGTGGTCCGACTGCTTCAGCAGCGCTTCCTTGCTGACGTAGGTTGCGCGCGTCTCCTGCTCGACTTCCGGCACGAGCCGGCTGCGGTTGTGATAGATCACGCGCATCGAGAACCCGCTCGCGCGCCGCGCCAAGGCTTGCCCGATACGGCCCATCCCCAGGATGCCCAACGTACTGCCATACACCTCGGCGCCGAGAAACATATCGTATGTCCACCGCTTCCACTGCCCAGCGCGCAGCCAGCGTTCCGATTCCGGCACACGGCGCGCGGCGGCCATGAGCAACGCCCAGCCGAAGTCGGCAGTCGTCTCGGTGAGGATATCGGGTGTATTCGTGGCCAGAATGCCAGCGCGTGTCATCGCCGGCAGATCCAGGTTGTTGTAGCCGACCGCCATGTTTGCAACCGCGCGCAGCGTCGGCACACGGGCGATCAAGTCTGCGTTGATGGTATCCGCTGCATTGGCCAGCAGGCCTACGCGCCCCTGCAGACGCTCGGCAAGCGCTTCAGGTGGATACGTCACGTCGGCCTGGTTGTCGATCACATCGAAGGTCTCGCGCAGGCGCTCCAGCACCTCAGGAAACAGCGCGCGCGTCACGAGGATTCCGGGTTTCATACGTTCCAACACCGTTCAGTTAGCGGAAAAAGACAAACGTCATCAAGACAAAGATCGGGACAAGGATGCCCACCGACCACAGCATGTAGCCGAAGAAGCTCGGCATCTGCAGGCCACGGCTTTCAGCAATTGCCTTGACCATCAGGTTGGGAGCGTTGCCGATGTAGGTGGTGGCGCCCATGAACACGGCGCCGGCAGAGATGGCTGCCAATGTGGCGACGCCCTCGCTCATCAGCATCCGCGCGTCACCGCCGGCCGTGTTGAAGAAGACCAGATACGTGGGCGCGTTATCGAGGAAGGAAGACAGCAGCCCCGTTGCCCAAAAGTACATCGCGTTGTTGGGCTGCCCGGCACCATCGTTGACCAGACGCACAACCGCCGCGAATGGCCCATCGACGCCAGCCTTGAGCATGGCGATGACGGGTCCGATGGTAATGAAGATGGCGGCGAACAGCTTGCCGACTTCCAGGATGGGCTCCCAGTTGAATTCGTTGCCCTCGCGCGCACTGGCGGGCGTCGCCCAGAGCGACAGCCATGCAATCGACACCAGCCCGATGTCGCGCAGCACGTTCTGCAGCAGCACCTCGGTACCCATCACGTGGAAGACGATGCCTGGCTTCCACAGCCCGCTCATCAGCACGAGCCCCAGGATGCCTGCGAGCAGCACGAAGTTGACGTTGCCTTCGAAGCGCAGCGGGCCTGCCTCATCGGGCGTGGCGTCGGTGATGTTGGGCAGCGCTTCCTTGCCCGTGTGATAGAGGTAGCTGTCGAGGATGTAGAAGAGGACGAGCAGCAACACCCACATCGTCAACGTCTGGCGCCAAAGATGCTGCGCGGTCCAGAAAAAATCGACACCCTGCAGGAAGCCGAGGAACAGCGGCGGATCGCCCAGCGGGGTGAGCGCGCCACCCGCATTCGCCACCAGGAAAATGAAAAACACCACGACGTGCGACCGGTGGCGCCGGGCCTCGTTGGCGCGCAGCAGCGGCCGGATCAGCAGCATTGCCGCACCCGTCGTCCCCATGATGCTGGCCAGGCCGGTGCCCAGCGCGATCAGGCCCGTGTTGAGCCTGGGCGTGCCATGGATGTTGCCGCGAATGCAGATGCCGCCCGCCACCACGTACAGCGCCGCGATCAACGCAATGAAGGGGATGTATTCAGCAAGCGCGGCGTGCACGACGGAGGCGACAGCCGCCTCGGTGCCGAAGCCGATGCCGAAGGGCACCAGAAGTGCAAGTGCCCAGGCTGCCGCGATCTTGCCGTAGTGATCGTGCCAGAGCCTCGGCACCACCAGCGGCGCCATGGCAATCGACAGCAGAATGCCCGCGAACGGCATGCCCCACCACAGCGGAAGCTCAGCGCCATTCACATCGGCGGCGCGTGCGAGACCGCAGACAAACAGGAAGACAAGGGGCCAGAGCCGTTTCACGCAGGCGTTCTCCTTAGCATCGGCGCGCTGAGAAGCCAGGCGCGCCTCACGGATAAAGACGCCAGTGTAAACGCCCGGGGCCCGGGCGATGGCTCGCCGGTCAGGCGCCCGACACCACGATCACGTGCACACGGTATGGGCCATGCGCGCCGAGCACGATGGTCTGCTCGATATCGCCCGTGCGTGACGGGCCGCTGATGACGTTGGTGGCACGGGGAAGCTCGCCTCGCTCCGCGCGCATCAGCGCGTAGGCATCTTCGAGGCCGGCGACGATGCGCGACTGCGGCACCACGGCGATATGCGTCTCCGGGAGCAGCGCCGTGGACGCCACGTTGTCCGGCCCGGACAGCAGCATCAGCGAGCCTGTCTCCGCAATGGCGCAGAAGCAGCCGGTAATGCCGACGAGGTCACCGTGTTCCTGATCGGCATGCGGCTCGCGCACCGGCGGCCGGAACTCGACGGCCAAGCCAGCCGCCGCCCAATCGAGCGGCTGCAGCGTCGTCCAGGCCACAGCCTGCGGCTTGAGGCCCAACCCCGCCAGATACCGGGCCGCGGCAGCGGGCACCTCCGCGAGCGTGGCCACGGTATCGAGCGTGGACGCCATCTTCAATGCCTGCTCGGCGAAGTGCGCGACAAGATCGTCCGGCATCGGAGGGCGCGGGCCGGCCGGATGGCGCTTCAGGTAATCCGCTACCGCGTCATGTTCGCCCGGCGTCGGCTGCTCTGGGCGATGCTGCGCGTTGCGGATGCGCGCGAAGATCGCATCGCGTGCACGGGTCGTATCGAGCGGGTCGGCGGGGGTATCCGGTCGTGTGTCCATGGCGGCTCCGAAAGATCGGTCGATTATACGAGCCGCCTGCGCGGCCATCGTCCGGCGCCGGTGAAACTTATTCGACGCCCGCGTGAGCCCAATTGCACCCCGGGCTATTGCACGCCGAAGACTTGCTTCAGATACGTGAGATAGGCCGGGTCGTCGCACATGGTCTTTTCGGGCGCATCCGACAGCTTGGCCACCGGCTGGCCGTTGCAACGGACCATCTTGATGACGATCTGCAGCGGCGTGTAGCCCAGATCGTTGGTGAGGTTGGTCCCCACGCCGAACGCCAGTTTGCAGCGATCATGGAAGCGCTCATACAAACCGATGACCTTGGGCATGTCCAGGCTGTCAGAAAAGATAAGGGCCTTCGACTTCGGATCGACGCGCAAATCTTCGTAATGCTTGAGCATGCGCTCGCCCGATTCGAACGGATCGCCGGAATCGTGCCGCACGCCGTCGAAGAGCTTGCAGAAGAACATGTCGAAATCCCGCAGGAAGGCGTCAAAGCCGTACGTGTCCGAGAGCGCGATGCCGAGATCGCCGCGGTACTCCTTGGCCCAGGTTTCCAGGGCAAAGGTCTGGGAATCGCGCAGGCGCGGGCCGAGTGCCTGACAGGCTTGCAGATACTCATGCGCCATGGTGCCAAGCGGCGTCATGCCATGCTTCATCGCGAAGTACACATTGCTGGTGCCGGCGTATTGGGCGCCCAGTTGCGCGCGCGCCTCCAGGAGCACATGTTCGTGCCAGGTGTGCGAAAAACGGCGGCGCGTGCCGTAATCGGCAATGCGGCAGTCTTCCAGACCCGGACGCATCAGCGACCGCAGCTTCTCGGTCAGCCTGCGCTTGCCCTCTTTCCACTGCGGATGCGTTTGCGTGCGACTGAAGTACACCTCGTTGACGATGGCCAGTACGGGCACCTCAAACAGGATCGTGTGCAGCCATGGTCCAGCGATGACAATCTCGATCTGGCCATCATTGCTGGGCGCCGGTCGCACTTCGATGTACTTCTCGTTGAGATGGAACAGGCCGAGAAAATCGACGAAATCGCTCTTGATGAAGCGCATGCCGCGCAGGTAATCGAGCTCGGCATCGGTAAAGCGCAGGGTGCACAGGTGGCGGATTTCCGCGCGAATCTCGTCAATGAACGGCACCAGGTCGACGCCTGGGTTCCGGCACTTGAACCGATATTCAACGTGCGCACCGGGAAAGTGATGCAAGACCACCTGCATCATCGTGAATTTGTACAGGTCGGTATCGAGCAGCGAGCGAATGATCATCGGGACGGCGCCAAAAGCCACGGAGATGGAGCGCCATGCTAACCGAAGCGACGCCGCGCGCCAGACGAGGCGCATCAATCTCTTCCGATACCCGTCTTTTGCCCGGCAGCGCAGCCGGAAAACCCCTTGATTCCGCTATAATTTCCGGTTTCCGACCGGATTTTTGCACCATGGAAGCAGAACGCCTCAATGCCGTCCAGAACACGTTGGCCGACCTGAAGTCGCGCGCCGACGACCTTCGGAGGTATCTTTGACTACGACGTCAAATCTGAACGTCTAGTTGAAGTCGACAAGGAACTCGAGAACCCCGAGGTCTGGAACGATCCCAAACGCGCCCAGGAGCTGGGTCGCGAAAAGAAGTCGCTTGAAACCGTCGTACTGGCCCTGACCAAGCTCGACGAAGACCTCACCGGCGGCGCCGAGCTGTTCGAGCTGGCCCGCGAGGAGGGTGACGACGACACCATCGAAGCCATCGAGGCTGACACCGCGGGCATGCGCGCCATTGTCGAAGACATGGAATTCCGCCGCATGTTCTCCGGCCCGATGGACGCTGCCAACTGCTTCATCGACATCCAGGCCGGCGCCGGCGGCACCGAAGCATGCGACTGGGCGTCGATGCTGCTGCGCCAGTACCTGAAGTACTGCGAGCGCAAGGGCTTCAAGACCGAAGTGCTGGAAGAGTCTGAAGGTGACGTGGCCGGCATCAAGAGCGCGTCGATCAAGGTCGAGGGCGAATACGCGTTTGGCTTCCTGCGCACCGAGACCGGCGTGCACCGCCTGGTGCGCAAGTCGCCGTTCGACTCGGCGGGCGGCCGCCACACATCGTTCTCGTCGATCTTCGTGTATCCGGAAGTCGATGATTCGATCGAGATCGAGGTCAACCCGGCCGATCTGCGTGTCGACACGTATCGCGCTTCGGGCGCGGGCGGTCAGCACATCAACAAGACCGACTCGGCCGTGCGGATTACGCACATTCCGACCGGCATCGTCGTGCAGTGCCAGAACGACCGGTCGCAGCACCGCAACCGTGCCGAAGCGATGACGATGCTGAAGTCGCGCCTGTACGAGCACGAACTGCGCAAGCGTCAGGCCGCTGCCGACGCACAGGAAGCCGCCAAGACGGACGTGGGCTGGGGCCATCAGATCCGCTCTTACGTGCTGGACCAAAGCCGCATCAAGGATCTGCGCACGAACGTGGAAATCTCCAACACGCAGAAGGTGCTGGACGGCGACCTGGATCCCTTTATCCAAGCCAGCCTGAAGCAGGGCGTCTGATCCGAGCCACACCCGAGCGACTGCCATGTCCGACACGTCCCTGTTCATCCTGACCGGTGCCTCGCGCGGCCTGGGCGCCGCGCTGGCCCAGGCGCTGATGCAGCCCGGTCGCCGCCTGATCTGCGTGGCACGCGGCGATAACGCCGAATTGCGCGCGCAGGCGGCAGCCGCCGGCGTGACACTCGACTGGCACCAGGTCGACCTGTCCGACGCGCATGCCGCCGAGGCGTGGATGACCAAGACGCTTGCCGCCCTGCCCGCCTTTGCCAACGTGACGCTGGTGCTCAACGCCGGCGCGGTCGAGCCGATTGGCACCATCGACACGCTGCGTGCCGATACGCTGCTGCCGCACCTGCAGCTGAACCTGGCCGGCCCGATGGCGCTGACCGCTGCCCTGCTGCGTGGCACCGCCGAGTGGAACGCGCAGCGCCGCGTGCTGGCGATCTCGTCGGGCGCAGCACGCCGGCCGATCGCCGGTTGGGCTGCGTATTGCACGGGTAAGGCGGGGCTCGACATGTTCGTGCGCGCCATCAACGCCGATGGCGACGCCAGTGTGCGCGCCGTGGCGCTTGCCCCAGGCGTGATCGACACCGACATGCAACGCACCATCCGTGGCGCCGACTTTGCCGGCGTGCAGCGCTTCCGCGATCTGCACGCGCATGGCGAGCTGGTCTCGCCGCAAGACGCCGCTGCGCGCATCGCCGCCTACCTCGTCCGCCCCGACTTTGGCGCGACCGAGCTGGACGACCTGCGCAACATCGCCTGAACCGACATTCCTCTCCTCACCATCATGACCGAACAGAACAACCCGGCCGAATCGAATACCGCGGCCGCCGTGCCGGCGCAGGACGACAACAAGATCATCGCCGAGCGCCGCGAGAAGCTTGCCGAGATCCGCCAGCAAGGCGTCGCGTTTCCCAATGATTTCCGCCCGACGCACCATGCCGGTGATCTGCAAGCGAAATACCGCGAGTTGGAACAGGCTGCGTTCGAAGCCGAACCGGTGCAAGTGGCCATCGCCGGCCGCATGATGCTCAAGCGCGTGATGGGCAAGGCCAGCTTTGCCACCGTGCAGGACAGCACCGACCGCATCCAGTTCTACATCAGCCGCGATGCAGTGGGCGAAGACGTCTACGCCAGCTTCAAGAAGTGGGACCTGGGCGACATCGTGGCTGCGCGCGGCACGCTGATGAAGACGAAGACCGGCGAACTGTCTGTGGCTGTGACGGAGCTGCGCCTGCTCTCGAAGAGCCTGCGTCCGCTGCCGGGCGACTACTACGGCCTGGCCGATCAGGAACAGAAGTATCGCCAGCGCTACGTCGATCTCATCGTCTCGAAGGAAACGCGCGACACGTTCCGCGCCCGCACCAAGGCCATGGCCTCGCTGCGCAACTTCATGGCCGGCAACGGTTTCATGGAAGTCGAGACGCCGATGCTGCATCCGATCCCGGGCGGCGCGGCAGCCAAGCCGTTCATCACGCACCACAATGCGCTGGACATGCAGATGTTCCTGCGCATCGCGCCGGAGCTGTACCTCAAGCGCCTGATCGTGGGCGGTTTCGAGCGTGTGTACGAGATCAACCGCAACTTCCGTAACGAGGGCGTGTCTCCGCGACACAACCCCGAGTTCACGATGATGGAGTTCTACGCGGCCTACACGGACTACCGCTGGCTGATGGACTTCACCGAGCAGTTGATCCGCCAAGCTGCGATCGACGCCTCGGGCACCGCCACGCTCACCTACCAGGGCCGCGAGCTGGATCTGGCCAAGCCGTTCCATCGCCTGACCATCTGCCAGGCGATCCAGAAGTACGCGCCGCAATACACCGACGCGCAACTTGCCGATGTCGACTTTCTGCGCGCCGAGCTGAAGAAGTTCAAGATCGACACGAACGCGCCGCAATTCCTGAACGCCGGCGTTGGCACGCTGCAGCTCGTGCTGTTTGAAGAAACCGCCGAGTCGCAACTGTGGGAGCCGACGTTCATCATCGACTACCCGGTCGAAGTGTCGCCGCTGGCGCGCGGCTCCGACACGCTGCCGGGCATCACCGAGCGCTTCGAGCTGTTCATCACCGGCCGCGAAATCGCCAACGGCTTCTCCGAACTGAATGACCCGGAAGACCAAGCCGAGCGCTTCCGCAAGCAGGTCGAACAGAAGGACGCCGGCGACGAAGAAGCCATGTTCTATGACGCCGACTACATCCGCGCATTGGAATACGGCATGCCTCCGACCGGCGGCTGCGGCATCGGCATCGACCGCCTGGTGATGCTGCTCACCGACAGCCCGAACATCCGCGACGTGATCCTTTTCCCGCACCTGCGCCGGGAAGACTGATCGGCTTAGCTTCCCCTATAAAGAAACGCCCCTTCGGGGGCGTTTTTTGTTGCCCGCGCATCGGCAAATCCCGCGCCTACCCTGCCATTTGTAACATCGCCTCGCTTTGACAACGTGTATCAAATACCGCCAAGTATCTGATTTTCAATAGAAAAATTGGAGTACAGATGCTTACAAATTAAAACGGCATCCGTTTGGGCGATGGACCACACTGTGATCATCGAAGGGCCGAACAACGAACCAATCACGGGCCGCAGGAGAACGAAGATGACGAACAACATCCAACCGAACCAAGGTCAACAATACGGTGGCACCTCGCCGGGTCAGGTGCCGTCGTCGTCACGACGGATGCATCCGCTGATGACCACGGCGGCTGTGGCCGTGATCATCGCCAGCCTGACCGCTGTGGCCGCCATCACCGGCGTGCTGCCGACCTCGAAGGCAACGCAGGGCAGCAACGACCCGAATGTCGCCGCGCAATCGGCAGCGGCCATGCCGGGCGCTTCAGCCCCGCTGGCGCTGGCTGCACCGGGTCAAACGACACAGCCAAATCACGCGGCTCCGTATCCGGCACAGAACGTGGCGCCCGCTCCAACGCGAGCTCGCGAGCCGTACTACGCGGAACGCGCACCGTCGACGAGCCGGAGCTATGCGCAAACCCAGCCGCGTCAGTCGGCCAGCCCCTATGCCGGCCATGTGACGTCTGTCACCCCCATCACCACGCAAGGCAGGGAAACTGGCCTGGGCATGATCGGTGGCGCTGTGGTGGGCGGGCTGCTGGGTAACCAGATTGGCCGCGGCAATGGCCGTACGCTTGCGACGGTCGGCGGCGCGGTGGCAGGCGGTTACGGCGGCCATGTGGCGGAGAACTACTACAGCCGCGACACCCAATACCGTGTGAACGTGCGCATGGACAACGGTACGAACCGCAGCTTCACGTACAAGGCTGCCCCGGGCTTCCAGGCAGGCGAACGCGTCCATATCGAGAACGGTACGCTGGTGGCTGGTTAATCCGCCGTCGCCTTCGACCCAAAAGAAAAACCGGCCCTCGGGCCGGTTTTTTCATGCGTACGCGTTGGAGGCTACGCGTTTATTCCGCTTCGTCGATCCAGGCTTGCTGGATGGCTTCGAGAAACTTCTCGCCGCCACGCTTGTGGTCGTCGTCAAAGCCTTCCAGCGTGACGACCTTGTTATGCAGGTCGACAAAGTTCAAGCGCGTCGGATCATCGTCTGGGTACTTGTCGTACAGCGCTTCGGCAATTTGCTGGATATCGTTCCATTTCATGATGGGCTCCCTGTCCACCGACGGCCGTGCCGGGTCAGTGGTTTTCCTTGGCGTGGTTGATCGTGTACTTGGGAATCTCGATCGTCAGGTCCTCGTCGGCCACCTTGGCCTGGCAAGACAGGCGCGAATTCGGCTCCAGGCCCCAGGCTTTGTCGAGCAGATCTTCTTCCTTCTCGGAGGCCTCTTCCAGCGAGTCGAAGCCCTCACGCACGATCACGTGGCAGGTGGTGCAAGCGCACGATTTCTCGCAGGCATGCTCGATCTCGATATCGGCATCCAGCAGCGCATCGCAGATGCTCGTGCCGGTCTTGGCTTCGATCACAGCCCCTTCCGGGCAGTATTCGACGTGGGGAAGGACGACGATTTGTGGCATGAAAAACTCGTTCGATGAAAGGTGGATGGGCACGGCGACAGCGATCAGCCGAGCTCCTCGATGCGTTTGCCGGCGAGCGCATTGCGAATGCTGCGATCCATGCGGCGCGCGGCGAAGTCGTCGGTACCGCGGGAGAGCGCGTCCACGGCGTCTTTGATGGCGCGGTGGTCTTCACCCTGCATGGTGGAGCGCACCGCCGCCATTTCGGTGTCGATGGCGTTGCGCTCTTCCGCCGAGAGCAGGTCACCGTCGGCTTCCAGCGCATGCGACAGTGCTTCGAGCAGGCGCTCGCCTTCCACACGCTCTTCGGCGAGGGCACGCCGGCGCATGTCGTCTTCGGCGGACTGGAACCCTTCCTGCAGCATGCGCGCGATGTCATCGTCGCCCAGACCGTACGACGGTTTCACGGTGATCGACGCTTCAACGCCGGAAACGGTTTCACGCGCCGAGACCGACAGCAAGCCATCGGCATCGACCTGATACGTCACGCGAATGCGTGCGGCGCCGGCCACCATCGGCGGGATGCCGCGCAACTCGAAGCGGGCGAGCGACCGGCAATCGCCGGCCAACTCGCGTTCGCCCTGCAACACGTGGATGGCCATGGCGGTCTGGCCGTCCTTGAACGTGGTGAACTCCTGCGCGCGCGCGACAGGAATCGTGCTGTTGCGCGGGATGATCTTCTCGACAAGGCCGCCCATCGTCTCAACGCCCAGCGACAGCGGGATCACGTCGAGCAGCAGCCAGTCTTCGCCCGGCGCACGGTTACCGGCCAGCAAGTTGGCCTGCATGGCCGCACCGATGGCAACCACCTGGTCGGGATCGAGGTTCGTGAGCGGCGTCTGGCCAAACAATTGGCCGACGGCACGGCGGATGATAGGCATGCGCGTCGCCCCCCCGACCAGCACCACGCCCTTGACCTCTTCGACCGTCACGCCCGCATCGCGCAACGCGCGGCGCACCGGCGCCAGCGTCTTCTGCACGAGGTTTGCCGTCAGGTCTGCAAAGGTTTCGGCGGTGAGCACGAGATGCACGGTCTCTCCGCTGGAGAGCATCGCATCCACCTCGGTGCTATCGGCAGTGGACAGCCACTCCTTGGCCGCGCGCGCCTTGTTCAGCAGCAGGCGCGTGTCTTCGGCCGACAGCGGCTGCAGGCCGGCCTGTTCGACGATCCAGCAGACGATCCGCTGGTCGAAATCGTCCCCGCCGAGAGCAGAGTCGCCGCCCGTGGACATCACTTCGAACACGCCCTTGGTGAGCTTGAGCACGGAGATGTCGAACGTACCGCCGCCCAAGTCGTAGACCGCATAAATACCTTCAGCGGCATTGTCCAGGCCATAGGCGATAGCTGCGGCGGTGGGTTCGTTCAGCAGGCGCAGCACATTCAGGCCGGCCAGCTTGGCGGCGTCCTTGGTGGCCTGGCGCTGGGCATCGTCAAAATACGCCGGCACCGTAATCACAGCGCCGACCAACTCGTCGCCCAACGTATCTTCCGCACGCTGGCGCAGCGTGGCCAGAATCTCGGCCGACACTTCCACGGGGCTCTTCACGCCTGCCACGGTCTTGAGTTGCACCATACCGGGGGCGTCGACAAAGTCGTACGGCGTGTTCTCGATGTGGGCGACATCCCTCAGGCCGCGGCCCATGAAACGCTTGACCGAGACGATGGTGTTCTTCGGATCGCGCACGGCCTCGGCCTGGGCCTTATAGCCAATGTGCGCGCCGCCGGACGGCAGATAGCGCACCACCGAGGGCAACAGCGGACGGCCCTGGTCATCAGGCAACACTTCCGGCACGCTGCTGCGCACGGCTGCCACCAACGAATTGGTGGTCCCTAAATCTATGCCGACCGCCAGTCGGCGCTGGTGGGGTGCTGGCGACTCGCCGGGTTCGGAAATCTGCAGTAAAGCCATGGAGGTGTCTCGATTGCGCGGGTGGACGGCCTGTCTTGGCAAGCCCGCCGTTGTCACAAAATCTGGGTTTCAGTCTTCCAGCCGGTCAATGGCCTCGGCAGTATCACGTTCGATCTTCTCGATGAACATCAATTGGCGTACGGCATCAGCGGCTGCTGCGTCGTTGCCTGCGCCATTGAGCAGCCCGGCCAGCGCTGCATACCGCGCGCGCTTTTCCTTGCGCAGCATGCCGAGCAACGCGTCCAGTGCATCGACGTCGCGTTCAGCCCTGGCATCGCCCAGCGACTCGCGCCACTCCAGTTGCTGCATCAGGAAGGCCGGCGGCATGGCCGTATTGTTTTCCGCCTGCACATCCATGCCACGCAGGTGCAGCAGATAGGTCGCGCGCTTGAGCGGGTCGCGAAGCGTCTGATAGGCCTCGTTGGCGCGCGTGGCCCATTGCATGGCGACCCGGCGTTCAGCGTCGCCGGCATGCGCATGGCGATCCGGGTGCGCCTGCGACTGCACGGTGCGGTACGCAGCATTCAGTGCGTCGTCGTCGACCTCGAAGTGCTCGGGCAGGCCGAAGAGGGAAAAATGCGTATCGCTGGGGTTCATGAACAAAAAAAGCGGCCGCGCCGCCTCGGTGTTGCTACTCGACGGGTTCACCCCGATCGCACTTCAGGCATTCCACCACCACGCCGATCTTGCTGGCACGCCCGCCCTCGGTTTCTGTCCAGGGCCGCAACTGCCAGGGCGGATCATGGCGCATGTGCTGCCCGTGTCCGCAAGCGAGACGGGCGACCCAATGGCCCTCCTCGTCCCGCTCGAAACCGACAATCGACTGCTTCAAGCTGCCCCGCTCACACGCGGAACGACTCGCCGCAGCCGCACTCGTCCTTCACGTTCGGGTTGTTGAAGCGGAAGCCTTCGTTCAGCCCTTCGCGTGCGTAATCCAGTTCGGTGCCATCGATGTAGGGCAGGCTCTTCGGATCGACGATCACTTTGATGCCGTTGGATTCGAAGACCTGGTCTTCGGAAGCGATCTCGTCGACATACTCGAGCTTGTACGCCAAACCGGAGCAACCGGTCGTCTTTACGCCGACGCGCAGCCCCAGGCCCTTGCCGCGGCGGGCAAGGTAACGTGAGACGTGCTGCGCAGCCTTGTCTGTGAGGGTGATCATGCGACGTCCTCTCGTGTCGATCGGCCTCAGGCCGCCTTCTGCTCGGCCGTGCCGTGCTTTTCCTTGTAGTCGGCAACCGCTGCCTTGATGGCGTCTTCAGCCAGGATCGAGCAGTGGATCTTGACCGGCGGCAGGGCCAGCTCTTCAGCGATGGCCGTGTTGCGGATCTCCAGCGCCTGATCCAGCGTCTTTCCCTTCACCCACTCCGTCACCAGCGACGACGAGGCGATGGCCGAGCCGCAGCCGTAGGTCTTGAACTTTGCGTCTTCGATCACGCCCTGCTCGTTGACCTTGATCTGCAACTTCATCACGTCGCCGCAGGCCGGCGCGCCGACCATGCCGGTACCGACCGTATCGTCGCCCTTTTCGAACGAGCCGACGTTGCGCGGGTTTTCGTAATGATCCAGAACCTTGTTGCTGTAAGACATATCACACCTCTTTCAATCGTTGGCTGGCGCGGGGGCGCCGTTGTTCTCAAACGCCGCGCTCAGTGCGCCGCCCATTGAATGCTGTTCAGGTCCACGCCGTCCTTGTACATCTCCCACAGCGGGGACAGGTCGCGCAGCTTGCCGATCTTGTTCTTGAGCAGCTCGATCACGTAGTCGACTTCCTGCTCGGTGGTGAACCGGCCCACCGTGAAGCGGATCGAGCTGTGTGCCAGTTCGTCGTTGCGGCCCAGGGCGCGCAGCACATACGACGGCTCCAGCGAGGCCGAAGTGCAGGCCGAGCCCGACGACACGGCGACATCCTTGATCGCCATGATCAGCGACTCGCCTTCCACGAAATTGAAGCTGATATTGAGGTTGTGCGGCACACGATGCTCCATGTCGCCGTTCACGTACACCTCTTCCATCGTGTTGAGACCGCGATAGAGGCGATCGCGCAGCATGCGGATACGCTCGTTCTCGGTCGCCATCTCTTCCTTGGCAATGCGGAAGGCCTCACCCATGCCGACGATCTGATGCGTGGCCAGCGTGCCCGAACGCATGCCGCGCTCGTGGCCGCCGCCGTGCATCTGCGCTTCGATGCGGATACGCGGCTTGCGACGCACGTACAGTGCGCCAATGCCCTTCGGACCGTACGTCTTGTGTGCCGAGAACGACATCAGGTCGACCTTCAGCTTCTGCAGGTCGATCACCACCTTGCCCGTGGCCTGTGCGGCATCGACGTGGAAGATCACGCCCTTCTCGCGGCAGATCTCGCCGATCTGCTCGATGTCCTGAATGACGCCGATCTCGTTGTTGACCATCATTACCGACGCCAGGATGGTGTCCGGGCGGATGGCCTGCTTGAAGGCGTCGATGTCGATGAGGCCGTTGTCCTGCACGTCCAGATACGTCACCTCAAAGCCTTGCCGCTCCAGTTCACGCGTCGTGTCGAGCACAGCCTTGTGCTCGGTCTTGACGGTGATGATGTGCTTGCCCTTACTGCTGTAGAAGTGCGCCGCACCCTTGATCGCCAGGTTGTTCGACTCGGTCGCACCCGAGGTCCAGACGATTTCGCGCGGGTCCGCGTTCACCAGCGCGGCAACTTGCTCACGCGCCGTCTCGACGGCCTTTTCAGCTTCCCAGCCGAACGGGTGACTGCGCGAAGCCGGATTGCCGAAGTGCTCGCGCAGGTACGGAATCATCTTGTCGACGACGCGCGGATCCACCGGCGTCGTCGCGGAATAATCCATGTAGATGGGAAGATGCAGGGTGCTCATTGTCTTATCTGCCTTGTGTGGGGGCGATGTTCCATATGCGGGACCGGCTCGTCTGGCCAGGCCTCACGCTCGCGCCATCATGCAATCATGACTGCGCCAGGCTGAAAACCGAATTGACCAGCGGCGCTCGCTTGACCGGCTCAGCCGGCACGGGCCCGGCCGGCACATCGGCGCCACGCGCACGGGCCGGGGTGCGTTCCCGGCGCGCCGGACGCGCGTCGCGCATGTCCTGCAGCACTTCGGGCTGACGCTCGCGTTGCTGATCGACCAGGTTCTGCAGCGAAACCGAATCGAGGTACTCCACCATCTTCTGATTGAGCGTGGCCCAGAGGTCATGCGTCATGCAGCGGCCGGTGTGTTCCTCGCCGCCGCAATTGCCTTTGCCGCCACACTGCGTGGCATCGAGAGGCTCGTCCACGGCGATGATGATGTCGGCAACGGTGACGTCATCGGCACGGCGCGCGAGGCTGTAGCCGCCACCGGGGCCGCGCACGCTTTCCACGATCTCGTGGCGGCGCAGTTTGCCGAAGAGCTGCTCCAGATACGAGAGCGAAATCTTCTGGCGCTGGCTGATGCCGGCCAGCGTGACCGGCCCATGCTCCTGGCGCAGCGCCAGGTCAATCATGGCGGTAACCGCAAAGCGGCCTTTCGTGGTCAATCTCATGGCGTCGGGGAAATACCTGATCGTTTTGCTCAAGTATAAAGGAACCCGACAAAATCGGTCAACTAAGGTGTCGGGAGATTCCGCGCCGCAACAAGGGGCTTTACCGGGCCCGAGTGTTCGGGCTGCCGCGCGGCAGAGCGTATTGTGGACTAATTCAATCAACCATGCCCGATAGGGGTATCGCAGCGCACCCTGGCCCGTCTCCGGCATGGAAATCAACGGCCGCGGGTTTTCCCTTATGCAGAATCCGATCCAAATTCATTGACTTTTGTTACGTGGCAAACGAGACTGTCGAATACGCAAACGTTTGCGAACGGCGTGGCGCGATTGCCCTTATGCCTCTGGGCAACGACGTCCGCACTCACCCGCCCAGATCGGTCCCTTCGTGGAGGAGACACCATGGATATCCGCCGTCGCCGCGCCCTGCAACTTGGCGCGGGCTCAGCTGCTGCACTTGCACTGCCCCTGTCGTTTTCCCTGGCCCGTGCCGCCAATCAGCCGCCGAAGATCGCGCTGGTGATGAAGTCGCTGGCCAACGAGTTCTTCCTGACCATGGAGAACGGCGCCCGCGCTCACCAGAAGGCGCATGCCGCGCAGTACACGTTGCTGGCCAACGGCATTCGCGATGAAACGGATACAGGTGGCCAGATCCGCCTGGTCGAGCAGATGATCGTCTCGCGCGTCGATGCGCTGGTGCTGGCGCCGTCCGATTCCAAGGCGCTGGTTCCGGTGGTCAAGAAGGCCGTGGATGCAGGCATTCTCGTGATCAACATCGACAACCGGCTGGACCCGGACGCGCTCCAGGAGAAGGGGCTGCATGTTCCCTTCGTCGGCCCTGACAACCGAAAGGGCGCACGGCTGGTCGGCGATTTCATCGCGAAGTCGCTCAAGCCGGGCGACGCAGTGGCCATCATCGAAGGCATTCCGACCACCACCAACGCCCAGCAGCGCACCGCCGGCTTCAAGGATGCAGCAGAGGCGGCCAAGCTCAGGATCGTGAGCGTGCAATCAGGCGAATGGGAGATCGACAAGGGCAACAAGGTCGCCGCAGCCATGCTGCGTTCGCAGCCTGACCTGAAAGCCCTGCTGTGCGGTAACGACAACATGGCGATCGGCGCGGTGTCGGCCGTCCGGGCGGCGGGCAAGATCGGCAAGGTGCTGATCGGCGGGTACGACAACATCGACGCGATCAAGGCCATGCTGGCCGACGGGCGCGTGGCAGCCACCGCAGACCAGCACGCCGACCAGCAGGCCGTCTATGGCATCGAGACCGCCCTGAGGGCGCTGGCGGCCAAGACGCCGCAGGCGAAGCTGTCGGGTGTCGTCGAGACGCCGGTCAACCTCGTCACGCGCACGTAACGCCCCAGACAGGCCAGCCGCCGCCAGCCATGCCAGCCGCCCACGAACCGCGCCCTCCCCTGCTGCGCGCTTCTGCCATCAGCAAGCACTACGCCGCTCCCGTGCTGCGCGAGATCGATCTCGACGTGCAAGCGGGCGAAGTGCTCGCGCTCACCGGGGAGAACGGCGCGGGCAAGAGCACGCTGTCCAAGATCCTCTGCGGACTCGAGACGCCGACTTCCGGCTCGATGACGTTAGGCGGAACCGCGTACGCGCCGGCCTCGCGCCATGCCGCTGAGGCGTTGGGTGTGCGCATGGTGCTGCAGGAACTGAGCATGGTGCCCACGCTTACCGTGGCGGAAAACCTGTTGATCGGAGAGCTGCCGCGCCGGCTGGGCTTTGTTGACCGCACCACCCTGCGCCGCCGGGCCGAGCAAGCGCTTGCGCGCGTCGGCCTGGACCTCGACCCGTGGACGCCCGTGCACACACTCGGCATCGGCCATCGGCAGATGATCGAAATTGCACGCGCCCTGGCGAGTGCCTGCCGCGTGCTGATCCTCGATGAGCCGACCGCCATGCTGAGCGCGCACGAGAGCGCCACGCTGTTCCGGCGCATCGACGCGCTGCGCCGCGAGGGAGTGGCGATCCTCTACATCTCTCACCGCCTCGACGAGCTCGCGCGCGTTGCGGACCGCATCGTCGTGCTGCGCGACGGCAGGCTCATCACGGACGCGCCCGCGGCAACGGTCACGCAGGACGCGTTGATCCAGGCGATGATCGGCCGAGACGTGCCCGCTTCGCCCGAGACCCGACGCGCCCCCCGCGAGTCGTCGCCAGGCGATGGCGCCCCCGCGCTGCGCGTGACAGGGCTCACGCGTGTGCCCGCCGTGCGCGGCGTGTCGTTCGATGTGGCGCGGGGGGAGATCTTCGGTATCGCGGGACTGGTGGGCGCAGGTCGCACAGAGCTGCTGCGGCTGATCTTCGGCGCGGATCGCGCGGACGCAGGCACCGTCGAGGTGGGCTCGCCACTGAGGCCCGTACGCATCAAATCCCCGGGCGATGCGGTGCGCCACGGGATCAGCCTGCTCACCGAAGACCGCAAGGACGAGGGCCTGTTGCTCGGTCTGCCGATCGCGACCAACATGGCGCTGGGCAACATGCCGGCTGTGACAAGCCACGGCTGGCTGCAACCGGCACGCGAACGTGCGCTGGCGCAACGCCACATTGGCGCGCTGCGCATTCGCTGCGCCGGACCGGATCAACCCGTGGGCGAACTCTCGGGCGGCAATCAGCAGAAGGTGGCGATCGCCCGGTGGCTCGAGCGCGACACGCCTGTCCTGCTGTTCGACGAGCCCACACGCGGCGTTGACGTGGGCGCCAAGTTCGACATCTACACGCTGCTCGGCGCGCTGGCCGCACGTGGCAAGGCGCTTGTGGTGGTCTCCAGCGACCTGCGCGAACTCATGCAGCTATGCGATCGCATTGGCGTCATGCGTGAGGGCCGCCTGACACACATCTTCCCGCGCCACGGCTGGAGCCAGGACGCCCTGCTGGCGGCTGCGTTCGGCGAATCGGGGGAATCCGATCCGCTGCCTCCCAAGTCCTCCCCGGAGATCGCCGATGCGCTCTGATTCCACCTTGCCACCTGCACCCGGTACGACGGTAGCCAGCGCGCGCTCGGCGCTGGGCATGTCGCTCGGCGCCATCGGGGGACTGCTCGCAGCGCTCGTCGCCATGCTGGTGCTGTTCGGGTCGCTGTCGTCCACGTTCCTCACGGTATCCACCTTCACCACCATCGCAAACGAGATCCCCGACCTGCTCGTGATGGCCGTGGGGATGACGTTCATCCTGATGATCGGCGGCATCGATCTGTCGGTGGGCTCGGTGCTGGCGCTCGCGGCGTCGGTGCTGTCGGTCGCCATGACGCAGTTCGGCTGGGGTCTGCTGCCGGCGGCGCTGGCGGGTGTGGCACTTGCCACGGCGGCCGGCATGCTCACCGGCACGGTGACGGTGCATTGGGGCATTCCGTCGTTCATCGTGTCGCTGGGCGTGCTGGAAATGGCACGCGGCCTGGCCTACAGCCTGACGGATTCGCGCACGGTCTACATCGGCAGCGCGGTCGACTGGCTGGCCAACCCGATTGCGCTGGGGATTGCGCCGGCATTCCTGATTGCCGTTGTCATCACGGTGGCCGGGCAGATCGTGCTGGTGCGCACGGTGTTCGGACGCTACCTCGTCGCCATTGGCACCAATGAAGAAGCCGTGCGGCTGGCGGGCGTGAACCCGCGCCCCTACAAGATCGCCGTCTTCGCGCTGATGGGCCTGCTATCGGGCCTGGCCGCGCTGTTCCAGGTGTCGCGGCTGGAAGCCGCCGACCCGAACGCCGGTGTCGGCATGGAGCTGCAGGTGATCGCTGCCGTGGTGATCGGTGGCACCAGCCTGATGGGCGGACGCGGCTCGGTGGCGCGCACGCTGTTCGGCGTGCTCATCATCTCGGTGCTGGAGTCGGGCCTTGCGCAGATCGGCGCGTCCGAGCCCACCAAACGAATCATCACGGGCGCGGTCATCGTCGCGGCCGTGGTCATGGATACCTATCGCAGTCGGCGCAACCGCGCCAAACAGCATTAATCGAGACAGAGGAGTTCAGCATGGCAACCATCAAGGACGTCGCCGCATTGGCCGGGGTTTCGTTCACCACCGTCTCGCACGTCATCAACAACACGCGACCCGTCAATGCCGAAACGCGTAAGCGCGTGGAAGAAGCCATCCGCGCGACGCGCTACGTGCCCAGCGCCGTGGCGCGGTCGCTCAAGCACCGCACCACGCGCACCATCGGCGTGCTCGTGCCCACTGCCACCAATCCGTACTTTGCCGAGCTTGCCCGCGGCATCGAGGATGTCTGTGCCGCAGCGGGCTACAGCGTGATCCTGTGCAATTCCGACGACGATCCGCGCAAGCAGCGTGACTACCTGCGCGTGCTGATGGAGAAGCGTGTCGACGGCATCATCGTCAGCAGCGCGGGGCCGGACAATGCGCTGATCGAGGCCCTGGGAGAATCCGCCCTGCCAGTGGTGATGGTCGACCGGCCTACCGAGGGCATCCAGGCCGACCAGGTACAGGTCGACCACGAGGAAGGCGCCTACCTTGCCACCAAGCATCTGCTGGAGCTTGGCCACCGGCGCATCGCCTGCATCAGCGGCCCCTCGGAGCTGAGCGTGACCGCAGGGCGCCTGGCCGGCTTTCACCGCGCGCTGCGTGAGGCCGGTGTACCGGAGGCGTCTGTCCGCGTGGCAGAGGGCGACTTCACCAGCCCCGGCGGCTACCGCGCCGCGCGACAACTGCTGACCGAAGGCGAACAGCCTACCGCCATCTTCGCCAGCAATGACCTGATGGGCATCGGCGCCCTGCGTGCCGCCGCCGAACTGGGCATCCCGGTGCCGAAAGCACTATCGATCATCGGCTTTGACGACATCGAGCTGAGCCGCTACGTGTATCCGGCCCTGTCCACCGTTGGACAGTCGATCCGGCAGCTGGGCGAGACCACTGCCACCACGCTGCTCGAGCAACTGAACGACGCGGCGCTGCGCCACCCTACCGACGAGCGCCAGGCCCGCCGTATCGTGCTGCCGCCGCGGCTGTCGCTGCGCGAGTCGACCGCCGAGCCGGCGCGCCCGGCACGTGCTGCCTGACCCCGATCTGCCCATCCTTCCTCAACGTAGTCCCGCCATGGTGGTAAAGCGCCCTTCCGCCTTCGAAGCTGCCGACGTGCTGATCGTCGGCAGCCTCAACATGGATCTCGTGATCCGCACGCCGCGCTTGCCGCGCCCCGGACAAACGGTTTCAGCACCTGCCCTGGAGACCATTCCGGGCGGCAAAGGCGCCAATCAGGCGGTGGCTGCGGCGCGGCTGGGTGGCCGGGTCGCCATGCTGGGCTGCGTGGGCGATGACGCGCACGGCATGGCCCTGCGCGACGGCTTGCGACGCGAGGGCGTGGATACGTCGATGGTGTCTGCCCATCCCGGGGTCACCACGGGCATCGCCTGCGTGACGGTATCCGACAACGGTCAGAACACCATCGTGATCGTTGCGGGCGCCAACCAGTTGCTCACACCCGCCATGATCGAAGCGCAGCGCGCTGCGTTCGAGCGCGCTCGCGTGGTCGTCTGCCAGTTGGAATCCCCGCCGGACGCGGTCGAGTACGCACTCAAGCTCGGCCAGCAGCTGGGCAAGACGGTCATCCTGAATCCGGCACCGGCCATTGGCCCGCTGCCCACGCCGTGGCTGGCCGCCTGCGATTATCTGATCCCGAATGAGACCGAAGCCGCGCTCCTGACGACCCGGCCGGTCGACTCTCCCGAAGCCGCCCTGGATGCCGCCGCCGAGTTGCACGCGCAGGGCGCGCGGCGCGTGATTGTCACGCTGGGTGCGCGCGGCATTGCCTATGTGGACGCCACCAGGCGGCTGCTCATGGCCGCTCCCAGCGCTCACGCCATCGACACCACCGCCGCGGGCGACACGTTCGTCGGTGCGCTGGCCACGGCACTGGCGGAAGGGGCGACGCCGGACGCGGCTATCCAGTTTGGGCAGGCGGCGGCGGCCGTGTCGGTCACGCGGCTGGGTGCGCAGCCGTCCATCCCCTTCCGCAGCGAATTGGGCTTGCTGGCCGCCCACGCACCCTGAGCCAGGGCGTCCCTCCCGCCCGGCACACTCAGGCTGCGGAACTGCTGCCAGGCGGCATGGCCGCGGTGGCGGCACGCGGCACGAGCAGGCACAGCGGATCGCGCAGGATGCGTCGCCAGATCGCACGCGTGATGCGCTTGCGATCCAGCCCGCGCAGATTGCGCGAACGCATCGCCATGTTGAACGCCAGCGCAAATGACACCAGCACGTTGAGCACGCCCATCAGCGCAATGCCGGCGACGGCCAGCCAGAACGCAGCGGTGTGCATCACGCCAGCCCCGAGCACGCCCACGGCGGTAGCCACGGCGCCGGTCGACAGCGTGACGTGCCGCACCTCCACATGCGGCCCGAAAAACGACACGATCTCCGGCCCCAACCCGAGCATGAAGCCCAGCGACACGTTGGCGACAATGCCCGAGAGATTGCGCTTGCAGAACGCGGCCAGGCGCTGGGCACCCCGCCCGCCCACCATGAAGCGCAAGCGCCGGTGGTAGGCGATCACATCATGCACGCGATGTAATGCGAACCAGTTATCGGCCCAGCCTGCGGCCAGGCTCGATGCCCACAGCAACACCCCTGTGAAGATGGCATACAACGGCGTCGGCCCAAGGATCGTGAACGAATCGATGGTCGCTACCGCCTTTTCGGGCGTAATCAGGTTCGTGTGCAGCAGCCGCGCCGCCGCCCACTGCACGAGGAACGCCACCGGCGCCACCGCCAGGAGGTTCCCGGCAATCGCTGCCGCGTTGGAGCGGATCATGGCGACGGTATCGTCGACAAAGCGGTCCAGCCCCTCCGGGCGGCCCACCTGATCGAGCCGGTGCGCCAGCGCGGGCGCGGTCATGGCCGGCTGCTTGGTCGCAAGCGTGAAATGCGCGAAGTGAATGCCGAGAAAGCTGACTGCGTAATTGATTGACGCCAACAGGCCTTCGGTAAAGCGTGTCAGGTGCGCGCCGGTAATGAAGAACTTCAGATACACCGTGGCCGCCGTGATGACCCCGCCGCCAGCCGCCGCCCTCACCATGGCGCCGTATTCCTGACGGTCCCGGGTGATGTAGTGCTCACCGGTTTCGGCGGAACGCTCGACCACCTTGCGCGCCAGATCGGCAAACGTAGAACGGACGAGGTAGCCGACGCTGCGGCGATGCTGACTTGCCGAGACAAGCTCCGCCGTCAGGTGCGTGAAGCGACGCGTGGCTCGTGTGTCGGCCCAGGCCGTGAGCAACAGGTCGATACGGCCGAGCCACGCCTTCATGCGCTCGACCTGGAACACGACTTCGACCGAGACACCATTCTCGTCGAGATGCTGATAGACGCTTGCCGTGGCCGTGCGGCATTCATCCAGCATGGCGCGAAAGTAATTGAGGCGCTGCGCGAAGCGCTCAGGGCTGACAGGGCCTTCACCCTCGCGTTCGAGGAAGATCGCGTTGGCCGCGTCGGCAAGCCGGTAGAACGGTAGCTCGGTGACATCCGCATGGTCCATGCGGGTGCGAATCGCGCGCGACAGCCCCGCCGCCCGCACCTGGCTGACCAGGATCTGAATGCTGATGCCGAGGCTGCGCTCCAGCCGCGTCTGGCCGGGGGTCTCGTCCGTATCACCCAGACCGGCACGCAACAGGGCACGCAGGCGTATCACCAGTTCGTCGTCCAGGCCGTCGACCCACGCGGCATCGTGGGGGCCGACGAACAACAGTGCGAACAGCGTTGCCAGCTGGGGTTCGTTCGGCGCGGGCGGCAAGAAGCGCGCCTGCCACCGGTCGATCAGCTCGCCCCAGAAACCGGCTCGCGACGACAGGCCCGTATCACACAGCAGCGACACCGGATCGTTATCTTCGGCAATGCTGCGCAGCGTCCGACCAACCCGTTCAGCCAGCGCGGGATTGTTTTCCAGCACCTGCAGCAGATAGCGCAGACGCGCATAGCGCCACGATTCCGAAGCAGCGCCCTCTGGCCGATCGGTACGGCGCAGCCAGTAAGCCAGTTCAATCAGCCATTCATTGCGTTCGGCCAGGCTGCGTGCAGGCTCGAACTGCGCCAGGATGGCGTCGAGCTGATGGCTGGCGTGCCGGGAAGCGCGCCACTTGCGCCACGGACTGAGCAGAAAATCAAACATCGAACTCCCTTGATGACGGACACACGCGCCCGTGGGCGGCACCGTGTCCTGGTTCGCCAATCAGGCGGCGCACTGCGCCCCAATCTGATCTGAACGTGTTTCAACAGCAAGCGCCGCCCCCCTCGCAGGAGGTCCGGCATGGCTTGCCGATAGACGGCCGTGCGGTTCAGGCGGCCGGAACGATATGGTCTTCCCCGCTGGCGCCAAAGAGCTGGGACTTGAGTTTCGCAAGCTGATCCCGCACCGCTGCCGCCTTTTCGAATTCGAGATTCTTGGCGTGGTCGAGCATCTGCTTTTCCAGGCGCTTGATTTCCTTGGACGCCTGCTTTTCGCTCATGTCCTCGTACTTGGCGGCCTCTTGCGCCGCCTTGAGTTCGGCGCGTGCGTCGTCGACGTTGTACACGCCGTCGATGATGTCCTTGATGCGCTTGACCACGCCGCGCGGCGTGATGCCGTGCGCCGCGTTGTGGGCGATCTGCTTGGCGCGGCGGCGTTCGGTCTCATCGATGGCCTTGCGCATCGAATCGGTGATGCGATCGGCGTAGAGAATGGCTTTACCATTGACATTGCGGGCCGCGCGCCCGATCGTCTGGATGAGCGAGCGCTCGGCGCGCAGGAAGCCCTCCTTGTCCGCATCCAGGATTGCCACCAGCGATACCTCGGGAATGTCCAGCCCCTCACGCAGCAGGTTGATACCGACCAGCACGTCGAACGTGCCCAGGCGCAGGTCGCGGATGATTTCGACGCGCTCGACGGTGTCGATGTCCGAATGCAGGTAGCGGACCTTGATGCCGTTCTCCGACAGGAACTCGGTCAACTGCTCGGCCATGCGTTTGGTCAGCGTCGTCACCAGCACACGCTCGCCGGCTTCCACGCGCAGGTGGATTTCCGAGAGCAGATCGTCGACCTGTGTCGTGGCCGGGCGCACTTCGATTGTTGGATCGACCAGACCGGTTGGCCGGACGACCTGCTCGACGACCTCGGTGCCCGCCTTCTGTTTTTCGTAATCGCCGGGCGTGGCCGAGACAAATGTCACCTGCCGCATCTTGGTCTCGAACTCGGCAAACTTGAGCGGCCGGTTATCGAGCGCGGAAGGCAGACGGAAGCCGTATTCGGCCAACGTTTCCTTGCGCGCGCGGTCGCCGTTGTACATGCCGTTGAGCTGACCGATCAGCACGTGCGATTCATCGAGGAACATCAGCGCATCGGGCGGCAGGTAGTCGACCAGCGTCGGCGGCGGCTCGCCCGGCGCGGAGCCGGACAAGTGTCGCGAATAGTTCTCGATGCCCTTACAGAAGCCCAGCTCCTGCAGCATCTCCAGGTCGAAGCGCGTGCGCTGCTCCAGCCGCTGCGCTTCCACCAGCTTGTTTTCCTTGTAGAAGAAATCGAGCCGTTCGCGCAACTCGGCCTTGATGGTCTCGATGGCGCGCAGCACAGTCTCGCGCGGCGTCACGTAGTGGCTCGACGGGTACACCGTGAAGCGCGGAATCTTCTGCCGCACGCGGCCCGTCAGCGGATCGAACAACTGCAGCGATTCGACCTCGTCGTCGAACAGTTCCAGGCGCACGGCCATCTCTGCGTGCTCAGCCGGAAAAATGTCGACCGTGTCGCCGCGCACACGGAACGTGCCCCGCTGGAAATCGGTCTCGTTACGCGTGTACTGCATGGCGATCAGGCGCGCGATCACGTCACGCTGGCTGACCTTGTCGCCCGCGCGCAGCGTCAGGATCATCTGGTGGTATTCGCTCGGGTTGCCGATACCGTAGATGGCCGACACGGTGGCCACGATCACCACATCGCGGCGCTCCAGCAGGCTCTTGGTGGCCGACAGCCGCATCTGCTCGATGTGCTCGTTGATCGACGAATCCTTCTCGATGAAAAGATCACGCTGGGGCACATAGGCTTCGGGCTGGTAGTAGTCGTAGTACGAGACGAAGTACTCCACCGCATTGCGCGGGAAGAACTCGCGAAACTCCGAATACAACTGCGCCGCCAGCGTCTTGTTCGGCGCAAACACAATGGCCGGCCGCCCCACCTGCGCGATCACATTCGCCATGGTGAACGTCTTGCCCGAACCCGTCACGCCCAGTAGCGTCTGGTACGACAGGCCATCACCAATGTTCTCGACCAGCTGGCGGATCGCCTCCGGCTGGTCGCCGGCCGGCGGATACGGCTGGTACAACTGGAACGGCGAGCCCTCGAACGTCACAAACTTCGATTCGTCGTACGGGCTGGGGACTTGGCTCAGATCGGTCATGGCGGCGGAGGGGATGGCAACGCAAGCACTCGGCAAAGTGACGCTCACGCTCCTTGCAAGTTGGGGCGGCAGCGGCGAATGCAACCGGCCTTGTAGTGTAGCGTGCTGCTCCGGCAATCGTTTGAGCGCGGGGTCTCGCCCAACTGTAGCGGTCCTTCAAACGCTTCAAGCCGCTGTTCTGCAGGGATTTTTCGGGCGATTAGAGCCCGTATTCGGTACAATTCGGAGTCGTGCCAGCCGCGCCCGGCAATCCGCCCCGGAATCCGCGCCGCACCGCCTGAAGATCCCACCGAATCCCGAACCAACCGATAGAGACATCATGTCGCTTTTCTCCGCCGTCGAACTGGCCCCGCGCGATCCCATCCTGGGCCTGAATGAAGCCTTCAACGCCGATACCCGCAGCACCAAAGTGAATCTGGGCGTGGGCGTGTACTTCACCGACGAAGGGAAAATCCCGGTGCTGCGCGCCGTGCAGGAAGCCGAGAAGGCCCGCCTGGCTGCCTCTGCCCCGCGTGGCTACCTGCCGATCGAAGGCATTGCCGCCTACGACCAGGCCGTGCAGAAGCTGCTGTTCGGCGCTGAATCGCCCCTGATCACCGAAGGCCGCGTGGTCACCGCACAAGCCCTGGGCGGCACCGGCGCACTGAAGATCGGTGCCGACTTCCTCAAGCGCCTGTACCCGGACGCCAAGGTCGCCATTTCCGACCCGAGCTGGGAAAACCACCGCGCGCTGTTCGAGTCGGCCGGCTTCGAAGTGGTCAACTACGCGTACTACGATGCCCCGTCGCACGGCCTGAACTTCGCCGGCATGATGGATTCGCTCAACAGCTACGCGCCGAACACGATCGTCGTGCTGCACGCCTGCTGCCACAACCCGACCGGCGTGGACATGACCACCGAGCAGTGGAAGCAGGTCGTGGAAGTCATCAAGGCCAAGAACCTGATTCCGTTCCTGGACATGGCCTACCAAGGCTTTGCCGACGGCATCCAGCAAGATGGCCTGGCCGTGCGCCTGTTTGCCGAATCCGGCCTGCCGTTCTTCGTCTCCAGCTCGTTCTCGAAGTCGTTCTCGCTGTACGGCGAGCGCGTCGGGGCGCTGTCGATCGTGACGACCAGCAAGGACGAAGCGACCCGCGTGCTGTCGCAAGTCAAGCGCGTGATCCGCACGAACTACTCGAACCCGCCGACGCACGGTGGCACGATCGTCGCCAGCGTGTTGACGAGCCCCGAGCTGCGCGCAATGTGGGAACAGGAGCTGGGCGAAATGCGTGACCGCATCAAGTCGATGCGTAATGCACTGGTCGACAAGCTGGCCGCCAAGGGCGTGAAGACCGACTTCTCGTTCGTGAAGGCCCAGCGCGGCATGTTCTCGTATTCGGGTCTGACCTCCGCGCAAGTGGATCGCCTGCGCAACGAGCACGGCATCTACGCCGTGTCGACCGGCCGCATCTGCGTGGCCGCGCTGAACACGCACAACATCGACGCCGTGGTGAATGCCATCGCCGACGTTCTGTAAGGTGCCGTAGGCGTCACGCCTTAGGTGCAATTGCAAAAAGAAAAGCGGCTTCGGCCGCTTTTTTGCTGCATGCCGCCAGGCTGACACAGGCGCATCATACAAACCTCGCTACATACCCTTATCAGGGTTTGTGCTGCATCGCAGTATCCTGCACTGAGGTGCATAATCGTTTGGGTTGATCCCGCCACCACGAACCGGTCCAGCCATGCTTTATCAGCTCCATGAATTCCAGCGTGCCATGCTCAGCCCGATGACGGCCTGGGCTCAGGCAACCGCCAAGACTTTCACCAACCCGCTGAGCCCGCTGTCGCTGCTGCCGGGTGCACAACGCTATGCGGCAGGCTATGAACTGCTGTACCGCCTGGGCAAGGAATACGAAAAACCGGAATTCGGCATCCGCTCCGTCAAGTCGAACGGGCGCGATATTCCGATCGTCGAACAAACCATCATCGAGAAGCCGTTCTGCCGCCTGATCCGCTTCAAGCGCTACGCGGACGACGCCGAGACCATCAAGCTGCTCAAGGATGAACCGGTGGTACTGGTGTGCGCGCCGCTGTCGGGACACCACTCCACGCTGCTGCGCGATACCGTGCGCACGCTGCTGCAGGACCACAAGGTGTACGTAACCGACTGGATCGATGCGCGCATGGTGCCGATCGAGCAAGGGGCCTTCCACCTGGCGGACTACATCAGCTACATCCGCGAGTTCATCAACCATATCGGGGCGGACAAGCTGCATGTGATCTCGGTCTGCCAGCCGACCGTGCCGGTGCTCGCCGCCATTTCGCTCATGGCCTCGGAGGGCGAAAAGACGCCGCGCACCATGACGATGATGGGTGGCCCCATCGACGCGCGCAAAAGCCCGACGGCCGTCAACTCGCTGGCAACCAACAAGGCGCACAGCTGGTTCGAGAACAACGTGATCTACACGGTGCCCGCCAATTACCCTGGACATGGCCGCCGCGTGTATCCGGGCTTTCTGCAGCATGCCGGTTTCGTGGCGATGAATCCTGATCGCCACGTCTCCTCGCACTACGACTATTACCTGAACCTGATTGAAGGCGACACGGAAGACGCAGAAGCCCACGTGCGGTTCTACGACGAGTACAACGCCGTGCTCGACATGGCGGCCGAGTACTACCTCGAAACCATCCGCGACGTGTTTCAGGAGTTCCACCTGGCCAACGGGACGTGGGTGGTGGGAGGCAAGCCCGTACGCCCGCAGGACATCAAGGGCACCGCGCTTTTCACCATCGAAGGCGAGCTCGACGACATCTCCGGAAGCGGTCAGACCGAAGCTGCGCATGCGCTCTGCACCGGCATCCCCAAAGCGCGCAAGCAGCACCTGACGGCACCCAAGTGCGGTCACTACGGCATCTTCTCGGGCCGCCGCTGGCGCGAGCAAGTCTATCCGCAGCTGCGCGATTTCATCCGCCGATACGACGAGAACGCACCGCGCATCAAGGCCGTCGCCTGACCATGGCTACCGATGAAAAAAGCCTCGCGATCGCGAGGCTTTTTTTCGTTTGATGCGGCCCTGGCTTCAACGCTCGGGCCGCTCCAGGTAGGCCAGCAGCATCTGGATATGCAGTTGCGCGAACGCCTCGTGCTCGTCCGCCGAGGCGATGTCGCGGCCCACGACCGCGCTGATCGTATAGCGGTTGGACAGCACGTAATAGCCCAGCGCCGAGATCGTCAGGTACAGACGCAACACATCGACGTCAGCGCGAAAGATGCCGCTGCGCTGGCCGCGCTCGACCACCCCGCGCAGCACTTCAATGACGGGGTTGACCAGTTCGACCAAGTGCGGCGATGTCTTCAGATGCCGCGCCTCGTGCAGGTTTTCGCTGTTGAGCAGGCGGATGAATTCGGGGTTCTCGTAATAGAAATCCCACACGAAACGCGCCAGCTGGATGACCGCCTCACGAGGGTCCGACGACTCGATCTGCACCTGCTCTTCAGCGTCCTTGAAGCGGAAGTACATGTGTTCGAGCACGGTCAGGAAGAGCTTCTCCTTGCTGCCGTAGTAGTAATACAGCATCCGCTCGTTGGTTTCGGCGCGACGCGCGATGGCGTCGACACGGGCACCCGCATAGCCCCCACGCGAGAATTCTTCGACGGCCGCAGCCAGGATGCGCCGGCGCGTGCCAGCGGGGTCGCGACGGGCGCGGGGCGCGGCGGAATCGCCCTGGACTTCGACCGGATCAATGTCGGCGAGCGGCGCGACTGGGTGAGACGGCATGGCACGTCGGTCCGTTTGGAACGCAAGGATTATGTCATACGGTCAACGCGTGACCTGCCGCAAGCGATGTCAGGGCATGCACCGCTTGCGCCCCCAACAAATCGGCGATAATGGCAAACTATTCAAACGACAAATCCCATCGTGGCTTCCTTGGCCCCGTCCCAGGCCGGTGAGTTGGCCGACCGGCTCGAACGTCTGCTGCCGCAAACGCAATGCACGAAGTGCGGCTACAACGGCTGCCGCCCTTACGCAGAAGCCATGGCCTGCGGCGAGGCGCTGCCCAACCGCTGCCCGCCTGGCGGCCAGGAAGGCATTCGCCGTCTCAGTGCAGCGCTGGGGCGGACAGGCGGGTTGCTGCCGCTGGATCCCTCCAACGGCGTGGAGCAACCCCGCGCCGTGGCCGTCATCGACCCGGAGCGCTGCATCGGCTGCACGCTGTGCATCCAGGCCTGCCCGGTCGACGCCATCGTCGGCGCGCCCAAGGCAATGCATGTGGTGCTCGAAGACTGGTGCACGGGTTGCGACCTTTGCGTGCCTCCCTGCCCTGTCGATTGCATCGACATGGTGCCCGTAACAGGGGACCGCACGGGGTGGGATGCCTGGAGCCAGGAACAGGCCGACCTCGCCCGCGATCGCTACACGTTCCGAAACGCCCGGCTCAAGCGCGAACAAGCCGAGAACGAAGCGCGCCTGGCGGCCAAAGCCGCAGCCAAGCTGGCGGCAGTGAGCGCAGAACAACCCGCCAGCGATGCCGAACGTGAAGCACAGGCGCGCAAGAAGGCGATCATCCAGGCGGCCATCGAACGCGCCCGGCAGAAGCAGGCCGAGATGGCTGCACGCGGGCAAGGTCCGCGCAATGTGACGGATGTCTCGGCAGACGTGCAGGCGCAGATCGATGAGGCCGAAGCGCGCCGCAAGCGTCTTGCCGATCTCGCCAAACCCGATACCGACGCCCTGACACCGTCCGCTGCCCCGCCCCGCCGATGAATCCCGCCAAGCGCCGCGCCATCTTCGAGACCCTGCGCGAGAACAACCCGACGCCCACCACCGAGCTGGAATACACGACGCCGTTCGAGTTGCTGATTGCGGTACTGCTCTCCGCACAGGCGACCGACGTGGGTGTGAACAAGGCCACGCGCAAACTCTTTCCCGTGGCGGACACGCCGGCCAAGATGCTGGCGCTGGGGGAACAAGGCATCACCGAGTACATCAAGACGATCGGGCTGTATCGCACCAAGTGCAAGCACATCCTGCAGACGTGCCATATCCTGCTCGACCAGTATGGCGGTGAAGTGCCACGCGACCGCGCTGCGCTCGAAGCGCTGCCCGGCGTGGGCCGAAAGACCGCCAACGTGGTGATGAACACGGCCTTCGGCGAGCCGACGATCGCCGTGGATACGCACATCTTCCGCGTGGCGAACCGCACCGGGCTGGCGCCCGGCAAGAACGTGCTCGAAGTCGAGCTCAAGCTGCTGAAGGTGGTACCGGAGGAGTTTCGCCAGGACGCGCACCACTGGCTGATTCTGCACGGGCGCTACGTGTGCAAGGCGCGCAAGCCCGAATGCTGGCACTGCGCCATCGAGCCACTGTGCGAATTCAGGCCGAAGACGCCGGCACCGAAGGAATGAAAAACGGGGACCGCAGCTTCTGATGCGAGTCCCCGTTTTCTTTGCGCGACCAGTTGTCGATCAAACGATCTTGCACGCCTCCTCGAACGACAGGCGCGGGTTGCGCGGGTGCAGCTTCTGCGCATCACCGTAGCCGATGTTCATGATGAAGTTGACCTTCCACTGTCCATCGGGGAAGAACGTCTCGTTGACCTTGTTGGCGTCGAAACCGGCCATCGGGCCGCAATCCAGGCCCAGCGCGCGGGCTGCGATCACCAGGTAGCCACCCTGCAGCGAGCTGTTCATCAGCGCGGCTGCATTGATCTTGGCCTGGTCGCCCGCGTACCACGAACGCGCGTCGGTATGCGGAAACAGCTTCGGCAACTGCTCGTGGAATTGCGTGTCGTAAGCAACGATCACGGTCACGGGTGCCTGGCGGGTCTTCTCCTGGTTGCCCGCCGACATGCAGGGAACGAGCCGATCCTTGGCCGCGGGGCTCTTGACGAACACGAAGCGGGCCGGCGTGCTGTTGGCCGCCGTCGGGCCGTACTTCACGGTGTCGTACAGCGTGTGCAGCAGTTCGTCGTCGACCGGCTTGTCCAGCCACACGTTGTGAGTACGGGCTTCGTGGAACAGTTGGTCCAGCGCGGACGGTTCAAGCATCGGCATTGCGGGGGGCTCCGGAAAGAGTTGAGGAGCGCATTGTAATGCGCCGGTTCCGCGCGCGCGGGACACCTGCACACACCGAATGGACATCCGGCACCCGTCAGCCGCACACAGACTTTATAAAAATCGGCATGCCTTGTTTGTATTTAATCGCACCTATTGCGATACGCCATGGTATTGGCATGGTCATTTTTACACCGCATCGCGCGCAATGAAAAAGAGCCCTTTACAACGGTTTGCTTACGAACTACTTTTTTGTTCGTCATTGTATTACCCGCAGGGTTGGACGTATCGGATTCGCGCCTTGTTTTAAACCAGGCGCGCGACTGCAATCATCCCCACGTTTTCGCACAGCCCTTGCCAGACTTTGCGCAAACACCCTACGGGCCTGAACCCAACGTCGTTTCTTTTTGAAATCCAATCGGATTTCAGGGGCTTCTTTTACCAAATAAAAACCAGTTGAATTAGCTTCCGCTGACACGGCGGGAAATCATAATATTTGGTTCGCGTCGCACCGAAATTACAAAACGCAAATCGAATATGGAGCCCACTTAAAACCATTCGTTTTAAGTGATGGCGTTCGTCACCCTGAAGAAGGCCATTATCGCGATGAAAAAATCCAGGTTATCGACCAGTGATTTTGCAGGATTGTCCCGGACCCTTGGTGTATCGTTTGCGGCCGCAGCGCTGTCCGCCGTGCTGCTGGTGGGTTGCGGCGGCGGCGACTCGTCCGCCGCGGCCAACAACCCCAGCGGCGTTGCCACCAACGCCGGCAACGCAACCACGCAACCGGTGACGGCCGCCGTGCCGCCCGACCAACCTTACGTCGATCCGAACGTCTACGGCACCGGGCCCAACGACGCTCTGGCCGCCGATCCGGGCGAAAGCGCGGCCATCACGCACCACACGGTGACGATCGGTGGCAAGAGCATCGCCTACACGGCCACCGCCGGCCACCTGACAACCATCGACCCGGTTACGTCGCAATCGAACGCGACGATGTTCTACGTGGCGTACACGCAGGACAATCCCGATCCGACAAAGCCGCGTCCGGTGACGTTCTTCTATAACGGCGGGCCGGGCTCGTCGTCGGTGTTCCTGCTGCTGGGCTCGTTCGGGCCTAAGCGCCTGCAGTCGTCGTTCCCCAACTTCACGCCGCCGGCGCCGTACAAACTGCCCGACAACCCGGACAGCCTGCTCGACCGCTCCGATCTCGTGTTCATCAACCCGGTGGGCACCGGCTATTCGGCCGCCATTGCACCGGCCAAGAACAAGGACTTCTGGGGCACCGACCAGGACGCGCGCTCCATCGACCGCTTCATCCAGCGCTACCTGACGAAGAACTCGCGCTGGAACTCGCCCAAGTTCCTGTACGGCGAGTCGTATGGCACAGCCCGCAGCGCGGTGCTCTCGTGGCTGCTCCACGAAGACGGCATCGAGCTGAACGGGATCACGCTGCAATCGTCGATCCTCGACTATGCGAATGCGCTCTCGGCCGTGGGCACCTTCCCGACCCTGGCGGCAGACGCCTTCTACTGGAAGAAGACGACGCTCAACCCTGCGCCGACCGACCTCGACAGCTACATGGTCCAGGCCCGCAACTACGCCGACAACACGCTCGCACCGCTGGCACAAGCGCCAAGCGCCGCGGACGGCGGCTTCGTCAACGTGCGCCTGAACCTGAATCTGGCGACGGCACAGACGATGGGCTCGTACATCGGCACCGATCCGGTCTCTCTGATCCAGACGTTTGGCAATCCGGCGGCGCTGGGCAACGTGCCGTCGCAGAACAACAATCCGCCGTACACGTTCTTCCTGACGCTGAACCCAGGCATCCAGATCGGCCAGTATGACGGCCGCGCCAACTACACGGGCCAGGGCATCGCGCCGTTCATCCTGCCGAACTCGGGCAGCAACGATCCGTCGATCTCGAACATCGGCGGCGCGTATACGGTGCTGTGGAACAGCTACCTGAACACCCAGCTCAAGTACACGTCGACCTCGTCGTTCGTGGACCTGAACGACGCCGTGTTCAACAACTGGGACTTCAGCCACATCGACCCGACGGGCGCCAACAAGGGCGGCGGCAACACGCTGTACACCGCCGGCGACCTCGCCTCGACGATGAGCCTGAACCCCGACCTGAAAGTGCTGCAGGCCAGCGGTTACTTCGACGCGGTCACGCCGTTCCACCAGACCGAGCTGACGCTGGCGCAAATGCCGCTCGACCCGACGATCAAGGCGAAGAACCTGACGATCAGGAATTACCCGTCGGGCCACATGATCTATCTGAACGATGCGTCACGCACCGCGCTCAAGGGTGACCTGGCTTCGTTCTACGATGGCGTGATGGCTGATCGTCCGGCCCTGATGCGGGTGCAGAGCCTGCAACGCCTTCCGGCGGGGCAGAAGAAGTAATCGCCTCAAGGCAGAAAGCAAAACCGCCCAGTTCACGCTGGGCGGTTTTTTGTTGGAGCGAGGATTCGGCTTCAGGCCATGTCATCCACGCCGTGACCGGCAGGCTTCGCGTCCGCACGCGTGAGCCACAGCACGCCCGCCAGGATCAGCGCGCCGCCGGTCATCTGCATGGGCGCGATCGACTCGCCGAGCAGCAATGCCGCCAGGAGCACCGTCACCACCGGCTCCAGCGTCGACAGCATCGAAGCCTGCGCGGCCCCCAACTTCTGCAAGCCGGCGAAGAACGTCAGGATTGCCACCACCGTCGACAAGCCGGCGATTGCCAGTGCCGCTACCCAGCCACCAAACGTGCCGGGCAGATGCGCCGGCGCGCCGAGCAACGCCATCCCCGTATACACGACGGCCGCCGCAGTACAGATGACGGTCGTACACGCCAGTGGATCCAGCCCGCGCGTGACCCGTGCACCGACCGTGATGTAGATCGAGTAAATGACCGCGGAGGCCACACCCAGCCCAATGCCGAGGAGGCTGCCACCCGACAGGCCTGCTCCACCCACCGTCAGCCCCGCCCCGACCGAGCACAGCACCAGCGCGATGATCGCCGTGGTGGTCAACTGCTCGCGCAGGAAAATCGCCGCCAGCACCGTCACGAACATCGGATACAGATACAGCAGCAGCGCCACCAGGCTGGCCGGCGCGTAGTTCAACGCAGTAAAAAACGCGAACGACTGCCCGGCATAGCCGATGCCGCCCATGGCCGCCAGCCCCGCCACGCGCGACCAAGGCGGTATGCCGATGCGGCGAACACGCATCACCACCATCAGCGCCGCGGCCGCGATCACGAAGCGCACCGTCAACAGGCCGACCACATTGGCGCCGCTTGCATAGGCGTAGTGCGTGAAGATCGCCATCGCGCCGAATGACGCGGCTGAGATGGCGATCAACAGCACGCCGAGCAGCTTGTCGGCAGCGCGCGCAGCGAGGGAGGGATCGGCGGCTTGTCTCATGATGTGCGGCGTTCTTGTTCGGCCGCCGTCTGCGGGATGGGGCGTCATTGTAGCGTCGGCATCGCTTGCGCAGGCCAGCGAACCATCGGGTAGGCCGGTACAATCGCGGGATCATGTTCAATCCCTCCCGCGACGAAGTCCGCCAGTTCTTTTGCGGCGCCTGGCGCAAGCACCGTCAGGCAGACATCCTCACGCCGCTCGAAGCCATGGCGGTCGACTGGATGCAGCAGCATCCCGAATACCACGACACCCTGGAAGCTGGCGAAGAGGCCCTCGTCCGCGACTACACGCCTGAAAGCGGGCAGAGCAATCCGTTCCTGCATCTCTCGATGCACCTGTCGATCAGCGAGCAGGTGTCGGTGGACCAGCCTCGCGGCATCCGCGCCGCGTATGAAGCGCTCGCCCGGCGGCTCGATTCACCGCACGAGGCTCAGCATCAGGTGATGGAGTGCCTCGGCCAGATGCTGTGGACGTCGCAACGCACCGGCCTGCCGCCCGACGGCGAGGCCTATATTGAATGCGTGCGCAAGCGCGCCACTGCCCGCTGAATCCGACGCCAACAAAAAACCGCTCCGAAGAGCGGTATTTCTTAGCCTGCAGGCCCGCAGACCGCCGGTTACTTCTTGAGCACCAGCGAGCCCGGCAGCGATTCGATGTACGCAGCAATGTCCATCAGCTCCGCCTGCGTGAACGGACGCGGCTTGCCATCGGCGCCGATGGTGGCCGGGCTACCGTTGACCTGCCCCGCCATGATGGCGTTGCTACGGCCGACCAACGGGTTGTTGCTGGTCTGGTAGGCAAGCAGCGCGTGATAGATGTAGTCGCCGTGCTGGCCGGCGAGCTTCGGATAGTCCGGCGAGATGGGGGCATTCAGACCGACACCGTGGCACGCCACGCAGCCACCCTTCTCGACGAGTTGCTTGCCCTTTTCGAGATCGGCAGCCTGCACCGACACTGCGGCACCGAGAATCAGCACGCCCAGGCCAGACGAGATTGCGAGCGAGATCTTCTTCATGTTCGTCCTCGTCACTTCTGGGGATTGTTGGGAGTGGCAGCGGTCTGCTGCGAGTAGTACGCCGCCAGGTTGGCGATGTCCTGATCGTTCAGCGAACCGGCGATGGCGCGCATGGTCGGGTGCTTGCGATCACCCTTCTGGTATGCATGCAGTGCGCTTTCGATGTACTTGGCGTTTTGGCCGCCCAGATAGGGCACGCGGTACACCTCGGGGAACGACGTCTTGTAGTCGGGAATGGCATGGCAGCCGATGCACATGGCAACCTTGTTCTCGGCCGCAGCCGCGTTGCCCTGAACGTCGGCTGCGGCGGCTGACGCGGCCAGCGCGCCGAAAGCGCCAAACGCGGCCACCATGGTGAGGATCTTTTTCATCTCGTTCTTAAGCGTGGAGTTTCAGAATCCTGCTCGCCCTGCCCGCTTCACTGTCCGCCGGCTGTCTCTCTGGGCGCCTTCCACCGGCTGCTGGCAAGGTGCCATAAGACGGTCGTTTGAGATGCGTCAAACCGGCGCATTGTACCGCACCGGTTTTTTGCCAGTCCAGTTAGGGCTCCCGTGACTTGACAGGGAGGAACGGCGTACCGGGGAACGCTCGGCGGCAAACGGTCAAACTCTCTTATACTGGCCGTTTCCGATTCTTTTACCGCCCAGTAGGCTTGCACGATGAAGACCACCACCTCGCCTGCCACATCCGACCAGCGCTCGCGCTTTGAAGGCTCTGACCAGTACGTCGCCACCGACGATCTCAAGCTCGCCGTCAATGCGTCCATGACGCTCCAGCGCCCGCTGCTCATCAAGGGCGAGCCGGGCACCGGCAAGACCATGCTGGCCGAGGAAGTGGCTGCCGCACTGGGCATGCCGCTACTGCAGTGGCACGTGAAATCGACCACCAAGGCGCAGCAGGGCCTGTACGAATATGACGCGGTCTCCCGTCTGCGCGACTCGCAACTGGGCGACAAGGAAAGTAGCAACCGGGTCCACGACATCCGCAATTACATCGTCAAGGGCGTGCTGTGGCAGGCCTTCGAGGCGGATAAGCCTGTCGTGCTGCTGATCGACGAGATCGACAAGGCCGACATCGAATTCCCGAACGACCTGCTGCGCGAGCTGGATCGCATGGAGTTCTACGTGTACGAAACGCGCGAAACCATCCGCGCCAAGCACCGCCCGCTGGTGATCATCACCTCGAACAACGAGAAGGAATTGCCTGACGCCTTTCTGCGCCGCTGCTTCTTCCACTACATCAAGTTCCCGGATGCCGAGACAATGCAGGCCATCGTCGACGTGCACTACCCGGGCATCAAGCCCGCGCTGGTCAAGGCTGCGCTCGATGCGTTCTACGAGATGCGCAACCTGCCGGGGCTGAAGAAAAAGCCGTCGACATCTGAGCTGATCGACTGGCTCAAGCTGCTGCTGGCCGAAGACATTCCGCCGGAATCGCTGCGCAGCCAGGACAAGAGCGCCGCGATTCCGCCGCTGCACGGGGCACTGCTCAAGAACGAACAGGACGTGCACCTGTTCGAGCGCCTGGTGTTCATGAACCGCGCCAATCGCTGAGCAAGCCCACACCATGCCGCGCCTGATCGAGCCCGTCACGCTGTCCGGCCAGCACGCCTGGCTGGAACCGCTCGGGCCAGAGCATCTGGATGACGTGCGCGCCGCGGCCGCCGACGGCGAGCTGTGGAAGCTCTGGTACACGTCCGTGCCCTCGCCCGACAAGACTGGTGACTGGTTGGCCGTCGCACTGGACATGCGGGAGCGGCTGGGCGCCATGCCCTTCGTCGTTCGCGAGATGCACGATGGGCAGCCCGGCAAGGTGGTCGGAGCAACGCGCTTTTTCAACGTGGACGAGGCCAACCGCCGGCTGGAAATTGGCCATACGTGGTACGCAAAATCCGTCCAGCGCACGGCTGTCAACACGGAAAGCAAGCTGTTGCTGCTCACGCACGCGTTCGAAACACTGCGCTGCATTGCGGTCGAATTCCGCACGCACTGGATGAACCACCAGAGCCGTGCGGCCATCGCCCGGCTCGGCGCCAAGCAGGACGGCGTGTTGCGCAATCACCAACGCATGCCGGATGGCAGCTTCCGCGACACGGTCGTGTTTTCGATCATCGAATCGGAATGGCTGACCGTGAAACGCCATCTGCAATACAAGCTCGAGCAACCGCGCGCCTGAGCGCCGGAGGACCACCATGCTCATCGATTTCTTCTTCACGCTGCGGCACGCCAAGGTGCCGGTCTCGGTCAAGGAATACCTGACGCTGCTCGAAGGGCTCAAGCAACAAGTCATCGCGCCGTCGCTCGACGAGTTCTACTTCCTGGCGCGCATGACGCTGGTGAAGGACGAGAAGCACTTCGACAAGTTCGATCAGGCGTTCGGCGCCTACTTCAAGGGTGTAGAGGGCGCGGTCGACTGGCGCGCGGACATCCCGCTGGATTGGCTCATCAAAAAGCTGGAGCGCGAGCTTTCAGCGGAAGAGAAGGCCAAGATCGAAGCCATGGGCGGCCTCGACAAGCTGATGGAGCGCCTGAAGGAACTACTCAACGAACAACACGAGCGGCATGAAGGCGGCAGCAAGTGGATCGGTACGGGCGGGACATCGCCGTTCGGGCACGGCGGCTATAACCCGGAAGGGATTCGCATCGGCGGGCCATCGAAGGGCAACCGCACAGCAGTCAAGGTGTGGGAAGCACGTGCCTACAAGGACTACGACGACACCGTCGAACTCGGCACGCGCAACATCAAGGTGGCGCTGCGCCGCCTGCGCAAGTTCGCGCGTGACGGGGCCGATATCGAGCTGGACCTGGACGACACGATCCACTCCACCGCCGCCAACGCCGGCCTGCTCGACATCAAGATGCGCCCCGAGCGGCACAACAACGTCAAGGTGCTGATGCTGATGGACGTGGGCGGCTCGATGGACGACCACATCAAACGCGTGGAAGAACTCTTTTCCGCCGCCAAGACCGAGTTCAAGCACCTCGAGTATTACTACTTCCACAACTGCGTGTACGAATGGCTGTGGAAGAACAACCGGCGCCGCCACGCCGAGCGCTTCTCCACCTGGGATGTCATCCGCAAGTACCCGCCCGACTACAAGCTCATCTTCGTGGGTGACGCGACCATGAGCCCGTACGAGATCCTGCAGGCCGGTGGCTCGGTCGAATACAACAACGCCGAAGCCGGGGCAGTCTGGCTCCAGCGGCTGATCGAGCAATTCCCGAAGTTCGTCTGGCTCAATCCTGAACCGGAGGGGCTGTGGCAATACCGGCAGTCGATCTCGGTCATCAACCAGATCGTGAAGACGCGGATGTATCCGGTGACCATCGCCGGGTTGGAATCGGCAATGCGGCTCTTGTCCAAATAACGATCCCGCCTCTCGTTTCTCCGGGCATGGAAGTGGTGATTACCTGCCGCGTAATCGACACCATCCACGCCGACACCGAAGATGAAGCCTTGCCGCACGGAAGCGCATCACCGTGCCGCAGAGCTTCCCGATTTCGCTACCCCTCTTCGAACGGAGAAACGCCATGACTGCCTCCCGGCTCGCTGCCAACGAAACCCTTGCCGATACGCTGGTCGACCGCTACATCGCCGCGTGGAACGCGACGGACGCCACCCGGCGCCGCACGCTCGTCGCGCAGACCTGGACAGAAGGCGCCACGTATGTCGATCCGCTCATGCAAGGCGCCGGACATGATGGCATCGATGCCCTCATTGCCGGCGTGCAGGCCAAGTTCCCCGGTTTCCGCTTTGCGCGCGACGGCGGCGTGGATGTTGTGCAGGACACGATCCGCTTCCGCTGGACGCTCGGCCCCGAGGGCCAGGCGCTGGTCAAGGGCACCGACTTTGTGCGCATTGAAGATGCCCGCATGCACGCGGTGATCGGCTTCATCGACCAGATGCCCGGCATGGGCGACGCCGCCTGAGCGCGCCTCTGCACAAAAAGCAAACGCCCCGCAATGCCGGGGCGTTTTGCATTGAGGCATGCAAAGATCAGATGGACAGCGCGTCTTCCTGGCCGGCATTGGCACTGCGCAGTCCTTCTGCCCAGCCTTTGGTCGGCAGCTTGAGCGAGGCCTGCAGCGCAGCGGCACGCGCCTGCACGGCGTCCCAGCTCACATACAGCGGCGGCCCGTTGAACGCCAGCGCGATCACGTTGCCATCGTGCACTTCGGGGAAGACGAGCACGCGGTTGTCGAACGCGTCGCAAATGCGCTCGATATTGCGCGGGAAGCTGGTGTGGTCGCCAAACAGGTTGATCGTCATCACACCCGGCGAGCGCAGGACCTGTCGGCAAGCCTTGTAGAACGCCGGCGTATCGAGCACGGGCCCGCGCGCGGTGGCATCGTACAGGTCGATCTGCAAGGCATCGACCGTGCCATGGTGAGCGGCGTCCGTCACCCAGTCATAGGCGTCCTGTTCGAGCACGGTAAGGCGGGCATCGTTGAATGGCATGTTGAACATGCTGTGCGCCGCGACGATGACCGAGGGGTTCAGCTCGACCGCCGTCACCCGTGCGGGGGCAAACTGGCGATGGCAGAACTTGGTGAGCGCCGCGGCACCGAGCCCGAGTTGAACGATATGGAAATCCGCACGTGCCGCCGGGTCGAGAAACAGCAGCCACGCCATCATCTGCTGCGCGTATTCCAGCTCGATCGCGTCGGGTTTGGACAGGCGCATGGCCCCTTGCACCCACTCGGTGCCGAAGTGCAGGTAGCGCACGCCCGCCAGTTCGGAGAAAGTGACGGGCGCAAAGCGCGGAGTCATGCGCTTCGGCTGGTCGTCACGATCCAGGCGATCTTCGCGCTTGGCGCGCGCGGGGCGGCGTGAGGCCACGGCCTCGATGGATTTGCGTTTGAGCAGGGTCATAAAGCGGATCAACGGGAAGAAGACTGGGCAGCCTGTGCGCGCTGCAGCCATTCGCGATTGTGGTCTTTGGCATAGCGCGTCCAGTGCTTGGCGTCGCGCAGGATATCGTCAAACAACGCCTGGGCGCGCTGCTTGTCGGCCTCGTTGTTCTGCGCCAGCAGCCATTCACCAAACAGGCAGCGGGCGGCGGCGTCATTGGCGCAGGTCAGCGCCTGCTCGAACGCTTCACGCGTGTTGGGCGCGTGGATGGCGGCCAGCGCGCGGGCGTAGAGCAGCGTCGGGTCAGGCTGCTGGCGTGTCACGCGGTGCGCTTCAAACAGCCGGTCGAGCGTGTCCTTGGCAAGCCCCGCATCGCCGGTGGCGAACTGGGCACGGGCGAGCCCCAGCAGCACTGCCTGGTCGCCAGCAAACGGCCCGGTGGCAGCCTGCTCGAAATGCAGGCGCGCCTCCTTGGCATCGCCGGCTTCCAGCAGGGCCTCGCCGAGGCGCAAGCGGTGCTGGACGGTCGGCGCGCGATCGAAATCGTTGCGGGCTTCGCGCACGGCGCGGTTGGGATCGATGAGTTGCGTCACAGCGCGACTCGCCACGCGGGCACCGCGGGAGTGGCGCATCTCCGGCAGGTAGATGGCGAAGAAATAGACCACGCTGCCCAACAGCGGAAACGCGAACAGGATGAGCAGCCAATACATGTTCTGGTTGCTGCGCACCACGTGCACGGCAAAGAACAACGCAACGATGACGTGAAATCCGATTCCAAGAAACGGCATGTAAGGGCCCGGTAATGAAACGCCGGCGCCCCAGCGCCGGCCACGGGCGCGATTGTGACAGATGCGCCCGAGACCCAACGGTTTTCGCGCCAGGCCGCCGCAGGCCGGGTATCAAGTACGGCGCTGCCGCCCTTCAAAGCGTCCGCCTCGTGCTCCCAGGACGGGGAACACGCTCAAGCGCGGCCAAGATAATCCAGCTTGCCGATCTCCACGCCGTTGTGGCGCAACAGGGCGTACGCCGTCGTCACGTGAAAGTAGAAATTCGGCAGCAGAAAGCTGCGCAGATAATCAATGCCGGAAAAGTGCAGTTCGCGCGATGGCGTCTTCAACGTGATCTCGCGGTCTTCGCTGCCGGCAAACGCGTCCGGCCCAAAGCTGTTGACGTACTCCAGCGTCTTGGCAATGCGTGCCTTCAACTCGGGGATGGTCGTCTCGACATCGGGATGCGGCGGGGGTTCGCTACCCGTCAGGCGGGCGGCACCGAACTTGGCTTGGTCACAGGCGATCTGAACCTGCCGCGTGAACGGATGCATATCGGGCGCCAGGCGGGCGTTCAGGAGGTTGGCCGGGTCGAACTTCCGCGCCTCGGCGTGGGCGGCGGCCTTGTCGAGCAGCGCCGTCAGGTTGCCGAGCATGCGGTTCACGCTCGGGACAAAAAACGCGTACATCGAAGGTGTGGTCATGGGTCGTGATCCCCTGGATATCGGTTGAGGGTTCCCGGTCGCCGGGCGGTGCGCTCTTGCGCAGCGCACAGTGTAGGGCGGCGGCCCGAACACTGCTCATCGCTGCGCGGAGTCGCGCCTCGCCATGAGGCAAGGGGCACGGGAATGGTGCAGCCAGATCGCGCCGACAGGACCCGGCGCAATGAACGCGCGTGGCATGGCTATTGCATGGTCAGGCACGGGCCAACGGCGGCCCCATTTCACTTCGGCCACAGTGGCACATCGCGAAGACATGCTCCGAAAGGGGCATCCGGGGCAACGGCGCTCCGAGGCGAGGCAGCAGCAATCCGGACGACCGGCTTGCGCGTTTCGCTTCGGGGCGCTTTTTTCTTGGGCGACGCGGCTTCACCCTTCCCTCGTTGATACGACCTGCAAGGCATGACATGAGCGCTTCCTCTTCCCCGACCCCTCCCGCCGACGTGTCCGTCGAGACGATTGGCGAGCTGATCAACCTTTCGGGGCGGCAACGCATGCTCTCGCAGCAGATCGTGCTGCAGATGCTGCTGGCCGCGCAGGGTGACTCTGGCGCGCACGCGATCGCGCGCAACTGCCTCGCGGCGTTCGAGTCTGCGCACACGGACCTGGTGAAGGGCAGCGGACGCTTGCCTGGCGCATTCTCCAATGCCCTGCAGCAACTGTACTTCGGCAGCGCACGCGGCGATGCGCGCATCCGCGAGTTCATCGCCTTGGCCAAAGCCACCATGGACGTCGAGACCGCCAGCGCGGCGCGCCGAGCCGCGTCCGTCGACGCCCTCGTAGCGCAGGCCACGCCCATCCTCGAACTGCTGCAGACCATCACGCAGGCTTACCAGGACGAAATGCACGTGTGCGAAATCGCAATTCGCAAAGGCCAGACCGAAATCGCCGAACATCTCGGCCGCATTTCCATGCAAGCCAACATCGTCGCCATGAATGCACGCGTCTCAGCGGCGCGTGCCGGCCCATACGGGAAGGAGTTTTCGGTGATCACCACGGTTCTGGCAGACATCATCCACGAGATGGATCAGTTGATCCGCCACGTTGTCGGCTCACGTGATCCGGGCAGATCAGCTGCGGGGCACAGGCAGGGGCCGGCCCCGGTACCGCAGAACCGCTGGCAGATGCCGTCCCGCTAGCGCGGCGACAGCCAAGGACGCAATGCCAGCCACGCTTCGCGCTTCTGCGGATACGCGACGGTATAGGCCGGGCTACTGGAGGGCAGATGGACCACGGCATGCCGATCGCCCATCTCGCCCAGTGCCTTCATGCCGATGCGCGCGGCGGTCTTGCCGTTGAAGGCAATCGCCGCCAGCTCGGGGAGCGTGTGGATCAGGCTGGCCAGGTCGTTGCCGGCGTGGTCGCGAATCTTGCTGTCGAGGCTGCCCTCGCGGCGAGCCTCGGCCACCACATCCCACAAGCCAATGCGATGGGCGAGCAGCGCCCGCAGACGCTCCGGATACGCCATGCCAGGCAGGTCTTCAGCGATGACCTCACCGGCCAGCCGCCAGAACTGGTTGTGCGGGTAGGCGTAGTACTGCGCTTGCGCAAGCGACGCCTCGCCCGGAAGGCTGCCCAGGATCAGCACACGTGTATGTGCATCGACCACGGGCGGAAAGCATCGCTTGAGCGTCACTGGCGGCAGCCGGGCAGCGATCAGGCCAGCAGACGGTTCACGCGCTGCACGTAGGCGGCCGGATCGGCGAGTGACCCGCCCTCGGCCAGCAGCGCCTGGTCGAACAGCACATGCAGGCGGTCTTCAAACGCCGCACGATCCGCCTCGTTGCCGGTCACGGTTTCCAGCAGCGCGAGCTTGCGCACGAGCGGATGCGTCGGGTTCAGCTCCAGTACCGGCTTGCTGTCGGGCGCCTGTTGGCCGGCCTGCTTCAGCAGACGGGCCAGCGTACCGCTGATGTCGCCTTCATCGGCCACCAGGCACGATGGCGAATCGGTCAGGCGATGCGTGATGCGCACGTCCTTGGCCTTGTCGCCCAGCACCGCCTTGGCGCGCTCGACCAGCGGCTTGAATTCGCCTTCCACCTTGGCGTGCTCGGCCTTCTCGGCTTCGTCTTCCAAGGCGCCCAGGTCGAGATCGCCGCGCGCCACCGACACCAGTTCCTTCTCTTCGAACTCATGCAGGAACGACAGCATCCACTCGTCCACGCGGTCGGTCAGCAGCAGCACTTCCACGCCCTTCTTGCGGAAGATTTCCAGATGCGGGCTCGACTTGGCGGCCGTCCAGTTTTCCGCGGTCACGTAGTAGATCTTGTCCTGGCCTTCCTTCATGCGGCCGATGTAATCCGCCAGCGAGACGGTCTGGGCGCTGTCTTCGTTGTGTGTGGAAGCAAAGCGCAGCAGCTTGGCAATGCGATCCTTGTTGGCGTGGTCTTCGCCGATGCCTTCCTTGAGCACCTGGCCGAAGTGCTGCCAGAACGTGGCGTACTTCTCCTTCTCGGCCGCGTCATCCGACTCGGCCATCGATTCGAGCATGCCCAGGACGCGCTTGGTCGAGCCCTCGCGGATGGCCTTCACGTCGCGGCTTTCCTGCAGGATTTCGCGCGAGACGTTCAGCGGCAGGTCTGCCGAATCGATCACGCCCTTCACGAAGCGCAGGTAGCCCGGCAGCAATTGTTCGGCATCGTCCATGATGAAGACGCGCTTGACGTAAAGCTTCAGGCCGCTGCGGCGCTCGCGGTCCCACAGGTCGAACGGCGCGTTGGTCGGGAGGTACAGCAGTTGCGTGTACTCGCTGCGGCCTTCCACGCGGTTGTGCGTCCAGGCGAGCGGCTTGCCATTTTCGTGGGCGATGTGCTGGTAGAACGCGATGTACTGATCGTCCGTCACGTCTGCGCGCGGGCGGGCCCACAGCGCGCTGCCCTGGTTGATGGTTTCCCATTCGTCCTGGGCGACCATCGCTTTCTTCTCTTCGTCCCACGCTTCGTTGCGCATCTGGATCGGCAGGGAGATATGGTCCGAGTACTTCTGCACGACCGACTTGACGCGCCAGGCAGAGAGGAAATCGTCCTCACCCTCGCGCAGGTGCAGCGTGATGGTGGTGCCGCGCTCGGCGCGTTCGATGGTGTCGACCGTGAATTCGCCGTCGCCCGTGCTTTCCCAGCGCACGCCTTCATTGGCGGCCACGCCGGCGCGGCGCGATTCCACCGTCACGCGGTCGGCCACGATAAACGCCGAGTAGAAGCCCACGCCAAACTGACCGATCAGCGCGGCATCCTTCTGCTGGTCGCCCGACAGTTGGCTGAAGAACTCGCGCGTGCCCGAGCGGGCGATGGTGCCGAGGTTGCGGATGGCTTCATCGCGGCTCATGCCGATACCGTTGTCGGCAATCGTGATGGTGCGCGCGGCGGCATCAAAGCCGATGCGGATGCCAAGCTCGCCGCCGCCCTCCAGCAGCGACGGATTGGCGATGCCCTCAAAGCGCAGCTTGTCCACCGCATCCGACGCATTGGAAACCAGCTCCCGCAGGAAGATTTCCTTGTTGCTGTACAGCGAGTGGATCATCAGATGCAGAAGCTGCTTCACTTCTGCCTGGAAAGCCATCTTCTCGTGCGGTGCGCTCATGGTGTGCATAAAAAGTCTGGAAAGTGGGAAGAGAAGCGGGCTACACCTAGCGCGTGCGCCCGCATGAATTTGTGAGGCTAGATAGGGTGTAGGGTTGAGTTTTCAAGCCCCGCGTAAGGGGGGCGATCAGAATCGGCTGATTGTGCGGTATGACAGAGCACTGTTGGAATCGACGCTTTCAATCCGCTGGAGCGATTCCATGTTCGAGTGCAGCTTTGAACTGAACGATCAACCGATGAGCACCTTCAAAGTCGGGACTGCCAGTTTTCCGGCGTTCTCAGGCTACGGCGCCTATATCAACAAACGCGCATCGATGTGTCTGCCAAATCTCGGTCCGATCCCGACGGGCTCGTATTACATCATTGACCGTCAATCCGGCGGGCGGCTCGGCTGGCTATGGGACCAGGTCCGAGGTCACGCCGATTGGTTCGCGTTGTATGCCATCGACGGTCGAATGGACGACCAGACATACTGCAACCAAGTACTGCGTGGCAACTTCCGCCTGCACCCCAAAACCGGCGCCGGAATCAGCCAAGGCTGCATTACGATTGCCGAACCTCACAATTTCGCTCGTATACGGGCCACGCTGAAGAGTAGTGCCATCCTGTCTCTGCGCGCTGCGGATGGGAAAACCTTGCAGGCTTATGGCAAGGTTCTCGTCAAATGAAAACGTACATCAAGAGATCTCTGCTAGCAGCTTGGCTCTTCGGCGCCTCATTGATCCTCGGCTATACGTGGTATTACCGTCCCGATAACTTCCCACCGCTACCCGACTCTGTGGGGCGATGGATAGTGACGGTTTCCGGCGCCAAAACGCCAGAAGACATCGCTGAAGCCAGTCTTTTGTTTGGTTGGCTGGCTTCCCTCACCTTAATCGGTTCAGCCACATTTTTGGCGCTGACTACTTGGAATTGGCTGAAGCAACGGCGCGCCTAAACCACGTCAGGCCTTTTCGAGCTGCTTCGCCAGGAAGCGGAGCATCTCCGGATCGGTGCTGGTGGCGATGTTGAAGCGCATCCAGGTGGACGGCATCTGCGACGGCGAGAACAGGCTGCCGGGCGCAAACACATAGCCCTGCTCGTGCCCGGCCCGGGCGATGGCGTTGGTGTCCTGCCCGGTATCAGCCCACAGGAACATGCCTGCGCCCTGCTGGGCGAACAGCTTCAGGCCCATGCGCTCGAGGCTGCGCTGCACGCCGTCGCGCGCGCGGTCGAGGCGCGCGCGGACGCGCTCGACATGCTTGCGGTATTGCCCTTCGGTGAGGATCTTGTACAGCACTCGCTCGTTGATCTCAGGCGTGGCAAGGCCCGCCAGGAGTTTGCCGTCGGTGAGATTCTTGGCCAGCTCCGGATGACAGGCGATGAAGCCCACGCGCAGGTTGGCCGCCAGCGTCTTGGAAAAGCTGCTCAGGTAGATCACGCGACGCAGTTGGTCCAGGCTCGCCAGCCGCGTGCCAGGGTGCCCAGGCGGCGCGAGATCGCCGTAGATATCGTCCTCGACGATCAGGAAACCGTACTGCTCTGCCAGCCGCAGCAGCTGGAACGCCTTGGCCGCCGACAGCGACGTGCCCGTCGGGTTGTGCAGGATCGAATTGATGACCAGCAGCTTGGGCCGCCGCACCTGCACCAGCCCTTCCAGCGCGGCAAGGTCCGGCCCCTCGGTGGTGTAAGGCACCCCGATCACCTGCGCGCCCTGCGCGGCAAAGCGGCCGAACATCAGGAACCACGCAGGATCGCCCACCAGCACGGTATCGCCGGGCTGCACGTACTGGCGCGCAATGAGATCCAGCGACGACGTGATGCCCGAGGTCATGACAATCTGGTCCGGCCGTGCCCCGATTTCCAGCTCCGCCAGCCGCGTCTGCAACTGCTGTCGCAGCGGCAGAAAGCCCTGCGGTGAACCCCAGGCCAGGAACTGGTTGGCATTCTGGCGGCCCAGCGTGCGCAGCGCGTTCGTGATCAGTTCACCGTCCAGCCAGCCGTTGGGCAGAAAGCCGATGCCCGGCGCCTTGCGTGGCTCGGCGGAGTGGAACATGTTGCGCAGCAGCCAGGCCACGTCGATCTTGCGGGCCGTCGCCGGCGGCGCGGGCGGTTCCTCGGGCAGCGGGGCATGCCGCTCCTTCACGTAGAAGCCCGAGCCACGGCGCGATTCCAGATAGCCCTGCGCCACCAGCCGCTCATACGCCTCGACCACCGTGAACCGCGAGATGCTCTTTTCCTGCGCCAGTTGCCGGATCGACGGCATGCGCATGCCGGCCCGGAAGACGCGCTCGTCAATACGCATGCGCGCCCACTCCGTCAGCTGGTCGACCAGCGTCATCTGCGCCGACGGAATCGGGTCGGGCAATTGCTCCGCTACTGGCCGGGCGGCAGCGCGCCGGGCGTCGAGACTGACGATGTGGGACGAAGAACTCATGACCAAGCGGGTGAAAAGCGGCCGGAAAACTGTACAGAAAGCGCCACGTTGAAGTGTACAGGTACTGTACAGACACACTTCGGTAGGATCAAGGTCGGATTTCCGCCCCCCAGCCCTGTCCACTGCCCCGGAGCCCCGCCATGCCAACGCGCAAATGCTTTGACGAAGATGCCTACCGCACCGCTTGCGACGCCACCGTCGTCGCCGTGCATCCGGAAGGCATCGAGCTGGACCAGACCGTCTTCTACGCCCGCAGCGGCGGCCAGGCCGGCGACACCGGCACGCTCGTCCTGCGGGGCGCGCACGATGGCCAGACGATTGCGATTGCCGACACCGTCTACGGCCCCGATCGTCAGACCGTCTTCCATGTGCCTGCCGACCACGCAGACCTGACGCTGCTCGCGCCCGGCACACCGGTCAGCGCCGCCATCCACTGGGAGCGCCGACACCGCCTGATGCGCCTGCATACGTGCCTGCACCTGCTGGGCTCGCTGATCCCGGTGCCCGTCACGGGCTGCGGCATCTCGCCCGACTCGGGCCGCATCGATTTCGACCTGCCGGAATCGACGCTCGAACGTGACACGCTGGCCACGCAACTGAACGAACTCATCGGCCGCAACACGCCCGTGCGCGTCGACCTCATCACGCCTGAAGAGCTGGCCGCGCAGCCCGAGCTGGTACGCACCATCGGCGCCGCACCGCCGGCGGGTGCATCGGCCATCCGCATCATCCATATCGAAGGCATCGACCGCCAGCCGTGCGGCGGCACCCACGTACGCGCCACCGGCGAGATCGGCCGCATGGTCGTCACCAAGATCGAAAAGAAGAGCCGCCAGAACCGCCGCGTGGCCGTGGCGTTTGCCGATTGACCCGTTGACCATGACCAAATCCGCCGTACTGCCCCTGGGCCACGCGCCAGACCACGCTGAACGCCGCGGCTTGCTGCTCGGCTTCATCGGCGTGGCCATCTTCAGCCAGACGCTGCCGTTCACGCGCATGGCCGTGGCCGAACTGGATGCCACCTTCGTGGCGCTGGCGCGCGCGGTGCTGGCAAGCGTGCTGGCACTGGTGCTGCTCGCGGTCACGGGCGCGTTCTCGGCCGGCAAGCGCCCGCGCGGCAATCAATGGTGGCAACTCGCGGTGACGGCGATGGGTGTAGTGGTGGGCTTTCCGCTGTTTTCATCGCTGGCGATGCGCGATGTGCCGGCCGCCCACGGCGCCATCATCACCGGCCTGCTGCCGCTCGCGACGGCCATCTTTGCCGCGTGGTTCGGGCGCGAGCGGCCGTCCATGGGGTTCTGGCTGTGCGCAGTGGCGGGCAGTGTGCTCGTCGTCTCATTTGCGTTGCTGCAAGGAGCGGGGACGCTGCACCGTGCCGATTGGCTACTGTTCGCCGCCATGGTGACCGGCGCCCTCGGCTATGCGACCGGCGGCAGGCTCGCGCGCGATCTGGGCGGCACGCAGACGATTGCCTGGGCGCTGGTCGTCTCCCTGCCCGTGCTGCTGCCGCTGGTCGGGGCGCTGGCATGGCTGCCGTCCACACATCAGGCCGAGGCGCTGGCGCAGGCGTCGTCCCGCGCGTGGTTCGGGCTGGCCTACGTGTCGGCCTTCTCCATGTTCATCGGCTTCCTGTTCTGGTATTCGGGGCTGGCGGCGGGCGGTGTGGCGCGGGTCGGCCAGATACAATTGCTGCAGCCTTTCATGACGCTGATCGGCGGCTGGCTGCTGCTGGGCGAATCGCTCGACGCGCCGACCGTGCTGTTTGCGCTGGCTGTGATTGCCGTAGTCGGCATCGGCCGGCGGACATCGGTACGCCGATAGCAGCGTCTGTTCCGTTTTGTTCACCGTACCTCATCAAGGAGTCTTCATGACCGCCTCGCACGACGTCCAGGCCAAGCTCAAGCAAATGGGCATCGAACTGCCTGCGGCCGGCGCCCCCGCCGCCGCTTACGTCATGGCCGCGCAGACCGGCAACCAGGTGTTCCTCTCCGGCCACATTGCCAAGAAAGACGGCAAGCCGTGGGTCGGCAAGCTGGGCGCCAACATGACCACCGAAGAAGGCAAGGCCGCCGCCCGCGCGATCGCCATCGATCTGCTGGCGACGCTGTCTACCCATCTGGGTGGCGATCTGAACCGTGTCAGGCGCATCGTCAAGGTCATGAGCCTTGTCAACTCGACGCAGGACTTTACCGAGCAGCACCTGGTGACCAACGGCGCCTCGGAACTGTTGGCAGAAGTGTTCGGTGACGCCGGCAAGCACGCCCGTAGCGCCTTCGGCGTCGCGCAGATCCCGATGGGCGCCTGCGTCGAAATCGAGCTGATCGCTGAAGTCGCGTAAGCGTCGCATTTACCGCCCCTCGGACCCTGCAAATCGGGGGCGTTGCCTGCTATCCTCATCGCTTTGCCCACCCACGGCGCCCGCTCACGAGGTGGGCGCCGCAACACTAGGACCACACCATGGACCACACCGCCTGCACCTTCTCCAGCCGTGCTCAGAAACTGACCAGCTCGGCGATCCGGGAAATCCTCAAGATCACCGAACGTCCTGAGGTCATTTCGTTTGCCGGCGGCCTGCCCGCGCCGGTCACCTTCCCGGTCGAAGCGATTCAGGCGGCGTGCGCCCGCATGTTTGCCGACAACCCGCAGGCCTCGCTGCAGTACACGCCAACCGAAGGCCTGTCGGTGCTGCGCGAGTGGATTGCCCAGCGTCATGGCACCACCGCCTCGCGCGTGCTGATCACCACGGGCTCGCAGCAGGGGCTGGACCTGCTTGGCAAGATCTTCATCGACCCGCAAAGCAAGGTGCTGGTCGAAACGCCGACGTACCTGGGCGCGCTGCAGGCGTTCTCGCTGTTCGAGCCGGCCTATACGTCCATCGCCACCGACGACAAGGGCCTGATGCCCGACGCGCTCACGCCGGAACTGGCTGCCGGCGCACGCTTCTTCTACACGATCCCGAACTTCCAGAACCCGACCGGCCGCCGTCTGCCGCTGGACCGCCGCCAGGCCCTGGTGGCCCGCGCGAAGGAACTCGGCGTGCTGCTCGTCGAAGACGACCCGTACGGCGAACTCAGCTACACCGGCGACGCCCTGCCGTCGCTGCGCTCGCTCAATCCGGACGGCGTGATCTACATGGGCTCGTTCTCGAAGATCCTGGCACCGGGCATGCGCCTGGGCTACATCATCGCGCCCGAACACATCCACTTCAAACTCGTACAGGCCAAGCAGGCATCGGATCTGCACACGCCCAGCTTCACGCAGCGCGTGGCGTACGAGGTGCTGAAGACCGGGCTGCTCGACACGCACATCCCGAGCATCCGAACCCTCTACGGCAAGCAATGCGAAGCGATGCTCGATTCGCTCACGCGCCACATGCCGGCCGGCGTGCACTGGAACCGCCCGGAAGGCGGCATGTTCATCTGGGTGGAAGTGCCGGAAGGCATCGACACGATGGCGCTGCTGGAAAAGGCCGTCGCGCGCAATGTGGCGTTCGTGCCGGGCGCGCCGTTCTATGCCAATGCGCCGCGTCGCAATACGCTGCGCCTGGCCTTTGTGACGGTGCCACCGGAGCGCATCGAGCAAGGCATTGCCGTGCTGGGCGAGCTGATCCGCTCGGAAATCGCCGTGCTCACGCCCAAGGCCGCCTGAATTCCATCACCGTTAATCTAGCCATTCAAGAAAGGAGCTGTCGTCGATGCTGCGGATCTGGGGAAGACTCTCTTCGGTCAATGTACAGAAAGTGGTCTGGTGCGCGCGCGAGCTGTCGCTGGACCATGAGCGCATCGACGTCGGCGGCGCCTTCGGGGGCGTCGACACACCGGAGTTCCTGGCGATGAACCCGAACGGCATGATCCCCGTCATCGAGGACGGTCTGAACGATTCCGCCGATACGCGCTTCGTGCTGTGGGAATCCAACGCCATCGTGCGCTACCTGTCGGCGCGCTATGGCCCGGGCACCCTCTACCCGCTCGAACTGCACGAGCGCGCCGATGCCGACCGCTGGATGGATTGGCAGACCACGTCATACAGCCCGTCGATGGTGGATGCGTTCATGCAGCTCGTGCGCACGCCAGAAGACCAGCGCGACGCCGCACGCATTGAACGCTCGCGCCAGGCGGCCGAGCGCATGAGCGCCATCCTTGACGCCGTGCTCGCCAAGCAGCCCTATGTGGCAGGCCAGCGCTTTACCATGGCCGACATTGCCTGCGGCTGCGCCGCCCATCGCTGGCTCGGCCTGCCGCTGGACCGCACTGCCCGGCCCCATCTTGAGCGCTGGATGGCGGCGTTGCGCGATCGACGCGCAGCGCAGGAAGTGCTGGCCCTGCCGGTCGTGTAAGCGCCCGCCAAACCGGTTGCGATCGCATCACCAACCGCGCACGGCACCCAAGCCGGCGCGGTTTTTTGTTTCCACCGAGGGAAGCCCCGGGTGCCGCTGAACCGACCTTCCACCACCGTCGCCACGATCCTCTGGGGCGCGCTCTATCTGGTGGCCGCCGTGGTGGGGGGGGGGGGGGGGGGGGGGGGGGGGGGGGGGGGGGGGGGGGGGGGGGGGGGGGGGGGGGGGGGGGGGGGGGGGGGGGGGGGGGGG
>NZ_CATYWO010000008.1:0-119500 GCF_958405655.1 Ralstonia condita | reverse complement strand
CCACAAGGCGGCCGACATCGCCGAACTGCTCCCGCATCGCTGGACGCCCAGCGCCACCTAGCTGGCAAGACGGGTTCACCGGGTGCTTACGGCCTGGCGGCAGAACGCTTCGGATTTGTCGCCCATCTTCATGAGCGTGCTGCGCTGCTCGACTGACAGGCCAATCAGGCCGACGAGCTTTTCTTCCAGCGTCTTCAGCGCACCGTCAATGGCGGTCAGGTCGGTGGCGCTGGGTTGAAACGAGATCAAGTTCTGAGACATTGCGTTCTTTCTAAAGCGGATATCAACGTCATGCCGATTGGCACAACCCGGTGAGGTTGGCTACCGCTGCGGCGTATCGCAATGCTGTACACAACATTTGACGGAAACCGCTCGCACATGGGGCGGGCAAGCCCGCTCACGCCGTTCGAGTGTTGGAGCGTGAAGCGCGAGCCTCGGACAGTCGAATTCGGCTCTCTGAGACTGACACTCGACCCTCAGACAGTGGAACGTGACCCTCAGACAGTGAAGTTCGAGTGTTTGAGGCTCAAACGCGACCCTCAGAGGGTCGAATTCGACGCTTTGACACTGACGCCCGACCCTCAAACAGTGAAACGCCAGTGTTTGACCCTCGCGTTCCACTCTCTGAGGGTGAAGCGCCACTGTTTGAGGCTGAAGCGTGACCTTCCGACAGTCGCTGCCCGCGAATCAAGAATCCAACTTTCGCCGCAGGCCCCATCGCTATAATCCATTCCGCTGCTGCACCAACGGCAGCCGGGTTTGGCGACTCGACATACTCACAACGAGCGTCCGCATGGCGGATACGCTCGCGCACACTCGCGCATGCCTCCTATGGCGGGCCGGGTGGGGAGACCTTCGGGTCTGCCGGTTGCCGTGAGTACCGGTTCGCCAGCCCCGCCGTCAGGCCCGCCACCTTCGTCTGGCGACGAGAAGGCGGACCTCCCGTCAATACTCACGGAGGCTCCTATGCCTATTGCAGACGAGACGCGACCAGCGTCGTACCCCTCTCCACCCGCACCACCCACCCAATCGCCCACGTTGTCCGACACAGGCAGGCTCACCAAAAACCGCACCTACCTGAACGGGGCCATCGCGGCGCAGGCGTATCTCCGGCGCACCCGCACCGCCATGCGCACACATGGCCAGTGCCGCCCGGGCATGCTGCGCGAACAGCTTCAACATCTGTCCGCACACGCGTTCCCGCCGGTCTTCATCAAAGGCTTTGTGGATGCGATTGACGCCTACGTTTCGATGTCCCTCGGGGGGCGCGATGTCGATCCGCAGACGTGGGACGTGTTAGCCGCCATAGAGCGGCGGGGCTATAGCCAATAACAATAGATTGATGCATTCCCGTGACGGGCGGGAATGCCTGTGTGGGGGCGGAGTGGTAGTTGGGCGTTAGCTGTTGGAGTTGTCCGCTTCCGGCCATTAAGAGACGTTAGTGACAGAAGCGGCCCATCATCATCTAGACAAACGACCCCGCTTCGGTTCAACCCGAGAAGGATGACAATCGTATCGTCGCAATAGATCTCTCTTATTGATGCGTGAGCAAAGGTTTGACGGCTTGCGCAATTGCGCGACCCAGCGCCACATGCTGATCGGCATCGAGATGTATGCCATCGATACGACTTGCGGATGTGATGCTGTTCGTATCGAAAACTGGACAGCCCAACTTTTCTGCCACTTCACGGTAGGCTTGCGCGAGGCCAACGCATTTTTGCTCCGCGCCAGCGAATTTATCGACCATTGCGCCAGCGGGTGCAATGATGGCTGGCGGAATCACGATCAGTACTGACGGCGTAGGCATATTGGGCTCGACCGGCGCGTGGCGGATGGCGCGGACCAATTCGCCGATGCCTTGTGCAGAATCTTTGGCAGAGTGGCGGTGAATTGCCTGAAAATCGTTTGTACCAAGCATCAGGATGACCAGCGCCAACGGCGAATGCATTTCGATACGCTGGGCGAGTCCATGTAGTCCGTTGCGGCCCGGTCGAATCGGATCATCCAATACAGTACAACGGCCGTTAAGACAGTCTTCGAGCACGCGCGTCGGATGCCCCTCAACTTGTAACGCTTGCTCCAGGACGCCAGGCCATCGCTCATGAAACGCAAAACGTCGCCGTGTGCCCGGGACGATGCCCCATGACAGCGAGTCAGAATAAATCAGAATCTGTTGCATGGACGCTCTTTAGCGGAACGATGTTTGCCTTGATCGACAGGGTCAAAGGTGCGAATGGTAGGGCAAGCTATCACTATCGTGTGAGGGCAGTGCGGACAATCGTCGTGTGCGCGCCGCCAGTGCGCTCTAGGACCGCTTTCGGCCAGGAGCAGTCAATCGACTTCATGTCGGAAACACATACAATCGAATGCAATCAACCTTGATCAGGAAGGCAAAATGCAGCATCCGACTTTCCGCATCACGCTCTCCATCGCCTTCTTATGGCTCAGCGGTATTAGTCAAGCAGCACCATCCGCTGATCCGCTATCGACGCTCCCCGCTGATCCTCAGCAAACCACGCCACCGCGGTGGGTCAGAGCGGTACCTCCGTACTCCATAGCGCCACTGTTTTCCAAAGCTGAAGTCGATCTAAATTCCGTTAAGAAAGGCGGCAACGGCCAAATTACCGCCTGGATAAGAGAAACGTACGAGGAAATTCAGCAACCTTCAACTGACCACGCGTTCCAGGTTGGCGAAACCAATTATCTAATCGATTGCAATAATGGGAAATACAATTTCCTATCGATTAATACAAGAAAAGCGAATGGGGACTTGGTTAGGTCAGTAAAAATGCCGGATTTCGATCGGAAAAATATGGACGATATCCCGCCTGATTCATTGAACGGTGCGGAAGCAACTCTCGCCTGTGCGCAGGCAAAGAAGAATTGGCCTGGTGAAAAATATTACGACTTACACATTAAACCAAAGCACGTTGATGCAGCCGCACCTCTTACATTGCAAGAAGAAGAAAAAATAGATCAAGCTATAGCTCAACGAAAGGAACTTGATGGGCGCAATGTCCCATTTACTGGACCGCTGTTGACCGCGCAGGCCGGCAAGAACACGTGCCACACGATGAGCGGAGTCGATGGCAGCCCGTCTCCCTATGAATTGTGCTATTCGCATGGCATGTTCTCGCATGACGTCTATAGTGTTCGATTCGATGGAATTCCATTACTTCATGGCATCGATGACAAGGCGACAAAAGGCATTGACGGTGTATTCAACGGAAATCAAATTCGACTTCAATGCGAGCCTGTCAATAGGTTGGCAGATGGTGTAACGAAAAAAACTATAGAAGATGCCATTCTTTCCGGTCGAATGTCGTCAAAAAAAATCTCGTTCGATGATGGGTTGAATTTCGCAATAATGACCAATGTGATCGAGATTGGAAGGCATTGCATACTGAGCAACGCGGACGGCATCATGGCAAAGCTCGACGTTGTTTCTCCACAATAAATTGGTTTTTGAAAACAGGCGTCTTGCTCGATTTTTCACGATTGAGAAAGCTAGAAGTCTCTTCTAGGGTCGAAAGCGGACGGCCATAGGTAATGCCATCGCCGACCGCTTTCGGCCAGAAGTGGTCGTTCCGGTATCCCTCTTGTTGAGTCCCGCGACTGAGCAAGCGCTAGACTGGGCTACCCCAAACCGCTCTCATCCATCATGCAATGCACCGCCAGAAGGCTGGCTATGATCGGCATGCTCGTGTTGTCAGGCGCTGCATTGGCTCATCAGCCGTCGCAGGCAGACACGCCCAGCGAATCAGCGCATCGGGCGGGGCCGAATGGTCTTGAAGGTTGGACGGTGATCTATCCGTCTCCGGACGGTCGGGGCTACCCCACCACCTTGGTTATCGCCCAGCGGGGGCACGTTGTCCGTCGAATCCAAGGAGATCCATTGGTGTGGAAATGGATGTTTTGGGAAAGCGGAAACCAGGTCGCCTATCAGACTGGATCGTTGCACTTCAACATGGCGTGCGTGCTGGTCGATATCGCTAGTGGCCGACAACTGGCGAATCTTGATTGCTATCGCGAGCTTGCCGAGGATGCCCCTGCCTGGGAGAAAGCCTTGCAGGGCGCACAGTAGATTGGTGGTCAGCTTAGCCTGCGAACCGAGTTCGTCGCTTTGAGTTGGATCGCCTCCAGCATGGCGTGGTCCTCGTCTTCGACGACAGCAGGATCCCAACCCGGATGGTTCGATAGGCTCAAAAAGTCCCGCCGCCTCTCAGCGTTTCAGCCCCTCAGCCAAACTTGCGCGCCGCATCGCGCGCCAGGCCAGAACCGATCCCGCCGAACAAGTCGCCCTCGACGCGTCGCGCCGACGGCAGCACTTGCGCCAGTTGCTCGCGCAGCATCGGCACCCCGCTGGAGCCGCCGGCAAAGAGAATGGTATCGACCGCTTCCGCTGCCACGCCCGCCGTCTTCAGCATGGCCTGCACCGTCGAGACCGTCTTGCCGACCAGCTTCCCGATCGACTGGTCGAAATCCTCGCGCGTGACGGGCTGCTTCAGCTCGGGCGCGATGCGGTGCAGGTCGATCTCCGCCACCGGAGCGTCCGACAGCGCGATCTTGGCGGCTTCCACCTGGATGGCCAGCCAGTGGCCGGCGCGCTCGCGGATCAGGCGGATGAGGCGGTCGAGTTTTTCGGTGTCGGCGGCATCTCGGTAGTTGTCCATCACCACCGTCCACGCCTTGCGCGTGTACACGTGGTTGATGGTGTGCCAGCTCGCCAGGTCGAAATACTGGCCAGACGGCATCGCCTTGCCGTTGCGTAGCGTGCTGTTCAGGCCCAGCAGGGGCATCACGCTGGCGAGGCTCAAGGCGCGGTCGAAATCTGTGCCGCCGATGTGAACGCCGCCGTTGGCGAGGATGTCCTCGCGGCGGTCAAGGCGTTTCGCGCGGTCGGGCGACAGGCGCACCAGTGAGAAGTCCGACGTACCGCCGCCAATATCGGCCACCAGCACAAGCTCTTCACCGCTGATGCCGGCCTCGTAGTCGAACGCGGCGGCGATGGGCTCGTACTGGAAGGCGATCTCGTCGAAGCCGGCGTCGCGCGCGATTTCCGAGAGCGTGTCTTCGGCGAGCTGGTCGGCCTTGGGGTCTTCGTCGATGAAGAACACCGGGCGGCCCAGTACGGCGCGGCGGAATTCATGGCCGGCAGCGCGCTCGGCACGCCGCTTGAGTTCGCCGATGAAATGCGCCAGCAGCTTGCGGAAGGGCATGGCCTGGCCCATGACCTCGGTGCTGTCGTCCATCATCGACGTGCCGAGCAGGCTCTTGAGCGAGCGCATCAGGCGGCCCTCGTAGCCGGCAAGATAGTCGGCCAGCGCGGCACGGCCGTAGGTCACCAGCGGGTCTTCGGCATGAAAGAAGATGACGGAAGGCAGCGTAGCTTTGCCGTCTTCGAGCGGCAGCAGGGTGGGCGCGTCCGGTCTCAGCCAGCCGACGGTGGAGTTGGACGTGCCGAAATCGACGCCGCAGGCGTTTGACATCATAGGAATGTGGCCACTGGAGTGCAGCGGGAGGCATGCGCCTGCACGGGATATCAGGAGCGGGTGCCACCGGCGAAGGGGCGCTATTGTAGTGGCTTTGTGCGACGGGTCTCCACGACGGTGGATGCCTTGATTGCCAGCGCTGACAAACACATACCCGAGGCGGGCATACCGCATGCTGCACTTGCATGGTCCGGGGCCGATGACCGCGCCCCGCCAACTTGTTCAACGCGCGGGGGCAACAGATGAGCTACGCCCGTTTCGGAGCCATGATCGTGGTGTCCACGGTCGTGATGTTCGGTCTGATGTACTTGAACACCTACGAGATCGAGCACGTTCTATTCAGCCAGACACGCATGTGGATGGCGCTGATCATGGGGGCGGCAATGAGCGCCATCATGCTCGTGTTCATGTGGAACATGTACGCCAAAGCCGCACTGAACGTGGCGATCCTGCTCGTGAGCGCGGTCGTGTTCTGCGGCGCGCTGTGGCTCGTTCGGGGCCAGCAGACTGTGGGGGATGTGTCGTACATGCAGGCGATGATTCCTCACCACTCCATCGCCATCATGACCAGTGAGCGCGCGCACATTAAAGACCCACGCGTGCGCAAGCTGGCAGACGGCATCATTCGGGCGCAGGTGAAGGAGATTGGTGAGATGAAGGCGCTCATCGCAGATCTGAAGCAGAACCCGCCGCCGGCCGGTGCACCGGATATCCCGAGTTACCGCAAGCGCGGAGACCCCCCGCCCCGGCCGGAATGATTGGCTGCTATGTAACCGGAGCTTGTTTTTCCTCGACTGGTCCGTGCGTAGTTGGTGCTCTCTGACGGTGAGACTCCAGTGTTTGAGGGGGGGAGCATGACCGCATGAATCGTTCTTCTCTTCGCGATCGCGTTGCGGATACTGCGTAGCGTTGTGATTTCATTGAAGACGTTCATTGGTACAGCATGCCAGGGCCCCCTTCCTGGAGGGCACCAAGTCCACTACAAATTGCGCAATTTTGTGAATTGCTGGGCGGGGTGGTCGTTCGCCGGCTACCCTCGAGAGCTTCTCAAGCTAGGGAGCTGTCGCCATGAGCCATCGAGACGTGCCGTTTGCCAGAACCGTCATCGTTGCAGGCCACGGCCTGCCAGAAATTCTGGGCAAACCGGCGCTGGTGTTCTCCAAGCTCTCCGGCACCGAGCGGCTGTGCGAACTGTTCGAGTACGAAGTCGAACTCAAGACCCCCGACGAACGCAACGTCCTCTACGGCCCGGCCGCCAACCTCGACACCAACGCCCTGCGCGGCCAGGAACTCACTGTCACCATCGCGTTGGACGGCACCGACGCCGGCACCCGACAAATCAGCGGGCTTGTCACCGACATCGTCGGTCCCACCCCGGTCCATGGTGGCCGCCAACTCAAATATCGTCTCACGCTGCGCCCCTGGCTTTGGCTTGCCACGCTCAACCGCGACACACGCATCTTTCAGCAGCAGACCGTGGTGGAGATTCTGGATGCGCTGCTGGGTGGCTACATCTTCCCCGTCGAACGCCGGCTCGACATCGCCCGCTACCCCAGGCGCGAGTACCAGGTCCAATACAACGAAAGCGACTTCGAGTTCTTCCAGCGCCTGACGCAGGAATGGGGCATCGCCTGGCACATCGAGCACTCGGGCGGCAAACATCGTTTGGTGCTCACCGACGGCAACGGCGCGTTTGGTCCATTCGCCAGCCCCGCCTACCAGACCATCCGCTGGCAGCCGTCTTCCGACCGCATCGACGAAGAACACCTGCACACCTTCGAGCTGCACGACAAAGTCGTCTCGGGACAGTGGACGACCACCGACTACGACTTCGTCAAGCCGAGCGCCGACCTCACCGTCCGCGCCGCCGATCCGCTCGATACCGCCCACGCCAATGCCGAAGTGCGCGAATGGCCCGGTGACCACAGCCAGCCTACTGCCGGCAACGACCCTTGGAAGGAAGGCGACCAGGTCGCCCGCATGCGCATGGAGGCCCTGCGCCAGCACGGCCGCCGAGCCCGGGGTGCCGGCAACGTGCGTGCGATGGTCCCAGGCTGCACCTTCACCCTCGCGCACTTCGTCCAGAGCGAGGCCAACCGCGAATACCTCATCCTTGGCGCCCAGCTTCTGATTGAGGACGTACCCGAATCTTCTGGCGGCAACCAAGCGTGGCGCTGCGAAGTGAGCTTCACCGCCCAGCCCAGCAACGAGCTCTTCCGCCCCGAGCGCACCCAGCCCAAGCCGAGGACAACCGGACCCCAGACGGCCACCGTCGTAGGTCCGGAGAACCAGGAGGTCTGGAGCGACGAATACGGCCGCGTCAAGGTGCAGTTCCACTGGGACCGCATCGGTCAACGCAATGCAAACAGTTCGTGCTGGGTGCGAACGTCGTCTCCCTGGCAGGGTGAGCGCTTCGGCGCCATCCAGATTCCACGCATCGGGCAAGAAGTCATTGTCGACTTCCTCAATGGCGATCCGGATTGCCCCATCATCACGGGCCGCGTCCCTAATCGGGAGAACATGCCCCAGTGGCCGATGCCAGGGCACCATGCGCTCTCTGGTTTCGTCAGCAAGGAATTGTACGGGGGTAGGACCAACACCTTTGTCCAGGACGACACCCAAGGCCAAATCCAGACGCAGCTGCAGAGCGACCACCAGAACTCCAGCCTGAGCCTGGGGTTCATCACTCGCATCCTGCGCGGCCAGGGCCGCAAGGACAAACGCGGTGAAGGCTTCGAGTTGCGCACCGACGCCCAGGGCGTCGTGCGGGCCAATGGCCTGCTGCTCACCACCGAAGCGCGGCTCAAGGCCCAAGGCCACCACAAGGACTTGGCGGAAACCGTCCAACGCCTCACCGTTGCGCGCGACCAGCAAGAGACCTTTGCCGAACTCGCGCAAGAACATGAGGCACAAGACCCGACGGACCAAGCCGAGGTCGCCCGCGCCATCAAGGCGCAGAACGACGACATCCGGGGCAGCGGTGCAGCCAACGCCGGGAGCGGCAGCTTCCCCGAACTCAGCGCACCGCACCTCGTCCTGGCCAGCCCCGCCGGCATCGAAGCCACCACGGCGCAATCGATGCACCTGGCCACCGGCGAGCACCTTGCGCTATCAAGTACTGGCCACACCAGTCTCGCCGTCGGCCACAAGCTCATCGCCAGCGTCAGCCGGGGCGTGCGCATCTTCATTCAAAGCCTGGGCTACCGGCTCATCGCCTTCAGCGGCGACATCGACCTGCGGGCGCTACAGAACAGCATCAACCTGCTCGCCAAGCTCGACATCAAGGCTACCGCCAACCGCATCACCATCAGCGCCAAGCAAGAGCTCGTCATCAGCGGGGGCGGCAGCGGGACCACGTACAGCGCTGGGGGCATCACGCACAAAACGCCAGCCGCCTACACCGTTCACGCCGGTGGCTACACCGTCACCACCAGTGCCCGGCAGACCGCGCAGTTTCCGGGTGAACCGAAGGCCGGCAAGGGCAATCTGGAGATCTTCAACCAGTACGCCAACCGGTTGGGCATCAAGGAAGGCCACTTCCAGGTCGAGGATGCCCTGGGCAAGATCACCAACGGCAAGCTGGACGCAAAGGGCTTTGCCGCAATCTCCGGTATTGCACCCGGCCCTGCCAAGGTGACGTTTGGCGCCGACCCGGCAGATACCTGGGCAAAGAGCAGTTATATGGGCAAACCAAGCTGGTCGCAGACAGACGGCTGCCAAGATGCCACCAGTACCACCGCTCCAGCGACACCGTCCAGCGCTGGCGCGGTCGCTTCGCAAGTTCTCGCCGCGTTCGGCAAGGCCACACAAGCCGAGCAACTTGCACAGCAGGCCGCCAGTGCAGTCAAGGCAGGACCTGCAGGCCTAGAAAGGCGGGACGCCTCGAGCGTGCAACTGCTGAACCAATCGCCGCCTGCGAACATTCCCGCACTCGCCGAAGTCAGTCCGCACGCGGCTCCGTCGTCGGGCCGCACGAGCATCTTCATCTGAGCTTAATACCCTCGGCACACTTACCTGAATAGACACATGGCAGCACCGACCCCGAGCAAGGCGCGCGATCCCCAAGTCGCCGTAGGCCCATTGAATAGCATTGCACCCGACGACATCGGCAGTAGTGCCGCCCGGATTGACGCATGGCTGCGTAAGACGAGCGATGGTGCCGTCACGCTGGAGCGTTTGCCCATCGTCGCGGGAAACCTCCCTGTCGCTGGCAACGTCATGGCACTCGCAGGTGCAGTGGACGCGATTGTTGCGACGATCGACCAAGCGCCCACGTCGCCCATTCTCGCAGGGCTCGGGATTGACTTGATTGCGCTTGGGCCGAATCCAGCAGAAACGGTTGCCGCGCGAACCAGCTTGCGTCCCATGCTCATGCTGGCACAGCAGGAGCTACAGCAAGACCCTAGGAAGCCGCTTGGTAACGCCTTCGTCGAGACGATCGTCGGTCATCTCAACGCCACCATTGCTGGCGAGATTGATGACTTCGTAAAGCAAGCGCAGAGCAAACTTGCGGACATGCTGAGCGATGCTGGGAAGCTAGGCGCCGCCATCATCGAGCAACTGATCTTGGGCTTGACGCCTGGAAATCAGGGCACCGCTAGCAACGTACGAGCGACGTCCCGCTTGCCGCTCTATGATCCATCCTCCACGCTCGACAACATTTTCAATGCGCTGTGGAAGGTGTATCGGTCGTCGGGGAAGCCATCAAGGGGTGCCATCGCGCCCGCCATGACCCCGGCAGCGGCCCAACAGCGCAGGGCAGCGACAACCGCCAAGTTGCTGCAGCTTGGAATAGCGCTGCCCGCGCAACTAAGCGCTCAGGCAGATTCAGCCACTGCGCAAACTATCGGCTGGTTGCTGGCTCAAATTGCGGCAGCAGTAGCCATCTGGCGAAAGCGCAATGGTGGACAAGCAGCCAACGTTCATACAAGTAAGACCAGCCAAGCCAAGCATGTTGCGCACGAGGGCGAGCTCGGTGCGGTCACTAGCCAAGCTGATGCTGAAGGTGGCCCCGGTTGCGCAAACTGCCCTGCGCCAAGTGGTACGGGCCAGAGCATCAGCTTCGCGACCGGCGACGAAACGCTCACCCACACTGATTTCGTCCTTCCCAGCCTGTTCCCCATCGAATGGACACGCACTTACCGCTCCAGCCTTGGCGCTTACGACAGCAGCGAGCAGGGCGCCCGCTGGATCACGCCCTACACCACGCGCTTCGATGTCATCACCGAGCAGGGCATTGAAAGCGTCCTTTACCACGCAGCCGACGGCCGCAGCCACGCCTACCCACTGCCCGAAGTGGGCAAGCTCCATCACGACCCCATCGAGAGCGTCACGCTCGTCCGCGTTTCGGAACATCGACTGACGCTCGCCCACGGATTCGACAGTCAAGAAGCCTACCAACGTCACGGCCAGTCCTTCCGCCTGACCAGCATCACCCTGCGCAGCGGAGCCGGTATCGCCTTGCACTACGACCACCGCATTGGTGAGCGCACCGTCCTGTCGGACATCATCGCCTACCAAGGCCAGACCACACTCGCCCATGTCGGCATTCGCCTCGATGATGCCGGCCGCATCGCTGAACACTGGCAGATCGAAGACGGCCAACTGGTCCGCCAGCTCTCGCGCTACACCTACGACGAAGCGGGCGATCTGGTCATGGCGCAGGACGAGAACGCTGCGCACTGGGACTACACCTATCAGCACCACCTCGTCACTCGCTACACCGACCGCACTGGCCGAGGCATGAACCTGCAGTGGAACGGCGAGGGCCCACATGCCAAAGCCATTCGCGAATGGGCCGACGACGGCAGCTTCAACACCCGCCTGGAATGGGACGAGAACATCCGCCTCACCTACGTCACTGACGCGCTCGGCCACGAGACCCGACACTACTACGACATCCTCGGCTACACCTACCGCATCAAACACCCGGATGGCCGCTCAGAATGGTTCTTCCGTGACGACGCCAAGAACGTCATTCAGCACATCCACACAGACGGCAGCATCGACCGCTTCACCTACGACGAACGCGGCAACCTCGTCGAACACCTCCGCGCCGACGACAGCGCCATCCATTACGCCTACGACGACCACGACCAGCTCATCAAGATCCGCGATGCCGAAGGCGGCCTGTGGCAGCGCGACTACGACACGAAAGGCAACCTCACCGAAGAAGTTGACCCCCTGGGCAACAAGACCGAATACGCCTACAACAAAGCCGGCCTGCTCACCGAAATCACCGACGCCAAGGGTGGGAAGAAGCAGCTCGGCTACAACGCAGCGGGTCAACTCACCAGCTACACCGACTGCTCCGGCAAGACCACCACCTGGCACTACGACCCGCGTGGCCGCCTGGAGAAAGTCACCAACGCCGCAGGCGGCGTCACCCGCTACGAATACGAAGCCGGGCAACTCGCCAAGGTCATCCACCCCGATGAGACCGCCGAGCGTTTCGAGCGCGATGCCGAAGGCCGCCTGCTCGCTCACACCGACGCACTGCACCGTCGCACGACGTGGGACTACAGCGAAGCCGGCCTGATTGCACGCCGTACCGATGCCGCCCACGGCGTGCTCGAATACCAGTGGAACAAGCTCGGCCGCTTAACGGGCCTCATCAACGAGAACGCCCGCCAGATTCGCTTCCAATACGACCCCGTCGGCAGGCTGCTCAAACAAACCGGCTTCGACGGCAACGCGACTCAGTACTACTACGACGCTGCCAGTGGTGTCCTCAAAACCACCGTCGACGCCGAAACCCTCGCCACCGGCTACACGTTCGACGCCCTGGGAAGACTGACCCAGCGCGGCGCTGGCATCCTCGACCCCAAGACCAACAAATACGAAACCAAGCAAACAGAAACCTTCGCCTACGACGGCAACGGCCGCCTCGTCCTTGCTGAGAACGCCCACAGCCGCTTGCAATGGTTCCATGACGCCGCAGGCAACGTCATCCGAGAACACCAGCATTACAGCGGACTGGACAGCCCGCGCGTGGCGGTCTGGCGCCATGCGTACGATGAACTCAACCAGCGCGTCTCCACCATCCGCCCCGATGGCCACCGCATCGACCTGCTCACCTATGGCAGCGGCCACGTGCACGGCATCCAGCTCGACGGTCAGGAACTGGCCAGCTTCGAGCGCGACGACCTGCACCGCGAAACCCAACGCACCCAAGGCAACAGGCTCACCCAGACGCAGAAGTACGACACCGCTGGAAGGCTGCTGGAGCAAACGCTCAGCCACCTCGACAAAACCACTGCCTACGTCAACCGTCGCCAATACCGCTACGACACGGTGGGGCAACTCACCGGCATCAACGACACCCGTCGCGGCAACCTCACCTACCGCTATGACCCGGTCGGCAAGCTGCTCGAAGCCAACAGCGCGCTCGGGCAAGAGACGTTCGACTTCGACCCCGCGGGCAACCTGCTCGACGACCCCACGCTGCGTACCTTCGCGGCAGACCCCGCAACGGGAAGATCCGAAACCAGCAGCCGCCTGCAAGGCCGAGCCGCCCTGGTCGACAACCTGCTCAAGCAATACGCCGGCACGCACTACGAGTGGAGCGCACGCGGCAACCTCCTCAAACGCACCGTCAACGGCCAGACCGCCCAATTCAGTTGGGATCTCTTCAACCGCCTGACCCGCTACAGCGACGACCGCCTCAGCGTGAAATACCAATACGATGCCCTCGGCCGGCGCATCACCAAACATGCACAAGCGGTCTACTTCGAGCCCCTCGGCGCTGGCAGCGTCTACATCCATAACGAACGCGCCCGGGTCAACAAAGAGCTGGGATGTGGCTTCACGCTCTACGGCTGGGATGGCGACACCCTGGCCTGGGAAGCCCGGCGCGACGCCGACATCATGCGCCAGGGCGCCTACCACCCGTCACCGGGCAGCACCCGCACCACGCACTATCTGTACGAACCCAACAGCTTCGTCCCCATCGCCCAGGGCGTCACGCACGGGATGCTGCCCCTGCACAAGCAGCCCGCCTATGCCGAGGCTGACTACGACATCGATGAGGATCCGCTGTGGCAGTACGAGATTCAGTCCACACCGTTTGATAGTTTGGCGTGGTACCAGTGCGACCACCTCGGCACGCCGCAGGAGCTCACCGACCAAAACGGTGAGGTTGCTTGGGCTGCCAGCTACAAGGCTTGGGGAGCGGCGCAAGAAGTCATTAGCGATGCAGCGAGGAAGGCGGGCATCCAGAACCCGCTTCGGTTCCAGGGGCAGTACTTTGATCATGAGACGGGGCTGCATTACAACCGGCATCGGTACTATGACCCGAGCAGTGGTCGGTTCATATCGAAGGATCCGATTGGGCTGGCGGGCGGGCTGAACGCACATGAATACGCGCCCAACCCGGTGAGCTGGATTGACCCACGAGGGTTACAAAACGCCCACCAGCGGCGTGTGCAAGCGCGCATCAACTCTCGACAGATGGCCCTCAATGAACAGACGGCTCGCATGGCTTCGCAGCCGGGTTATCCGTTGGATATGGTGCACGATGCAGTGAACCCCAACAAGAAGATATGGGATGCCATGAGCCCATATGACTACACGCAATATTGCAGGCAGTGGAGCAAGCCTAAAAAGGCGTGTGAACCGAGGGATCGGGTGCCAGGGCGGGATGTTAAGGATCGGACGGACTATGTACCTGACCAAGATTGGCCAACATCAAAAATTCCACCCGGATACGCTTGTGATATTCCTGAGTACTTTCCAGAGATGCGCGGGGCATCCACTGCCCCAACGGCGGACATCAATGACTTTGCAGATCTTGCCGGGAAGATTCGCAGAAATGCGCGAGGTTTAAGGCGATGAAGTTGAATTGCATTATTCTTCTTGGATTGATATTTTCCAACTTGAGTCATGGAAAAGATGTGCCCGGTTGCATGGCGATCGAGTTGAAAAATGGCATGTCAGCAATTTTTCCCGTAATAAAAGAAAGACCGACATGGAAGTGGTATCGAACTGAGGCAACACGTGAAACGGCTGAGTATGCTTGGGTTGCAGAACCCGGTTTTATTTTAATGAACAGCGGCAAAAAATTATTTCAAGGAAATGGAATGGCATTTATTGCCTTCATAGGGGCTATGGATCTAAGAAATATCACCCCTGGATCCGGCAATCTAGAGGATTTGATTTCAAGCGCTGAAAAAATCGCCTATCTAACGGGATCTGATAAATCAAGGCTGCATGAAAATCTTGATTTTGTGCGTCGCAGCAGAGTTAATGCGAAGCTGCTAAATAATGATGCCATTATGTTAGCAACAGTCAACAAAGCATCAACTGAAGCAGCGAAGAAATCAAATCCAACGCATATGAAAATGCGAGCAATTTTGCCATATGCCGGCGAGTCATATGAGTGCATTGTTGAAATAAAAAAAATAAACAACTCAGTAAAAATGATTAATGAGTGAAATCATCCGCGTAGGCGACCCCACTGACCACGGCGGGGTGGTGCTTGATGGCATCCCCGGCACTGACCTCGACGGCCGACCGATGGCTGGTGTCGGCAACATGGTCATGTGCCCAAAGTGTGGCGGCCCGTTCCCAATCACCGAGGGCGCTGTCCACTACGAAATCAATGGCGTGCTAGTGGCGTTGCGCGGTATGAAGACTGCCTGCGGCGCCGCGCTTCTCGCTGGCAACCCTCGTACGCAGGTCAGCGGCTAACAGCATGACTGCAACGCCAGAGCTGGCCAGCTTCGAGCGAGACGACCTGCACCGCGAAACCCAACGCACCCAAGGCAACCGCCTCACCCAGGCGCAGAAGTACGACACCGCTGGAAGACTGCTGGAGCAAACGCTCTCGCATCTGGACCGCACCACTGCCTACGTCAACCGCCGCCAATACCGCTACGACGCGGTGGGGCAACTCACCGGCATCAACGACACGCGTCGCGGCAACCTCACCTACCGCTATGACCCAGTCGGCAAGCTGCTCGAAGCCCACAGCGCGCTCGGGCAAGAGACGTTCGACTTCGACCCCGCGGGCAACCTGCTCGACGACCCCACGCTGCGTACCTTCGCGGCAGACCCCGCAACGGGAAGACCCGAAACCAGCAGCCGCCTGCAGGGCCGAGCCGCCCTGGTCGACAACCTGCTCAAGCAATACGCCGGCACGCACTACGAGTGGAGCGCACGCGGCAACCTCCTCAAGCGCACCGTCAACGGCCAGACCGCCCAATTCAGTTGGGATCTGTTCAACCGCCTGACCCGCTACAGCGACGACCGCCTCAGCGTGAAATACCAATACGATGCCCTCGGCCGGCGCATCACCAAACACGCACAGGCGGTCTACTTCGAGCCCCTCGGCGCTGGCAGCGTCTACATCCATAACGAACGCGCACGGGTCAACAAAGAGCTGGGATGTGGCTTCACGCTCTACGGCTGGGACGGCGACACCCTCGCCTGGGAAGCCCGGCGCGACGCCGACATCATGCGCCAGGGCGCCTACCACCCATCACCGGGCAGCACCCGCACCACGCACTATCTGTACGAACCCAACAGCTTCGTCCCCATCGCCCAGGGCGTCACGCACGGGACGCTGCCCCTGCACAAGCAGCCTGCCTATGCCGAGGCTGACTACGACATCGATGAGGATCCGCTGTGGCAGTACGAGATTCAGCCAAATCCGTTTGATAGTTTGGCTTGGTACCAGTGCGACCACCTCGGCACGCCGCAGGAGCTCACCGACCAAAACGGTGAGGTTGCTTGGGCTGCCAGCTACAAGGCTTGGGGAGCGGCGCAAGAAGTCATTAGCGATGCAGCGAGGAAGGCGGGCATCCAGAACCCGATTCGGTTCCAGGGGCAGTACTTCGATCATGAGACGGGGCTGCATTACAACCGGCATCGGTACTATGATCCGGCCAGTGGGCGGTTCATATCGAAGGATCCGATTGGGCTGGCGGGTGGGATTAACGGCTATCAGTACGCGCCGAACCCGGTCAGTTGGATCGATCCGTTGGGCTTAGCTCGATCTGGTCAGTGGGTTACCGTTGGGAACGGCCGAATAAGAATTGATCCACCACATGTGGAGAATACGAACCAACAAGTCCATGCTCACTGCCAATGCAAGTCCAGAAAGCAGGAGATTGTTGTGAATAAGGATGGCACGCAGAGCCACGGATCGCGAGGGGGCGTTTCTGGACTGACGCGAACAGAGAAAGATTATTTGCGTGAAAAGGGTTTCGATCTATGACTGATCTTGGTGAAGTGAAGATTTTTGGAACATTGGAAGGCGACGATAGGTCGTTAAAGCTGGATGAGATTTCCATCCTTGCCAAGCCGGAGGTCATTAGGGCTCTTGGTGTATTCCTAATTAATGCGGCTTACGAAATGGATTCCAATGATGCTGAGCACGTGCACCTGCAAGATTCGATATCGAACTTCTCGTATGAGAATCACGCTGATGTAATTGCTATCAATCAAGACAAAGTGAAGTTGCTTGGTGGTTAGCAGCTAAATGGCCAAAGGGCCGCGTGAGCGGCCCTTGGAGTTAGCGGGGGGGTGTCGGCGATGCGGGATGATCTGCTCCGCCCGTTTTACAGCGGGAATGTCTGTTTGGGCAGCGGTAATGGTGAGCTTGTCGTGTTGGACGTGAAACTGGGCTGCATTACAACCGGTATCCCGCACGACAATTCTTGTCCCAGACGTCCCCGGCTAGTTGATTGAACGCGATTCCACAGCAACGTTGACCAACTCGATGCGATTCAGCGAGGCAAGGTACTAATGGACAGGAACGGAACCAACATCGAGACATTTGATATGGGAAAAATGATTGGTGAAGGGTACCGAGCGGGGCAGCAAGCGCCGTCGTAGGTGTATGTGCTGAATCCGACGCTGGCCGTCGCGGTGTCCTCAGCCCGATTTACAGCAGAAATATCGTGTTGGTTCAAAATGAAATACCAATACGATGCCCTCGGCCGGCGCATCATCAAACATGCACAGGCGGTCTCCTTCGAGCCCCTCGGCGCTGGCAGCGTCTACATCCACAACGAACGCGCACGGGTCAACAAGGAACTGGGTTGTGGCTTCACGCTCTACGGCTGGGACGGCGACACCCTGGCCTGGGAAGCCCGGCGCGACGCCGACATCATGCGCCAGGGCGCCTACCACCCGTCACCCGGCAGCACCCGCACCACGCACTATCTGTACGAACCCAACAGCTTCGTCCCCATCGCCCAGGGCGTCACGCACGGGATGCTGCCCCTGCACAAGCAGCCTGCCTATGCCGAGGCTGACTACGACATCGATGAGGATCCGCTGTGGCAGTACGAGATTCAGCCCACACCGTTTGATAGTCTGGCGTGGTACCAGTGCGACCACCTGGGCACGCCGCAGGAGCTTACCGACCAAACCGGTGAGATTGCGTGGAGTGCGCAGTGCAAGGCGTGGGGAGCGGCGCAGGAGGTCATTACTGATGCGGCCAGGAAGGCTGGTATTCAGAACCCGCTGCGGTTCCAGGGGCAGTACTTTGATCATGAGACGGGGCTGCATTACAACCGGCATCGGTACTATGATCCGGCCAGTGGGCGCTTCATATCGAAGGATCCGATTGGGCTGGCGGGTGGGATTAACGGCTATCAGTACGCGCCGAACCCGGTCAGTTGGATCGATCCGCTTGGCCTATCGGGAGCAGACGTATATCGTGCAATGAAGACCGGAAACGATGGACTTCCTATCGCTGAACCTACCGCACGTGGGCTTGGTGCACGCCCCGGTGTAGATATTCCAGTTGATTCGAATGGGATGGTTCACCCGGACACGGGCGGCATTTCGGTTGCGCCGGAGTCAGCACGAAATCTTCCGCCTCATAGGCGTCCCGAAAATCTAGGCGGAACCGGGAAGGATTGCGCTTGTCTGCTGAACACAGCCGACCTCCCGAAAAGTCTGAAGTACGTGCAGGATAGCGCTAAGCACGGGACGATCCAACCAATTGCAAGCATGTCGTTATCTGATTATCAAGCGGCACTCAGTTCAACTCGTGACAAATGGATAAAGCAATGACGGGTGAACTTGATGTCGTACTGGACCGGGAACTGCGCGATGCATTGGATGAGAGTGCCAAACTCGATGTGTTTCGAACTATTCTTGTGAAATATCGGGAGAAAGGATTTAGCCCGGAATCTGTGAATGAACTGCTCGCCGCAATGAGGAATGGCGTAGCTGAAGATGTTGAAGACAGGATCCTAGAAATTATGGATATCGTTTCTGGTTTCTGCGCTCCACATATGCGAGTTTGGTGACGGACGGGCCGCATACGCGGCCTTTCGGTTACGTGTGATTAGTCATAGCTCGGGGAGATAGAAAATACGATGCCCTCGGCCGGCGCATCACCAAACACGCACAGGCGGTCTACTTCGAGCCCCTCGGCGCTGGCAGCGTCTACATCCATAACGAACGCGCACGGATCAACAAAGAGCTGGGATGTGGCTTCACGCTCTACGGCTGGGACGGCGACACCCTGGCCAGGGAAGCCCGGCGCGACGCTGACGTCATGCGCCAGGGCGCCTACCACCCGTCACCGGGCAGCACCCGCACCACGCACTATCTGTACGAACCCAACAGCTTCGTCCCCATCGCCCAGGGCGTCACGCACGGGATGCTGCCCCTGCACAAGCAGCCCGCCTATGCCGAGGCTGACTACGACATCGATGAGGATCCGCTGTGGCAGCACGAGATTCAGCCCACACCATTTGATAGTCTGGCCTGGTACCAGTGCGACCACCTGGGCACGCCGCAGGAGCTTACTGACCAAACCGGTGAGATTGCGTGGAGTGCGCATTACAAGGCGTGGGGAGCGGCGCAGGAGGTCATTACTGATGCGGCCAGGAAGGCTGGTATCCAAAACCCGATTCGGTTCCAGGGGCAGTACTTCGATCATGAGACGGGGCTGCATTACAACCGGCATCGGTACTATGACCCGAGCAGTGGGCGGTTCATATCGAAGGATCCGATTGGGCTGGCGGGTGGGATTAACGGCTATCAGTACGCACCAAATACGGTGCAATGGGTTGACCCACTCGGCCTGGCACGCACATCAAGTGGCGGAGCGGGAAGAAAACCCACATCGAACAAGCCTAATCAGAACTCCAAATGTCCTTGCCGGAAAGAGTGGGTAGTAACCCGCTACGACCGAATTTGCGAGGCGATGCTCAACGGAACCCGCGTGAAGTATTTTCGTGATCCCAAGACGAAGCAATGGTGGTCTGCAGATACGGAGGGACACGGAGGTTCTGCGTGGAAATTGATGGAAGATCAGGGTGGCAATCTTGTTCATTTCCGCGACGCGGATGTCTATGGTGATTTTATGGGAAGCACAAAGGCGAGACGGGAAAAGTAATTTCGATGAAGGGCATGAAGTGTCGAGACGCCAAAGGTGAATGATGATGAAAATTCAAACTGCAGAAGAATTCAAAGGATATGTGGAAAGTGATGACGATGCGGAGTTTTCAAAAACTCAATGGGAGGCATCTGATAGTGTGTGGTTTTCGGTCCTGGAAAAATACCCAGAGCTCTCGCGGAGCGTTGCCTTTAACAACACGATTTCCATGAGCGTTTTGGATCGTTTGTCGGCAAGCGACGATTGGATGACGCGGTGCGACGTTGCTATGAAGAGAAGAATAAGTCGAGACATATTCGAAAGATTGTCGCTAGATCCCGAGCCGGCTGTTAGGAAAAGAATAGCTCTTAATCCAAAAGTTCCAGGAGACATATTGACTCGTCTTGCTGGGGACCAAGACGAATCGGTAGCAGAGGCCGCAAAAGATCGATTGGGGTCATAGACGGAAGTAGTTGAATTCGACGCTGTCGTTACCCGTCTTCCATAGCTGCTGTCCGTGCGTTGCAGCTCAACAGATGAGAAATGCCTTTCCGAAGGTTACTGGCTTGCTGAAGGCAACTGAGACTGTTGCATCAGGTACAGCAGATGTGGTCCGAAGGGCGCGATTTGATGTTATCGAGGATCCAACAAATAAATTTCAGAATCACGCTCGAATCGTGCATCCTGATGATGCAGACGATTTTAATGATGAAAACCTTAAGGGGCTTTCCGAAGCACTTGGATCAACCACACGGTGTCCACGATGATGAAGTTCTACTTGATGGATCACGGTGGAAATTTAGCGGGAGGCGACGCATGATAAGCCGAATAGTCACGTGACCATTCGACCGATAAACGATCCGACCGATTCCAAATTAACAGACTGGGCGAAGTCCAGAGGAGGCGGCTCGACGCACTCTCTGACAGAAGGTATATTGGGAGCAGTCACTGGTCGGGGGAAAAAGTGATGGCGACCGATATCCAATCCTATTGGTCAGACTATGTAGCAAGGGTAAAATGCGCTCTTGAAAAGAGGGGCAATATTGAGTCATCGAATTCAGGATTTTACAAAAACTCTCTCGGCGGTACGGAATACGTAAGCTTCTACCCAAAGGAGATCGATCTAACACTTGATCTGACAGGTGTGGGGGATAAATATAGGGTAACTGCCGATCTGACGGATCAAGAGGGAAAAGTGATTTCTGGGGATATCTTTAAATTCGAGGGGAATCCAGATTATTTGTGCATGGCGCTTGACGCGTTCTTCCCTGATTTGGTTAAGTTGGTTTCGAATTGCCTTTAAATGAATGAGATGGCCGTGTCAGTGGCCCCTCGTTCCTCTACAGCCGGCATCGGTACTATGATCCAGGCACGGGGAGATTCATCAGCAAGGACCCGATCGGGCTGCGAGGTGGCTTGAACGCGTACCAATATCTGTTTGCGTCACCCCCGCTTTCAGGAAGTGGTAAGGCTAGTTGCGTTGCACTCCTCTGCTCATGTTGTTTTGTCGGACAACGAGCGCTCGGTGCAGGAGTTGCTGAGTAGTGGATGGTTTTACGACTCGCGTAAATTCCCTATCTCCATACTTCGCCAAGTTGAAAAAGCATCAATGTTTTTTCTAGTTCCTCTAGGGGAATTCGATGACATGGAAGGTGGGGCAGTTGCTATAGCTAGGCCACTTCTAATTGCAAGTTGTTTCAGCATCGGACGTGAGCCAAAATTATAGGATTAGTGATTTGATCGGGACGGCCAAGTGGTGGGTTAGTGGCTCCAGTTGACACGCTGTTCGGCCAACGTGTTCTGCCGGAATCGACGCATGCAGGTCATGGCTAACAGCATGACTACAAAGCCAGAGCTGGCCGCTCATCACAAGACGATGCCAGTCATCTACGCCGGCTGCGCGCGGACGAAACACCTACTAAATCGACCACCGCTTGAGCGCGGCATACCAATACGATGCCCTCGGCCGGCGCATCACCAAACACGCACAGGCGGTCTACTTCGAGCCCCTCGGCGCTGGCAGCGTCTACATCCACAACGAACGCGCCCGGGTCAACAAGGAACTGGGTTGTGGCTTCACGCTCTACGGCTGGGACGGCGACACCCTGGCCTGGGAAGCCCGGCGCGACGCCGACATCATGCGCCAGGGCGCCTACCACCCGTCACCCGGCAGCACCCGCACCACGCACTATCTGTACGAACCCAACAGCTTCGTCCCCATCGCCCAGGGCGTCACGCACGGGATGCTGCCCCTGCACAAGCAGCCCGCCTATGCCGAGGCTGACTACGACATCGATGAGGATCCGCTGTGGCAGTACGAGATTCAGCCCACACCATTTGATAGTCTGGCCTGGTACCAGTGCGACCACCTGGGCACGCCGCAGGAGCTTACTGACCAAACCGGTGAGATTGCGTGGAGTGCGCATTACAAGGCGTGGGGAGCGGCGCAGGAGGTCATTACTGATGCGGCCAGGAAGGCTGGTATCCAAAACCCGATTCGGTTCCAGGGGCAGTACTTCGATCATGAGACGGGGCTGCATTACAACCGGCATCGGTACTATGACCCGAGCAGTGGGCGGTTCATATCGAAGGATCCGATTGGGCTGGCGGGTGGGCTGAACGTCCACGCTTATGCCCCCAATCCGGTAGAGTGGATTGACCCACTTGGCTTGGCCCGCATCTATAAAGATGCCCCCTATCATGGAACTATGGACAATGCGGTGAAAAGCCGAGCCCCGACTGATGGGCAATTTGCGCTTAATAATTCAGTGCAAGTTAAAGAAACCTCACCTAGGCGCGTTGGAGTCGATGCTCGAAATGATGAGATTGTTGTCATGGACAAGACCAGGACTCATCCAAATGGCGATGAGGAATTTCATGGTCACGTTCGCTGCTGGTGTGATTTGCACAACGACCAACAATCTGCCCTTAAGAAGTCAGGAATGGTCAGTGGCAAGGGAAGGATAAAGAGGTGATTTATATGACAACTCAGTACAGCAAGGAAGATATTGAGATTATGCTGAGGTCGAATCAGAGTGATGTTGTCATAGATGCTCTCATGTATTTGTGCTTCAACATTAATGACCCAGATTGGATCCAGGATAAATGCATAAGTGCGATTGAGGTTGGAATGAACGATGATATCAAGGGCCTTGGGATTACATGCATCGGACACGTCGCCAGAATGTACGGAAAAATTGATAAAGATAAGGTTATTCCAATTCTAGAAAAAAAACTCAAGGACGAATCTCTGTCCGGAAGGGTGCGGGATGCACTCGATGATATTGATACATTTGCCAATTGATTCTCCTAAACCGCTAAAGTTAAATGAATTACCCACGAAACGCCAGATTCCTGCTGGGAATCAACTTAATAATCGAGGGCTTGTGTCGCTAGATCCGAATGAAACACACATTGGTATCCGTAATCCGGCTGATCTACCAGCTGTTCGAGGGAGGCCACACGGATCATGAGCTACGAATATAGATTGGTATTTGACGACACTACTTCAGCGCAGCATGTCATGGACTCGTTGAAGTCGAGTGACGCATACGTCAAGGCGCAGGCACTGGAAGTTTGTCTGAAGGATCGGGAGCTACAGACATTGGCTGAATATGATGTTAGGTTGACTCAAGAGAGCGATCGGTCGCTATGGCTGGAAGTTAATTTTAGATCGCTGAATTTATGCAAGCTGGTGCAAGGAGCGTTGAGCGGCAGGGTTGTTGGATGTTTCGAAGATGGGGATTTGGACGATGAAGTAACGCTGAAGGAAGCGTTTCGCATCAAGACAAACAACTAGACAACAAGGACCGCGTGAGCGGCCCTTCGAGAAGGAGCACGGCCATGGCTCAAGGAGCTGGGATGTGGCTTCACGCTCTACGGCTGGGACGGCGACACCCTGGCCTGGGAAGCCCGGCGCGACGCCGACATCATGCGCCAGGGCGCCTACCACCCGTCACCCGGCAGCACCCGCACCACGCACTATCTGTACGAACCCAACAGCTTCGTCCCCATCGCCCTGGGCAAATGTGCTTTCTTGCGATTGTTGAGCGTCATTGAGGGTCAGGCATCAACTCAGGCGCCGTGCCTACCCGGCGGATAAGTTCAGAAATTCATCTTCAGTTTAGGTGCGTTTAGTAAGTCATGACCAACGAGAAGGATGCTCTCTTACGGCGTGGCACCCAGTACGTTCCGCAGCCGGGAGCTGCCCGAGAAAGAAGAGGCGGATTGAGTTGCCCGGGCGGACTGCCGACGCAAACCGTTCCGTCGGCGAGTGGCCTTGAACCTTCACTTCCGGATATCGCGGCTTCCAGAGATGACCGCGATCGCGTTCCTCTCTGCAGCGGTATTACGGCACTTCACACGCATTGCGAAGAAGCATTCGCGACCGCCCGGATTCCGCCCTACCATCCATTCCGGCGCACGCACGGCGGCGCCGCCTAACCCTCACTTCACGCTTAGCGAGATGCACAGTCCAAAGCTCACGTTCAGCACGCAGCAAGCCTGGGAAGCCTGGCTTGAAGCCAACGGAGATGCTGTGCCCGGTGCGTGGCTCCGCATCGCCAAGCAATCGGCCGAAGCGTCCACCGTTTCCTATGCACAGGCACTGGAGAGCGCACTCTGCTACGGATGGATCGACGGGCAAAAGCAGGCGGAAAACGAGCACTACTGGCTCCAGCGATTCACCCCCAGAACCGCCAGGAGCATCTGGTCGAGGATCAACAAGGCAAAAGCCGAGGCGTTGATCGCTGCGGGACGGATGCGCCCCGCGGGGCTTCGCGCCATCGATCAGGCCAAGCGCGACGGACGTTGGGCGGCTGCCTATGCATCCGCCAGCAAGTCGACCGTGCCAGACGATCTGCAGCAGGCCCTCGACAGCAACCCGAAGGCCAAGCAATTCTTTGCCAGCCTGAATGGCCAGAACCGATACGCCATCCTGTTCAGAATCCAGAACGTCAAGAAGGCCGAAACGCGCGCCAGGAAGATTGCGCAGTTCATTGACATGCTGAACAAGGGTGAAAAGCTGCATCCCTAGCATGCAACTGCCCCTCGATGCGATGTCGCCACGGTGTGTGTGGCCGTCTTGCGCCGGTCATGGAGGCAGGCTCCGTGCGGCGGTGCATTCGCTTCAGCGGGCTGCACGGCCATCTCGCGCGATAGTCAACTGAACACCGGGAGATAAAGCAGGGCGCGCGCGGGCTCCGCCTCGTTCTCGTTGCACGGCCGACACCGCCTGCTGTGGATAAACACGTGAAGAACTTCAGGGACAACCGTGTTGGCTGCCCGGGGGCGATCTGTCGATGCCGCGCGAATAACTTTGAAGTTGCACTGTGCGCCCGCACTGCTGTGCCCGATTCATCCACGCGACGGCACACGCTGTCCGATGCGTTGTCCTTTTTCCAAGCCCTTGAGGCAACACCGCTTTTTCGAGCTATCCACAGAAAACGCAGGCCGTTATCTACTACTACTATTTTTATATACAGAAGAAATAAAGAAGAAACAGACAGCGGGGTGCCAAGCGGCATGCGCGGGTCAAATCCGCGCGCCGGGCGGACGTTCGTTTGGGGAACGCAAACCGTGTGCGTGTGGACCAACCACGACGATCAACGCGGACCGGCCTGCAGGCTGCTGTATGGAAGCACTCAATCACACGCTGTTTCTCTGGATCAATGCGGGGCCCGGGCCGTCGGCCGTCACGGTCTGGCTGGCCATGGCCTTTGCCGAATATGCCATCTGGCTGGTGCCGCTTACGCTGGTGGCCGGGTGGTTATGGGGCGAGCCATCGACGCGCCGTCATGCATTGCAGGCGGCACTGGCTGCGGCGCTGGCGCTCCTCGTGAATGTCGGTTTCGGTCTGGCGTGGTATCACCCCCGGCCGTTTGTGATCGGCCTCGGCAGCAATCTGCTCCCGCACGTCGCGGATTCGTCGTTCCCGAGCGATCACCTGACGGTGCTGTGGACCGTGGCGTTCAGCTTGATGGGGAACGCGCGCCTGCGCCGTCTGGGCATGCTGCTGGCGGGGCTGGGGTTGCCGATGGCGTGGGCGCGCATCTACCTCGGCGTGCACTACCCTTTCGACATGGTGGGCGCGGCGCTCGTGTCGGCGTTGAGCGCATGGCTGTGCAGTGGGCGCGTGGCGCATACGCTGTCCGATCCGCTGCACCGGCTCGGGCTGGCGGTGCATGGCGTGGTGCTGGCCCCGTGCGTGCGGCGCGGCTGGGTACGCAAGTGAGCACGCACGGAAGAGGCTAGGCGTGCCGCCGCCAGGCACGCCAGAACAACACCAGGGCGACCACCGTGGCGCCCACGTTGTACAGCGTGGCCAGCGCGAAGGCGTGGCCGTAGTGCGCGGCGTGTGCGGCCGGTGACGCCGCATCCGTGCCATCCACGTGGCCCAGCAACGAGAACAGCAGCACGCCCACCACGGTCACGCCGACGGCATTGCCGACGGCCTGCATGGTCGTGACCGTCCCCGCACCCATGCCCGCCTGAGCCGTCTCGACGCTGCTCAGGATGGTATTGAGCGAGAGCGGGATCACCATGCCCTGCCCAAAGCCGTTCAGCACCAGCGGCAAGATGAACCAGGCGGTGGGCGCGCCAGCCTGCGCCATGGCAGCGAGCAGCACCAGGCCGATGGCGAAGATCGCCACGCCGAGCAACAGCGCATACTGGCCGATGCGCTCTGCCAGCCGAGGCCCCGTCAGCGAGCCGGCAAAGAACGCGATGGCCGCCGGCGTGAAGACCAGTCCGGCGGCCAGCGCCGTCAAGCCGCGGCCGAACTGCAGAAGGATCGTCAGCGCCAGAAAGTACGAACTCATGGCGGTGTAGAAGAGAAAGATGGCCAGCACACCCAGGACGAAGCTGCGATTGCGGAACAGTGCTATCTCGATGATCGGAACCCGCCCCGCCGCGGACAGGGCCTGCTCCACGCGCACGAAGTGCCGCACCACCAGCAGCGCGGCCAGCGGCACCGTCCAGGACCACCACGGCCAGCCGGACTCACGGCCCAGCATGACGGGGACCAGCAGCATGACCAGGGCGACAGCACCCGCCACGGCACCGTGCACATCCAGGCGGGCGGCCACCGGCGCCCTGGACTCCGCCACAAAAGCGCGCGCCGCCAGCAGCGCCGTGACGCCGATCGGCACGTTCACCAGGAACACCGCGCGCCAGCCCGATACATCGGCCGCCAGCGGATGCGCGATCAGCCAGCCGCCGATGATCTGCGAGATCGAGGCCGCGACGCCTTGCACCGCACCCATCGTGCCAAACGCGCGGCGGCGCGCATCGCCGTCGAACAGCACGCGCAGCGAAGCCATGACCTGCGGCATCAGGATGGCCGCGCCCAGGCCCTGGCCGACGCGCATGGCGATGAGCATCCATGGCGTGCTTGCCAGCCCGCACAACGCAGATGCCAGTGTGAACAGCGCCATGCCCGTGAGGAACATGCGCTTGCGCCCGAAGAGGTCGCCCAGGCGCGCGCCATTGAGCAGGAACACCGCATACGCCGCGCTGTAGCCCACCATCACGAGCTGGATCTGCGCGAAATTCGCATGCAGCCCGGCGCGGATGTCCGGGATCGCCACGTTGACAATGAACAGATCGAGAATCGTGACAAAGTTGCCGGTGAGCAGCGCCGCAAGCGCGGGCCAGCGCCGCGTCTCGCCGGCGGCGGCGAGACTTCCTGCGGGAAGGGATTCCGTTGACATGGTGGGGTCTCGATTATTAATATACGGTCGTACGTATACTAAAGAGGCATTCGATTGCGTCAAGGACCGATTGCGTTGACCCCACTCACCGATAGGGCATTGCCATGAACGAAACCGATGGCCGCCGTCTGCGCGGTGAACGTGCGCGCGCCCAGGTGCTCGAGCACGCGGCCGCCATTGCCTCCACCGACGGGCTCGAAGGGCTGACCATCGGCCGCGTCGCTGCCGATGCCGGGGTGGGCAAGGGCAATATCCAGGTGCTCTTTGGCGATAAGGAAAACCTGCAGCTCGCCACGCTGGATGCGGGGGTCGTCCATTACCTCACGTCGGTGGTCGAGCCTGCGATGGCGCTCGAGAGTCCGCTCGCCCGCCTGCGCGCGCTGACCGACGGCTGGTTCGACTACGTGGCCAGCGGGCAGTCGCCGGGCGGATGCTTCGTCTGCGCTGCCAGTTACGAATACCGCGCGCGTCCCGGCGTCCTCCAGGACCGCGTGCGCGCCCACCGCGAAGGGGTGCGCAGGCGGTTTCGCGAGGTGATCGCCGCAAGTCTGGCGGCAGGAGAGCTGCGCGCCGATCTTGACGTCGACCAGCTCGTCTTCGAAATCGAATCGTTCCGCTCCAATGCCAACGTGGCATTCCTGATGGGTGACATGGCGGTGTTCGAGCGCGCACGCCGCAGCACGCGGGCGCGTATCGATGCGGCCATCGCATGAGCGGCGTTGCCCAGCGGGGCGGCGTGGTGCCGACCCGGCCGTTTCATCTAATATGTGGCCTCTTCCGAGGCCCGAGGGCGGGCGCGTGACGCGATTCCCCAAGGCGTCGACACCGCCATGGCCCCAGTCTTTGCCGTCGTCTCAAAACAAGCCGAACAGGAACCTGCCACCATGAACTGGACTGCGACCCGACCGATCCGCGTGGTCGTGCTCGATGACCATGCAGTCGTCCGTCACGGCCTGGCGGCGCGACTGAAGCAAGAAACAGATATCGAGGTGACCGGCATCTTCGCCTCCGGGCGGGAGGTCGTGCAGGCCCTCAGGAACAACGCCGTCGGCGTCGACGTCCTGCTGATGGACTACTCGCTGGGTCCGGCGGAAATCGATGGGCTCAACCTCATCCGCCTCATCCGCGTGCGCTATCCCGAACTGAAGATCCTGGTGGCCTCGGCGCACCACAACAAGGCGACGGTCGGGATGGTGATGCATGCCGGCGCGCGCGGGTTTGTCGGCAAGGAAGAGGAGCTGGCCGAACTGGTACGGGCCATCCGTACGGTGGCGACCGGCGGCAAGCGCCTGAACGCCGCGTTGGCGGCCGAGATGGAGCGCGATGGGCTGGACGATGCGGCGCCCGCCGCGCCTGCCGCGCGCGGAGCGAGGCTGTCACCGCTCGTGGATCGCCCGGAGTTGAGCCCCCGCGAGCGCGAGGTCCTGCGCTGCTGCCTCGACGGCATGTCCGTGACCGACATTGCCGACAAGTTCGCGCGCAGTATCAAGACCATCAGCTCGCAAAAGCAATCGGCTTTCCGCAAGCTGGGCATCCGGTCCGATACCGAGCTGTTCAAGATCCAGCACGAACTCGACGGGCCGTGAGTCCCGGCGGTGTCGCGCGGCCTGCCTGCCGAGCGTGGGTCCTGCCGCCGGAGCCAGTCAGGCGTTGTGCAGGACGCGCAGCAGCAGATTTTCCAGCTGCTTGACCTCGGCCGGCGAGAATCCGCGCAGCAGGTTGTTCAGCACGTCCATGACCAGGGGCCGGATCTCCGGATACAGCGCGAGGCCCTGCTCGGTGAGCGAGACAACCACCGAGCGGCGATCCGCATCGCTGGGGGCCCGCTTGACGATGTTCTTCTTTTCGAGCCGGTCGATCAGCCGCGTCATCGCGCCCGGATCGTAGTGCAGCAGGCGCGAGAGTTCGGCGGGCGTGCTGGCCAGGCCCTCGGCCAGGTAGATGACCACGGTCCACTGTGCGGCGGTCAGGTCCAACGACGCCAGGGCGCTGTCGATATGCGTCACCAAGGCATGCCGCACCCGATGCACGAGTCGGCCGATGTTGGTGTCGCGGTCCATGGTGTCAAGCTGGTAGGCGCCTTCGCCCGCGCTGGCGGCCTGGGGCGGTGTCTGCGTGTCGATGCTCATGGTGGTGCTCCCCGTTCTGCCGGTGATCCGGCTTGTCAGGCGCGCCGTGCGTTCCCGATAACGCGAGCGTGCTCCATTGCACACTAATCTTCGCTTGCCCAGGCCGTCAAGCCGGGATCGGCACCGAACGACGTCATCAAATTTCGTTGGATACCGCTGCAAAACGATTGCGGTTGGCAAAGGCGGCGAGCTTCGTATCATGGTTGAAACGCCGACGCCGCAGCGTGTCCGGCGGCGTGCCGTTTCTCCTCCAAATTCCTTTTTTCAACGCCATGAATCTCCACCTTCAGAACAAGCTCGCTCTCGTGAGCGGCTCGACCAAGGGCATCGGTTATGCCATCGCTGTAGCACTGGCCGCCGAAGGCGCCCGTGTCATCGTCAATGGGCGTTCCGAGGCCTCTGTGGCAGATGCCATCGCGCGCCTGCAAGCGGAAGTGCCTGGCGCACAGGTCGACGCCTTTGCCGGCGATTTGTCGAGCCCGGCCGAGGTCGATGCGCTGCTCGGCCGCTTCCCCAAGGTCGATATCCTCATCAATAACCTCGGCATCTTCGACCCCAAGCCGTTCGAAGACATCGACGATGCGGAATGGCTGCGCTTCTTCAACGTCAACGTGATGAGCGGCGTGCGCCTGTCGCGGGCTTACCTGGGCGCCATGCGTGCCCAGAACTGGGGCCGCATCGTCTTCATCAGCAGTGAGAGCGGCGTCCAGATCCCGGCTGAAATGATCCACTACGGCGTGACGAAGACGGCGCTGCTCGGCCTTTCGCGCGGGCTGGCCGAACGCTGCGCCGGGACGGCCGTCACCGTGAATGCGGTGCTGCCGGGGCCGACGCGCTCCGAGGGGGTGGACGCCTTCGTGGAAAAGCTCTCGGGTGGTCAGAGCTTCGAGGCGTTCGAGAAGACCTTCTTCGAGACGGCCCGGCCCACCTCGCTCATCAAGCGCTTTGCCACCCCCAAGGAGGTGGCCAACCTGGTGGCCTACGTGGCGAGCCCGCTGTCGGCGGCCACGACCGGCGCCGCGCTGCGTGTGGATGGCGGTGTGGTCAAGTCGGCGTTCTAGAAAAGCCGACCCAGGATCACAGATAAACGTTTGCGCTCAAGCTTTTCCTCGCGGGACCGTTGTTAACCCAGACGACGACCCCGAGGAAAAAAACATGCGAGCGTCTGTGCCCCTGTCCCATTCTTCCGCACCTGCCACCAGCCTTGGCACGCGCCTGGCCATCATCGGGCTGGCCGCACTGGTGCTGGTGTTCGGCCTCTTTGCGCTGGCGATTTCGCAATCGAGCCTGCGCACACTCGAGGCCAACACCCAGTCGGCCATGCATGATCAGGAGGCCGCCATGCGCGACATGATCGGCCTGTTCGACGGCACCATGCGCACCGAGGCCGACCGCTTCCTCACGGCCTTTGCGGATGCCGCTCCTGGCCCCTACAGCGTGGACCCGGCGCAGACCGTCGAAGTCGCCGGCAAGCCTACGCCCACCTTCAAGAGCGGCGATACGGTACTGAACCTCAACTTCACCGTGCCCGACAAATTCTTCGCCCGCACGGGCGGAACCATCGCCACGGTCTTCGCCCGCACCGGCGACGACTTCGTGCGCGTGACCACCTCGCTCAAGAAGGAAAACGGCGAACGCGCGATCGGCACGCTGCTCGATCGCGCGCATCCGAGCTACAGGGGGTTGATGGCCGGCGAACCCTTCCGCGGCCTGGCGTGGCTGTTCGGGGTGCCCTACATGAGCAAGTACGAGCCAGTGCGCAATGCGTCGGGCAAGGTGATCGGCGCGTTGTATGTCGGCGTGGACGTACGCGCCGAGCTGAAACTGCTCAAGGAGAAGATCCGCTCGCACGGCATCGGCAAGAGCGGCGGATACTTTGTGATCGACGGCAAGCCCGGCGCCGACCAGGGCAAGGTGCTCATCGACCGCAACACGGCACGCGAAGGCAAGAATCTGCTCGACGCCAAGGACGCCGGCGGCCAGGCCTGGGTGCGCGAGATGATCGCACGCAAGGACGGCACCCTGCGCCACGCGCTGGCCGATGCCGACGGCGGCGCCGCGCGCGAGCGCCTTACCGTGTTCACGCAGTATCCGGACTGGCAGTTGCTGATTGCCGGCACAGCTTACGTCGATGAACTCGAAGCCGACCTCGTTTCGGCGCGCAACCGTTTCCTGCTGCTTGGCCTTGCGCTGGGGGCGCTGCTGGCGGGCGGCCTGTACTGGATGCTGCGTCGCGCGGTCAGCACGCCGCTGGCGCAAGTGGTGAACGTGGCGGAGCGCGTGGCTGCGGGTGACCTCACACACCGCCTGCCAGCCACCCGCCGCGATGAAATCGGTCAGCTCATGCGCGCAGTGAACGGCGTCGGCGATGGCCTCACGGGCATCGTCGACAAGGTGCGCGCCAGCGCCTCCACCATTGCCTCCAGCACGGGCCAGATCGCCGCGGGCAACGCAGACCTTTCGGCGCGGACCGAAGCGCAGGCCGGTAACCTGGAACGCACCGCGTCGAGCATCGAACAGCTGGCGGCCACCGTTCGCCAGAATGCCGACAGCGCGCAGCATGCGCACGACATGGTGCAGTCCGCCAGCGAAGCCGCCAACGCGGGCGGGCAGACCGTCGAACGCCTGGTCGACACCATGTCGGGTATCCACGCGACGGCGCAGAAGATTGCCGACATCACCGGCATCATCGACGGCATTGCCTTCCAGACCAACATCCTGGCGCTCAACGCCGCCGTGGAAGCGGCGCGCGCAGGCGAGCAGGGCCGTGGCTTTGCCGTGGTCGCCGGCGAGGTGCGCAGCCTCGCCCAACGCAGCGCGGCCGCCGCGAAGGAGATCAAGGAACTCATTGGCCGCTCGGTCGAGGAAGTGCAGGCGGGCAACGAAGCCGCACGCGGCGCGGGTGACGCGATGCACGACATCGTGACGCGCGTGGAGCGCATCGCCGGCCTGATGGGCGAGATCAGCCATGCCTCACGTGAGCAGTCTCAGGGCATCGAAGAGGTCAACCGCGCGGTCACCTCGATGGACGAGGTGACGCAGCAGAACGCCGCGCTGGTGGAGCAAGCCGCCGCCGCCGCCGAAAGCCTGCGTCACCAGGCACAGGAGCTGCGCGGCGCGGTGGATGTGTTCCGGCTGGCTTGAGCCCGGCCGCGCACCGCGCCCAGCTTCGTCGTCGACAGCGTTGGGGGGCGGTGCCGTCTGCGGGCGCTTGAAGGTGTCTGCCGCGAGCGGCCGGATGCGGGCCTAGGGGCGACGGCGCGACGGCCCTACTGCAGCACCGCTCGCCGCACCAGCGCCACCAGCGGCGGCCGGATCGAGCGTTCAAGGCCGGGCCGCAAGTGCAGTGGCTTGAGCAGCATCTTGGCCGCCATGTCGATCGGCAGGTGCGAGCGCACTACCGAGCTCACGCGGGAGTTGAGGGCGCGCACGTCGGCGTCGGGCACGTCTTCCTGCCCGTGTTCGATGCGCAGCACGTTGCGCAGGGCGATCATCGAGTCCTCGTTCTTGATCTCGCGCAGTCGCGCGGCCAGTGCCTTGAACACGCGCATGCGGCCCACCTGCTCGCGGGCATTGCAGGCATTGAAGAAACGGAAGAAATGCTTGTAGTGGCGTACCTCGTCGGCCGAGATGCGGCTGGCGAGGTCGCGCAGCACGGGTTCATCGGCATCGTCGGCGGCCTGCGCGATGGCGCGGTAGAAGGTGGCGGTGCCGGTTTCGACGACGCAGCGCGCGGCCATCTCCAGGGCCTGCGTTGGCTCGAGCTGTTCAACCGAACAGGTGACGGAGTATTCCTCGAAGAACCTGGCGTAACCGCGTTCCCAGTCGAACGTGGGCCAGACAGTCTCGACATAGCGGCGCAGCGCGCGGCCATGCTGCAGCTCTTCGCGCTCCCAGTGGTGAGTCAGCCAGTGGGCGGCCTCCGGGATATCGGCGTAATACGCGGCGAGGTTGCCGGCGTACAGGTCGGAGCCGCTTTCGATGAACGAAGCACAGGTCACCAGATAGAACAGCATGCGGTGCTCGCGCACGCGCGCGAGGTCGATGCCGCGGTAGTCGATCTCGTCGATCGACCAGGGCAACGGCTCGCTTGCGTTGGGTGTTTCCTGATGAAGCGGTATCACGGCGCGTCCTCCATCGGGGTGCCGCAAGCAGTCGACTGCCCCGATCACAGGGTTGAAGCATCACGTCATATGTTTCAAGACCGATGTGCGCCGATGAAGGTTCCTAGCCGTCATGTCCGACGCGCAAGGTGGCGCATCGCTCATGGTGCATGCGTCACCTCGGCTGCGCTGCCAGCGCCGCGCGGCGTGTGGGTCGGCGCGTAGCGCAACCCGAAGGCGAACGACACGAGCGCAACGAACGCCGCGGCCACCATTGCCCACTCGACCGCTGCATAACCGCCGGTCGCCTTCCACAGCAGGGCGGCGAGCCACGGCGCGCTCGCCTGGGCAAGCAGAACGGGCGTCATCATCAGGCCATTGAGGGTGGCGTATTGGCTGCGAGAAACGAGTTCAGGCATGGCAATCGCACGCAGCATGGTGTTGATGCCATTGGCCGCCCCGTACACGAGGGCAAACACAACCAGCAGCGGCCCGCTCGAGAGCGCCAGCAGGATGAGTGCCACCGCCATGGCCACATACGTGGCCGGAGCGATGCGGATCGGGTGTGGCAGACGGAAACGCATCATCGCCAGCCGGCCGAGCACCTGGGCGGGCCCGATGAGCGCCGCGATCAGCAACTGGCGACCGGTGGGCACGCCTTTCTCGGACAGCAGCGGAATCAGATGCGCACCCAGTACCGTGGCGATCAGGCTGACGGACACGAAAGCCAGCACCACGGCCCAGAACACCGGCATGCGAAGCGCCGTGCGCCAGGCCGACGCCGCCACGGGTGCGACATCGTCGATGGTGCCTGGCGGGTGCACCTGCGGCTTCACGCGCAGCCGCAGGTGTACCGGCAGGCAAATCAGGAGATGGGCCAGCGCGAACATCTGCAGTGTGTGGCGCCAGCCGATATGTTCCACGCCCCATTGCGCCAGCGGAATGCAGATCGTGCTGGAGAACCCCGCGATCAGCGTCAGGCCGATGATGGGGCGCTGGTATGCCTCCCCAAAGACCTGGCGCAGTACCACGAAGGCAGGGTCGTAGAGCGTGGTCGCCATGGCCACGCCCATCGGCAGCCAGAGCAGCAGAAAGGCCGCCTCGCTGGACACCCGCGACCACGCCAGCAGGCTGCCCGCCGCCAGCACGGTGCCAGCGCCCATCACGCGCCGGGCGGGCCAGTGGTCCAGCGCGCGGCCCACCCAGAACGAACATAGCGCCCACACGAGCAGCCCGAGCGAGAATCCGCCCGCCAGGAACGGCCGCGCCCAGCCGAGCGCATCGTGCATCGGCGCCAGGAAGACGGTGAAGGTGAAGTACAGCGTGCCCCAGGAGACGGTCTGCGCCAGGCCGAGCAGCAGTACCAGGCGCCGGCCTTCAGGCGATGCCGGCGAGAGAGAGCGTGTCATGGGAGGGGGAGCGATGTGGCGGCAGGCCTGCGTGACGTGCGGAAATTCTAGCGGCGGGTGTCCGGTTGCGCGTGCCGCTGAGGTGGGGTGCGTTCATCGCGCGGCGGGGGTGCCGATCAGCGCGCGGAGTGCCGGCGCATCCACGATTTCCACCGCGCGATAGTGGCATCGGACCCACCCCTCGCGTTGCCAGGCCTGCAGATACTTGGAAATCGTCTGGCGGGATCGCGCGAGCATGCGACCCAGCTCCTCGTTGCTGGCCGCCACGGTGCGCCCGTCGCCGGCGCGGGCGAGCTGCAGCAGGCGCTGGGCGAGGCGCGCATCGGCGGGCATTTCGCTGGCATGCTCGAACTCGTCGAAGATCAGCCGGATGCGCTGGCAGAGCTGCTGCATCAGCGCCCACATGCCGGCCGGGTAGGCAGACACCACACGCGCAAATGTGGCGCTGCCGAGCAGGATGAGGGTGGTCGGCCCCTGCGCATGTGCGCTGTGCGTACGGCCGCCGCCGTCGATGAGGGCAATCTCGCCAAACCATTCGCCAGCGCGCAGCACGCCGTAGACGAGTTCGCTGCCGCCATCGGTCGTGCGGCTGATGCGCACGCGCCCCCGCACGATCAGGAACATGCCCTGCGCGGGGCCGCCGTGCGGATGGATGCACTCGCCATCGGGGTACGTGACCAGGCGGGCGCTGGGCGCGATCTCCGCCAGCAGCTCGGCTGGCGCCCCACGCAGCCAGCCCTGCGCGAGTTGCGCCGGGTTCGGGGCGGGGGCGGTATGGGGCGCTCCGGCAGGCATGGTGGCAGGATGCGGCGAAAGGGGAGGATGCATTGTCAAACGCTTGACAGTCTGTGCGCAAGCGCCGGGCAGAGAATGCCCCACAAGCTGCGCGAAGACGGCTGACACGACGCGGCACCGACGCGACCCTCTGGCGACGAAGGAGACACCCCCCAATGACCGATCCGCAACACACTGCGCCCCGCGCGACGTTTTCCCACATGGAGCACGGCACGCGCGAGGACTGGGCCGCCATCTCGGCCGAATTCATGCCCTTTGCCCGCGCATTGCCCGACCGTGTGCTCGCGCACCTGAAGCTGCTCGACGGCGATTGCGGCGGCTTCCCGATCGATCGTCTCGCGCATTCCCTGCAAACCGCCACGCTCGCCCACCGCGACGGCCGCGACGAGGAATACGTGGTCTGCGCGCTGCTGCACGATATTGGCGATACGCTGGGCAGCTTCAACCACCCGGACATCGCCGCGGCCATCCTCAAGCCGTTCGTGAGCCCCGAAAACCTGTGGATGGTCGAGAAGCACGGCATCTTCCAGGGCTATTACTTCTTCCACCATCTGGGGCTCGACCGCAACCTGCGCGAGCAGTACCGCAGCCAGCCCGAGCTGTTTGAGCGCACCGCCGAGTTCTGCGCCAAGTACGACGCCGCCGCCTTCATGCCCGATTACGACAACCTGCCGCTGTCGTTCTTCGAGCCGATGGTGCGCCGCGTGCTGGCCAAGCCGCGTAACTCCATCTACGTGAAGGAAGGGGAGAGCGAACTATCGCAGCCGAAGGCCGCGGCAGCGTGATGTGCCGGCCTAGGCCTTCACCACATTGACGGGCGCGCCTGCCGCCCACGCCGCCACGTTGGCGAGCGTGGTGTCGGCAATGCCCGCCAGCGCCTCGCGTGTGAAGAACGCCTGATGCGCGGTCACGATGACGTTGGGAAAGCTCAGCAGCCGCGCCAGCACGTCATCCTGCAGCACGTCGGCGGAGCGGTCTTCGAAGAACAGATCGGCCTCTTCTTCGTACACGTCCAGCCCGAGGTGGCCGAGCTGACCGGTCTTGAGGGCGTCGATCAGCGCGGGGCTGTCGACCAGGCCGCCGCGGCTTGTGTTGATGAGCATGGCGCCCGGCTTCATGCTCGCCAGCGCGCTGGCGTCGATCAGGTGATGCGTATCGGCGTTGAGCGGGCAGTGCAGGCTGACGATATCGGACTGCGCCAGCAGATCGGGCAGCGGCACGTAGGTCACGCCAAGCGCAGACAGCGACGCCTGCGGAAACGGATCGAACGCGAGCAGCCGGCAACCGAAACCCGCCATGATGCGTGCGAACACCTGCCCGATCTGCCCCGTGCCGACCACGCCGACGGTCTTGCCCGCCAGGTCGAAGCCCAGCAATCCATCCAATGAGAAATCGCCTTCGCGCGTGCGGTTGCAGGCACGGTGCAGCCGCCGGTTGAGCGTGAGGATCATGCCGACCGCATGTTCGGCCACCGCGTGCGGCGAATACGCCGGCACGCGTACCACCGTCAGCCCCAGGCGCTGAGCGGCGGGCAGGTCGACATGGTTGAAGCCTGCCGAGCGCAGCGCGATCAGCCGCGTACCCCCCGCTGCCAGCGCTTCGAGCACCTCCGCATCGAGGCAATCATTCACGAACGGGCACACCGCTTCAAAGCCCGCTGCGAGGGGCGCCGTTTGCGCTTCAAGGTGCGCGCGCTGGAAAACGAGGTCGAAGCTATGACCGCCGCGCGCGAGTGAGGCGCGGAAGCTGTCTTCGTCGTAACGGTGGCTGCTGAAAAAGAGGATGCGCATGGCGGTGGGGCAAGCGGACGTGATGCCTGCAGCTTACTCGCACCGCCGGGTGGCGGCACTCAGAGCGTCAAGACGATGCGGCCATCCACCTTGCCGGCCTTTAGGTCGGCGAACACCTGGTTGATGTTGTCGAGCTTGTCGCGGTGAATGTGGGCGCGTACCAACCCCTCGGCGGCAAACTCCAGGGACTCTTGCAGATCACGCCGCGTGCCGACAATCGAACCGCGCACTGTGATGCCGTTGAGCACCGTGGAGAAGATCGGCAGCGGAAAATCGCCCGGCGGCAGCCCATTGAGCGAGATCGTCCCGCCGCGCCGCACCATGCCCAGCGCTTGCGCAAAGGCACTGCGCGACACCGCCGTCACCAGCACGCCGTGCACACCGCCGATCTCTTTCTGAATCACGGCCGCCGGGTCTTGCTGGGAGGCATCGACGACCAGCTTGGCGCCCAGCTCGCGCGCGAGCGCAAGTTTCTCTGGCGCCACGTCGACGGCCACCACGTGCAGGCCCATGGCGATTGCGTATTGCACCGCCACGTGCCCCAGCCCGCCAATGCCGGAAATGGCGATCCACTGGCCGGGCCGCGTATCGGTCATGCGGATGCCTTTGTAGACGGTCACCCCCGCGCAGAGGATGGGTGCGATCTCTTCGAAGCTGACCTGCGCGGGCAGATGGCCGACGTAGTTCGGATCGGCCAGTACGTATTCGGCATAGCCGCCGTTGACGGAGTAGCCGGTGTTTTGCTGCTCGTGGCAGAGGGTTTCCCAGCCGCTCAGGCAGTGCTCGCAGTGGCCGCAGGCGGTGTAGAGCCAGGGCACGCCTACGCGGTCGCCTTCCTTGACGGCGGTCACGCCTTCGCCCACGGCTGCCACATAACCGACCCCTTCGTGCCCGGGGATGAAGGGCAGGCTTGGCTTGACGGGCCAGTCGCCATCGGCGGCGTGCAGGTCCGTGTGGCAGACGCCCGAGGCCGCGATCTTGACAAGAATCTGCCCGCGCCCAGGTGTGGGAACCGGCACTTCCTCAATGCGCAAGGGTTCGCCAAACGCATGGACTACCGCGGCTTTCATCGACTGGGCCATGAGACATCTCCTGGTTGGGGGGAGATACCAGTCTGGTCGACGCCTGGCGGGGGCGGATTGATGTGAGTCAACCGCCGAGGAGGGCGTGCGGGATGGGCAACACTGTTAGCATGCCGGCATCTTCAGTGTTTTCGAGCGAGCTGCTGCCTTGCCTGTCACTCCCACCTTTCTCTGGCACGACTACGAAACGTTCGGCGCCGTGCCGCGCCGTGATCGCCCCGCGCAGTTTGCCGGCATCCGCACCGATGCCGAGCTGAACGAGATCGGCGAGCCGGTCGAACTGTTCTGCCAGCCGTCCAACGACTGGCTGCCCGATCCGGTGTCGTGCCTCATCACCGGCATCACCCCGCAGCAGTGCGCCCGGCAAGGCATTCCGGAATACCGTTTCGCGCAGGCCATCGAGCGCGAACTCGGTACGCCCGGCACCATCGGCGTCGGCTACAACACCATTCGTTTTGATGACGAGGTGACGCGCCACCTGTTCTGGCGCAACCTGATCGACCCGTACGCACGCGAGTGGCAGAACGAATGCGGGCGCTGGGATCTGCTCGACGTGGTGCGCACCACGTGGGCGCTGCGCCCGGAAGGCATTCAATGGCCCACGCATGAAGACGGCCGGCCGAGCTTCAAGCTGGAGCATCTGTCCAAGGCCAATGGCCTGGTGCACGAGGCGGCGCACGATGCGGTGTCCGACGTGCGCGCGACGATCGCGCTGGCGCGTCTGATTCGCAACGCGCAGCCGCGCCTGTTCGATTTCTGCCTGGCGCTGCGCAAGAAAGACCGCGTGGTGGCCGAGATCGGCGATGCGCCGCGGCCGCTGCTGCATATCTCCGGCATGTACGGCGTCGAGCGCGGTTGCATGGCCGTGGTGTGGCCGCTGGGTGGTCATCCGACCAACAAGAACGAACTGATCGTGTGGGATCTGGCGTTCGACCCGTCCGAGCTGTTTCACATGGATGTGGCAACGATCCGCGAGCGCATGTTCACGCGCACAGCCGATCTGGCAGAAGGCACCACGCGGCTGCCGATCAAGTCGATCCACATCAACAAGTCGCCCATCGTCATCAGCAACATGAAGACGCTGCAGCCCGCGCAGGCAGAACGCTGGGGCATCGACTTCGCCACGATCGAACGCCATGCCGCCATCGCGCAGGGCGCGCCCGACATGCGCGAAACGTGGCGTCAGGTATACGCCCGCGAACTGGAGCCGATCGAAGACGTCGACCAGAACCTGTACGGCGGATTTGTCGGCAACGATGATCGCCGCCTGCTCAACGAGCTGCGCACGCTCAGCGGCGAACAGCTCGCGCGTCTGCATGCGGAGTTTGCCGATGCGCGTCTGCCTGAATTGCTGTTCCATTACCGCGCACGCAACTTTCCCGACACGTTGAACGAAGAGGAATACGAGCAGTGGGAGCAGTTGCGCGCCGAGCGCCTGTTTGAGGGCCGTGACGGCTATATGACGTTCGAAGTTTTCGGCGAGCGGCTTCAGCAGTTGGGCGCGGAAGCGGCGGAGAACGGCGACACGCGTGCGCAGACCATCCTGCAGGATCTGTACGACTACGCACAGCAGATCGTACCGGGCTGACGAAGCCAGCGCACATCAAGAAAGACGGAGGCCGAAGCCTCCGTTTTTTTCATGGCGATGCTGAATGCTTGGCGCCGATCAGGCTGCCCGCTGCGCCGCCGCCGGATCGCGCCACTGTGTCAGCAGCTTGTTCCAGCGAATGCGCGCCGCCGCCAGGTTGGCTTCCTTCACGTGGCCGAAGCCGCGGATATCCTCCGGCAGGCGAGCCAGTTCCACGGCTTGCGCCAGCTTCTGCGCCGTCAGGCCCTTCACGAGTTCATCGACCAGCGCGCGGTATTCGCCGATCAGCGCGCGCTCGGTGCGGCGTTCTTCGGTCTTGCCGAAGAGGTCGAACGCCGTGCCGCGCAGGCCCTTGAGCTTGGCGAGCACCTTGAAGATGCCCATCGTGCTCCGGCCGAAGCGCTGCTTGACCAGGTGGCCCTTCTCATCACGCTTGGCGATCATGGGCGGCGCGAGCCAGAAGTTGAGCTGGTAGTCGCGGCCGGGTTCGCCTTCGAACTGCGCACGCAGCTTGTCGAGGAACGCGGGGTCGGTGTACAGGCGGGCGACTTCGTATTCGTCCTTGTACGCCATCAGCTTCGACAGGTTGCGCGCCACCGCTTCCGTGAGCGCCAGGGGTTGGCCCGCACCCACCACGGCGGCCTCTGCTGCACGCACGCGTTCCACCACCGCGCGGAACTCGGCGGCATACGCGGCGTTCTGGTACGCGGTCAGCAGATCGACGCGGCGGGCGATGAGCGTGTCCAGCGAGGGCAGGGCGATGACGTCGGCCTTGGCACGCGGGGCGTCGTCGGCCAGCTTAAGTACGGCATCGCGGTCTTGCGCGAGGTGGCGGCCCCATTCGAACGCCGTCTTGTTCTTCTCGACGGCCACACCGTTGAGTTCGATCGCGCGGATGAGCGCGTCGTACGTCAGCGGAACCCAGCCCTTCTGCCACGCAAAGCCGAGCACGAGCGGGTTGGTGAAGATGGCGTCGCCCAGCAGGCGCACGGCGAGTGTGTTGGCGTCTTCAAAGGCACACGCGTCGCCGACGGCCGCGCGGATGTCCGCCTCGGCCGAGCTGCCCGGGAAGCGCCAGTTCGGGTTCTTGATGAAATCGGCCGTGGGCGATGCCGTGCTGTTGATGATGGCGCGCGTCTGGCCGTGCTGCACCTTCGACAGCACTTCGTCCGACGCCGAGACAATCGCGTCGCAGCCGATCACCAGATCGGCCTCGCCCATGGCGATGCGCGTGGCGTGGATCGAATCCGGACGCTCGCCGATCTGCACGTGCGAGAGCACCGCGCCGCCTTTCTGCGCCAGGCCTGCCATGTCGAGCACGGTCACGCCCTTGCCTTCGATGTGCGCGGCCATGCCGAGCAGGCCGCCGATGGTGACCACGCCCGTGCCGCCCACACCGGTCACCAGCACGCCATACGCGCGCTGGATGGCGGGCAGCTCAGGATGCGGCAGCAGCGGCAGGCCCTCCATCGACACGCCGTGCGATTCCGGCTTGCGCACCTGCGCGCCTTCGGCCGTCACGAAGCTCGGGCAGAAGCCGTTCACGCACGAGAAATCCTTGTTGCACGACGACTGGTTGATCTTGCGCTTGGTGCCCAGCTCCGTGTCCAGCGGTTCGACCGACAGGCAGTTCGACTTGACCGAGCAATCGCCGCAGCCCTCGCACACCGCGTCGTTGATGAACGCGCGGCGTGCCGGGTCCACCATCGTGCCGCGCTTGCGGCGGCGGCGCTTTTCCGTCGCGCAGGTCTGGTCGTAGATCAGCACGCTGGTGCCTTGCACCTCGCGCAGCTCGCGCTGGATCGCGTCGAGGCGATCGCGGTGGTGCACCGTTACGCCTTCGGGCAGCTTGATGGCGGCGTTGTACTTCTCGGGCTCGTCCGTGACGATGACGATGCGCGACGTGCCTTCGGCATGCACCTGCGCGGCAATCTGCGGCACCGACAGCGGGCCGTCGACCGGCTGGCCGCCCGTCATGGCCACGGCGTCGTTGTAGAGGATCTTGTAGGTGATGTTCACCTTGGCCGCAATCGATGCGCGGATCGCCAGCAGGCCCGAGTGGTAATACGTGCCGTCGCCCAGGTTGGCGAACACATGCTGGTCGCCCGAGAACGGCATCTGGCCGATCCACGCCACGCCTTCGCCGCCCATCTGGCTGAAGGTGTCGGTGCGGCGGTCCATCCACACGGTCATGTAGTGGCAGCCGATGCCGGCCAGCGCGCGCGAGCCTTCCGGCACGTTGGTCGATGTGTTGTGCGGGCAGCCCGAGCAGAACCAAGGCTTGCGCTCGGCGGTGATGCGCGGCTTGGCCAGCGCCTTCTCTTTGGCGTCGATGATGGCGATGCGCGAGGCAATGCGTGCGCGCACGTCCGACGGCAGTTCGAACTTCTCCAGACGCGTGGCGATGGCGCGCGCGATCAGCGCAGGCGACAGTTCGTAGTGCGCCGGCAGCAGCCAGTTGGCCATCGGCACCGACCATTCGCCGCCGGCGTTGTCGCGTTCGTCAAACTTGCCGTACACGCGCGGGCGCACGTCGTCGCGGTAGTTGTACAGCTCTTCCTTGAGTTGGTATTCCAGGATCTGGCGCTTCTCTTCCACCACCAGAATCTCTTGCAGCCCTTCGGCAAAGGCACGCGCGCCGTGCGCTTCCAGCGGCCACACGCAGCCGACCTTGTACAGGCGGATGCCGATGCGGCGGCAGGTTTCCTCGTCGAGGCCGAGGTCGACCAGCGCCTGGCGCACGTCGAGGTACGCCTTGCCGGCGGTCATGATGCCGAAGCGCGCCTGCGGCGAATCGAGCACCACGCGGTCCAGCTTGTTGGCACGCACGTACGAGAGACCGGCGTACCACTTGTAGTCGAGCAGGCGGGCTTCCTGCACCAGCGGCGGATCGGGCCAGCGGATGTTCAGGCCGCCCTGCGGCATGACGAAATCTTCGGGCAGGATGATCTGTGCGCGATGCGGATCCACATCCACCGACGCCGACGATTCCACCACGTCCGTCACGCACTTCATCGACACCCACAGGCCGGAATAGCGGCTCATCGCCCAGCCATGCAGGCCGTAGTCGAGGTATTCCTGCACGTTCGACGGATACAGCACCGGAATGCCGGCCGCCTTGAAGACGTGCTCGGACTGATGCGCCAGCGTGGACGACTTGGCAGCGTGGTCATCGCCTGCCAGCACCAGCACGCCGCCATGCGCGGACGAGCCCGCCGAGTTGGCGTGCTTGAACACGTCGATCGTGCGGTCCACGCCCGGCCCCTTGCCGTACCACATGCCGAACACGCCGCTGAACTTGGCGTTCGGATACAGATTGACCTGCTGCGAGCCCCAGACCGCCGTGGCGGCCAGGTCTTCATTGAGCCCCGCCTGGAAGACGATGTTGTGCCCGGCCAGATGCTTCTTGGCTTTCCACAAGGCCTGGTCCAGCGCGCCCAGCGGCGAGCCGCGATAGCCGGAGATGAAGCCCGCCGTATTCAGCCCAGCGGCGCGGTCGCGCTCCTGCTGCAGCATCGGCAGACGCACCAGTGCCTGCGTGCCGCTGATGTAGATGCGGCCACGCTCGAGCGTGTACTTGTCGTCCAGGGAAACGGTTTCGAGCGCGCGGCGTAGCGCGTCGTTCAGAGGGGCATTCATGCGTGCTCCGGGTGGGTGTGTCGGGATCACCGACAGCAGGTCTCTTTTGGTGCTGCCTGCGCCGCTTCTTGTGGAAACTGGCAGACAGCCTTGGGTGTGGGAATCGTAGCATTGCGTGACATTCGCAACACCGTGCAACGCAGCAAGAATAGGGGCGGGTTTTCCCTTGGTTGTGGTGTCCGATGCACGCTTGAGCAGCCTTGGCGAGGGCGGTTGCGCCGGTTGTGCGGTGCATGCAACGTTTGCGGTCGTACCCGCCGGACAATGATCCTGCACCGGGTTGCGAGGCGGTGCACCGGCCCCGGCGGAGTCACCCCATCACGCTTTCGATCACGTCGCGCATGCGCATGACGAGGCCGTCCATCGCGTCGGCGGCGACGTTGCCATAGCCGAGCACGAGGCCGTTGTACTGCGCGGTGAGCGTTCCCGGCAGGCAGAAGCGCGACAGCGGCCGGAGCACCATTCCGTGCTCGCGTGCGACGCGGCTGACCTCGGTATCGCGCACGGGCGCGTCGAGCCGCGCGGACAGGTGCATGCCCCCCGCGCCGCCGGACACCGTCACCAAGCCGGCCAGGTGTTGCTCGATCGCCGCCCGCAGCGCGTCGCGGCGCTCGCCATACAGGCGTCGCATGCGGCGCAGGTGCCGCGTGAAGTGCCCCGCCTCGATGAACTCGGCCAGCGCGAGCTGCTCGGCGACACGCCCGCGCAAGATCACCGCGCCCGCCGCCTTGCGCAGCACCGGCGCGAGCGCGGGCGGCACCACCATGTAACCGAGCCGCAGCGCAGGGAAGAGCACCTTGCTGAAGGTGCCCAGGTAGACCACCGGCGCGTCCGCGGCGAGCCCTTGCACAGCAGACAGCGGCGCACCGCTGTGGCGGAACTCGCTGTCGTAGTCGTCCTCGATGATCCATGCTCCCGCTGCGCGCGCCTGCTGGATCAGCGCGAGTCGCCTTTCCAGGCTCATCACGGCGCCCAGCGGATACTGGTGCGACGGCGTGATGTAGATGAGCCGGGGCGTGGCGTTACGCCAATCCTCACCCCGGGGGGCCAGGCCGTCGGCGTCTACGTCGATGGGTGCCAGACGCAGGTCTGCGGCCTGGAATGCGGCGCGTGCGCCGTAGTAGCCGGGGTTTTCGATCCAGGCAATGTCGCCGGCGTCGGCCAGCGTGCGGGCGCACAGGTCCAGGCTGTTCTGGGTGCCCTCGGTGATGAAGACCTGTGCCGCGTCGCAACGTACCCCGCGCGAGATGCGCAGGTACTCCGCGACGGCCTGGCGCAGCGCTGCATTGCCCTCGACCGACCCATAGCCGAGGTGTCCCGGACCGACACGGCGCCAGGCGCGCTCCATGCAGCGGCGCCACTGGGGTAACGGAAATGCATCCAGAGCCGGCGTGCCGGGCAGGAAGGGCAGCAGATCGTTCATCTCGGCGCTCGGTCGTTCCAGACTGGCAACCCGGCGCGACAGCCGCGGCGCCACCTCCGCCGCCCGCACAGGGGCCTGCTGCAATCCGACGCGCGCAACCACCGTGCCCTGCCGCCTGCTGCTCACGAAACCCTCCGCCGCCAGTTGCTCATAGGCGTAGAGCACCGAGTTGCGCGCGATACCCAGTTCTTCTGCCAGGGAGCGCGAGGGTGCCAGCCGTGTGCCTTCCTCGATCTGACCACTGAGGATGGCCGCGCGCAGGCAGGCGTACAGCCTGTGCTGTTGCGAGGGGCGTGCTGCGCCCTCCGCCTTGCCCGGCGCAGCGGCGCGCTCGTAGGTCGACAGCAGGACGCCGTAATCCATCGTGGCTCCAAGGTTGGGGATTTCTGTGGGTCTACGCATGGTGCCACGGATTTTTTATCGTCGGCACATCGATCGCCCGCTGGAGCCTTGCATGTCCACCATCGAAGCCACGCCATCCACCGACCGTACACGCGTGCGGCGCGTCGCCCAGCGCGGCCATTACGATGGGCCGACGCTGCACGCCATCCTCGACGCAGCCTTCGTCTGTCACGTCGCCTTTGCCGATGGGCATGGCGTGCATTGCATTCCCACCGCATGCTGGCGGGAAGGCGATCACCTCTACATCCACGGCGCTAACGGTAGCCGCATGCTCAGGCTGGCAGGCAGCGGCGCACAGGTGTGCGTGACGGTCACGCATCTGGATGGCCTCGTGCTGGCGCGCTCGGCGTTCAACCACTCGATGAACTATCGCTCGGCGGTCGTCTACGGGGTGTTCGAGGTTGTGCCGGATGACCAGAAGGCACGGGCCCTTGACGCGTTCATGGAGATCCTGGCGCCCGGCCGCTCTCGGGAGGCGCGCCGTGGTAACGCCAAGGAGCTGGCCGCGACGACCGTACTGCGCATCCCGCTCGACGAGGCGGCCTGCAAGGTCAGGACTGGCGGCCCGAAGGATGACGACGACGATCTCGACCTGCCGGTCTGGGCGGGCGTATTGCCGATGGCATTGCTGCCATTGCCGCCCGTGGTGGATGCGGCACCGGCTGGCACGCCGGCCTACGTGCGGGAATGGCAGGACAGCGCACGCGTCCCCGTTGCCAGCGCGGTCATCAATGCACCAGCTGATTGATTTCGATGATCGGCATCAGCACCGCCAGCACGATCAGCAGCACCACCACGCCCATCGTCAGGATCAGCGCGGGTTCGAGCAGGCCGGTGAGGAACAGCGTACGGCGTTCCAGCTCCTGGGCTTCACCCTGCGCCGCGCGCTCCAGCATCGCCGGCAGATTGCCGGTTGCTTCGCCGGAGCGGATCAAGTGGACCAGCACCGGCGGAAACTGGTTCTGTGCCGCCAGCGCGCGCGCCAGCGACGTGCCCTCACGCACGCGCGTGGACGCATCCTCCACATTGGTCTTGAGCGCGACATTGTTCAACGTCTCGCCCGCGGCCTGCAGCCCGCGCAGGATCGGCACGCCGGCACTCGTCAGAATGGCCAGCGTGCTGGCAAAGCGCGCTGTGTTGTAACCGCGAACGAGCTTGCCGAACAGCGGCGCTGTCAGCAGCCACTTGTGCCACGACAACCGCAACGCCGGCTGCTTGAGCAGATTGCGGATCAGCACGCCAATGGCCGCCAGCACGATCGCTGCCAGCCAGCCCCAGTTCCGCACAAAATCCGACAGCCACAGCATGATGATCGTGAGCGTCGGCAGCTTTTGCTTGGTGTTGGCAAACACGCTGACCACCTGCGGCACCACATATGACAGCAGAAAGATCACGATCGCAAATGCCACCACCGTGACGATGGCCGGATACGTGAATGCCAGCTTGATCTTCGATGTGAGCGCGTTGCGGCTCTCGATGTAGTCGGCCAGGCGGGAGAGGACGAGGCCGAGGTTGCCGGAGTGCTCGCCCGCTGAAACGAGGGCGCGATAAATGTCGGGAAAATCCTTCGGATGCTGCGCCAGCGCCACCGACAGCGAGCTGCCGCCCACCACTTCCGCGCGGATGGCCGCGAGCAGTTCGCCGACGTACGCGCGTTCGGCCTGATCGGCCAGCGCGGCCAGCGCTTCATCGAGCGGCAGGCCCGCCACCAGCAGGCTGGCGAGCTGACGGGTGACAAGCGCGTTTTCCTGCGCCGAGAGCCGCTTGCCGAAGCTCGACCCGCCGCGCTTGGTGGCCTGCGCGCCCAGCGCGTCGACCAGCAGCGGCGTCAGCCCGCGTGCACGCAGCAGCGTGCGCGCCTGACGCGCGCTGTCGGCTTCGATGACACCCTTGTCGGTCTTGCCGGTGGCGTCGGCGGCTTCGTAGCGGAAGGCTGGCATGCGCTATTCGTGTAATCGCGGCTTAGTCACGTGTGACTCGCAGCACTTCTTCCAGCGACGTGGCGCCCGTGTCGATCCAGCGCTGTGCATCCATGCGCATGGTCTGCATACCCTGCCCGATGGCGAACGCCTTGATCTCGGATTCAGCGGCCTGGCGGTGGATCATCGTCTGGATCTCGGGCGTGACGGTCAGCAGCTCGTACACGCCAGTGCGGCCCTGATAGCCGGATTGGTTGCAACGGTCGCAGCCGACGTGGTGCCACACCGATTTGCGTGCCGGTGCGGCGGGTGCCACGCCATCGGCAACTAGCGTGCCGGCCACGGCTTCCACCTCGGCAGGCGTGAGTTCGAGCACTTCTTCGCGGCGGCAATGCACGCACAGGCGGCGTACCAGCCGCTGCGCCAGCACACCCAGCAGCGACGACGACAGCAGGAACGGTTCGATCCCCATGTCGATCAGGCGCGTCACGGCGGAGGCCGAATCGTTCGTGTGCAGCGTCGCCAGCACCAGGTGGCCCGTCAGCGAGGCCTGCACGGCAATCTGCGCGGTTTCCAGGTCGCGGATTTCCCCGATCATCACCACGTCCGGGTCCTGGCGCAGGATGGCGCGCAGGGCCTTGGCGAACGTCATGTCGATCTTCGGGTTGACCTGCGTCTGGCCAATGCCGTCGAGGTCGTATTCGATCGGGTCTTCCACCGTCATGATGTTGGTGGAAGCGGAATCGAGCCGCGACAGCGCCGCGTACAGCGTGGTCGTCTTACCTGAACCCGTCGGGCCGGTGACGAGCACGATGCCGTGCGGCTGGTTGATCAGGTGGTCAAAGCGCGCCAGCGTGCCGGCGCCCATGCCGAGCTTGCCGAGATCGAGCCGGCCGGCTTCCTTGTCGAGCAGACGCAGCACTGCGCGCTCGCCGTGGCCGGTGGGCAGGGTGCTCACACGCACGTCCACGGGGCGGCCGCCCACGCGCAACGTGATGCGGCCATCCTGCGGCAGGCGTTTCTCGGCAATGTCGAGCTGCGCCATGATCTTGATGCGCGAAATGAGCGCGCCGTGCAGCGCCTTCTTGGGGCGCACGACGTCGCGCAGCGTGCCGTCCACCCGGAAGCGCACGACGGAGGCATTCTCGAACGGCTCGATGTGGATATCCGATGCACCTTCGCGCGCGGCCTGCGTGAGCAGCGCGTTGATCATGCGGATGATCGGTGCGTCGTCTTCGGACTCGAGCAGGTCTTCCACGGCAGGGATGTCCTGCATCAGGCGCGAGAGGTCGACTTCGCCTTCCACTTCGCCCACCACCTGGGCGGCGCTGCCGTCCTGCGCGTTGTAGGCCGTCTGCGTGGCGGTAGACAGTGCTGCCGTGTCGAGCGTCACGAGCTGCAGCGCGCCGAACACGCGGCCGAGTTCGGCCAGTGCCGTGCGCGACGTTTCCGGGCAGACCCACACTTCGAGCGTATCGATGTCCTGCCGGGCGACGAGCAGCTTGGCGTCCCGTGCAAAGGCGTACGGCACCAGCCGCACGGCCGACTGCGAGGGCGGCTCCAGCGTGCGGGCGTCGGTGGTGGGAGCTTGGGTTGCCATGGTTCTATCCTTCGCGGCCCACGTCGCGTCAGCCGCCGTTGCGCGGTGCGTTGGCATCGTAGCCGCCCGAGATGGGCGGCGCGAAGTTCTGCAGGCGCGGCTGGCTGCGGGTGGTGCCCTGCGGCATCGGCATCGGGGCGCCAGGGGGCACCTGCACGCCCGGCGTGCCTTGCGGCACGACGCTCACATCGCCGTAATTGACGGCGGGGCGCACGGTCTCGGGCGAGGGCAGCACCGGCGTGTCCTTGTCGGAGGTGGTCGGCAGCACGTTGGGCGAGACAAAGCCCTGCTGCGTGTCGCGCATGTAGTTGTAGCGGTTGTCCGACAGCGCACCTGTGGCCTCGGCCGTGCGCAGGATGATCGGACGCAGGAATACCAGGAGGTTGGTCTTCTTGCGCTGCTTGGTCTCGGAGCGGAACAGCGCGCCCAGGATGGGAATGTCGCCCAGGCCCGGCACCTTCTGCTCGCCGTCCTGGTAGTTGTCTTCCAGCAGGCCGCCGAGCACGACGATCTGGCCGTCGTTGGCCAGCACGTTGGTTTCGATCGACCGCACGTTGGTCGTCGGCCCCTGCACGGCGTTCTGCGTGCCGTTCACCACCGCCGACGACTCCTGGAAGATCTGCATCTTCACCAGCCCCCCGTCGGTGATCTGCGGCTTCACGCGCAGCGTGATACCCACGTCCTTGCGATCGAACGTCTGGAACGGCGTGACCGACGCCGCGCTGCCGGTCTGCGCATACGAGCCGGTGGTGATCGGCACGTTCTGGCCGATGAGGATCTTGGCTTCCTCGTTGTCCAGCGTGATCAGGTTGGGTGTGGAGAGCACGTTGACCGAGCCGTCCGAGCCGAGCGCCGACAGGATCGCCCCGAGGCCCGTGGCTTTGTTGAAGACGCCGAAGTTGCCGCCATTCAGCCCGGACACATTGCTGCCCGTGATGGTGCCGATGGCGGTTTGCGCGGCCGTACTGCCGATGCCGCCGGTGCCTACGGTGGCGGCAATGGCCCCGAGGTTCAGGATGTTGCCGGCGCCACTGCCGAAGTTCGTGCCGCCAAAGCCGTAGGTGTTCGGTCCACCCGCGCCGACCATCCACTGGATGCCGAGCTGCGAGGCCTTGTCGGACGTGACTTCAACGATCATCGATTCGATGTAGACCTGCGCCCGGCGGGCGTCCAGATCGTCAATCACGGCGCGCAGGTTGCGGTAGACCGGTTCGCTGGCGGTGATGATGAGCGCGTTGGTGGCCGGATCGGCCTGGATGATGCCGCCCGTGGTGGGCGTGTTGCTCTGCCCGAACGACGCCCGGAATGACGAGTTGCCGCTGCCCATGCCGCTGCCCGAGCCGGAACCGCCGCCGTAGTTGGTGGACTGCGTGTTCTGGCTCGACTGCGAGCCCGTCGTGCCACTGGCGGGCTGGGAGGTGGCCCCTTGCGAGGCGCTCTGGCCGCCCGGGCCGCTGGACTGCGATGCCGACAGGGTGGCGTCGGCCGCCACGATGGCGCGCAGGGTGGTCGCCAGCTGCACCGCGTTGGCGTTCTTGAGCGGCACCACCCAGATGTTGCCCGGGCGTGCGGCCGGCACATCCAGCTTGGCGATCAGTTGCTTGGCTTGTGCGAGGCGTGCTGCGCTCGAGGCGCGGATCATCACGCTGTTCGAGCGCGGCTCGGCCACGATCGCAGTGCGCAGGCTCGGGTCGGACAATGCGGCGCCGGCGCCCGCACCGCCCACGCCACCAGCCGACGGGTCGAGCAGCTTCTGCAGCGTGGCGGCCGCGTCGATGGCCACGGCGTTCTTCAGCGGAATCAGCTCCGTCTCGCCGGCGGCCGGGGTGTCGATCGAGGCGATGATGCGGCCGATGCGGCGCAGGTTGTCGGCGTAATCGGTAATGACCAGCGTGTTGTTGGCCGGGTAGGCGGTGATCGTGTTGTTGGGCGCGATCATCGGGCGCAGCACCGGCACGAGGTTGTTGGCCGACTCATGCTGCAGGCGGAAGACCTGCGTGACGACCTGCTCGCCGCCGCGGCTGCCCGCGTAGCCCACCGAGGTGGGCGAGCCCTGCAGCTTGGCGTCGGCCTCGGGCACGACCTTGGTAAAGCCGTTGCCCTCGACAATCGCGTAGCCCTGCATGCGCAGGATCGAGCCCAGCGATTCCAGCGCCTGCGCGCGCGTCACCGGCTTTTCGGTGACGAGGTTGACGGTGCCCTTGACGCGCGGGTCGACGATGAAGTTCTTCCCGGTCGCCTGGCCCACGGCCTTGACCACGGAATCCAGGTCGGCATTGACGAAGTTGAGCGAGACCTCATCGCCCGGATTGCCATTCTGGCTAGACGCGGCAGATGCCGGCGGGGCAGCGTAGACGGGCATCGAGCCGGCCACCATTGTTGCGCAGCATGCCAGGACGATGGCGCGAACGGTGAGTCGGGAAGAGGCGTTGTGCATGGTCTCGTTCATGGTTGTCGGCACGCTGGCTCGCGCGCCGGCTTGGGAATCAAAAGCGTAGTCGATAGTGCGACCCGTCACGCGGGCCGAGCAGGCTCAACAGGCCGATCAATTGCGGTTCCGACGCCGGCGTGGCGCTGGCCACGCCGTCAAAATGTGCGCCCTGGCCGAGGGTGCCCTGACCCTGCAGCGTCAGCGGCCCCGCCAGCGTGGACAGTGCCAGTTGCACAGGGCCGCCGGCCGCGCCGCCAAACGACACGACGGTCTGGTAGCTGCCCAGCGGCCGCACCCGGCTGAGGCTGGATGATACCTGCTCAAGCGTGACGGTCAGCGCGCCCTGGACCGTGTCCGGACGCCCCTTGCCGCGTCCGAATTCGCCCGACAGGGGCGTCCACCTCGCACGCAGCCGGCCGTCGAGCTTGAGCGTATTGAACGGCGCGCCAATGCCCTCCAGCAGCGAGGCCGGCAGCCTGACCGCACCGGGCTCCGCCTGCCAGTGCCCTGGCGTCAGCGTCAGCGCGACCGGCTGCTCCAGTGCGTGGTCGTGCGCGATGTGCGCGCGCAGGGTGCCGGTGAGCAGGGGCAGCATGTCGATCGACCACGACAGCCGTCCGGGCAGCACGGTCGCATCTGCGCCGCCATTGCCTGCCGTGAGCGCCAGCGTGGCGCTGCCATGCCAGATGCTGCCCTGGCTGTCGGCCAGCAAGACACGCCGCCCGGTGGCCTGCGCAATGCGCTCCGCGGCCCATGCGGCCGGATACTGTGAAATCAGCGTCGCCGCCACGGCCAACAGCGCGACGACACACCAGAGCACGCGCCAGCCGAGGCTCGCGCGCTCGTCGGCATCGGCGCGGCGGCGGATGCGCAGCGGTGGCAGAGATTCGATTCCCATTGGCACGGGGCGATCCGTCAGTGGCCTGAGGCGGCGGGGCCTTGCAGCGTCGCCGTCACGTTGACCAGGGCGGTGGCGCCGACGTACTTGATGTTCGCGTCGATCACCTTCATGCGCTGGGCCTGCCTGACTTCCTGCAGCCACTCGGCCACCGCGCCGAATGGCACCTTGTCCAGCTGCACCTGCACGCTCTCACCCGACAGGGCCATGCGCATGGCTTTCAGGCCGTGGTTGCTGAGGCTGGTCGTGAGCGCCTGTTGCAGCTCGGCGCCATGCGGCACCGGGGCGGCGGCGATGGCGGAGAGTCCGCGCGCTTCCTGGCCCAGCGTCTCCATTTCGGCCAGTTGGCTACGCATTTGCGGCAGGGCCTTTTCGATACGGCGCTGGCCTTCGAAGGCGGGCTCCCATAGCAGGAGATACAGGATGACGAGCAGCAGGATCACGCCGCCGCCAGCCAGGATGCGGCGTTCACGAGGTTCGCGCTGCATCCAGAACGTGGTGGCTGCGTCGCGCACGGGGTCTGGCACGCCAAAGCGCGGCAGGCGGCGAGAGGCGGATGCGCCGGAAGCGGAGGAGGGGGAAGTCGCCATGGCGTCGTCGTTATTGGGCGATGGTGACCGTCCAGCGCGAGCCGGGTACGGTTGCTTCTGCGCCGCGCGGCGCCTCGGCGGTGTCCATGTTCAGGCCGACGTTGCGGGCGGCGGTGCGCAGGGCGCTGGTGTCGGTGCCGTCCTTGAGCGTCACGGTCAGCGCGCGGCCGTGGTAGTCGAGCGCGAGCAGCGCATCGGGCGCAAGCCCCGTGGCGGCCTGGGCAAATCGATCGGCCAGCGGCAGGAAATCTTCCGGCGCGGATTTTCCGGCCGCCAGACGAAGCTGCTCGACCTGGCGGCGCATCTGCGCGGGCGGGTCGAGAATCACCGGCGTATTCGGGAAGGCGGTTTGCAGCTGCGTCCGCATGGCCGCGTCGAGCCGCTTTTGCTCGGCGCGCAGCGTGAGCCAGCGTGCGTTCATGCCGATGAGCTGCACGACCACGATCAGCGCCGCCAGCGCGATCGGCAGGCGCCAGCGGCGCCAGTCCACGCTGGCCATGCCGCCGTTGGCGAAATCAAACTGGCACAGATCGGCTTCACCCGACGCGAGCGCGGCGCGCGCCCCGGCAGCCCAGGCCGTCCAGTCGAGTGCGGCGGCAGCGGGGTCGGCCGACAGGCTGGGCGCCAGTTCGCGCAGTGCGGGCGACACCATCAGCGTGGCAGGGGCCGGCGCAATGGCCAGCCAGCTGGCGACGTTGGCAGGCATCAGCCGCAGGCCGTAGCCACCGGCGGGGCCGATGCGTACGGTGATGTCGACGGCAGCGGGGGCGTCTGGGTCGGACGGCGGTGCGGCGTCGAGCGCAATGGTGGCTGGCGCAAGGCCAGCCGAGGCGGCTTCCGTGGCCGCGGGTTCAGCAGGCGCATCGAGCGACGGCTCGGCGCGCTCTGCCTCGGTGGCGGCCTCCACGCGAGGCGCAAGCGCCGCAGGCGTTTCAAACGGCAGGCAAAGCTGCGCAGGCACTAGATGACATGCGCGGTGCCTGTGCGCCCCGAAGGTGTCGAGGATGAAGCGTACCCATGCGCGATCGGCCACCATCAGCGCGCGCGACTGCGGTTCCCGGGCGCGCCAGCCGCGTGCGGGTGCGGCAGTCAGGCGCGGGCCCAGGGCGATATGGCATTGCTGGGCGTCCTGCACGAGGCGGTCTTCCACCAGGTTGGGCAGCGCCAGGCGCAGCTTGGGCAGGGCCAGGGGGGGCACGTTGGCGGGGACCAGCAGCACGTCGGCGGCCGGCAGTAGCAGGATCAGGCGGTCGGCTGCCGGCAGGTCGTCAGGGCGCGACGTGCCCTCGCGCACGATGCGCTGGGGCCCTTGCGCGCCTTCCTCGCGCACCAGTGCGAAGGGCACGGAGGCTAGTGCGCCCGCCGACCAGCGCTCGGGCGATTGAATGGGCCGGTGCGGCAGGCGCACGTACAGGGAGGTCGTCAAACCGCTCCTCGATTGATTTGAGAACTGGGATGCGAGGTACCAACGGAGCCGCCGTATCGCGCAAAACCCGCGATGCTGAACGATGCGGATGACAATACGGCGAAGGCCTGGGTCTGTCTACAAGCGACGCCTACGCCTGTTGGAGGATATGGCCGCGCCGTCATGACGGTATGCCGTCCGTGCGGCGTACCCAGACGATACGGGTCGCATTATTGTTGACCGGATCGCCACGTGAAACAAGCGCCACTTCACCGATCTGGGCACGCTCGTGGCGCGCCATGCCGTAGACCAGGAAGTAGTGCGTCTGCACGTCGAGCAGGTTGGCGGCAGCGGTGCTGTCGGCCCCCGGTGCGACGCCGCGCAGCTGGTTGGTGACATCGCCGATGTTGCGGAAGTAGGCGCGGTCGCGGGCCTGCACCAGCGCGCGTGCGCGGTCCAGGCTCAGGTTGGGGATGACGGCGGCCAGCACTTCGGCGCTGGCGGTGTTGGCGTTGATCTGGGTGCGGGTGGGCAGGACGATCACGTAGGGGCGCAGCTTGGCGATCATGTCCGCCGTGTAGCCGGGGATGGTCAGCAGGCTGTCGACGTCATCCAGCGGGCGGGGCCCGTTGCCGCCATTGCCGCTGCCCGCGCCTTCGTCACTGCCTGGCTGGCCGCCCTGGCTGGCGTCGAGCGACTGGAAGCCGCCCAGCATCTGCGCCAGATAGCTTGCCGTGACGTCGGCCAGGCTCGGGTCGATGTTGAGCGATTGCAACAGCAGTCCGTAGGCCTTGATGCCGCCTTTGTCGCGACCGGCAACGATGGTGCGCGTGCCCAGCGTCCGCGTCCGTAGCAGATTCATCAGGTTGAAGCGTGCCTGGGCATCGAAGATGCGGCCCGACAGGTACGACTCCTCGCCCGCGGTGTCTGTGCGCAGCGAACTGCCGAGGAAGTCCGACAGCTTGGTTTCCTGGATCGGCACCGCCCAGATCTCGCCGAGATGGTCGACGGCGCCGGTGCGGCGCTGGTCGTCGCGCAGGATGAGGCGGGCCCAGTCGATACCTGCCCGCGCGATCCACGTGGCCTGCGCTTTCAGGCGCTGGTTTTCCACCGCGCGGATCTCCACCTGCTGGCGCCACAGCATGCCCGAGACGATCACCACCGCCAGCGTGACCACCAGCAGCGCGGTGATGATGGCCGCGCCGCGCTGGCGCACATCACGGAGACGAAGCGGTCGGGAGCGTCGCGCCATGTCAGAGCCCCGTCATGCAGATGCGCGTGAAGCGCTGCGGCGTGCCCTGCGGCGTCATGCGCACGAGCAGGACCAGTTCCACCGCGCGCACCGAGGCCGCCGGCACCACCACGCTAGGGGTGTTGGCCGAAACATCGGAGGCGGCAGGCGTGGAGGCCGATGGCAGGCCCGTCAGCGTGGTCGTATTGCTACCCGCCGGAAACAGCGCCGCCGACAGCGCACCTGTGTTGTCCATCCAGCCGCCGGGTTCGACCCAGGCCCGCGCGCTGATGCCGTCGACATTGCTGGCCAGCAGATAGCGCGCCGCATTGGCGCCGCCCTGGCGCAGGGTGTCGAGCGCACCCCGCAGGTCGCTGCGGTTGGTGATGGGGGGGCTCTGCAGGCGTTCGAGACGGCCATCGACGATGCGATAGAGCACCACCTGCCATGCAGGCGGCTGCCCGTCGTCGCGGCGATCTCGCACCAGCAGCACGCGGTTGGCGCCCACTTCCACGGGCGAGCGCGACAGCGTGTTCGGATCGGCCAGCTGCGTGCAATCGGCATCGAACTGGGCGTAGACGGTTTTGAGGGCTTCGATGCGTTCGTCGCGCTGGGCCAGCGCCTCGTGCGTGCGGGTCATGCTGTCCAGCCCGCGCCAGGCGATCACGGCCAGGATGGCCAGCAGCGTGATCGCCACCAGCAGCTCCAGCAGCGTGAAGCCGTGCGCGCCGCGGTTCCCGCCCGGGGCGGGCCGGTCAGAAGACATTGCGCGCATCGTTGGGTAGCAGGGTGACGAGCCAGGCCAGGCGGACGGACTTGGTGGCGTCCGGATAGACCGACACCTCCACGCGGCGGAATACCGGGTTGGGCGTGGTGGCGATGGTCTCTTCGCACCACAGCGGTGTATCGCCCTGCGGGCAGGCGAAGCCGCGGGCGCCCGGGTCGGGGAAGGCGTGAGCGAGGCGCAGATTGGCCAGGTGGTTCTCGGCGCTCCACGTCGCGATCATGCGCGTCTGCAGCGATTCGCTGGCGTTGGTCATGCCGCCCATGGCCCGCATGGTGGCGGTGAGTGCCACCGCCACGATGGTCAGCGCGACGAGCACTTCAAGCAGGGTGAAACCACGCGCGCGGGTCATTGCGTTTCCGTCAGCACGCGGGGGCCGCCATCGGAGACCACATCCACGCGTGAACCCCGCGCCGTGAGCGCCACGCGCCATGGCAACCCGATGGCTTCGCGGCCGAAGACCAGCCGCTGCGGCGCACCGGGCGCCGCGGCGGTTCCTGCGACGATCTGCACCTGATCCATCGGTTGCCGCCAGTGGCCAGGCGCCAGCACGTCCCGCGTGAGCGGCTGCCAGCCATTGGGGGTCGATTCAAAGAAGCGCCAGCCTTGCGTATCGCCCTCCCACGCCACGGGCCGCGAGGTGAGCTGGGCCTCTTCCTGCGCGAGCTCGATCAGGCGGGCCAGCTTCTGGGCGTCGTCCGCCAGCTGCGAGCGCGGATTGGGCGTGGCGTTGACGGCCACCACCCCCAGCACGATGCCGATGATGACCACCACGACAAGCAGCTCCAGCAGCGTAAAGCCGCGTGGAAGCTGTCGACGGCGGGCTTGGCCGGACATGATGTGCGGTTCGGGCGGGTTGGGCTCAGTTGTCCCAGTTGCCGATGTCGGCGTCGTTGCCCGTGCCGCCGGCCTGACCATCGGCCCCGAAGCTGAAGATGTCCACTTCGCCGCGGACGCCCGGGTTCAGGTATTGGTACGGGTGGCCCCACGGGTCTTTGGGCAGGCGCTCCAGATAGCCGCCTGCCTTCCAGTTGTTCGGGATCGGTTCGGTGGTGGGCTTGCTGACCAGCGCGCCAATGCCCTGCTCGGTGGTCGGGTAACGCCCGTTGTCCAGTCGATAGAGCTTGAGTGCCTGCGAGATGGAAGCGATGTCCTGCTTGGCGGCGATGATGCGCGCCTCGTCCGGGCGGCTCATGATCTTGGGCACCACCAGCGCGGCAAGAATGCCCAGGATCACCACCACCACCATGATTTCGATCAGGGTGAAACCGCGCGCCGCGCCGCGGGCGAGGGCGCGTTGGCGCAAAGATGAGCGAAGTTGGCCTTGCATCATGGCGAGAGAGTCGGCAATAAGAAGAAGGAACACAGTATATCTGTGACATATGAACATAGACCGCACCCCGGGGGGGTGAGGTTCCGGCGTTTCGACGCAGTCTTCCAATGGTTCACCGAACCGGCATGAAGGCCGGATAGAATCAGCGCATGCTCACGGTGGATCACCACGTTTCATGAACGCTCAACAGTCGTCCCGCCTGCTCAGTCTTGTACTGTTTGCTGCCCTGTGCGCGCTGTTGACGCATTGGGTGCTGACGCTGTCGTCGCTGCGCTCGCTGTCTGTGCCGCGCGAGGCCCGCGTGGCGCAGACCGACGCGCTGGAGACCGGCGCCGCCGTCACGCTGTTTGGGGGTGGCCCTCAGAATGGCCCGCGCGATGTCCAGGTGGCGGGCGTGGTGGCCGATCTGGCCGATGGCAGCGGCGCGGCGATCGTTTCTGTGGACGGCGGGCCCCCGCAAGCCGTGCGCGCCGGTAAGTCGCTGTCGCCCAATCTGAAGCTGGTGGAGATCAAGGCGCGCTCGGTGGTGATCGAGCGCAACGGCGTCCGCCAAGAGATTCCACTGCCGGCCAGTGCCGTGGCGGGCGTGTCGCCGGCCAGCCGCCATGTGCCGTCGTTGCCACTGCCGCCGTCGGGTGCAGCCGCGCCGCTGGCGACACCGGCGGTGCCGCCTGCACCGGCTGTCCCCAACAACCCCGCCAACACGGCGATGCCGGGGGCCATGCTGCCGATCGCCCCGCCGCAAATCAATACGGGCGAAGAGGCTTCCAACCCTGTGGGCGGCATCGCCGGCCCGCGCCATCGTGCGGCTGCCGCAGCGCGCAAGAGCGATATCGGCCAGCCGCCGCCCCAGCAGTAGGCTTTTCGCGGCTCCCGAAGCACTGGTCGGGCGATATTACAGCGCATGTCATTGCGGTAACAGCGTGTAAAACACGGCAACACGCTGGCATTGTCAGGTTCTAATCCGCTACACAGTCCATATGAAAAGGAGCTGACCATGACCAACAAACGTGCTGTTCAAGCCTTCCTCGCCACCTCGGCCCTGTTCCTGGCCATGTCGGGAACGGACGCTCGTGCGCAAGAGGCCAGCGCACCCACCGCCAGCGCGCAAGCACCGGCCGCGGCACCGGCTGCACCGGCGTCGCAAGCCGGTTCGCGTATGGCCGGGCCCGGACGCCACGGTGGCTTGAAAGCCATCGACACAAACGGCGACGGTCAGGTATCCCGCGATGAGGCCAAGGGTCACGCCTGGCTGGAAAAGAACTTCGACCAGATCGACACCAACCATGACGGCCAATTGAGCAAGGATGAACTGGCCGCCTGGCACAAGGCGCACCGCGGTGAAATGCGCGGGAAGCTGGCACAGCGCTTCGACGCGAGGTTCAAGGCCGCCGACAAGAACGGCGACGGCGCCCTGACCAAGGATGAAGTCCAGGCCGGCATGCCGCGCCTGGCCAAGAACTTCGACCAGATCGACGCCAACCACGACGGCAAGATCACGCCGGACGAGATCCGCGCTTACATGAAGGCGCGCCACGATGCCCGCCAGGCCCAAAAGAACACGCCGGCAGCCGCCGGCATGCCGGGCGGCCCGGCGGCCACGAAGGGCGAATAATCCCCGCGCCATCGCAATGCCATCCGCGGCGCCTTCGGGCGCCGTTTTTCATGCGCGCAAAAAAATACCCCGATGGCGAACCACCGGGGTGTGAGTACAGCATGCCTGATGTGGAGGGCCTTCAGGCGGGCTGCTTGTCGGCCTTGAGAACACCGCGGCGCATCTGGTCGAGTTCGATCGACTCGAACAGCGCCTTGAAGTTGCCCTCGCCAAAACCTTGGTTGCCCTTGCGCTGGATGAACTCGAAGAAGATCGGGCCGAGCTGGTTCTCGGAGAAGATCTGCAGCAGCAGGTCGCCCGGCGCGCCATCGATCAGGATCTTGCGCGTCTTCAGTTCCGCCACGTTTTCGCCATGGCCGGGGATACGCTTGTCGACCAGTTCGTAATACGTGTCGATGGTGTCCAGCAGCTTGATGCCCTGTCCGCGCAGTGCGTCCACCGTCTTGAACAGGTCGGTCGAACCCAGTGCGATGTGCTGGATGCCCTCGCCGTGGTACATGTCCAGGTACTCCTGGATCTGGCCGGCCTTCTCCGTCCCTTCCTCGTTGATGGGGATGCGGATGTTGCCGCACGGGCTCGTCATCGCCTTGCTCTTCACGCCCGTGACCTGGCCTTCGATGTCGAAGTAGCGCACTTCACGGAAGTTGAAGAAGCGTTCGTAAAACTCGGCCCATTCCTTCATGCGGCCACGGTAGACGTTGTGCGTCAGGTGATCGATGTAGGTCAGGCCGTGCCCGGTGGGGTTCGGGTTGGCGCCCGCGATGGGCACGAAATCGACGTCGTAGATGCTGATGTTGCCGATGTCGCCGGGCTTGGCGCCGTTCTTGCCGGTCCAGCGGTCCACCAGGTAGATCAGCGAATCGCCGATGCCCTTGATGGCCGGAATGTTCAGCTCCATCGGGCCGCTGTGGGTGTCGAAGCCCCATGCGCCCAGTTCCAGCGCGCGCTTGTAGGCGAACGCGGCGTCCTGCACGCGAAACGCGATCGCGCAGATCGACGGGCCGTGCAGGCGCGCAAAGCGCTGCGCGAACGAATCCGGCTCGGCGTTGATGATGAAGTTGATCTCGCCCTGGCGATACAGCGTCACGTTCTTGTGACGGTGCTTCGCGATGGCGGTAAAGCCCATGTTCTCGAACAGCTTGCCCATGGCAACGGGGTCCGGCGCGGCGTATTCAATGAATTCGAAACCGGCGGTGCCCATCGGGTTTTCCCAAGGCGTGAATTGCATGGTGAGTCTCCTGTGGGGGCGCGCTCTGGAGCGCTCAGGTCTTTGACGATCCTCGCAGTGTAGGAGTGTCCCTCCAAGCAAAAATTGCGAAGTTGTGCCCACCTTGCTAAATTTGCGCAAGAAAATTGCCGAATTAATTGGTGCGGAGCAACAAAAATGAATAAAGTGGAACTCGACAAGATCGACCGCAAGATCCTGGAAGTCCTGCAGAACAACGGCCGCCTCACCAACCTCGAAGTCGCCGAGCGGGTGAATCTGTCGCCCAGCCCGTGTTTGCGACGCATTCGCCGCCTGGAAGAGTCCGGCGTGATCCGCCAATACGCCGCGCTGCTCGACCCGACCAAGATCGGGCTGGGGCTGTCGGCCTACATCAACGTGCGGCTGGAAAAGCAGGGCGGTGCGCCCAAAGGGAAAGGCCCGTCCGACAATTTTCGCGCGGCTGTGGCGACGTGGCCCGAGGTGGTGACGTGCTACGCCATGACCGGCGAGATGGATTACCTGCTCAAGGTGTTCGTGGAAGACATGGAGCACTTTGCGCGCTTCATCCGCGACCAGCTGCTCGCGCACCCGGCGGTCATCGATGTGAAGAGCAGCTTTGCGCTGGAGCGGATCAAGGACACGACAGCGCTGCCGGTGGTGGTCTGAGGCAACGTCGGGCAGGCATCGGCCACTGCCTCACGGCTGGGCCGACCGATCTTCTTGCGGGTTGACGCATGCTTTGCGCCCGGGTGCCGGGTGCCGGGTGCCGGGTGCCGGGTCCGCGTGCGCGTTGCTGTCTGGGGGTGCCAATGCGTCGGCGCCTTGTTGCCGGCGGGCTTCAGACCCCTCGCGCGCGGCATCAAGCATGTCGGCCGGTACGCGACTATCCGCCGCGATGCGCCGCGCATCGTCGTCGCGGGCCATGCCGCCGAGCGGCAGGCTCATCCATGATCGCGGCAGCCTCCGCATCAGGCCGGCAACAGGGCGGGCTGGCGATTGCCGAAGCGCGGGACTGCGGTCGCGGTGGCGTCGGTCAGCTTGAAAACGCTGACCACGCTCACCAGCCGGCTGGACTGTTCGCGCATCGACTCGGCTGCCGCCGCCGCTTCTTCAACCAGCGCCGCGTTCTGCTGTGTGACCTCGTCCATCTGCGAGATGGCCCGGTGGATCTGATCGATGCCGCTGGCCTGCTCGTCTGTCGCGCCCATGATTTCCGTCACGATGCTTGTCACGCGGTGGATGCTGGTGACGACATCCTGCATGGTCGCGCCCGCCTGCACGACGAGTGCGTTTCCGGCGTCTACATGGTTGGCGGAGTCGTTGATGAGCAGCTTGATCTCCTTGGCGGCGGCTGCCGAGCGCTGCGCCAGCCCCCGCACCTCGCTGGCGACCACGGCAAAGCCACGGCCCTGCTCGCCGGCGCGTGCCGCCTCGACTGCCGCATTGAGCGCGAGGATGTTGGTCTGGAACGCAATGCTGTCGATGACGCCGATGATCTCGCTCACCTTGCGCGCCGACGCGCTGATCGCGCCCATGGTGTCGACCACGCGGGCCACGACCGTGCCGCCTTGCGCCGCAACGTCTGCCGCCACGGTAGCGAGCTGATTCGCCTGGCGTGCGTGGTCGGCGTTCTGCTTGACGGTGGCGTTGAGTTCTTCCATCGACGCCGCGCACTCCTCGAGGGCAGACGCCTGCTCCTGCGTGCGGGTGGAAAGATCGAAATTGCCGGTGGCAATCTGCTCCGACGCGGTGGCCAGCGTGTCGGTGCTGGTATGGACCTGCTCGGCAATGGCGGCGAGGCTGTCGCGCATGCGTTTCATTGCGTGCATCAGGCTGGCGTCGTTGTCGTTGCGGGTGTGAATGGCCACGGCCAGGTTGCCGCCCGCGATCTGGCCCGCGATGTCGGCCACCGTGCCCGGCTCTCCGCCGAGTTTGCGGATCAGGCCCCGTGTAATCAGCAGGCTGGCTGTCAGGCTGACCAGCAGCGCGACGCCGCTGAGCGCCAGCAGCCAGTTGCGGGAGTCGATATAGCTGGCCTTGGCGCGGGCGGTGTTTTCGTCGTTGAGCTTCTCTTCGAAGGCCTGCAGTTTGGCGAGCTGATCCCACCAGGCGCGCTGCACCGGACGGAATTCGAAGCGAAGTACCCGATAGGCGTCGTCCTTGCGGCCGCCCGCAATCAGCGCCTTGACGCGCGACACGAACGGCGCCGCCAGTTCGGCCTGGTGCCGGGCCTGGGCGAACAGGGTTTTCTCATCCGCCGTGGTGCCGGGCAACGTATCGAACATCCGGCCGAGCTTGTCTGCCGCTTCGCTGTATAAGCGCTCCTGGGTTTCGATACGCTTCAGCTCGATCCGGATTTCATCATTTTCGGTAAGCAGCATGATGTTCCGATAGGCGAGGGCGCGCTCGGTCACGCTGCTATACATTTTGGCGGCCAGCTTGGCTTCGACCGCGTTGATTTCCGTGGTTTCCTCCATGAGCTTCCGAAAATCGGACATGCGCTGCAGGCTGAACACCATCAGAAGCGCAAGCAGGCCCATCGTCAGGCCAAATCCCCACGCCAGTTGAGTAGCCACTTTCATTTGCGAAAACCGCATGATCATCCCCGTCTTAATCGATAACGACTGCTCTAACGAACGGTCTGGCGGGAGCTTGAGTGGTTTAAATCAAATTCTTGAAAATAAGGATTGGCGGGTCGCGAGAAAATCAAAAAATGGCATGACGGATAAATAGAATATTTTTAGCTGATCTTCGTGCAATGAAATGGCTTGCATTAAATTGCGCGAAATGGAAATGCGCGGTGCCAAAGAAAAACGCCCGGTCAAGGCCGGGCGTTTCATCTGTGGGGTGCGGTCAGACCGTGCGCTTGAGCGGCACCAGCGAGCGCCAGAAGCGCTGGCCGAAACGGCGTGCATTGCGCAGGTTGCGCTTGAGCATGTAGTCGAGATCGGCCACTTGTTCGTCAATGGCTTCCGTCAGCAGACTCATCGTATCGGCGGGCGGCAGCTCCAGGTAGGCATCCGCTTCACCATAGGCGTATTGCACCCGCATGCCAGCCTTCTTGGCGATATGCATCATGGCCGCGTTGCGCGACAGGCAATGCATGTAAAGCGTGCGCACCTTGGTGTTGCGTCCATGGATGGCAGCGCGTTGGAACAGCGCACTGCCGACGCCCTTGCCGCGTGCCGATTCCGACACTGACACGCCAAACTCCGCCACGCGGCCCTGCGGGTTATCGCGCAGGTAGGCGAGGTGGCCCACACCGACCAGTTCCAGGCGGTCGTCGTAGACACCAAAGACCTTGTCGTGGTCGAAGTCGATGCTGTCGACGTAAGCCTCGATCACGTGATCGCCCACTACCTGGCCGAAACGCAGCAGGCGGTCTTCCTGACCCAGGGCAAGCAGATGCTTGAGCAGGCGCGACCGATGGTGCGCGGCAAGCTCGCGCACCAGCACGGTGGAGCGCGGTGCCCCATGTGCCGCTTCAGTCTTGTCGATGTCGCCCTGGGTGACGACGCCGATGGCCTTGCTCAGTTCGAGCGGGTTCACGACAACGTTTCCTGTGATGATCGCGCCCTCCCTCGTGGGCGCGGTAGTGTTCGGACGCAGGCGCGGATGGCGTCTGCGGAGCACGCGACCGGGTACATGTCGCATGTTGTGCAATGCACAATGCCATTGTAGTGCAATCAGGGATTTCCCGTAAGGCTGGCGTCAGTCTGCTGCCAGGTTTTCTCGATAAGTCATTGATTTATCGCAGTGGTAAGGGCTGTCAGGGTTTGTGGTGCGTCAACAACGACGGTTATTGCAACGCGCAAAAAAGAGACGTTTCAACCGCTTGCGCGGTCCGGATGGCGCGTACGCCACCCGACGGTCCTTCGCGCGGCATCTACCATGCCGCTGCACATTAGCCGTGCGAAGATGCGCGTTCAAGCCGTCCCGCCTCCCGATTTACCATGACCCCACCGCGAATTCTTGTGATCTATGCGCATCCTGCGCCACGCCGTTCGCGCGTCAACAAGCCGCTGGCCGATGCGTTGGCCAGTCTGCCGGGCGTCGCGATCCATGATCTTTACCGGCGGTACCCGGATTTCGACATCGACGCGCGCACTGAACAGGCGGCGGTGGAAGCGGCGGAGCTGATCGTTTTCCAGTTTCCGGTGCAGTGGTACATGACACCGTCGCTGCTCAAGGAGTGGCTGGACGTGGTGCTGGAGATGGGCTGGGCTTATGGTCCCGGCGGCACGGCGCTGCGCGGCAAGCACCTCATGGTGCTGGCGACCACGGGCGGCCGTGCGCAGGCCTACAGTGAAGCAGGCATCCATGGCCACACGTTCGACACGTTCCTGCTCCCGCTTCAGCAGACCGCCGTGCTGTGCGGGATGCAGTGGCAGCCGCCGCACGTGCTGCACGACGCCGACGACGCGACGCCCGAAGTCATCAAAGCCCATATCGACGCGGTCCGTGCCGCGCTGCGGCCGTGGCTGCCCGCTGTTCAGGGTCGACCCGCCTGACACATTCCGAGTCTTTTGCCCATGCAATCGCACGACCTGCTCGTCAACTTTGTCATCTACCTGGCTGCGGCGGTGGCGGCAGTGCCGCTGGCGCGCCGGTTAGGGTTGGGCTCGGTGCTCGGCTACCTGCTGGCCGGGGTGATTGTCGGCCCCTGGGGGCTGCGGCTGATCACCAATGTGCAGTCGATCCTGGATTTCTCTGAATTCGGCGTCGTGCTGATGATGTTCGTGATCGGGCTCGAACTGGAGCCGGCGCGGCTGTGGTCGCTCCGCCGCAGCATCTTCGGCTACGGCGGGCTGCAGCTGGCGGTATGCGCCCTGGCCGTGGGGCTGGCGGTGATGGCGGTAGGCCACCCGTGGCGCGCGGCCGTCGTGGCGGGGATGGGGCTGGCGCTGTCGTCCACGGCGATTGCGCTGGCCACGCTCACCGAGCGCAATCTCATGCGCACCCCGGCCGGCACGGCCAGCTTCGGTATCCTGCTGTTCCAGGACATTGCTGCCATCCCGATGATCGCGTTGCTCCCGCTGCTGGCGCCCGATACCGGCGACAGCGCCGGCGGCCACCACTGGCTGGCGGCGGCCAAGGCGGTAGGGGTGGTCGCCGCTGTCATCTTTGGCGGGCGCACGCTGCTGCGGCCGGTGCTGCGCGCGATTGCGCGTACCAACATGCGCGAGATGTTCACCTCGTTCTCGCTGCTGCTGGTGGTGGGCATTGCGCTGCTCATGCAGAGCGTCGGCCTGTCGATGGCGCTGGGTGCCTTCATTGCCGGGGTGCTGCTGGCCGATTCCGAATACCGCCATGCGCTCGAGACCGATATCGAGCCGTTCAAGGGACTGCTGTTGGGGTTGTTCTTCCTGGCCGTCGGCATGTCGATCGACTTTGGCGTGCTGATGCGCCAGCCGCTGGCGGTCATCGGCCTCGTTGCGGTATTTCTGGGTGTGAAGATCGGCGCATTGCGCGTGCTGGCGACGCGCTTCGGCATCGCGCGCCGGCAGGCGTGGCTGTTTGCGTTCCTGCTTTCGCAGGGCGGTGAATTTGCCTTCGTGGTGTTCGGCCCCGGCGTGGCCGGCGACGTGCTCGGCGCCGAGATGGCGGCAACGCTGAACCTCGTGGTGGCGCTGTCGATGGCGGCCACGCCGCTCTTGCTGCTCCTGCACGACAAGGTGATCGTGCCGCGCCTGATCGACGGCGCGAAGCGCGCGCCCGACGCCATCGAGCCGCAGGACAACCAGGTCATCATCGCCGGATTCGGCCGCTTCGGGCAGATTGTCGGGCGCCTGCTCTACAGCCAGGGCTACAGTGCCACCGTGCTTGACCACGATCCCGATCAGATCGACATGCTGCGCCGCTTCGGCTTCAAGGTCTTTTATGGCGACGCCGCGCGCATGGATCTGCTCGAAACCGCCGGCGCCGACAAGGCTCGCATGATGGTGGTCGCCATCGACGACATGGAGACGAGCCTGGAGGTGGTCGACCGCGTACGCGAGCGTTTTCCGCACCTGAAGCTGTATGTGCGGGCGCGCAACGTGTCGCACGTCTACCAGTTGCGCGACCGCGGCGTGGAGGTGATCGAGCGCGAGATGTTCGAAGGCTCGCTCATGCTCGGCCGCCGCGTGCTGGAGGGGTTGGGCAAGGAGCCATACGAAGCGCATCGCATCGCGCAGACGTTCCGCCGCCACACGTTCAATTCGATGGACCAGGTCTATCCGGTCTACCGCGATCAAAAGAAACTGGTCTCACTCGCCCAGCAAGGCCGCGACGAACTGGCCGAGATGTTCCAACGCGACCGCGTGCAGCGCAAGCGCCTGCGCGAATCCGGCATGCCGTGGGGTGAGGGCGGGGAACGTGATGCCGGGGAAAACGCCCCCGCCGACGCCGAGACCGCCAACGAGGTCGACGGTGGTGAACCCGTCGCGCCGATCGACTGCCCGGCGCGTGCGGGCATTCGCCGCGAGGGGTGACGTTGCCGTCCGCGCCGGATCGATCTGAGGACCGGCCGCGAATCGACCCGACCAAGAAAAAGGAGCGCTCCGGGCGCCCCTTCTTTTGCGGTGCAGTTTGACGTGCGCGGATCGGCTCAGACCGCCACGCTCACGTTGCGGCGCAGCTCGCAGGTGGCGAGCGAATCCGCTTCGCCGCGCAGGAGCAATTGGCCGCTCCCGACCAGCTCGCGGCAGCGCCAGAAGACGAACCAGTCGCTGGCGAGCAGGCCGTCGATGGCGCCCATGATGCTGCCGACCACGTCGCGCGCGCTGGCCCAGTCGGTGGGCACGTGCTCGAGGATCACCTCGTCGACGGTGCCGTACGACACCGGCACCAGCGTGTTGCCCTTCCAGAGCCGCACGTCGGCGTTTTCACGCACCGTCTGCTGCCACTCATACGCCAGGCGGCCGATGCGCAGCACGGACACCGGCGCGATGGTCGAAAACCGCCGCGCCAGCCGCGCGCCCGAATACATGCCGATGGTCGTGAGCGGGCCCTGCCCGTTGGGCGTCTCGAGTTCGCGCACGTCCATGCCGACTTCGTTGATGCGCTGGGGTGACTGGTGCAGGTGAAATGCCACCCGGCGCAGCATGAGCTGGTCCGACGCGCTCTGACCGTGCCAGATCGCGACTTCGGTGGTGGCTTCGCGCAGGTCGGCCAGCGAGGCGAGCGCGTCCCGCATCTCGGCGGCGAAATCGATGTTGCTGTTGGGAGCCACACGCTGCCAGAAGCCCGAGCGCGCCATCGCCACGCTGTCGACGTCGGCCAGCGGCCCGACGGCGAGATCGTCGCGCAACACCACTACGGAATCGGGGCGGCCAGCCTGTGCGAGCGCCTGCTTGAGCGTGGCGCCGGCAACATCGCCGTTGACGACATGGATGTATTGCATGGCAGCAATTGTAGCGAGAGTGTCAGCGCTGCGCTTTCGTTTTGCGCAGGTCTATCAGTATTCCGTTGCGCTGGGTCATGGGGCCCATCCGAAGGGCGGATTCCATTGCCGGCACGGGCCCGGCGTGCATGCGAAAATCGCGGTTTTTGTTGCAGACCATAACGAAGAACTGGTGAGGAACCATCCATGAGAGCCCCGACGCTCGGGCAGCGCGTGCGCCCCGTCATGCTGCTGCTGGCTTTTGCCGGTCTGCTTGCCGCAGGACAGGCCGCCGCCGTGCCGCCAGCAGAAATCTACAAGCGCGCCCAACAGGAAAAGCCCGCTCTGATCGACACCATGAAGACACTGGTGTCCATCGAGTCCGGCAGCAAGGATATCGACGGCCTGGACAAGATTGCCGGTGTGATCGCCGACCGCCTGCGCATGCTCGGCGGTGACGTCAAGCTGATCGACCCGAGCGACCACGCCTACCGCATGGCCGATACGCCCGAGAAGATCGGCAAGATGGTGCTGGCGCGCTTCAGGGGCGAAGGCAAGCGCAACATCATGCTGATTGCCCACATGGATACGGTGTACCTCAAGGGCATGCTCGCGCAGCAGCCGTTCCGCATCGACGGCGACCGTGCCTACGGTCTCGGCATTGCCGACGACAAGAACGGCGTGGCGGTCATCCTGCACACCCTCTCGATCCTGCAGGCCGTGAATTTCCGGCAGTACGGCACGCTCACGGTGCTGATCAACGGCGATGAAGAGATCAGCTCGCCCGGCGCACGCGCCGTGCAGGCCAAGCTGGGCGCCGAGCAGGATGCCGTATTTTCATGCGAAGGCACACGCGTAACCGCCGACAAGCTGTCGCTGGCGACCAGCGGCATCGGAGCGATCCTGCTTGACGTGAAGGGCAAGGCCTCGCACGCGGGCGGTGCCCCGGAACATGGGCGCAACGCACTGTACGAGTTGTCGCACCAGGTGTTGCAGATGCGCGATCTGTCCAATCCGCAGACCGGCCTCAAGGTCAACTGGACCCTGGCCCAGGCTGGGACGAATCGCAATGTGATTCCGGCAATGGCGAGCGCGCAGGCCGATGTGCGCCTGCTGCGCGCGGCGGATGCCGACAAGCTGGAAGAGACCATCAACGAGCGCATCAAGAACAAGCTCATTCCCGACACGCTGGTCACGGCAAGGTTCGAGCGCCGCCGCCCGCCCCTGGAAGCCTCGGCGGCGTCGCGCGCGCTGGCCGAGCACGCCCAGAAGATCTACGGAGAACTCGGCAAGACGCTGGAGATTGACGACCGGGCCGAAGGTGGTGGCACCGATGCCGCGTTTGCTGCCGCGAAGACCAGGGCCCCAGTCATTGAGCGCTTCGGGCTGGCGAGCTTCGGCGCGCATTCGAACGATGCCGAATATGTGGACCTGAACTCGATCGTGCCTCGGCTGTATCTTCTGACGCGCATGGTGATGGACGTCTCGCGCGATCGCACCGGCGCGACCAGGTAGTCGCAGCGCCCGCTCTAAGACTCGCGGTCGTCAGGCTTCTATTCGCCAGGCGTGCCGGGTGTTGCGCTTGCCTTCCCTTGGTGCATCATCGCGACGGCGCCTGCGGCCCGCGGCGGGAAGGGGCCATCCCTGACCATTGAGCACGACGGAGTGCATGAAAAAGCCCCGCTGGCGCATCACCAGCGGGGCCTGAGTGGGCCAGAAGGCGGGATTTCGGAGGATGCCTGGAGACCGGCCCGCAAGAGGTTGCCGATGAGGGCATCAATTTGGTACGGGATAGCCGTACACCGTACCGCCGCCCTCACGTGAACGCCCGGCCGGGTCACTGCGCATGCCTTCGCTGTACGGATCGAAGCGGACGCTGCGCATGCCTTCTGTGTATGTGTCGAAGCGGCCGGCGCGGGCACCGTCGCTGTAGACATCAAACCGCTCGGCCCGTGCTGCCTGACCAAATACTTCCATGCGGCTGGCTTGCGCCCACGCGCCGCCCGCCGCCAAGGCGCCTGCCGCCAACAACGCGGCCATACCAATCTGCTTGAGTCGCATGGCGAACTCCTTCTTCAACTGATTTTCGATGCTGTTTTTCTAGGCGTGGTCTGTGTACGTCTTGCCACGGCCTGAAGGGTAGGTCACAGGCCGGGTTGTATCCACGGTGGTGCGACGAACGGTTTGTTGTGAGCGCCGAAATGATGCAAGTCAGCGTGAGCCGCGCCGGAAAGCCTGCGAACGGCGGGATGGGTGTTCCACCCTTTTGCCTAATCCGAAGCGCGTTCGAGGCTGCCAGGCCAGTCGTGGTGCACCACAGCAGCGCATGACCAGCCGGTAGGCCTTGCCGGAGGCCGTTTTGGTGCGTTGCATCAAGAGCGATGCGCGCTTACCACACTTCATCGAACGATTCCGTGAATTGCTTTGCCCGGCATAAGGCCTTTTGTTAAATTTGCGCGGCACTTCCGACACGGAAGTTAAGGAAACGGAGGAGCCCAACCTCATGCACACGGGGTCGGGCGGTTAGAGACAACTCATTTATTACGAGCCCACATGAAAAAGTCTGCCATTCTGGTTGCGGTTGGCGCCCTGTTCGCAGGTTCTGCCTACGCCCAATCGAGCGTGACGCTGTACGGTATTGTTGACGCCACGATTCACTACACCACGAACGCCAATGCCAACGGCAACAGCCTGCTGCAATTGGACAACGGTGCTGTGTCGAACAGCCGTTGGGGCCTGAAGGGTTCGGAAGATCTGGGCGGCGGCAACAAGGCGCTGTTCGTGCTGGAAAGCGGTTTCGATCCGGACACCGGCCGTGGCAATGGCGGTGCGTTGTTCAATCGTCAATCGTTCGTGGGCCTGTCCAACAGCAGCATGGGCACCGTCACGCTGGGCCGTCAGTACAACTTCGGCTTCACGATGGGCGGCAACTTCGACCCGCTGGGCGTTGGCAACTACCTGGAAAACTCGTGGGTGTACTACGGCGTGACGGGTCTGCGTACGTCGAACATGCTCAAGTACGAAGGCAAGTGGAACGGCCTGTACGTTGGCGCAGGCTACGGCTTCGGTGAAGTTGCCGGCAGCGCGGCATCCAACCGCTACATGGGCGGCGCAGTGTCGTACGAGTTTGGCCCGGCCATGATCGGTGCGTTCTACCAGCAGCAGCAAAATGCCGCTCAAGTGATCAGCGGCGTGGCCTTCCCGGGCGGCGACAAGCAGAAGGTCTGGGGCGTGGGCGGTAACTACACCATCGGACCGGCGAAGCTGTTCCTCGGCTATATCAACAGCAATGATGGCACCGGCTGCGTGAGCGGCAGCAATTGTGCGGGTGACCACAGCACCTTCGGCCTGAATCTGTACGGCATTGCGAGCGGTGCTGGTACGTTGCCGGGCGGCACCAAGCGCAAGGACCACATCGGTCTGGGCGGCGTGACGTATCAAGCGACCCCGGCGCTGGCTCTGACGGGCGCGTTCTACTACGACAGCATCAGCAACGCTGCGCTGACCTCGGGCAACGACGGCAAGCGCTACACGGGCGTGCTGCTGGCTGAGTACTCCCTGTCCAAGCGTACCCAACTGTACGGTACGGTCGCCTACGACAAGGTGAAGGACGCTGCTGCTCCGGAACTGCCGGGCGGTACTGCCAACGGCCAGAACGGCAAGACCAACCAAGTTGGCGTGGGTGTTGGTATCCGCCACATCTTCTAATCGACGCAGTCACACGATTGGGAAAGGAAAGGCGCCTTCGGGCGCCTTTTCTTTTGCCCGTTGGCGGACGGGGTTGCCTGGGCATCCGCCTACAATGTCCCCCTCTGCGTCTCCCCCTGACATTGCGCCATGACCACCGCACGTGCCGCCCGTCGTCGTCTGATTGCTTCTGCTGCGCTGCTTTGCGCAGGCATGCCGCTGCTGGTCGCCGTGCCCGCGCAAGGACAGGATTATCCGCTCAGGCCGATCCGCATCATCGTCGCGTATCCGACCGGTGGCATTTCAGACAACGTGGCACGGGCGCTCGGCGAGAGGCTTTCCGCCCAGCTTGGTCAGCCGGTGGTGGTGGAAAACCGTGCGGGCGCAGGCGGCAGCATCGGCATGGACGCCGTAGCCAAGGCGGCGCCCGACGGCTACACGCTCGGCTTCTCGTCGGTCAGTCCGCTCACGCTCAATCCCTATTTCGGCAGGCTGCCGTACGACCCGCTCAAGGACATCGCCCCCGTGGCCAATGTCATGTACGCGCCGATGATCCTGCTGGGCACGCCCGCGTTCACGGGCAAGAGTTTTGCCGACGTGCTGAGCCAGTCTCGCGCCAAGCCGGGTTCGATTCGCTGGTCGACCTCGGGTGTTGGTACGGTCGGGCATCTGGCGCTGGAGCAGGTCAAGTCGCAGGCGCACGTCGATATCACGCTGATCCCGTATAAGGGGGGTGGCCAACAACTGACCGATGCGCTGGGCGGCCAGGTGGAGGTGATGTCGACCAACGTCGGCCCGACGCTGATGCAACACATCACCAGCGGCAAGCTGCGCCCGCTCGCGGTGGGCGCGCCGCACCGGCTCGATACGCTGCCGAATGTACCGACCTTCGCAGAACTGGGCTATGCCAAGGCGAACATGGCGTCGACCTTCGGCGTGTTCGCGCCGGCCAGGACGCCCGCGCCTGTCATTGCGCGGTTGAACGCCGAGATCAACAAGGCGTTGTCCGCCGCAGACCTGCGTGACCGCCTCACGCAGGCCGCCGTTGTGCCGGCAGGCGGCACGGCCCAGCAATTTGCGGCGGCCATCCGCGCCGAATACGACAGCAATGGCCGCATCGTGCGCGCCGCCGGCATCAAGGAACCGTGACACCCGGGCGCGCGCGCCCATGAAAAACGGACCCCGCGGGGTCCGTTTTGCACTGGCGTGATGCCGATTACGCCTTCTTCGCCCAGGCGCTGCACCAGCCCTTGTTGGCGACGTCCTTGCCGGCGAACAGCGGGCAGGCTCCCTGAGCTGCCGTGCCACCCTGGTACAGGGCGCAGTTGCCGCAATGCTGATCCGGCGTGTGCTTGGGGAACTTGGCCTTGTCGGCCTTCGCGCTGTCGGACACGTAGCCCAGTGCCTTGGCCTGCGGGTCGCTCTCAGCCACCATCGGTGCGGCCGTTGCCAGGTCCGACATCGACATGCCGACGGCGCCCGCGGCGGCCACGATGGGAATGCTCTTCAGGAATTGACGACGAGTGGACATGCTGATTCCTTTTGTGGGAGTGTGTTGTATGGCGTCCCGTGCCGGGCCGTGTCAAACACCGGCTCGCCCTGAGGGACTGCGGACGGCGTCGGCGCGCCGCTTTCCGCTTGTGCATTCTGGCACAGCAATCGTCCGCTGGCATCTGCGTGTGGTCAATGTTCCGCATACTGGCGCGCAGGAATCATCGACTTCAGCCGGGGGGAGGATGGGCTCTGCGACAGGATGCCGCGTTGATGCTGGGGGGAACGTCAAGTGACGTAAGCCAAGTGGCGCGCCATACAGGAAGTGGCTGGGCACTGGGAAGAATGCGTACCGACGCCCCATGGGGTCAGCAGGGTGTTATGAATTTCCTCTCGATCGTCACGAGCCGCAGCACGTGCAAATGGAGCTTGGCCGGCAGTGTCCGTGGCGCTTGACTTATGCCTCATCCCGCCGCGAATCAACAAAAAGTAAACCGAGACAATCGTAAGGACAAAATTTGCTTCTAGCGAGCCTATCAACCAGCGGATTGCCTCAAATTCACGTGAGTTGCTCTCGCAGCAAGTCGGCGGGTTCGATATCTAAGACCGCTGCGATTGTCTGCAAATTATCAAGAGTAATGTTTGTAACTGCACGTTCCACCTGGCTGATATACGTGCGATGAAAGCCGCACTCTGCGCCCAGCGTCTCTTGAGAAATTTGTCGTTGCCGTCGCGCTCGCCGTAAGTTTTCCGCGAGACGTTCGCGTAGCCAGTGCTCGAATTTCTTTTCCGTTTCCATGGGCGCAAGCGTCATGCAGCACGCTGTTTTCGTCTACCGCTTTGGCATCTACTGTGTTTACATCTACTGGATATACATCTACAATTTGAATGTAATTTTCTCAGTTCGCGGGTCTGGGGGCCGTAGACATATGGCGCTGTCCGGGCCGCTCGTGCTCTCGGTAAACGCCTCAAAAAGGAGGCGTCAGTCTCTATCGGGGTTTTCGAATCCCGCAGTTGCCTGTAGGAGCATCGCATTCGCCGAACTGAGCCTTTGTAAACGTGCGACGCCTTTAGTCATTGAACTCGAACCGAGCGCTCTTCTCTGGTATTGACGCCTACACCCCGATAACGTTTGTTGGAGGAATCGTATGCAGCGCCAATACCGCACGGCTGCATCACATTTGTTAAATCTGGCCTCACGACCCATGCGCGCAGTACTTTTCCTCGGCTACGACGGTTGTCTGCACCCTATGCCCGTCTCCCACACTGGTCACGAGCCGATCCTGCATGACGAAAGCTCAGCGTTCTTCGAACATGCGTCGGACCTTGCGATGCTACTGGCCCCATATCCGGATATTGATATTGTTCTCAGCACGGACTGGGTGGGGTGCTATGGAGCGGCGGCTGCGATCAGCCATCTTCCAGAGCCGTTACAACAGCGCGTTGTTGGCACGATCGACGAGTTCAATCACGACCCCCTCAAGCCAGTTTTGGTTAGCAAGTTCGACAGGATCATGTACTACGTTACCCGCAGGCGTGTGGATTTTTGGCTTGCGGTCCATTTCGACGATGGTGCCTGGCCACGCGCATTCATAACCCATTTGGTTTGGTCTGATCCTCACCTCGGAATCGGTAAGCAGACGATCCGGGACGATCTAAAGGACAAGCTCTGCCTTCTAAATGCGCGTAGCCAACGATGGCGTTGGTGAGCTGTCATCGACGCCTGTGCCGCCAACCGACCTGGTGCATTGGATTTGCCTCAGCATTCGTATCAGTGACATATTTGCCCTCTCGACTAGACGACCGTAGTTCGTCTCCAATATGACGGTCCTCTTCCTGGACTACGACGGTTGTCTGCACGCCGATGATGTCTATCTAATTGATGGCGTCCCCACAATGCGGAGACCGGGCGCTCAAATTTTTGAGCACGCGAATCTGCTGGCAAAGATCTTGACGCCGTACCCAGATGTACAGATTGTCCTGAGTACGTCTTGGGTGGGCACGTTCAATCTGGTACGGGCAAAGTTATATCTGCCGCAGACATTGCAGCAGCGCGTTGTCGGAACGACTTATGCGTACAGAACTGACAAGGAGGCGTGGGCCGAGCTCAGTAGGTTCGAGCAGATCATTCGTTACGTGCGTGCGCAGAATCTCCAAGCATGGCTCGCGCTCGATGATGACGACACTGGCTGGCCCGAGCCCTACAAGCAAAACCTCGTGTGTCCCGCTCCGAGATTCGGAATAGGGGAGCCGCGTGTTCAACTCGTGCTAGCCGAGAAGCTCGCGAAGATGAGCCGTGGCGCAGAGCGCGTTGACGTGAACCAGCTAACAGGCTCCTCCTCGGCAGATCGACCGCGCTTGCTGCGAAGTCGTGGCTGTCAGCGCGATGCGCTACTTGCCAAGAGTTCACTTTTGACCGGACTGTCATGCGCATTTGATGCAGCATATCTGTGCTTCGTCGAAGTAGCGGAATCTAGAGGAATCGACGTGGCCAATTTGGAGCATCCGAGCCATACCGTTATCTCGTTGTCGTCAATGGTCCTTCGTTTGATAGACGGAGATATTGAAGTCGCGCTACGACTCGGCAGTTGGTGTCAGCAGAGCCGCTCGGTGGATTCCGCACCATGTAACCTCGAACGGGCGCTGACACTTGCACAGCAGGTGTATATACGCACCGTGGCGTTGCTCGATGCCGAGGTCGTGCGTCCGAGCAACCCCTATCAAACGTGAATGATGGACTGCGAGCGCATGGTTGGCACCACTCACACAGGGTGCTGGCTACGCACGAGATTGTGCGGGGAAGCATCTTGAGCACAGGGACACCGAAGTGTTTCCACTTCAAGCACGATTCTCCCAAGCGCCACTAGCGACTTAATGTGGAGCTACGATGCCGATATGGCAAGCGAGACCGGTCGCAGACGTACCTGAAATAGCGCTCGTAGAATGGCGCATCCTGGAAACTGATGCAGGCGAGCGCCATTTTATTGGTATGCGTCCGACTGCAGGCACCGGGCGAGTGAGCTCGGCTATCGTCGGGATTGATATCAACGCGCGAGTCGGCGTAACCCGCTCCGGACGCAAATACCGCCTCTGCGGTCCTCCGAGGCAAGACGAATTGAGCGAGGGAGATTACGTGTGGTCGGCGTGGTGCCAAGTGAATCGCGTTACGGAGTATCGGGATGTCACAAGCGAGATGCTGGCGGCGCCGTAGAGAAGGACGCCGGTCGCGATCACGGAAAAACGCCGGCTATGCTCTTGTGGTTGAATAGGCGCGCGGTAACCGCGATCTGTGGCCTCACACCTAGCCGAGCGAACTGTGATGCCGCGCGGTGTTGTACTCGATACGCCATTCCTCAATCAGCTGCCTGGCGTGGCGCATTGAGACGAACCAGTGCTCGTTCAGGCATTCATCGCAGAACCGCCCGTTGAAGCTCTCGGTGTAGGCATTCTCACTGGCTTACCGGGCCGGATGAACAACAGCATGACGCCCGCCTCGTAGGCCCACGCGTCCAGCACCTTAGAAGCGAACTCCGGACCGTTGTCATCACCGCTTGACGCTCGCAAGCGAATCGTACTAAGCGCATGCGTCTGCCATCGACGAGTCAAGATGACATTTTGATGTCACCGGGTTAGTTTCATTTTCCTAACAACTGATTTTAGTTATTTCTAATTCCACACTCGACACATCTTCTTGTCCGCCATACATTCCACCTCGGTCGGCGATGCATCTCTCTCTCCCGCCATCGTCCTCCAGGCGCAGCGATATTGCTGTGCCTCTTTTTTTTGAGGAGAGGATAGGTTTGGGCAGCCACACAAGATGGCCGATGGCACTTGCTGTCAAATTGCAGTTCAGCCGAGCGCTCACGCTGGCGCCAGGGAAACGTCTTTAGGCCATTGCAAGTTCGGGCCCGGCGCCATTGGCGACTGCCACTTCCACGGAAGACACCCATCTCCGTCTGAGCACCTGGCCGCCGGTACTCGCAATCGGAAGTACGCAGATGTGGTGAGCCGTTACCTATCGTTGGCTACCTCCTTGCGAGCTAACAAATGACCCCCTCCATTATGAGGTGCATGGAAATGCAGCTCCTGCGAGTGGTTTTCCAGCCCATCGGGACGATTTCGTCTTCTCAAGTTTTGGGCTATGAGGCTCTCGTCCGTGGTCCAAAAGGCTCGCCCATAGAATTTCCTCAGGCGCTATTCGAGCAGGCTCAACGTGAGGGCTGCATGGCTAGCCTGGAACGGTTCGCAGCCAAATTAAGCGCCGCTACTTTTGCCAAGATGGGCCTGCAAGGCAACAGGGGAAGACCTGGTTCGTGCGGTGACGGAAGCTCGCATCGAGGCAGCGAGATACGCAAATCCACTGACCCTTCTGCCAGGCAACATTCCGATCGACGCTCACATGACTCGGCTCTTGGAAAGTAAGGTGCCATTTCATGCCTGCTATCTTGACTTGAATAGTTTCAAGCCGTTCAACGATGTCTACGGCTACTGGCAGGGCGATAAGATGATCAAGCTGGCAGCTGCAACCCTTGCCGAAGCCTGCGACCCGCAGAAAGACTTTCTAGGCCACATCGGAGGAGATGATTTCTTCATCCTATTCCGGAGCCCCGATTGGGAAGCGCGTATTCGCGCCGCGATGGCAAAGTTTGATGAGTCAGCGGTAAAGCTCTACGCTCCTGCAGATATCAGTGTCGGTGGCATTCAGAGCGAAGATCGTCACGGCGACCTTCGCTTCTACAACTTTGTGACCATCGCTGCCGGTGTTGTGCCGGTTAAGGCCGGCTCTGTTATCGATGCGAGTGCTATTGCCACCCAAGCGGCTGCAGCTAAGAGGCGGGCAAAACGTGCGGGGGATAGATTCTTCGTGTGCCCTGAGCAATCTGCCGAAATGGACTATTGCTGCTGAGACGCGTTGGTTACGTAGCTGGGCGATTCCGAATGTAGTTAGGCTGTCAGGGGTGTGCCAGCTCTGGTAAGGTTGGCGCACTGAGTGCGCGCTCGGTACTGGAACTGCAACCGGCGATGGCCTCTGCGGAGCGTTAACAGCTGCATTGGCGTACGCACTTGAGAACGTGTTCGCGCCTTCCGTGGGATCTGCCGCTCCCGCTGCTCTCACCACACATTAGGAAAAGGAAAGGTTAACGCGCATGGACTTGCTGCAAATTCTGATTCTCGCTCTTGTCCAGGGGGCAGCCGAACTATTGCCAATCTCCAGCTCGGCTCACGTGATCGTCGCCGAGAAGCTGATGGGGTTGGACCCGACCCTGCCGGAAATGACGCTGATGCTTGTCATGCTGCACACCGGTACGATGTTCGCCGTCATCGTCTACTTCTGGAAGGCTTGGCGCGCCACGTATTTGAGCTCGGCTCGGGCATTTCGCTCGAATGCGTTGCTGCTCATCATCGCCACGGCCGCGACTGGTGTTGTCGGACTGGCCTTGCTGCAAGCCATCAAGCATGTAGTCGCTGGCAATGCTCCCGACTTCGAAATCGAACGTCTGTTCGGCAACGCCAAGCTGATGGCTACCGCACTAGCCGCTGCGGGTGTATTGATCATCGTATCGTCCCGCCTGCCACAGAGTACAAACGATGGACTGACGCCGCGTCGTGCCGCGTGGATCGGCGCGGTGCAGGGTCTGTGCTTGCCATTCCGTGGGTTCTCGCGCTCGGGCGCCACGATTTCGACTGGCATCGCCTTGGGCGTGGGCCGTCGGCGGGCGGAGGAATTCAGCTTTGCGCTGGCTGTGGTCCTGACACCCGCTGTGATCGTCAGAGAAGGCTATCGCCTCTACCAAGCACATGCCGCCGCCACAGCAGTGCAAACCGGCGGCCTAATGCATGTGGTGAGCTTCAGCATGATCGGCATGGCACTGAGCTTTCTGGCAGGATTAGCGGCGCTGCGCTGGCTCTCAAGCTGGCTGGAAAGAGGCCGCTGGCATTTCTTCGGTGCGTACTGCCTGTTCGCAGCGTTGATCGTGCTTTGGATTGGCTGACGTGAACCGAGGCTCTGATGCTTCTCTACGCTCGGTTCCGAGCGTCATCCGCGTATGGCGATGTAGTTGACGGTGTTTGAGAGATATAGGCTAGTGGCTGCTTCCGGCAAGGGCTAAACGCAGCGATAACATCATCATCCCGCCGCAATTTCAGGCGGCCGTATCCCGCCCCTCGAGGGCGATAGAGAACCACCGCTCGGCGATCGCACGACCCTCGCGCATGCCTGCGGCAATCGCTGCATCGGCCGAATCAAAATCGGCGGACACATGATGGAACCGCTGCATCTGCGGATACGACATGGTTCCGACTTTGGGCGCGCAGATGAACCCGGTGTACGCGTATCTGAAATCGGAGCCTCTGCCGAGCACGGCAAGCACATGAATTGAGCAGCCCCTGAATTCCTGAATTGCCCACTGCTGCATTCCAACTCCCTTTTTCCCCTCACCCCGTTATTCTCGGCGTCGCACAGCAGCAAAGCAATCGTAGGATGCTTGCATCACATGTATGACAAAATTTTGTCATAACTTTTGTGTAACCTTGCGCCGTGATGAGAGATGGACCCTCGTCTTCTCCTCGTGCGCAGTCAAGATGGCTGCGCTTTTTTTTTGGCTTTCGTCGATTGAACGTCTGCAACGTGCTTGCGGCCGTATGAGCGTGCTCGCGCGAATTTTTTTCGTGGAAGCGCGGAGAAGCCCCCCGCGCTGCATACCTGTGCCATCAAACCTTCGTTGGTCGGCCCGTCTTCACAGAATCTAGTTTCGCTAGAACGGCAAGCAGGCGATTCGCCGGCATCGCCGCCAGTAGATTGACTCCGGCACGCAGGAGTTCGCTCTTCTTGACCTTCTTTCCACCTGCGAGACACCTCTCCTTGAGTTCGGCGAGCATTCGATAGTCTGCTTCCGGCATCGTGAAACTGTCCCGCACAACCTTGGTTTTCTTCGGCTTCTCCGGAGCCATCTCTCCCGCTGGGGTAGCCACACTGACAGCACGCCTTGTCTTCTTTTGGCTCTTCTCTAGCACGGCTGGCGATGCCGCCGGCTTGGCCGAGCTCTGTTTGGTGGCTCGCGAGCCTGCGCTCGCTTCAGATTTGGTTCGGCCAGTCTTTGCTGTGGCACTGGAGGATGCGTTCTCAGCCGCTGCCGCTTGCTTTGCCATTTCGAGTTCCATCTGGTGCCCCTTTTTTTTATATGTACTGAAACAGTATATATAGTTTTCGATGTGCACAAAATTTGAGCATACCGATCAAACTGAGTCCCGGCGCCGCCTGACGAAGCTCGAAGCGGATCTTGCCCACAGCTTATGTGGATAAGTTGCTGCCCTTTCCCTGCCGATACACCAAGGACAACCTCAGCGCTCGCGGGGAAGAGACCTTAACGCCGTAACGGCAGCGCGACGTCGGGCCTTTTTCTCCTTTTTAAGCCACTGCGCAAACAGTTCGTGGGCTGGCGCGTACTCTGCTCTGACGGCAACCTGGGAGATGTAGGTCGCTCCGACAACCACGTCGTTCAGCTCCCCTAACGCGTCTTGAAGCTGTTCCAGCCGGCGAATCCGTTTGATATCTTTTTTGCCCAGCACGGGCGAGAAGAACTCAAGCAGGTAACGCAGCCGCTTGATTTGGATACGCGTCTGATGCAATTCCTGTAAGCCACCATTCGACGCGCGACGAAGCGCTCGATTCACCCGCCTGGACGCCGCTGCGATTCTGGCGTGCGCAAATTTTTCGAGTGTCTCGCTGGTCTCTGGCTGCACTTGCGTTGCGTTGCCAATCGCTTCGCGAAAGTCAGGGTGCGCAGCGTTGAGCTATCAGGGCTGGCCGCACACAATCAGATACGGCAAGGAAGCGGCGGATTGAAATTCGGCACTTCGATAGCGAGGCATCCGGAAAGGACGGACGATCGTCAGGGGGCGAATTGTAACTGCACGCTTTCATACTTGCGCAATAAATTCTCAAGGAATCGGACCACCTGCTCTTCGTCTTCGACGAACTGCATTACCTCAGGATCCTCGCGATCTTCTTCGGATAACTCGTCCATGTCGTACTCAAGGACAAGTTGCCACTGCACGTCCTCCTCCTCGCTTATCCCGAAGTGCTCAAGAAGCCAGGCGTACTGCTCAGGCTCGCCACTCAATCCTCCATCGCCCCAGACCTGTTCCATTCGGGTAAGGATGGCATTGATAAGCTCGGCTCGATCCATGTCGAAGAGTTCCTCGCTGTGTATTGCGTCAAACAGTCTACCAAACGCTGAAGAGTATGGCCGCACGTGGATCACCTCGCGCGTCTGCTCTACGGTACGAGAACCGGTGGCTGGGAAGGAGTGGAGGAATCGCAGGCTGCGCCGCCAAATAAAAAGGTGGGCTGAACAGCGCCTTTTTCGCAGCAGTATGGCTTGCTGCTTGAGCGGAAGCCGACGTCGCGCCCACAGCGCCGACATGACGACAAGATCGCCATGACCATTCTTGCGGCGTCCAATGGCTCGGACGAAGTTGATGCTCGGGTCCGGAATTTCGCCGCTAAGCAGGCGTCCCATGCTAGCTGTTCCGCTAAGTTGTGGAATCTCGGCTGTCCGCAGATGGCTCGGACGCTTGGCCCTTGACTATTTCCGAGGGGGGCGGGGCGAGATATCTCGCGGATCTTGGTTACCCCGCCTGATGCGGGGCTCGGCGTCTTACGGCATTTGTCAAAGCTTTGAATCTTCTGGTTACATGCGTTGATCTTTTAAATAAATGTCTTTTTGTTTTATTGTGTTTGTCAAAAAGAAAAATATCGAATATTAAAGCATTGTTGTTAAAATCGATATCGTCTAAGGTGCTTCTGTGTAATCTTAAGGTTTAAGCGCTGCCAGAGTGCTTCGGGAGTCAGGCGTTGGAGGGATGTGGTATGAGAGTGAATGTTGCGGCCAAGCTAGAACCTCGCCCGGCTAGCATTTTGTCCGATACGGTGCGCATCAATGCGAGGACTTCTCGCGCTCGCAATCCACGGCAACAATCCGTTATTTTGGAATATCGCGATGTGCGGATCACGCTGTTTCTTGCGGGAGACTATGCCGTCGATGAACTCTTGCCAAGCGAATGCACTGTACTCGAACAAATCATGGCTTGCTATTTAGCAAATTTCGCATGCGTTTCAACCGTGCCGGGAAGCGCCGACTCTGTAGGTCGCGGTCAAACGCAGTCAGCTCGATGTGCCGAGCGTCTTTCCTTTGGGTGCCGTCACTAGACAAGCGTGAGATACCCCGTCACGCGCCGGACGGTGCTGGTAGGGTGCGTTTCAGGGGCATTGGAGATAGACATGAGAATTGCGCTGTACGTCCGAGTTTCAACGGAGAGGCAGGCTGATCAAGGCATGTCAATGGACGACCAAGTGGCCGTAATGAAGAAATGGGCACACGATAAAGGCCACGTCATTGTCGAAATCTTTGAGGAGCCGGGAGCATCAGCTTATGCCCTCGAACGCAGGCGCCCCGTTTTCGACCGTATGGTTGGCGCTGCGCTCTCACCAGAAAAGCCGTTTGACCTGATCGTCGTGCACGCTCAGAACCGGTTCTATCGTCGAAATGCTGAGCGCGAGATTTTGGAGCGAAAGCTTGGGCAGAATGGTGTTCAACTTGTAATCTTCGGCCAACCTCGCCCCGAAGATGAGCGATCTTCATTTCTTGTTAGAAACGTCACCGGCATTCTTGACGAACTGCAGAGCCTAAGTACGGGGGTGCGAGTCGCTGACTGTATGAGAGCTAATGCAGTGGCAGGCTACTTCAATGGCTCAAAGCCTCCGTATGGATACAGAATTGTCGCCACCGACATACCGGCACGGAGTGGTGTGAAGAAAATCCTTGTAGTGGACGACGAAGAAGCTGAGGTCGTCCGTCGAATCTTCAGACTTGCGCGATTTGGAAAAGACGGTTTAGTTATGGGGATGAAGCGAATTGCCGAGGAATTGAATGCGAGTGGGCTGCAACATCGAGGCACAAAATGGACGATTCGCCATGTGGAGATGGTCTTAGAGAACTCCGCGTGCATCGGTGAGCTCGTGACGTTCAAAAGAAATTCGCACACAAACCGTCCTCATCCCAGGGAGGAATGGGTCACGACACAGATTCCGGCTATTTTGGGAAGGGACGAGTTTGACGCTGTGCATAGAGTACTTGCAACGCGTCGCCCCCCAAACACCGACAATCGTGCTGCACAGGTCCCCACGCTTTTGACCGGACTACTCATCTGCGGTCGCTGCAACAAGGGGCTTACGCTTGCCACGGGGAAATCCGGCCGATACAAATACTATCGATGCGCATCCAAGCAGAAAATCAGCCCTTCCGCTTGCTCCTGCCCGAATCTTCCAAAGGAGCGCCTAGACCGATTGGTATTGACCGCACTCATTGAGCGTGTCCTGAGTACAGAACGAGTAGCAGGCATCATGGGCGAACTGATGGCCATCTGGAAAGACGCGAAGCAGCCTGATCCGAAGAGACTTCAATTGCTACGCACTCGACTGGCCGCGCTGGATGCCGCTCTTGGCCGCATGTACGAACAGGTTGCAAAGAAAAATATCGATCTTGATTCGACGCTGCAGGCGCATATCAGGCGAAAGCAGCACGAGCGGGAGACGGTTGAAGCGGAATTGCGAGGCTTGGAAGCACGCCAGCATCTTCCCTTTCGGAAAGTGAGCCGCGAGCATATCGAGGAGTTTTTATCGATAGCGCGGACCGAGCTCGGCGACCCGGACAATCCTCTTGCGAGGCAATACCTTCGGGCTCTCGTTACCGAAATCCGCGTTGATGCTGCTTGCTGCCGCATCCGGGGAAACCGGGCGCAATTGGCATCCGCGATGTCGCATTGGAGCAACATGCCGGGCGAAGTGCCCAGTGACGCATCAGATTGGCGCGCCCGGCTGGGATCGAACCAGCAACCCCTGCCTTCGGAGGGCAGTACTCTATCCATTGAGCTACGGGCGCGTGTCGGCACAGAACGTACCGAAAGAAGAGCCCCGCAGAATAGCGTATTTGCCGCTGTGCGTCCATCGCACTCAGGGGATGGCGTAAGGCGCAACGCCGTTTTCAGCGGTTTTTGACCCAAGTCGAAAAGCGCCGCCTAGGGCTCTCCCGCGTGTCAAACGGCTAGGCATTGCGGATATAATCGCCCGTCATTTGCCAGAAAATAATACGGGGACAGGTCTGTTCGGGCTGATCGGCGATTGCCGGGGTCCTCCTGCCCTCATCGTGACCCAACGCGGCCCCACGCGCGGTCGGCATAGCTCGTGACTCATGCCGGTCGCGCTCAAGGGGTTCCAAGAGCGGTTTCACCATCCTGAGAGTTGAGCATGAGCGACGCGCAACACGACGAACACGAGCCTCTGATCAAGACCCCGAAGCAGCTGATCATCACGGTGATCGCCGCGTTCGTCGTTCCCATTCTCATCATCATCATGCTGGCCAACTATGTTGGCCTGGGCGCCAAGGACGGTGCGGGCAGCGCTGGCATGTCCGAGGAAGCGGTCAATGATCGCATCAAGCCCGTCGCGCAACTGGACCTCAAGGACCCCAACGCGCCGCGTGTCTTCAAGACTGGCGAACAGCTGTACAAGGAAGTCTGCGCGACCTGCCACGCCGCGGGTGTGGCCGGGGCGCCCAAGTTTGGCGATGCGGCAAGCTGGGCTCCGCGTCTGCCGCAAGGGCTCGACGGCCTGACCAAGGTTGCGCTGGCCGGCAAGGGCGGCATGCCCGCACGCGGCGGCACGTCACCCGATGACGTGAGTGACTACGAGATTCAGCGCGCCATCGTCTACATGGCCAATTCGGCTGGCGGCAAGCTGCAGGAGCCGGCGGCGCCGGCCGGTGGCGCCGCTGCGCCCGCCGCAGCATCGGCGCCGGAAGCTGCTGCACCGGCCGCCGCAGCCCCGGCACCTGCTGCCGCAGCGCCCGCAGCGTCGGCTGCACCGCAAGCTGCAGCGGGCGATGTTGGCAAGAAGGTCTACGAGTCGACGTGTCAGATGTGCCACGCCGCTGGCCTGGCAGGGGCGCCGAAGTTTGGCGACAAGGCAGCCTGGGCCCCGCGGCTCGCCCAAGGCAAGGCCAAACTCTACGAGAGCGCTTTGCACGGCAAGAATGCGATGCCGCCCAAGGGCACGTATGCCGGCTCGGATGACGATGTCAAAGCTGCCGTCGACTACATGGCCGCCGCCGCGAAGTAAGTCGTTCGACGTTCGTGTCTCGGAAAGGCCCGCCCTGCGCGGGCTTTTTTGTTGCCGGCTGAAAGGGCGGGGCTAAGTTCGGCACGCCGATTGCTACAGGTCTTTCGATGTGCGGCAGAAGGTGCCGTGACGGTAGGCCGCACGCACGGTATGACGCGAATGGAGGTAGCCATGCGAAAGACTCGAATGATATTGGCCTATTGGGCGGCATGCGCCCTGATGATCTGCAACGCGAAGGCCATGGCGGCCGACAACTGGGTCAAGCTGACCCCGTTGGCGAACAATGCCGGCACGCTCTATCTGGACAAGGACTCCATCGAGCGCAACAGCGATGGCACGGTACGCGCCACCTCGCGCGACGCCTATGACGCGCCACGCAAGCTCGCAGACGGCAAGACGTACCAATATGACTCGCGTACCTCGGTCTACGACTGCAAGAACGATCGCATCCTGCCGGTCAGCGCGCTGATCCAGGACAGCCAGCACGCCACGGTGCTGACCAAGAACATCGACGGCCCCCGATGGGAAGCCGTCGTGCCGCATTCTGAAGGTGAGGCGATCCTGCGCGCCGTGTGCCAGAAGTAGCGCGGTGGCCCTACTGCACGGCCGGTGCGGGCGCCAGGTCCACGCGCAGCGTGCCGTCCGCATCCATGCGCGTGGTGCCGCGCGCGGCGGCTTCGCGATAGTGGTAGAGGTCGAATCGCAGCGGCTCGCGCGTGGACGTATCGGTGACGAGGACGCGACTGTTCGTCACCAGCACGTTGTACATCTTCAGGTCGCCTGACTGGATCCAGATGCGGCTGCCGGCATCGGTGGGCGCAGCTGCGCACAGCATGGGGGCGGGGCCAAAGCCGAGTACCAGCCCATCAGGTGTCACGCGCGCTGTCTTCATCTGTCCGATCAGGCGCGGTGGCGGGAACACCGTGTACTGGTCGAGCACCATGGTGTTGCCGTCCAGCCTGGCGCCCCCGCGTTCGAGCGGCGCGAGTTGCGACAGTTCGAGCCCCATCGCCTTCAGGATCGCCAGCGTCTGGACGCCAAGCACGCGTGCCTCGGTGGGCGTGTAGACGAGGTAACGCGATTCCCTGAGTGCCAGCGTGCCGCGCATGCCGAACGGCAGCCAAACGCCCGGGAAATGATCGCGCAGCTTCAGGCCTCCCGACACGTCGAGTACCCCATCCCCCGGTGTGAGCGACAGCGCGTTGAGCGAGCGCGGCGAGTAGTCCAGCAGGTACGTATTGAACAGGGCGTCGAGCGAGGCCTTGGGTACCGTCACTTCGCCGCCGAGGATGCGGATATCGAACTGGCTCGGATCGTCCATGTCGACCGGCTGACCGGGCGTCCGCGGCACAAGCTGTGCAGTCAGCTCGTGCACACGGAATCCGATATCGCCCGTGATGCGGAAATCGACGTTGCGCATCTGTACCACCGGCGGCGCCGTGCCGGAATTGCGCGGGGTGGCCACGTCACTGGCGTTGGCGGCGCCGGAGCTTGGATCGCAGCGCTGCGTCCATCGTTCGCGTACGGCGGTCAATTCCTTGCGCTGCACGCCGGCCATGGGCGGCTCGCTGGCACGGCAGAGCGCGCTTGCCAGGAGGCCGGCCAGACCGAGTGCCAGCAGCGCGAGGCGCAACGTCATCGTGGCGAGTGCGAAGGCGGGGGCGATCATTGCACGGTCCTCCGGGCGAGTTGCACAGCGGCTTTCCCAGGACGGGCCGCGGCCAGTGTGTCGAACGACGGCATCAGCACGCGGATGCCGCCATCCGGCGAAAAGCGCAGCGAGCCTGCCACGAGCTGATCCCGATAGCGATACAGGTTGAAGACAAACGGCCTGGACGGATCGGCGACGACGATATCGATGCGCGCATTCATCGGCATGGAGCGCATGAAGCGGATGTCGCCGCCCCGGAACAGGATGTACGGGCGCTGTGTGTCCACGGCGTGTGCCAACGGCGGCATCTGCGGGGTGCCTTCACCGATCTGCATGACGAGACCGTCCCGTGTGACACGGATGGCGGAGAGCTTCAGGTCCAGCGCGGGCGGCGGGAACAACTTCGGTACCTGCATGACGATCTCGCTGCCCGTCAGCTGCACGGCCGGCGTTGACACCGGCAGCAGATCCGCCAGTTCGATATGCGCAGCGCCCATCAGCGCGTCGGCGTCCTGGCCGCGCACTTTCACCACGTTGGGATGGAACACGATGGTCTGCGGGTCACGCAGCACCAGCGGGCCGCGAAGCTCGATCGGCACCCATGCGCCGCGGCGACGCATCTCGGCGTGCATGTCGAGCGCGCCGTCCGCGAGCGCGAAGCTGAAATTGCGCAACGGCGGATCGCTGCCTGGTCCGCGCGCGAAGACGACCGTGTTGAACAGCGCGGCCATGCTCTCGGCTGTCACCCGTACCGTCCCGTTGACCGGTTGCAGCGTGTACGACGCGACATCGTCCAGCCACACCGGGTCGCCCGGCTGGCGCGGCACCATGCGCAACGCAAGGTGGTCAATGACGAAGCCCACGCCGCCGTCGAAGCGGAAGTCGACATGTTGCAGGTAGGAGATCGCGTCGGGTTGACCGGAGTCCCGCAGCGTGGCGGGGCGCGCCTCGCGCGTGGCAAGTCCGCCCGATTGGAACGGCGCATGCGCCTGCGTGCGGGCGTCGTCCAGCTGCTTTGCCTTCTCGGTGGCGATGGCGCCCTGGCGGTCGCCGGCGCTCGCGCAGCTTTGCAGCGCGAACACCGCCACCAAGGCGCCTGCGCCCCGGAGCGCCCAATGACGCCAATCGCGATGGCGTAAGGTCAAGTCCCGCATCGACGGTCTCCTCGTCGTGAGAGTCAGCCGGAAGGTCCGGAAACCGGCGCGGTCATGCAGGTCGGTCCTGCTGCCGCGCTCGTGTAAAATTTTTGCATGCCTGCCCGCAAACCAACCGGCGATGCCGGTCCGCCTGCTGTTCCGCCCGCCCGCGAGTTCACCATTGATGAACTCGCGCGCGCCGCTGAAACCACCGTCCGCAATGTCCGCTCATATCAGGACCGTGGCCTGATCGATCCGCCCGAGCGGCGCGGACGTGTCGGAATCTACACGCAGGCGCACCTCGGCCGGCTCAAGCTCATCAACCACCTGCTGGCGCGCGGCTATACGCTCTCCAACATCCAGGAACTGCTCAAGGCCATCGTCGAGGGGCACGATCTGCGGTCCATTCTCGGGCTGGAATCCGCCATCAGCAGCCCGTGGTCGGATGAGCAGCCCAAGCATTTCTCGCTGTTGTCCCTCGCCAAGCTGTTCGGCCGCGCGATGTCGCGTCAGGCGCTCGCCAGGGCCATCTCGCTTGGCCTGCTGCAGCCGGACGGCCTCGGCTATGTGGCACGCAGCCCGAAGGCGCTACTGGCCGGCGCGCAGATGGCGAAAGCCGGTTTCCCGCTGGTTGAAGTGCTCGACATCCTCGAGCGCGCCCGTCCGCATACGCAGGCCGTGGCCGACGATCTGGTCAGCATGGTCGTGCGCGAACTCGACAAGTACGGCGAGGGACAGCTGCCTCCGGTCGAGGACGTACCGCGTCTCGTCGACGTCATCTGGCGCATTCGCCCGCTGGCGCTCGTGGCAGTCGAGGCCGAGCTGATGCGTGCGCTCGAGATTGCCGCCAACAAGTACCTGGGTGATCGCGTCGCGCAGGTCATCGAGCACCTGCACGAACCGCCAAACACGCCCGGCCCGGCGGACAAGCACTAATGTCTCCGGCGCGCCCATGCGTGGGGCGCGCCTTATCTATTTCTAGTTTGATCCCGATACGACGGGTGCTGCAGGCGTTTTGAATGCCTGCTCAAGATCCGGCCGCACCGGCCGTCGAGAGCTTGCGCCGGATCGACGGCGACGGTGCTTCCCCGTTGGCAGCCGCATAGGCTTCGATCTCCGAGATCAGCTTGGGCAGGCGTTCGAGCGCGGCGCGGTTGTCTTCATCCCACGGGTGGAAGGACGGCCGGAAGAAGTCGAAGAACTCCGGAATGATCTTGCGCAGCGGTGCCGGGTGGATCCACAGGTAATGGAACGCCTTGCCCAGACCGAAGAACTTGTTCTTGCAGGTGCGGTCGGCAAGGATCAGCCGCATGTGCACGTAGAACACCATCGCCCAGAAGGTGACGGTCGTCAGCAGCATCGTCGAGGTGCGCAGGATGTAACGGCGCAGGCCCGGCTTGATGGCGAGGTTCCACACGTCGTAGCTCACCGCCTTGTGCTCGGTCTCTTCCATGGCGTGCCACATCCAGACCTGGCGGTAGCCGGGTTCGGAGTTGCGGCCCAGGCCATCTTCATGGGCGAGTACCTGGCCGGCCAGCATGGCCGTGTAATGCTCCAGCGCAACCGTCACCGCCAACTGGTGCGACTTGGGCGTGTACTTTCGCAGCATGTTCAGGAACTTGCCGACAAAGCGGTCGATGCGCGTGGCGGGCAGGCCGGCGCGGTCGAGCAGGTCGTTGTACAGCACGTGTTCGCGCGTGTGCATCGCTTCCTGGCCGATGAAGCCGGCCACGGCCTGCTTGAGCTCGGGATCGGTCACCAGATGGCGGTAGTTGCGCACGCTGTCCATGAAGAAGCGCTCGCCGGTCGGGAAGAAGATCGACAGCGCGTTCAGGAAGTGGGTGACATGCGTGCCTCGCTCGTGCCAATTGCTGATGCGATCAGCCGGCAGGTGAGGATGCACGTCGCGGCGGACTGGCATCATGGGCGGTTCTCCTGGAATGTGGTTTCTGAAAGGCGCGTCGACGCGCGCCCTTGGTCGAGGAATGCACAGAGGTCGGTCCCCACGCGTACGGGGTCTTCCTCCATCGGGATATGGCCGAGCGCCGGATACATGCGCAGCATGGCGCCGGGAATGCGGCGGGCGAATTCGCCGGCATGCGCGGGCGGGATCCACCGGTCGCGCTGGCCCCAGAGGATGAGCGTGGGCACTCGGATCGAGGCCAGCCCGCTGGTATCGACATCGTCAAAGCGGAACTTCGGCACCATCTTGCCGATGGCCTGTCGTGCACCGTCGGCGTAGAAGAAATCGGCGTAGCGGCGCAGCGTGGGCTCGGACACGCGCGACGGGTCGCCATACACATCGCGCGTGGCGGCGCGGATGATGCCTTCGGGCAGCATCCACGGCGACGTCATCCGCACGCCAATGTGATTGAACAGGTCGATGTAGATCGGCAGCTTCATCGGAAAGCCGGCCGAGTCGATCAGCACGAGCTTCTCGACGCGGCCCGGGTGCCGCACGGCAAAGTCCCACGACACCATGCCGCCCAGCGAGTTGCCGATCAGCGTGAGCTTCGACAGGCCGAGCGTGTCGACAAACGCGTCGATGAAGTCGCGATACAGCGGCAGCTCCATCGTGCGTGGGCGGCCTTGCGCATCGCGCAGCGGGCCGGTGATGCCGAACGGCGGCAGGTCGAGCCGGATGACGCGGTAGCGTCGCGTGAGCTGTGGCAGCACGCCGTCCCAGGTGTGCAGTGACGCGCCAAAACCGTGGATCAGCAGCAACGTGCCTTCGGAGTTGGCGGCGCCTTCATCGGTGTAATGCACGCGCGTGCCCATCAACGGCAGATAGCGCGACTGCGGCTTGGCGTAACGCGCGATCAGCACATCGCGGCCGATGCTGCGCAGGCCGATGCGGCCGGGGCGCAGCATGGCGCGTGCAACGTTGAGCAGGTTCGCGCGCGGGGGGCTGGCGAAGGTTTCGCCGCTCAGCGTAGCGTGAGCGGTGGTCAGAGGTGGAGTCGATGTCACGGTCTTCATCAGCCGGCTCCCGACTTACTTGGCGCGCGCGGTGGCGGGCGCCGTGTCTTCGCGCAACGCCTTCTTGCGCGTGCGACGGGCCTCGCGCACGACCAGGGCCTGGTAGGCCGCGGGCAGGATACGCGCCATGGCGTCGGCGGCGTAGGCATCGGGCCCGATCAGCACGCGGCGCTTGTTCTTGCGCACGCCTTCCACGATCACCTGCGCAGCCTTCTCGGGGCTGGTGATGAAGAACTTCTCGAACTCGGCCTTCCCTTGCTGCTCGTCGCGTACCAGGAAGCCGTTCATGCTTGGCGACACGCGGCTCGATTTGGCGATGTTGGTCTTGATGCCGCCGGGGTGCACGCAGGTGGCCGACACGCCACAGTTCATCAGGTCCAACTCCTGGCGCAGCGCCTCGGTATAACCGCGAACGGCGTACTTGCTGGCGTTGTAGGCGCCCATGCCCGGCTGCGCAAAGATGCCGAAGATGCTCGACGTGTTGACGATGTGGCCGTTGCCGCTCGCCTTGAGCAACGGCAGGAACGCCTTGGTGCCGTGCACGACGCCCCAGAAGTTGATGTTCATGATCCAGGCCAGCTCGTCGTCTTCCATGCCTTCGATCGTGCTGGACAGCGCCACGCCCGCATTGTTGAAGATCAGGTTGACCTTGCCGTGCGCGGCGGCCGCTTCTTCGGCCCAGCGGTAGACGGCGGCCCGATCGGCCACGTCGACGGCATGCGTGGTGACGCGAATGCGGTCGCCTTCATGGGCGCGGATGAGCTGCACGGTCTGTGCGAGCGCAGCCTCGTTGCGATCGGCCAGCGCAAGGTGGCAGCCTTCGCGTGCCAGGCGCAGCGCCAGTGCGCGGCCGATGCCCGATGCCGCGCCGGTGATGGCCGCGACCTGGTTGTTGAATGACTTCATGGCGGGGTCTCCTGGTGGCCGTCGGCGCGTCACGCGCGGTCGAGCGCTTCTTCGTTGGGGGTGGACGGGGCGGCAGCGGGCACGGTGCGGGCCGGGACGCGCAGCGGCACGCCCTTGGGCACCGTCATCGGGCGCGAGCGGTAATCCGCCAGCCGGAAATGCGCCGTCGCACGGCGGAACTGCCACGTAAAGCCCGGCCACAGAGTGGTGTTCTTGCCGGTCTTCGGATCGAGGTACCAGCTCACGCAGCCGCCGGCCGACCAGATCGCATTCGACAGGCGTTTCTGGATGCCGTCGTTGAAGCGGCGCTGCACATCGGCGCGCACGTCGATGGCGGCCACGTTGTGGGCCCGCATCGATTTGAGGGCGTCAACGATGTACGCGACCTGCGACTCGATCATGAAGACCATCGATGAGTGGCCGAGCCCCGTATTCGGGCCGACCACCATGAAGAAATTCGGGAAGCCGGCGACCGTCGTGCCCAGGTAGGCTTCCGCGCCGTTGCCCCACGCATCGACGATGTCCACGCCCTGGCTGCCGAGCAGCACGCCACGCGGGAACGGGTCGGTGGCGTGAAAGCCGGTGCCGAAGATCAGGCAATCCACCTCGCGGCGCTTGCCGTCGGTGGTGACGATGGCGTTGGATTCGACGCGCGCGATGCCGGTGGTGATGACGTCGACGTTCTCACGCGTCAGTGCCGGGTAATAGTCGTTCGAAATCAGGATGCGCTTGCAGCCGATCGTGTAGTCGGGCGTGACCTTGTCGCGCAGCACGGGGTCGGCAATACGGCGCTTGATGTGGTGGCGCGCCATGCGTTCAACCGTCTTCATCAGCTTCGGATGCACCACGAAACCCAGCACGCGCGATTCCAGCATCCAGTAGATGCTCGTCCGTACGAGCTTCTGCGTGAACGGCAGGTGGCGGAACAGCCAGTGCTCGGTGCGTGACACCTTGCGGTCGGGCTTGGGCAGGATCCACGGTGGGGTACGCTGGTACAGGTCCAGGCGGCCCGCCTTCGGGGCGATCTGCGGCACGAACTGGATGGCCGACGCGCCCGTGCCGATCACGGCGACGCGCTTGCCGCGCAGGTCGTAGTCGTGTTCCCAGAGTTGCGAGTGGAACGCCTTGCCCTGGAAGGTTTCGATGCCGGGAATGTTGGGCCACGCGGGGCGGCTCAGGCCGCCCATGCCGGAGATGAGCGTGCGGGCACGATAGCGCCGCCCGTCGGCCATCTCCAGGTTCCATACGCCGGCGGCGTCGTCAAATACGGCGCGCGCCAGTTCGTGGTGGAAGCGCACATGCGGCCGCACGCCGAACTGATCGGTGCAGCGCTCCAGATAGGCGCGAATCTCCGGCTGTGGTGAATACATGCGCGACCACTCCGGATTCGGCGCGAAGGAAAATGAGTACAAATGCGATTGCACATCGCACGCGCAGCCCGGGTAGTGGTTGTCGCGCCAGGTGCCGCCTACCGAGCCGGCCTTCTCGAAGACGAGGAAGTTGTCGATGCCGTTCTGCTTGAGCTGGATCGCCATCCCCAGGCCGGCAAAACCGGTGCCGATGATGGCGACATCGACCAGGGCGGGGGTGTCAGCGCTGTGCGTGCCCGAGGCAAACGGGTCGGGGCGCAGGAAATCGGGCCGTGCGTTCACGTGGTGTCTCCGTGGGCACCACAGGGGCGCCTCTTAATGTGACATTGTTCGATGTCATCGTAGGAGGCGCTTGACTGGGAAGTCAATCGACCGATTGGAGTTGAACGTCTAGAAGCGGTGCATCCGCCGCTTGAAACGGAATTCCCTTTACGAATCCGTCACTTGTGCGTCATGTGCAACGTTGTCATCCGGCAAGACGAATGCTGCCAACAGCTGTTTGATGTGATCAATCAGCTTCTCCATGCGCGCGCCCGCGGTGCGAATGTCGGCTTCAATGTCGGCATGAACCGCTCGGCGGAAGGCTTCCGTTTCGGCATCGATCGACGGGCTGCGCAGCAGCGCCAGGGCCCCGCCGGTGCGGTGCACCCACTTGCGCAGGCCCGTGCGATCCAGGGGGTGCAGCATCGGACGCAACCGCTGGCCATCCTCCTCCAGCGAGGACAGGAAGACCTGGGCAAGGCTTGCCGCCGGCTGCCCCGTGCCGAGGGTTCTGTGCAGGTCTTCCAGCGAGAGCGCGATGGGGCCCTCGTGCGCCAGGGCGGTATCGCGTGCCTTGCCGGGCGCTGCGGTGGCCCATAGTGTCGACAGCGCTTCCTGCAGTGTGGCCAGCGTGGTCGGCTTGAGCAGGCTGGTGTCCATGCCGACCGCGCGCGCACGCGCGTGCTCCTCGGCGAGCGTGGTGGCGGTGATGGCAACGATGGGCAGGCGCGGGCCGCCCGGGTGTTCCTGCTGCCGGATATGCTGCGCCAGGTCGAACCCGTCCATGCGCGGCATATGACAGTCGGTGAGGAGCGCATCGAAGTGCCCTTCGCGCAGGCGCTCCAGCGCGATGACGCCGTCTTCGGCCAGCGTGACCCGATAGCCGAGCAATCTCAATTGCTTCGCGATCAGCTCCCGGTTGATGGGGTGGTCCTCTGCCACCAGGATATGCGCGCCCAGCGCCGCGCCGGCCCGTCCGGCCGCCACGGGGCCAGCTGGCGTGCACGGTGGTTGCGCCGCATCCGGTTTTGGCAAGGCGAGCGCACAGGCGCACAGGAAGGCGTGCCAGCACAGCGGGTTGATACTGAGCGCGGCTCCGTGCTGCGCATAGCTCGCCTCGTTGGTGACGCGGATGGCGCCCGGCCGCGCCTGGGCGGATGCCGAAAACAGCAGATCGGCTTCGGCTGCCGGCGCGGCACGCAAACCGGCCGCCATGGCAAATTGCATCAGGCTGTGTCCGTCTGCCGCGTCGTCCACTGCAACGGCGACCGTGCGCCCCGTCAACTGGGTCACCGCATGGCGCGCCTTGATGACGGGCGCCGTCAGCCGCAGGGTGATGGTTGTGCCGCGATCCGGGGCGCTGTCCATGACCAGCGTGCCGCCCATCAGGCCAGCAAGCTGACGCGAGATGGCCAGGCCCAGGCCAGTGCCGCCATACCGGCGGGTGGTGGAGCGTTCGGCTTGCACGAACGGCGCGAACAGCGTGGCCTGCACGTCGGACGCGATGCCGATTCCGGTATCGCAAACGCGGAGGGCGAGGTCTGCCACATCGCCGTCGATGGACGTGCATTCCGCCGTGACCCGCACGCTGCCCCGCTCGGTGAACTTGATGGCGTTGGAGAGCAGATTGAACAGGATCTGCCGCACGCGCACGCCGTCAACGGAGACGATCGCCGGCACCTCGGCCGCCACGTTCACGCGCACGGCGAGCGATTTTTCGTGCGCACGGCTGGCCAGCAGCCCCACCGTGCCGTCGAAGAGTTCGCGCAAGTCGGTATCGACCGGCGAGATGTCCAGGCGTCCGGCCTCGATCTTGGCGTAGTCGAGGATGTCATCGAGGATGTGCAGCAGCGCCCGGCCCGAGTCCTGCACCAGCGACACCATCTGCTTCTGCTCGCCCTCGAGCCGGGTCTGTTGCAGCAGCTCGATCAGCCCCAGCACGCCGTTCATGGGCGTGCGGATCTCGTGGCTCATCATGGCCAGAAAGCGGTCCTTGGCCCGCAGCGCCGATTCCGCGGCGTTCTTTGCCGCCTGCAGGGCGTCCGCCTGTTCCCGTTCTTCCGTGACGTCGCTCAGGTAACCGTTCCACACTGTGCGGCCATCGGTTTCGCGGTGCGGGATCGACCGTGCGTGCAGCCAGCGGACGGAGCCATCTTCGCAGATGTGACGGAATTGCTCGTCGAATGGCGTCAACTGCTGCGCCGAGACAAGTACGGCATCCAGCATACGTTCCCGGTCGTCTTCGTGGATCAACAGGCTGGGCGTGGACAGATAGCTCACCAGATCCTCGGGCTGCGCGCCCAGTGTGCCAAGGGGCCTGCCTGCTACATAGGTAATGCTGCCCCGCGCGTGGCCGGGCAGCAGTTCAAATTGATAGACCAGCGCCGGCAGCGACTCCGTCACCTCGCGCAGGCGCTGCTCGAGGCGTTCCGCGCGCGCCTGGGCCTCGCGGATCTCGCTGATGTCGACCAGCGAGGTCACGGTGCCGGCAGCCTGTCCGTCGGCCAGGTGAAATGGCTCGACCCAGTACAGCACGTTGCGCGATTGCCCGTCGGGCGTGACGATGGCGACTTCCTCGCGCGTGCTCTTGCTCATCTCGACGGCGCGCCGGTTGATCTCCGAGAGCGAGGCGTCGTCACGGGCCGAATACAGGCCCAGCTCATGCGGCGTGCGCCCCAGCAGCGATTCGCGTGTGCGGTTGAACATGTTGCAGAACGCCACATTCACCGCCACATAGCGGTGCTGGGCATCTTTGGCGACGAGCGGAAACGGGACGGCTTCCATCAGCGCGCGCTGGAAGCTCAATTGCTGCGCGAGGGTGCCTTCGGCGCGTCGGCGCTGGCGATTCTCGCGGCGCAGTTGCATCTGCTTGACGGACAACGCAAGCAACGCGAGCACGACAAGCGCCGCGGCCGGTCCGAGCTTGCCCAGGACCGCCGACAGCGAAGGGCCCAACTGGTAACTGACCGACAGCCACTTGTTGCGGATGCTGACCTGCTCACCCTCGGGCATCGCGAACAGCGCGCGGTTGATGAGCGGCACCAGCGCGGCATACTGCGCCGACACGCCGATGCCCATGCTCTCCACCGTGTTGGCAGAGCCCGTCACTTTCAGCTCGCCCGGAAAGTGATGGCGGATCAGGGCATCGGCAACCGGCAGGTTGACGATGGTGAAATCGGCGTCCCCGGTGGCCACCATGGCCAGCGCATCGTTGACCGAATTGGCCGATCGGATGCGGATCTTCGGCACGTTCCGACGCAGCAGGCTGTTGAGCGTGTCGCTGGTCGGCAGGGCGACCGTCTTGCCTGACAGCTCGGGCAGGGCCGCCACCGTCAGTGCGTCACTGCGGCCGACGATCACCATGGGCGTGGAATCGATGGTCTGGCTCGGCACGAAACCGGGCGGGCGCGAATCCTGGTCGGACATGCCGAGCAGGATGTCGATCTCACCCTTGCGCGCCTTGGCGAGCGCCTCCGACCAGTCGCGCACGCTGATGTGCTCGAAGTGCAGGCCCAGCGTGCGTGACAGGAAGCTTTGGTACTCCGGAAAGATCCCGAGCACCTCGCCGCGCGGCCCGTTGAAGGTATAGGGCATGAAGTCGGGGTCGGCTGCGTAGCGCAGCGGAGGCAGCGATGCCAGCATGGCGCGCTCGGCGGAAGACAGCTGCAGGCCCACGGCCGCCGCGCCACCCTGCGTGATCCAGCGCGCGCGCAGCTGGCCCATGGTGGCGTCGGGCAACTGGGCGAGATGGCGGTCGAGATAGCGGATGAGCGATGCACGATCGCGCGGCGCCGCAAAGTGCAGCGCATCGACCTGCTGGTTCACGAGTTGAACGATCGACAGGTGTCGATAGCGCGGCTGCGAGATCAACTCGCGGGTCGGATAGGTCACGCCGACATAGGCGTCAGCCGCTTCGCGCAGCACGGCGTCGAGCGCGTCCGCTGCCGTGGGGGTGCTGATCAGGCGTACGTTGGGATATTGCTGCGCCAGTTCTTCCTCCAGCGAGGAGCCTTGCTCCACCGCGATGCGCGTGCCGGCCGCAAACGGGTTTTGCGCCACCAGGGCGTTGTCGTTGCGGGCGACCACCGCAGTCGGGCGCTCAAGGTAGGGCGCCGAGTATTCCAGGCAGCGGTCGTACTGCGAGCGGGGCGCCACGCTCATGACGATGTCGACCTCTCCCCGGCACGCTGCCTTGAGGAGCTCGTCGCGCCGCGCGAACACACGCGGGACGATGCGCACGCGGTCCTGCGGAATCAGGTGCATCAGCAGGTCGCCGGAGAAACCGCTCAGCCGGTTGGCCTCGACGCCTTCGAGCGGCTTCATGGCCTGGCCGATGACGCCCACCGTGAGTTTGGGCGGAAACGGCGGCAATCCGCGCCCGCTCTGTGCGGCGCCTTCCGCATCGGCGTTGTCGGCGCTGCCCAGCCACCCCGCTGCCGCCGCGCACACGAGCAGCCCGGCGCCGATGCCCAGGCGCAACCGACTCCGGGGCGAAAGCTTGCGGTGCAACGCCATCGGCTCAGGCCTCGCCGCTGCCGAGCAGCCCGTGACGCACGGCAAAGTCGAACAGGGCCGCATCGGTCTGCAGCCCGAGCTTGCGCATGGCGGTCTGTTTCTGCGCGCTGATGGTCTTGACGCTGCGGTTGAGCTGCGCGGCGATTTCGCTGACCGTCTTGCCGGTCACATACATGCGAAGCACCTCGAGTTCGCGCTTGCCGAGCACGCGCACAGGATCGTCGGGGGGAGGCGCGGCCGCTTCCGTGCGGCAGAGGAGCTTGGCATCGAGCTGCGGCGACAGATAGATGCGATCGTTCACCACGGCCTGCACGCCTTCCACGATGTGCTCCGCCGCGTCGGATTTGCTCACGATGACCTTGACGCCTGCGCGCAGGATGTTGCTCATCAGGGCGCGCGTCTCCAGCATCGTCAGCACCATGACGCGCAGGTCAGGGTGTCGGCGCAGGAGGAACTCGAGCATGGCGATGCCATCGCCGTAGCGGCTGCCGGGCATCGAATAGTCGGTGATGGCGATGTCGCAGCGCACGCGTCCGAGCAGCGCGAGCAGATCGTCGGCGTTGCCTGCCTCGCCCACCACCTCGAAGCCATCGAGCGCCGACACGATGTGACGCACAGCGGCCACCACGCCGGGGTGATCATCGGCGATGACGAGTTGAACGGGGAATTGCATGGCGACGTGTCTCCGGAAGCGCGTAACGTGCGGCAAACTGTTTGCCGAGGTGCTGAGAATCGCCGATGCAGCCCGCCTGGAAAATCGGAAAAGTCTTATTAATGGGCCGCGATTTGCGCCGCCCTGGTGCAAATTTGTCGCGGCGTGTTGCGCACTTGGCTTCATGCCGCAGTCAAGCTGGAATGGGGCGCGTGGCACAATGCTTGCGCTTTCCCGCATGCTTGTTCCCATGACCTCCGATCAGCCCCTCACCGCTTCCGCAGCGACACGCCAGCAAGGCTCCGAACGCTCCACGCTTGTGAGCGCGGGGGTCAATTGCCTGCTGTCGGTGGGCCAGATCGCGACTGGGCTGTGGTCGCATTCGCAGGGGCTGGTGGCCGATGGCCTGCACACGCTGTCGGACCTGATTGCCGACGGCATCGTCTTTATCGCCAACCGTAATAGCCACAAGGGGCCGGACGAAGATCACCAGTACGGCCATGCACGCTACGAGAATGCCGCGTCGCTGGGGCTCGGGTTGCTGCTGCTGGGCGCGGGCTCGGCCATGATCTGGGCCGCCGTGGAGAGCCTCCGGTCGCCGCAGGGGCCGACGCCGGTGCATGGCCCGGCGCTGGTGGCGGCGCTGGTGGCGCTGGCCGCCAAGGAAGGGCTCTTCCGCTACATGCTCGCCATGGCCAAGCGGATTGGCTCGCGCATGCTCGTCGCCAATGCCTGGCACGCGCGCTCCGATGCGATCTCGTCACTGGTTGCCGCGGTTGGCGTCACGGGCAACCTGATGGGCTACCACTGGCTGGACCCGGTTGCGGCTTGCGTGGTGGGTGCGATGATCGGCAGGGTGGGCCTGCGTTTTGGCTGGGAGGCGCTCAACGATCTGATGGACCGCGCGCTGCCGCCGGCACAGGTGCAGGCCATTCGCACGAGCCTGGCCGCTACGCCCGGCGTGATCAACGTGCATGACCTGCGCACACGGGTGACGGGCGATCAGGCGCTCGTCGATGCGCACATCGAGGTAGACCCGCGCGTCTCGGTGAGCGAGGGCCATGCGATTGCCGTGCGCGCCCGTGCCAACGCGCTCGCCGCGCACACCGCCATGGCGGTGCTCGATGTGCAGATCCACGTCGACCCCCGCGAACGCATCGAGACCGACCCGCTGCCGCTACCCGACCGCGATGCGCTGGTCGCCTGGCTCGCGCCGCTGCTGCCGCCCGGCACATCGCTGGACGCACGCCACTGCGTGCTGCATTACGTGGATGGCGCGGTCGAGGTGGACCTGATCCTGCCGCCCGCGCTGGTCATGGAGCGCGCGCGCATTGCCGAAGCCGTTCACGCGCGCTGGGATGGCCTGGTGCGCTTGCGCCTGCTGGCCCCGGGGCGTTGAAGGCCTAACGGCACTGGTCGACGGCGTTGGCCGGCTGCGTCTTTTCCGGGTCGAAGTGCAACTGCTCCAGCCCCGTCTCCGTGAGCGACAGCCAGTCGAGCGCGCCGGACGTGCGCAGCAGGCCGACGCTCCCCACGGGGCGCCAGTGCACCCGCTTGCTGTCGGCGTTGGTCAGCGTGCCGGACAGCGTCAGTGAATCCGGCCCGGCCTGCAGTTGGAGCAGACGGCCATCGGCGGCAGGCGTATAGGCCGTGCGCTGGTTCACGGCGATGCCCGCTTCCCGCACGGTTGCCGGCATGCACGGGATGGACGCGCGCACGTTACCCGCGCTGTCGATGAGGTCGGCAAAGCCGTTGCCCTTGGCAACGCCAACCAGCAGAAAACGCTCCACCGCCGGCAGCCATGCGACGCTGTAGGTGTAGTACTGCAGATGCTTGTGCAGGATGCGCTCACCGGTGACGCGGCCGCTCAGGGGGTCGAACACCGCGATCTTCAGGTTGGCCTCGGTCTGGCCCGGCACGAACTGCTGCCAAGCCAGCAACGCGTGCGTGGCGCCGCCGGCGACCATGGGCCACCACTCGCGGCGTTCGTGCACGACGTCGACATTGCGCAGCAGCTTGCCGTGCCCGTCGTACACCTTCACGTAGACACCGTTGCCGCTGCCGAGGTTGTCCACGCCGCCGCCGTTGACCCAGCCATCGGAGTAGAACACCACGAAGCGATCGCCCACCGCCGCGATATGACCGGAGTGCCCGCCCGACTCCACCTGTTGCGGATACGGTTTGATCGGCCGCAGCGCCGTGTCATAGATACCGAAGCGCTGCGAGACGTTTTCCGGCGCATTCCAGCCGTCTTCGAACGACACCATCACCTGGCCTGCCCGATTGCGCGCCACCGTCACGGGTTCCTGCGCCTCGGGTTTGCGGATGAAGATGTGCGGCGCTTCCAGCTCGCCCGTATCGGCATGCCAGCGGGCGAGGTACACGTCGTGCGGCCAGTTTCCGCTGCGGTCCGCGCCCCGCGGCGGCAGGCCCGATGCGCTGAAGAACACGTTGAACGTGTTGGCTGTGGTGGCGGGTACCGCGCCGATGCCATGCATGTACTGGCGCGGGTCTGGCCCGCCTGCCGTGGCGATGGCCGGTGCGGCCAGCGCGCAGGCCAGCGCGAGCGTTGTTCGGCACAGGAAAGACGATCGTGACACGTGAGGCTCCATCGAGGCAGTTCCGGAACCGATTGGGCCCGGTGAGCGCGCCGAAGTTGCGCCGCGAATGGGCGAGTCCATCCGGTGGAGCCCCGTGTGTCCGCCCCCGGTGGTGGCAGTCAAGTTTCGGCTGCGCCTGCCGTATTCATGGGCAAGCGCGGAGTCACTCCGCCGAACCCTTCCCAGCACGGCCAGAGCGGGCACGAGCCTGCCGATCCACCGTGCCTGATCCAGCAGAGCGACCACAACATGACCCAGCGACTCGACGCCCGATGGCGCAGCGAAGTGAAGGAGGCTCTCCATACCGTGCAGGCGCAGCTTGGCGCGGTACCGCAGAGCCTGTCGCACGACGTGCTCATCGCCGCGTTGACAGACGCCGTCTGGGCGCAGCGAGCTGCCTATGCGCGCGTGCGCCGGACGCTGGTCGTGTCGCCCGAGTTGGCCGACGAATCGATGTGACGCGTGCACCGGATGCCGCGACGAGTTCTTCCTGGTAGGTGATGTGATGCGGTACTGCGGTTCGCTGGATCTGGAACATCTGCTGCGCCAGCCGTTTGCCGAGCTGGGCCGGCTGGTGCGTGAGCAAGGCACGGGGCAGCCATTGCCTCCGGCGGAAGTCGCGGTGCGCGCGGTGCTGCTGCGCGCGGCGGGCTACGAAGTGATGCCGATGTGCGCACATCACGACCATCGCGGCTTCTGCCTCGGTCACGCAGACCAGACCATCGGGATGTAAGCGGCGCGCCTACGACGCAGGCGCCACGTGCGGGCAGGCATGCGCACACCGTGTTGCGAAGGCGCGTCACGCCGCTGAAAAACGCCTCTGGCGCGTGGTCCGTGAAGCACCTGCAAAGCGTTGTCTGGCGCACCTTTGCGGGCAATCCGTTGCCAAAAAGCAAACGGTAAAAATGACTTACATTCCCGTGCTTTTTCGGCCCATGGTTCTGGTGCATCCTGAACCAAGATAGGTCGCACGGATGGCCTGTCGCGCAACGTCAGACCGGAAGTTGAACGGATCGAATCGGCGACGTATGCGGGTACCGGGGTCAGGGGAAAGAACATGAAGACGCAATATCTCAGCAAACAAGAAATCTACGATGGCGCCGTGCGCCACCTGTTCGGCCAGGGCGGTGCGGCCATCCTGCCGCGCGGCGGCGCGGCGTACCACGGCCAGGGCGGCCGCTGCTGCCCCATCGGCAACCTGATCGGCGTGCGGGACTACACGACGTCGATGGAAAGTGTGCCGGTGCGCTACATCCTCAAGCCGACCAACGAGATCCCGCGCTACATGGACGCCGGCGTTGTCGCGCTGCGCCGGGCCCTGAAGAAGGCCCGCATCGACGTGGACGATCGCGACACCGTGGAGCTGCTCTCCAAGCTGCAGAACGCCCACGACGTGTTCGGCACGTGGGAGTGGAAAGAGCGCCTGCAGTCGATCGCGCGCCAGTTCGGCTTGAACGGCGCGGTTGTCGATACATTCTGACCGCAGGGTCGGTCGCAGATCACCACACAGAAGGTGACGCCCATGGAAGGGAAGGGGACGTTCCTCGACATCGAGGACATTTTTGAACGCGTGCGCGCGCACCTGCTCGCGCAGCAATGCCGCTCCGAAGACGCCGACGGCGAGCCGCGCTACCGCGGCCTCGACAACCGCCGCTGCGGCGTCGGCATCCTCATCGACGATGCGTTCTACTGCGGTGCCATCGAGCGGCTGGGCGTGAGCCTGCTGCGTGTGCCGAGCGACGATCTGCTCGCGCGTGCGCTGCGCTGCTCGGGCGTCAATGTCGACGACGACCGCGTGGTGGAACTGCTGATCGATCTGCAGGACATCCACGATCTGGCGGCCATCGAACGCTGGCCTGAAGCGCTGGAAGACGTGCGGCACCGACTGCCCGCCGCACCCATGGCAGCCTAGCACGGCAGCCGCGCCGGCCGTGGTACGGGGTGACGCTACGTCAGGGCGTCGAGCTCCGGATAGTGGCGGAAGATACCCAGCGTGCTGAACGGAATGCGTCGTGGCGATCGCAGATACGCCGCGATGTTCGGCAGCGCGGCCACGCGATCGTGCAGCGCGACGAGGTGCGGCAGCTCATGCTCGTAGCGCTGCATGTGGCGAGGGAACGCGTAGCGCAGCCCGGCCACGATCTGGAACAGCGACAGGTCCACATACGTCAGCGCATCGCGCACGGCCCAGGCTGGCCCCGCAGGGTTGCGGTCAAGCACGTGCTCGAAGTAGCGGAGGAACTTGGGCGCGCGGTGCGTGAGGAAATCCTGTGCGCGACGCAGCGCCTCGGTCCGCTGGTCTTCGTAATATTCGCCCGAGGCGATGGGGTGGTGCGTGTCGTGTATCTCGACCACGAAATCGGCCACCGTGAGTTGCAGGCTGTGCGTCCAGAGACCACCGGCCTCGTCCTGCGGTGCGAGGCCATAGTGCTGGCCCAGATACAGCAGGATGTTCGCCGTCTGCGGAATCACCATCGTGCCGACCACCAGAAACGGCGGTGCAAACGGCGGCGTGGCGATACCGGCATCGTCCAGAAACGCTTCGATCGCGGCTTCGTCCTGGCGGCCGAGGTCGGTGTAGGGCACGGCGGCGTGTTCGAGTGCCAGGCGGACGAACTCGCCGCGGCCCTGGATTTCAGGCCAGTAATAGAGTGTGGTTTCCATGATCGGGGCCGAATTGAGCAGGTTGTGCCGCGGTGCCAAGGCTGCCCCGCACGGCGCGTGCATCGCAGCAGAAAAGGTGGCTGCGATCGATAATAGGCGGTTGCCTCTGATTCGCCAGCCGTGAACGCCCAACCTTCCAGCGCATCCGCTGCGCCTGTTCCCACGCCAATCGCCGCCGAACCTGCCGATCCTTCCCGCTGGCTGGTGCGCGGGCATCCCGGCTATCTGCGCGCCAACCTTGCGCTGTTTGCGGCAGGGTTCTCGACCTTCTCGCTGCTGTACTGCGTGCAGCCGCTGATGCCCCTCCTGGCGCGTGATTTTGGTCTGTCGCCCGCGCAGACGAGCCTCGTGCTGTCGGTGTCCACCATGCTGCTGGCGTTTGCGATCCTGTTTGCGGGACTGCTCTCGGAGTCGGTCCATCGCAAGACGCTGATGGGCGTGTCGCTGGTGCTGTCGTCTGGGCTGACGCTGGCCGCGGCGGTGCTGCCGGGTTGGCACGGCCTGCTGCTGACGCGGGCCATGCTTGGCATCGCTTTGGGCGGCGTGCCGGCGGTGGCCATGGCCTACCTGGCCGAAGAGGTGCATCCGCAGGGCCTGGGTCTGGCCATGGGGCTGTATATCGGCGGTACCGCATTCGGCGGCATGGCCGGCCGCGTGCTGACCGGCGCCGTGGCCGATCACTTTGGCTGGCGGGCTGCCATGGGTTTTACGGGCGCGCTGGGCCTGCTGGCGGCGCTGGCGTTCCTCTGGCTGCTGCCGCCGTCGCGCCGCTTCGTGCCGCGCAAGGGCGTGGCGCCGGGCGATCTCCTCGACACGCTGGGCATGCACCTGCGCGAGCCCGGCCTGCGCGCGCTGTTCGCCATGGGCTTCCTGCTGATGGGCGGCTTCGTCACGATCTACAACTACGCGAGCTTCCACCTGCTGGATGCGCCGTACGGGCTCAGCCAGACGGCGGTGGGCGGCATCTTCATGGTGTATCTCGTGGGCATCGGCGCCTCCGCCTGGTTTGGCCGGTTGGCCGATCGCCATGGCCGGGGCCGGATGTTGCTTGCCGGTACCGCGCTGATGTCGGCGGGTGTGCTGCTCACCCTTGCCACGCCCCTGGCGCTGGTGATTGGCGGCGTCGCACTGCTGACCTTCGGGTTCTTCGGCGCGCATGCCGTGGCGAGCGGCTGGGTGGGGCGCCGCGCACAGCGCGCGAAGGGGCAGGCCGCGGCGCTGTACCTGCTGGCGTATTACCTGGGCTCCAGCCTGATCGGCACGACCGGCGGCAAGCTGTACGCGCCGTGGGGCTGGCCCGGTGTGGTCGGCATCGTCACGGCGTGCATGGCGTGTGCCCTCGCCACGGCGGCGTGGCTGTGGCGCCGTGTGCCGCTGCCGCCCGGCGCCAAGCGCTGAGGTTGTCTGCGCCGGGAATTCGCGTATCGTGCCGTGGTCGTTCTCTGCACGGATCGCCTTTCCCGTCATGCGTACTCATTCCTTTTTCCGGATGCGGCTGTGGCCGATCGCGCTGTTCCTGCTGCTGGCAGGTGCGGGTCATGTTGCCGATGCCGCGCCCGTGTCGTTCGCCAAGCTGGCGGGGATGTCGCCGTCCACCTCGGGCGCGTCTGCGCCTGCGGCAACGCCGGCGCAGACGCGCCAATCCCTCGACGCGGTCATCACGCTGCTCGACAACGATCAGGAGCGCGGCGCGCTTGTCAGCGAACTGAAACAGCTGCGCGATGGGGTGGCTGCGCAGCAGACCGTGCAGTCAGCACAGGCACCCGGCTTGCTGGGGGCCGTGGCGTCCCTCATCGAGAGCGGTTCGGTCCAGGCGGATGTCGAGGCGGGCGCGCCGCGGTACTGGCTGCGACGCCTCGAGGCCGCCAGCGGTAACGCCGGTCTGTTGCTTGCCGCCGGGGCGGGGCAGCGCCTTGTCGCAGATTTCGCGCGTACGGTTGGCATCTGGGCCATGATTGCCGCCGGCCTGCTTGGCCTGGGTGCGCTGATGCGCCGCCTGTTCGGGCTCAGTGCGAGCCTTGGGCCGCATCCGACCACGCGCATGCTGTTTGTCGATGCGTTGCGCAAGATCGGTCCGTGGGCTGTGTCGTTTGCCGTGTTGATCCGGCTCGGGCACACGGCCACGCCGGGCTTCGTGCTGGCCGTGGTGCTGGCCTATGCCATCGTGTGGGGCGCGATCATCACTGCGGGCGTGGCGATGCTCTTCTCATTGTTTGCCGGCAGCGCGCATCGGCGCGTCGCGGTGGAGTACCTGCTCAGGCGCGGCATGTGGCCCATCTTCCTGGCTGCCAGCCTGGGGGCCTGCGGCGATGCGCTGGTAGACCCGCGCGTCGCGCTGGTGCTGGGCGGGCCGCTCAGCCTGTTGCTCGCCACGGTGTGCAACGCGGTGTCGTCGTTGATGCTGGCGGTGGGGGCGCTCTGGGCACGCCGGCCAGTTGGTCAGCTTATCGCCAATCGGCCGCTCGAGCTGCGCCGGGGCGAGCACGCCGGCAACCAGATCCGCCGCCTGATCGCCGCGCTGTGGCCGGTGCCGGTGGTCGTGCTGGCAGGCGTGACGATGTTGGCCACCGCCACCATGCCCGACAACGTAGACGTGGTCTCGCGCCGCGCCGTGATGACGTCGCTATTGCTGGTGGCGGCGTTCTTCCTGACCACGGTCGTGCGGCCGCGCGCAAGCTGGCGGATGCGCCTGCGGCTCACGCGCAGTTCGCCCTACGTGGAGCGGCTCAAGCAATTCTTCACCGCGCTCGTGCAGCTCGGCATCTGGATCGTGTTCGTCGAGCTGGTGCTGCGCGTGTGGGGGCACACGCTGATCGACGTGGCGCACAGCTCGGTCAACGGGCGGCGCATTGCCGATGCGATGGCGGGCCTGATCAGCACCGTCTTCACGACCTGGCTCGTGTGGATCCTGCTCGATACGGCGATCCTGCAGGCCCTCACACCCGCCAACTCGCGCACCCAGCCCAGTACTCGCGCGCTGACGATCCTGCCGCTGCTGCGCAATGGCCTGAAGGTGACGCTGGTGGTGACGGCCAGTATTGGCGTGCTGGCCAACCTGGGCGTGAATGTGACCCCGCTCGTGGCCGGCGCCGGCGTGGTGGGCCTGGCGGTGGGTTTTGGCGCGCAGTCGCTCGCACAGGACTTGATTACTGGCATCTTCATCCTGATGGAAGACACCATCAGCGTGGGCGATACGGTGGACGTGGGGGTCGCCACGGGCTCCGTCATCAACCTGACCATCCGCACGGTGCGGCTGCGCGATGGCACCGGCGCGGTGCTGTCGATTCCGTTCAGCCAGATCAAGACGGTGCGCAATCTCTCGCGCGATTACTCGTTTGCCGACTTTGAAGTGCGGGTGGCGATGGAGGCCGAACCGCAGCAGGCGATCGATCTCGTGCGCGCTGCGGCTGACCAGATTGCAGGTGAGCCGCGCTTTGGCTACACGTTGCTCGGCGGTGCGGAAATCTTTGGGCTGGACCGCTTTGAAGGTGGCGCGATGATCGTCAAGGGGCGGTTCAAGACGCGTCCGCAGAAGCAGGCGGATGTGTTGCGGGCGTTCAACGTTGTGCTCAAGGATGCGTTCGACAAGGCGGGCGTGCCGCTGGCGGCGCCGGGGACGGTGTTGCGGACTTCTGCGGCGTTGGAGGAGTGGATGGCGCGGGTGGCGCCGGAGAAAGAGGCTTCGGCTTCTTCCAATGAGCCACCTGCTGCTGCGCCGGCGTAAGGGCGTTGGTGGTTTGCTGGGGTTTCGTCCCCTGCCGGGGCCGACTCACTTTCTTTGTCTTGCCAAAGAAAGTAAGCAAAGAAAGGCGCGCCCGAGATGGCGAAAGACTCCTTGAATTTATGTCGCAGAGAGGGGAAGGGAAAAACTCGCTGCGCTCAGACAGTTTCCCTTCCTTTTTCCTCTCTGCAACAGAAATTCAAGGCGCCATCTAGGGCAGGGAAAGTCAAAGGCCAAACCGTCTGGGCGCACGTCTTGGCGCCCGGGCCGTGTCTTTGTTTTAGAACCCGTGGCGCATGCCGACCATGACGCCGGTCTGCGAGGCTTTCGGCAGTGCGGCTGCCAGGACGGTGCCGGCGTCTTTCTGGTGGGTGTAGTCCATGCCGACGTACAGCCACGTGCGCTTGCTGACCACGTAATTCAGGATCGCGTAGGCGGTGTAGCGCAGGCCGTCGGGGTTGCGCTGGCGCGTGGCCATGCCGCCGACCACGAGGTTGTACTGGCCGCTGAAGTCGTATTTCACGCCGCCGAGGATGAGGTCGTTCTTGGTGGGGGTGCCGTCGCGGTAGTTGATGTAGCCGAGCATCAGTTTGGCGGGGCCGACCTGTACGCTGCCGCCGGTGGTCCAGGTGCGGGTGCCGACCGATTGCAGGTCTTTCTGCTGCTCCCACGCGCCGCCGAACGCGAACGGGCCGCTGGCGTAGTTGAGCGACAGCGCGCTGTAGTTGCCTGCAGAGAACGCGCCCGCCTGCTCGCCCATGCCGACCATCACGCCCGGGCGCCAGCCGTTGAAATCGCCCACGTACTTGACCGCGTTGTCGATGCGCACGCCGGTGGCGGTGACGTGCCACGCCGTTGCGCCGAGGTTACCGATGGAGAGCGCGTCGTACTGGCCGGCCGTGTTGAAGACGAGGTTCTCCTGCCGTCCGAACGTGAGCGCCCCGAACCCGCCTTCCAATCCGACATACGCCTGGCGCCCGAACAGCCGCGACGTTGCGGGCGTGGTGGGCTTGTAGCCGCCCAGTCCCATGTCGTTGGTGGAGCCCACGCCGGTGTCCGGCGCGAAACCGCTGACCAGGTGGAACACGGCCTTCAGCCCGTTGCCCAGGTCTTCCGAGCCCCGAATGCCGAAGCGGCTGCCGCTGTAGTAGCCGCCCGCCATCTCGGCCTTGCCGTGGCCGTCGGCGTCGTTGTTGGTGCTGTAGCGCAGGCCGGTTTCCATCACGCCGTACAGCGTGACGCTGGATTGCGCGTGCGCGGCCCCGCAGGCCAGCAGCGCCGACAGTGCAACGGCCGATAACGGAATGGAACGGATCGAAGTGGTCATGTGGCTCCCTTGTTGTCGTAACGACTGTTGTGTCGGCCGGAACGGGTTTTCCGGCCTGGCTCGGGGGCCGACTCTCAGGCAAGTCTGCGCTGTAAGGGTTGAAGTTACGCAGGCACCGGCAAAGCGCCGCACACGTCGCGCAGGGTGGAGCGTTGCCCGCTGAAGAGGCATCGCGCGTAAACCGCGGGCTTACAGATTCTTGGGGGTTTTCCCTCGGGCAGGCGGCGTGGCGCGGGGCTGCCGCTACACTGGCGACGCTGATTTCCGTTCGCCGCCCACGTCCCGCCATGCCTTCGTTCTCCGTTCCCCTGCTCAACGCCCTGCGCGACCAGTTGCCCGCGCTCTCGCCGGCGCAGCGGGGCGTGGCGCGGTTGATCCTGGAAGCGCCGGAGCTGTCGCTCGAGCAATCCGTCGAGACGCTGGCCGTGCGCGCAGGCGTGTCGATGCCGACCATCGTGCGGATGTGCCAAGCGCTCGGCTTTGAAGGCTTGCGCGAGTTCAAGGCCACGCTGGCCGCTGAACTCGCGCACGCGCAGCCGACGCTGCCGGGCCATGTCGGCCGGGCAGATCCTCCCGCGCTGGTCGCGAGCAAGGTCATCGATGGCGCCACGCGGGCGCTGGCCAAGCTGCGCGAATCGCTGTCCAGCACGCAGGTCGACGCCGCCGCCGAGCGCATCGCACGCGCGCGCCGCGTCGATTGCTATGCGGCCGGTGCGGCCTCATCGTTCATGGCGAACGACATGCAGGCACGGCTGATGCGGCTGGGGCTGGCGTCCAACGCTTACTTCGATGCGCATTTGCAGCTCGTGTCGGCGGCCATGCTGGGCGCGTCCGACGTTGTGGTGGCGTTCTCGCACGTGGGGCGCATGCCGTATCTGCTTGAGTCGATTGCCTATGCGGCCGAGCAGGGCGCGTGCGTGATCGCCATCACCCAGGCGGGCACGCCGCTGGCCGAGCGCGCGCAGATCGCGCTCACGGTGGACGTGCCGGAAGATGCGGTGATGCGGGTCGGCACCGAGGCGTACCTCGTGCACCTCACCGTCATCGAAATCCTGATGACCTGCGTGGCGCAGCGCCGCGATGAAATGGTGCGCTCGCGCATGCGGGCCATCCAGCGGCTGCTGACCGAGCGCAGCGTCGATCGGCCGTAGCCCAGCAAAAGGGCGCCACGCGGGCGCCCTTGGCTGCGGTGCGGCGCCGGCGGCGTCAGAGTCGCGACACGGCCAAGCCGATCGTGAGCAGCGAGCCCACGCCGAAGATGGTCCAGCCGACGGTGCGGCGCTTGGTGGTCAGCACCCACAGCCACAGGCCGGAGATCGACAGAAAGATGATGCACCCGGCCAGCGTGTCGACCAGCAGGATCCACGGCACGGTCATGCCGCGGCCCAGATGGAAGCTCATCAGCGTACCGAGGAAGCCGTTGTCGGTCTGGCGGATCGTGATCGACCGGTTGCCGGCCCAGTATTCGGCCTGGATCTGCGTGGCGGCCCCGCCAAAGTTGAAGGTCCACTCTTCGGGCTGCATGAGCGGCGTGGTGGCGGGCTCGACTGCCGCGCCGCCACGCTCGCCTTTGCCGCCTGCATGCCCGCCGCCCTTGGCCGGCCGCTCCGCCCAAGCCACCGGCTTGGCCTTCTCCACGCGGATGCGGCTGGCCGGTTCAGGCACACCAAGCGCCTGCTGCAGCCAAGCGTCCATGGCCTCGGGCGTGGCAGGTGCCGGGTCAGGCAAGGCGATCTGCGTGTTGGTGCGCTGCTGCGCGACCGGCAGTTTCAGCACCGCGCGGTGGTTCAGCCAGATGCCCGAAACACCGAAGATCAGCCCGATCACTGCGCCCCATAGCCCGAACCAGCCGTGCGTCTTGCGCAGCCAGCGTACCAGCGTGGCGCGGCGGTTGGCCGGGTGCTCCGCCTTGGGGGTCGCCCGGCGGGCATCAGCGCTGGGCTTGGCTGCCGGTTTGGCCGAAAGCGAAGGATGGGTCAGGTCGGTCATGAGACACATCGCGGCACGGTAGCTGCCGGAGGGAGAGAAATCGACCCGCCAATATAAATGAGAATGATTCTCGTTGCAACGCGGAAATCTTACAGCGTGATGCGCTCCAACGCCCGCCGCGACGCCTCATCCGCCGGATAAAAACACTCGATCCGCATCTCCTGCAGCCCCGCATCGCGCGGGGTGCCGAGCGTGGTGAGCGTGGAGAACAGCGAGATCGTCACGCCGTCGCGCTGCAGCGTCACGGGCAGGAACGGCGGCGGGTCGCCGGCATCGTGCGCGGGGGCGGAAGGGGTGGCCGGTGCGTCGGCCGCGTCGAATACTGTGGGCTGCAGCGCGCGGATGTCCGTCAGCAGGCGCTGGCTGGCGGGGTCGATGGCGTGCAGGCCCAGTTCCTGCCGCACACGGCGAGCGAGATACCGGCCGACGGCATCGCGGTTGGCGATGGCCGGCCACAGCGCGCTCGGATCGAACACGAGCTTCATCATGTTGACCGCGCCCGGCGCGCCTTCTGCCCGGTCGTCGCCGATGGCCCAGCGCATCAGGCGCCGGTGCGCGGCATTCGCGTCGAGCACATGCCAGAAGCGGTCGAGCACGAGGGCCGGATACGGCGCCTGCTTGTCGAGTATCAGCTTCACTGCCTGGCGTACCGCCTGCATCATCGGCGAGGTCTCATCTGCCGGAGCGCACAGGCCCTGCTCGGCATACGCGGGGGCGAAACCGGCGGCCAGCAGCATCTGGTTGCGATGGCGCAGCGGCACGTTCAACGCCTTGGCGAGCTGCAGGATCATGTTGCGGCTGGGCGTTGCGCGGGCCGATTCCAGAAAGCTCACATGCCGCTGCGATACCCCGGCGGCCAGCGCGAGCGCCAACTGGCTGTAACCACGGCGGATGCGCCAGAAGCGCAGCAATTGCGGAAAGCGTGTGCGGGCGGCTTCGGGGGGCTCGGCGGCCACCTGGGCGGCATCGGCATCATCCAGCATGGCGAGGTTGTCCGTGGGCAGGCTTGGGGCAGGGTTCATGTCACCTATTGAAGCAGAGTCGGGTAGGTGCGGCGATTACCTGTCGCGTAATTGTGGCCCCCCGCTCCGCTGCCAATACTCCAGGCAGCCCACAACCCGAACGGAGCGACCATGCACCGCGAGCCGATCGACTACCCCGCCGACGCCCTCCTCACCCGCGAAGACCACGTCCGCACGGCGGACGGCTGGACCCTGCCCGTGACGGTCACCGGTCCCGGCCTGGGCGCGCGCGGCACGGTGGTGATCTGCTCTGCGCTCGGCGTGCCGCGCCAGTTCTATGCGGCGTTTGCGCGGGCGCTATGTTTGGCGGGCTGGCGCGTGGTCATGTTCGACTATCGCGGCATTGGCGAGGCGCTCGCCAGCGGCCCGGGCATGCCGCGCTTTGCCGACTGGGGCCGGCTGGATATCGACGCCGTGCTCAAGTGGGTGCACGACACGATGGTGCCGGAAGGCTGTAGCGGCCGCTGCCTGGTGGTGCTGGGCCACAGTGCTGGCGGGCAATTGGCCGGGTTGGCGCCGCATATCGTACATGCCGATGCGCTGGTCCAGGTGGCGTCGTCCCTCGCAGACGCGCGGTTGTGGCCGTGGCGTGGCGTGCTCGCGCGCCTGCAGTTTGCGTGGCTGCTGCGCGTGCGGATTCCGCTGGCCGTGCGCGCGGCGCGTGGCGCGTGTCTGCCGCTGTCCAGGATCGGCATGGGACCGATGGCGATTCCCGCCGCCATTCTCGAAGACTGGGCGCGCTTTGCGCGGCAACGCGGCTATCTGTTCGCCCCGCGTGCCGGACTCGATACCGCGCGCTATGCGCGGCTCGCCGTGCCGCTGCTCGCCTGGGGATTCGACGACGATGCCTTCGCCCCGGCGCGCGCCATCGATGCACTGGTCGATCGTTATTCCGCCGCGCGCGTCACGCGCCGTCAGGTGGGCGGTGCCGGACTGGGCGCCGGGGGCGTCGGACACATGGGCTTCTTCCGGGCGTCGTCCGGTGCGCCGTGCTGGCGCGAGACGGTGGCCTGGCTCGATGCGCTTGATCGCCCCGAGAACCGGCGGGCGATGCCGGAGCCGTCCGCCTAAGACGCCGCCTCGGCGTCGCTCCCCGGTCGATGCAGAAACGCGCTGGGGCTCTGGCCGAACGCGCGGCGGAACATCGCCGAGAACGCGCTTTGGCTGCTGTATCCGAGGGTCTGTGCCACCTGCGCGAGCGGCATCCCGCGCGACATCAGCGGGATGGCACTGGCCAGCACGGCCTGCTGGCGCCATTGCGAAAAGCTCACGCCAAGCTCTTCCTTGAAGCGCCGTGCCAGCGTGCGTGTGCTGGCGCCCACGCCCTGCGCCAGGGCGTCGAATGTGAGCGGCGTGCCGGGGTCGGCCATCACGCGTTCGCACAGGGCGCGCAGCCGTTTATCGGCGGGCATCGGCAAGTCGAGCGGCAGCGGTGCGCTGCGGCGCAGCTCATCGAGGATGAGCGCCGCCAGGGCCTGCTCGCGTGCGGGCGGCAGCGGTTGACGCACGTCCATCGCGGCAATCAGCTCGCGCAGCAAGGGGGAGACCTCCATGACCCGGCACTGTGCCAGCGCACCGGTCACCACGGATGGGTCGGCATACAGCGTGCGCAGGAAGGCGGCTTCCACCACCCAGACCTCGTGCTCGACGCGGGGCGGTATCCAGATGGCGCGCGAGGGCGGCACCACCCAGGCTGTGTCGCCGGCCTGTACGCGCAGCACGCTGTTGTGGCTGTAAGCGACCTGCGCCCACGGGTGGGTGTGGCGCGGAAAGCGCGTGTTGGCATCCATGTGCCGCGTATACAGACGCACAGGGTGCGCCGGTGAAGGCGGGATGCGGCCTTCGATATCGGTGGGCAGGATGCGCTGCGGCATGGCGGGTTTGCGACAGAACGATCGGGTGAGTCTAAAACGCCGTCTGCGGGACTTGTCGAAGCCCCTGCGCGATGGCAGGCTATCGACCGCATCGGCCAGGTCCGATCGAACCAAAACGACAAAGTGGATCGCGCAAGCGGTCTCGACAAAACGCCGCGGCCCACGGGGTGTGCGGTGAAGGGTGCTAGCAATGCAATCGGGAAACCACGCGCACGGCCGGGGTGCGCGCTTGCGTCGGCCTCTGGCCGCCGTCGTCTGTTTCTGCGCGTTTCTGGCGGCCTCCGCTGCCCGCGCAGACATCAGCATCATCCAGTCGTTGCCGCTCTCCGGCTCACAGGCCGCCACCGGGCGCGCGCTCCATGCCGGCGCACGGCTGTATTTTGACTGGCTCAACCTCGATGGCGGCATCAACGGCGAGACCCTCCGCCTGGTTGCTCGTGACGACGAGCAGAAGATCGAGCAGACCCTGCGCAACGTGCGGGACATGGCCAAGATCGACAATCCGGTGGCCGCGCTGACCGTGGTCGGCACCGCCAACGTTGAGGCGCTCATGCGCAGCGGCGTGCTGGCCGAGGCCAACCTGCCACTGGTCGGGCCGGCCACGGGCGCCGCCAGCATGACTGGCGATCCCCTTGTATTTCCGATCAAGGCGAGTTACCAGCAGGAGATGGACAAGATGGTGGGTGCGCTCGTCACCATCGGCGTGACGCGCATCGGCGTGCTGTATCAGGATGATGCGCTGGGCAGGGAAGTGCTCGCGGGTGCCGAGCGCACGCTCAGGCCCCACAAGCTGGCGATGGCCACGACCGCTTCTTACCCGCGCAACGCGACAGCAGTGGGGCCGGCCGTCGACCGACTGCTGGCGGCGGATGTGCAGGCGATTTTCCTGGGCGCCACGGCCGGGCCCGCGGCAGAGTTCATCAAGCAGTACCGGGCGCGGGGCGGCGGCGCGCAACTCCTGGGACTGTCGTCCATCGACCCCGGCTACCTGCTCAAGGTGGCGGGCATCGATGCGGTGCGCGGCTATTCGCTCGCGCTGGTGATGCCCAACCCGGGCAAGAGCGTGAACCCGGTCATCCGCGAGTTCAACCGCGCGCGTACCGCCGTGGGTGCCAGGGATGTCGAGCCGTCGTTCCGCGCCGTAGAGGGTTTCGTCGCTGCCAAGGTGCTATCTGAAGCCATCCGCCGTGCCGGCCCCAAGCCCACGCGTGACCAGGTGCGGCGTGAGCTCGCCAACCTGCGCAACTTCGATGTCGGAGGCGGCTTTGTGGTCGACTTCTCGGACCGCTCGCGCCCCGGCTCCCACTACGTGGAACTCGGCGTGGTTGGGCCGAACGGGCTCGTGATCCAGTGAGGCCGAGCACGGCACCCCGAAGGCCTGCCTTGAAGCTTGGCACCTTGCATCAGTTGGTCAGGCTGCCCCGATGCGATAGTGGTAGGCGTAGGCCTCCGTAAAGCCGAGCGAACGGTAGAGCCGGCGTGCCGGCGCGTTGTCTGCGTTGACTTGCAGATAGGCGTGCGCGCTGCCATGCGTGCGCGCCCAGTCGAGCATTGCCGCCGTGACGGCGCGTCCCAGGCCTCGGCCGCGCGCGTCGCGGGCCACGCGCACATCGAACAGACCGACCTGCATGCCGTCGCGCACCGCCAGACCGATGCCGACGACGGTTGCCCTCGCATCCCGCAACGTGATCGCCGCGTGCGGGCGATCGAGTGCGGCAAGCATGGCTCGGCGGGTGGTGCGTCCGTGCGCATCGAGGCCGTCGAATTGCGCAAAGGCGTCATGCCACGTGTCGGGAATCGCCGTGTCGATGCTGATGCCGATGTCGTCAGGACGCGTGGCGGTCGGCGCGGCCGCGAGCGGCGCGGTCATGACGAGGCTGCTGTCGGCGATGCGGTAGCCGCGGGCGGCGAGGAGGGCGTCGGCGCCGGGAACGGCCAACGGTGTGATGCGCACAATGGGCGCGAGACCCGCGCGGCGGTAGAAGGTCTCGATGCGCTCAAGACGGGCCGGGTCCAGTTCAGCGCCCGGTGCGCGCGGATTGGCGGAGTTGGCCCGTTTGGCCAGGCCCCCCGCCATGCGCAGTACCCAGGGGCCGTCTTCGACGGTGTGTTCGGGCGGCAGCGCGGCAAAGCCGCAGTGCTCGATCGTCGTGATATCGATCTGCCCGCCGTCGTTCTGCATGTCGGATCAGGCGGCCGTCACCGCGCCGTGCTCGTGCTTGCCGGCCGGCTTGACCACCGCCAGCGTGGCAACCAGCCCGCATAGCGCCGCAAATGACACCCACACGCCGGGCATTGCCTTGTTGCCGGTGGCGTGGATGAGCCACGTGGCGATGGCCGGCGTGAAGCCGCCGAAGATGGCCGTGGCAAGGCTGTACGCCAGCGAGAAGCCGGTGGTGCGCACCGCTGGCGGCATGATCTCGGTGAGCGTGACGACCATCGCGCCGTTGTAGCTGCCGTACAGGAATGACAGCCACAACTCCACGGCCAGCAGGCGGCCGAAGGACGGCGCCCCGACCAGCCAGACCATGGCCGGATACGCAGTGAGCAGCATCAGCACGGTAAAGAGGATCAGCAGCGGGCGGCGGCCGACGCGATCGGACACGGCGCCCATCACGGGCAGCCAGAACAGGTTGGAGGCGCCCACGCACAGCGTGACGATCAGGCTGTCCATGTCGGTCAGGTGCAGCACGCTCTTGCCGAAGGTCGGCGTGTAGGCGGTGATCAGGTAGAACGACACCGTGGTCATCACCACCAGCAGCGTGCCTGCGCCCACCAGGCGCCAGTTCTCGACCATCGAGCGGAACACCTCGCCCAGATCTGGGCGGTGCTTGCGCTTCTGGAACGCCTCGGTCTCCTGCAGCGAGCGTCGGATGAAGAACAGGAAGGGCACGATCAGGCAGTCGACCACGAACGGCACGCGCCAGCCCCACGCGCTCACCTCTGTGGGCGGCAATGCCAGGGACAGCAGCACGCCCAGCAGCGCGGCGAACATCACCGCCACCTGCTGGCTGCCGGACTGCCAGCTCACGAAGAAGCCCTTGCGGCCCGGCGTGGCGATTTCAGCCAGATAGACCGACACCCCGCCCAGCTCGACGCCGGCCGAGAAGCCCTGCAGCAGCCGGCCAGCCAGCACCAGCAGCGGCGCGGCAAGCCCGATGGTGCGGTAGCCCGGCACCAGCGCGATCAGCAGCGTGCCGCAGGCCATCAGCGCCAGCGTGAGGATCAGGCCTGCGCGGCGGCCGTGGCGGTCGATATAGGCGCCCAGGAAGATGGCCCCCAGGGGCCGCATCAGGAAGCCGGCGCCGAATGTCACCAGCGACAGCATCAGCGAGAGGAATTCGTTGCCGGCCGGGAAGAACGTGTCCGCAATGGCCTTGGCGTAATAGCCGTAGACCATGAAGTCGTACATTTCCAGAAAGTTGCCGCTGACCACGCGGAAGATCGCGCGGGCCTTGGATTCGTTGGGGTTGTGGGTAGGCATGGGGTGCTTCACTCGACTGCGGGGGCACAACATGCGGGCGCGTCCGGCTGGGTGGCGCGGGCGGCCTCGTAGAACGTGGTGATGTGGTACGGCGTGCTGGAAGGCATGTCGGCGCGCAGGCGTTGGCCCGCCGGGTCGAGCACTTCGTGCCAGCCCTGTGCGTGGAGGAAACGCATGGACCATGCCGGCAGCATGCGCGCGAGCATCGCGCCGTGCGTCTCGGTGCACAGGGCGAGCGCACGGCCGTATTCGGTCTGGGCCCAGATGCGCTGGCTGGCGTCGCGCAGGGTGCTGTCCAGGTTCAGTGACAGGCAGACGCCCTGCGTGTTGGCGTCCACGCCCCGCTCGCACGCCGCCTCGACGGCACGGCCGAGCGTGTCGGCCAGTTGTTGCCCAGCGCGGGACCGCGAGAAGACATCGGCATGCGCGCGCACCAGGTAGAACCATTCGAACTGATGGCCTGGCTCGATGCGGTTGTCGGCGCTGGGTTCATCGACTGGCAGTTCGGCAATGCTACCGGTGCGCGGATCGATGAAGCGCGCGAGGATGCCCTCGGCCAGCGTGTGCACGCCGGCTTCGGCCCAGGCGGGCGGCTCATCGAGCGCGGCGGCCGCCAGGTAGGCCTCGGTCAGATGCATCACCGGGTTCTGTGCCACCCCGGCCAGGGTGTTGGTGAACGAGGCGTCCATTGCCGCCACCGGCAGCGACACGGTACCGGCCCGGGCGAAGCGGTGGGCAATCACGTCGTGCGCGTCGTGCATCAGGGCGGCGGCGCGTGGGTCTTCACTGACGGCCAGCCAGTGCGCCGCCGCGAACAGCACGAACGCGTGCGTGTACAGGTCCTTGGTGGTGTCTTGCGGAGCGAGGGCGCTGTCGATCGAAAACAGCCAGCCGCCCTGGAGCGTGTCGCGAAAGCGTGTGTCGAGCGCATGGCACAGGGCGGCGGCACGTTCGCCGCACAGGTTGCGGTGACGGGCAGAAAGCTGCGTCGCCCGGGCAAACGTGTAGAGCTGCCGCGCGCAGGCCATCGCCCGGTAGCGCTCCGTCGACGCTGGCACGATCGCGCCATCCTTGGCGATCAGCGCCTCATAGCAGAGGCCGGCCTGCGCATTCCAGCCCGGGCCAAGCCACATGGGCAGCAGGACATCGTCGTAGTAGCGGCTGAACGCGTCCAGTGCGGTGGCCACCAGGCCTGCGGCGGACGGTTCGGCATGGCCGGGAAGCGGAGACGGGGAAGACGTGGGAAGCATGTGCGCCGTGATGATCGTGGCGGGGCACCGGCCAACGGCCGATGGGGCTCGGTTCCGTTCACCACAGGCGAGGCGGATGCGCTCCACCGGTGAACAGACCCGGGATTGTGCTCCAACTGGCGGTGCGACGCCACGCGCGCGAGGCACAATCCTGGCTAGAGCACAGGGTTGTGGGTCCAATGAAAGGTTCGGACGGGACACTGCCGCGGCGTGCGTTTGTGCGAAGATGGATGTTCATTGGCTCCGCCCTGATCCATGCATCGTCGCGACCTGCTCAAGCAGTTGGCGGCCGGGCTGCTCGCCCTGGCGCCCGGTCTGTCCCGTAGCGCCACGCCGGGTGCGCCGGAACCGTTTGACGAGTCCTACCTGTTGGCGCGCGCGCGTGCCCTGGCGGCGCGGCCCCTCACGCCCCCCACCCACCCACAGCCCGGGCGGCGCCCCACCCCCCGACGCGAGGCCCACCACTCG
>NZ_CATYWO010000007.1:0-168274 GCF_958405655.1 Ralstonia condita | reverse complement strand
TTCCCGTGTGAAAGTAGGTCATCGCCAGGCTCTCCCTCTAAACACCCCAGCTACTCAAATAGCTGGGGTGTTTGCTTTTTACGGGTCGGTTGTTTTTGCTCAAAAGCGGTAAGCATGCGCTAGCTGGTGGCGCGGTTTGCGCTGTACGCAGCTCTGACAGAGCGAAGCTGCAATTGCCCTTCCGGCAAAAGCTCGGGGTCTGTCCACCGTCTGGACCTGCTAAGTGGGCGCTGGCGGGCCATATGCGGAAGATCTGTCAGTGTTTTCATGTGATTTCTTCATTGGGCGCTTGACAAGACATCTTCGCGGTCCCATAATCGCAAGTTCTCTTCGGAGAGGTGCCCGAGTGGCTAAAGGGGGCAGACTGTAAATCTGTTGGCTTACGCCTACGTTGGTTCGAATCCAACCCTCTCCACCAAAATTAAGCAGTGAGTTCGGCCCGCAGGGTCGGGCGGCAAGGGAAGAAGTAACCCGGGCGGGTGTAGCTCAATGGTAGAGCAGAAGCCTTCCAAGCTTACGACGAGGGTTCGATTCCCTTCACCCGCTCCATTCGCTGTTGCAGGTTTCGCCCATGTGGCTCAGTGGTAGAGCACTCCCTTGGTAAGGGAGAGGTCGGCAGTTCGATCCTGCCCATGGGCACCACGCATCCACCAACGCAAATCGCTACCGAGACAGGAGTCGCGACATGGCAAAGGAAAAGTTCGAGCGGACCAAGCCGCACGTGAACGTTGGGACGATTGGTCACGTTGACCACGGCAAGACGACGCTGACCGCAGCGATCGCGACCGTGCTGTCGAGCAAGTTCGGTGGCGAAGCGAAGAAGTACGACGAAATCGACGCTGCGCCGGAAGAAAAGGCACGCGGCATCACGATCAACACCGCGCACATCGAATACGAAACGGCTAACCGCCACTACGCGCACGTTGACTGCCCGGGCCACGCCGACTACGTCAAGAACATGATCACCGGTGCCGCCCAGATGGACGGCGCGATCCTGGTGTGCTCGGCCGCTGACGGCCCGATGCCGCAAACGCGTGAGCACATCCTGCTGGCCCGCCAGGTTGGCGTGCCGTACATCATCGTCTTCCTGAACAAGTGCGACATGGTGGACGACGCTGAACTGCTGGAGCTGGTCGAGATGGAAGTGCGCGAACTTCTGTCGAAGTACGACTTCCCGGGCGACGACACCCCGATCATCAAGGGTTCGGCCAAGCTGGCGCTGGAAGGCGACAAGGGCGAACTGGGCGAAGTGGCCATCATGAACCTGGCCGACGCACTGGACACCTACATCCCGACGCCGGAGCGCGCTGTTGACGGTACGTTCCTGATGCCGGTGGAAGACGTGTTCTCGATCTCGGGTCGCGGCACCGTGGTGACCGGCCGTATCGAGCGCGGCATCATCAAGGTCGGCGAAGAAATCGAAATCGTCGGTATCAAGGCCACGCAGAAGACCACCTGCACGGGCGTGGAAATGTTCCGCAAGCTGCTGGACCAAGGTCAGGCAGGCGATAACGTCGGTATCCTGCTGCGCGGCACCAAGCGCGAAGACGTCGAGCGCGGCCAGGTGCTGTGCAAGCCGGGTTCGATCAAGCCGCACACGCACTTCACGGGCGAGGTCTACATCCTGTCGAAGGACGAAGGCGGCCGTCACACGCCGTTCTTCAACAACTACCGCCCGCAGTTCTACTTCCGTACGACGGACGTGACCGGCTCGATCGAGCTGCCGGAAGGCAAGGAAATGGTCATGCCGGGCGACAACGTGTCGATCACCGTCAAGCTGATCGCCCCGATCGCCATGGAAGAAGGCCTGCGCTTCGCCATCCGTGAAGGCGGCCGTACCGTCGGCGCCGGCGTCGTCGCCAAGATCATCGAGTAAGTGCTGTAAAGCTTCCGTGCGACCGCCAACCGGTCGCGCGTGAAGCGCCAGAGTGGGGTTGACCGAATGGCGACCCCAAAGCTGTTTTAGGGGTATAGCTCAACTGGCAGAGCGTCGGTCTCCAAAACCGAAGGTTGGGGGTTCGATTCCCTCTGCCCCTGCCAATTCATCAGCCGCGTTGCGCGACACCGCGCCACGCGGCTTAGTCTCGTTTGGGAAACATGGCCAATCCGAACGTCGAAACCGTCAACACCGCCAGCGGCAAGTGGCTGCTGGCCGTTGCGTTCCTACTGGTGGTCGCCGGGGTGATCGGTTTTTACCTGCTGGCGCAGCAACCAGGCTACGTCCGTGCCGCTTCGCTGATTGGCGGGCTGGCGCTTGGTGCGGGGGTTGCACTCGTCTCTGCGCCGGGGCAAAGCTTCATTGAGTTTGCGCGCGAGTCGTACCGTGAAGTTCGCAAGGTGGTTTGGCCGACGCGCAAGGAAGCCGGCCAGATGACCGGCCTGGTGTTCGCGTTCGTCGTCGTTATGGCCGTGTTCCTATGGTCTGCGGACAAGCTCATCGAGTGGGTGATCTTTTCCCTCGTGCTGGGCTGGAAATAATCGGGTAAAGCCATGACGGATAACGTAGCGAACGACACGTCCACGGATTCGTCCGCACCGGCCTCAAAGAAGCGCTGGTATGTCGTCCATGCCTACTCGGGCATGGAAAAGAGCGTGCAACGCGCGCTGCAGGAGCGCATTGAGCGCGAAGGCCTGCAACATCTGTTCGGCCAGATCTTGGTGCCGTCGGAAGAGGTGATGGAAAGCAAGAGCGGCCGCAAGACCGTGACTGAGCGCCGCCTGTTCCCCGGCTACGTCTTTGTCGAAATGGAGATGACCGACGAGACCTGGCACTTGGTGAAGAACACTTCCAAGGTGACTGGTTTCATTGGTGGTACGGGCAATCGCCCCTCGCCGATTTCCAAGAGCGAAGTCGACAAGATCATGGCTCAGATCCAGGAAGGGGTCGAGAAGCCGCGTCCCAAGACATTGTTCGAAGTGGGCGAAATGGTCCGCGTGAAGGAAGGTCCGTTCACCGACTTCAATGGCAACGTCGAAGAAGTGAATTACGAGAAATCGCGCCTGCGCGTTTCTGTGACGATCTTCGGGCGAGCCACGCCAGTCGAGCTTGAGTTCGGCCAGGTCGAGAAGGTGTGATGAATTGGGCGTGGCGGTATCAGCCGCTGCGCCGATCGCCAGGTTCAACGAACCCGGCGGGCAACGGCGGCGAAGCCGCCCGCGCCAACAGAGGAGCGTCAGTCTTGCGCTGATGCGTTACCACTCAACAGGATTGCCTCGCGGCAGTCCGAGTAGGAGTCAAGATGGCCAAGAAGATTATTGGCTTTATCAAGCTGCAAATCCCGGCTGGTAAAGCAAATCCGTCCCCGCCCGTCGGCCCGGCCCTGGGTCAGCGCGGTCTGAACATCATGGAGTTCTGCAAGGCGTTCAACGCGCAGACTCAAGGTATGGAACCGGGTCTGCCGGTGCCGGTGGTGATCACCGCCTTCGCCGACAAGAGCTTCACCTTCGTGATGAAGTCGCCCCCGGCGACCGTGCTCATCAAGAAGGCAGCAGGTATCCAGAAGGGTTCGTCCAAGCCGCATACCGACAAGGTCGGCAAGATCACCCGCGCCCAGGCTGAAGAGATCGCCAAGGCGAAGAACGCTGACCTTACCGCAGCTGATCTGGACGCCGCCGTGCGCACGATCGCCGGTAGCGCCCGTTCGATGGGTATTACGGTGGAGGGCCTGTAATCATGGCAAAGATTTCGAAGCGCGTGGCCGCGAACAAGGCCAAGGTCGAGCGCACCAAGTTCTACCCGATCGACGAAGCACTGAGCCTCGTCAAGGATTGCGCCAGCGCCAAGTTCGATGAATCCATCGACGTGGCCGTGCAACTGGGTATCGACGCGAAGAAGTCGGACCAGGTGGTTCGTGGTTCGGTGGTGCTGCCTGCCGGTACCGGCAAGTCGGTGCGTGTTGCCGTGTTCGCCCAGGGCGATAAGGCCGAGCAAGCCAAGGCTGCCGGCGCTGAGATTGTCGGCATGGAAGACCTGGCCGAGCAGATCAAGGCTGGCAACATGGACTTCGACGTCGTGATCGCCTCGCCCGACACGATGCGCGTGGTCGGTACGCTGGGTCAGATCCTGGGCCCGCGCGGCCTGATGCCGAATCCGAAGGTCGGTACCGTGACGCCGGACGTGGCTACGGCTGTGAAGAATGCCAAGGCTGGTCAGGTGCAATTCCGCGTCGACAAGGCCGGGATCATCCACGCCACCATCGGCCGCCGCTCGTTCGAGCCGGCAGCGCTGAAGAGCAATCTGGCTGCGCTGCTGGACGCGCTGAACAAGGCCAAGCCGGCCTCCAGCAAGGGCGTGTACCTGCGCAAGATCGCCGTCTCGTCGACGATGGGTGTGGGCGTACGTGTGGACCAGGCGAGCCTGGCAGCCTGATCGCTTTCGATCATTCGCGCCGGGTGGCCCGATAACCGTCCCGGTGTTGGCAGATTTGCGGCGCACGGTCATACCGTGCGCTCCCTTGAAGTTTTGAGGGAAGAACTTTGGGCAGCAGTGCAAGTGTGCGAAGGCACGCAGAAGCTGCTGGTTATCAAAGACCGTTGGCGGTGAAGGACTCAGGATTTCGTCTGGATCTTCACCTTAATCGCAGCGCAATCCGGCAACGGATCAGCGCTGCAGCCAACGCAGATGGCGCCCCCGAAGGGAATGAGTGACTTTGGTATTGCCGAAGTGATTTGTGCCAATCGGACGCCGTACTTTTGGACTGACCGAGGTGACCGCAGTGACTGCGCAAGCCGAAGTCGTTTTGGAGCTTAACCGTGGCACTCAATCTCGAAGATAAGAAGGCCGTCGTGGCCGAGGTAACGGCGCAAGTCGCCAAGGCCTCGACCATCGTCGTCGCCGAATATCGCGGTATCACGGTTGGCGATCTGACCAAGCTGCGCGCGCAAGCGCGCCAGCAAGGCGTCTACCTGCGCGTTCTGAAGAACACGCTGGCTCGCCGTGCTGTTGAAGGCACGCCGTTTGCCGAACTCGCCGAGCAACTGACCGGCCCGCTGATCTACGGTATTTCCGAAGATGCAGTGGCCCCGGCCAAGGTGCTGAACGATTTCGCCAAGGGCAACGACAAGCTGGTGCTGCGCGCCGGTTCTTACGATGGCAAGGTCCTCGATGTCAACGGCGTGAAGGCCCTGGCAACGATCCCGAGCCGGGAAGAACTGCTCAGCAAGCTGCTGTTCGTCATGCAGGCACCGGTGTCGGGCTTTGCCCGCGCCCTGGGTGCCCTGGCTGCCAAGCAAGGCGAAGGCGAGGCTGCCGCGGCCTGATCGGCTGCTGCACCGCGCACAGATCGCACGATCGATACCGAATCACATTCTGGAGTTATTCAAATGGCAATCACCAAAGACGACATCCTGGAAGCCGTTGGCGCGATGTCCGTAATGGAACTGAACGACCTGGTCAAGGCGTTCGAAGAAAAGTTTGGCGTGTCGGCTGCTGCTGTGGCAGTGGCTGGCCCGGCTGGCGGCGCAGCTGCTCCGGCTGCTGAAGAGCAAACCGAATTCACCGTGACGCTGAAGAGCGCCGGCGCGAACAAGGTTGGCGTCATCAAGGCCGTGCGTGAAATCACCGGCCTGGGCCTGAAGGAAGCCAAGGACCTGGTCGATGGCGCACCGAAGCCCGTGAAGGAAGGCGTCGACAAGAAGACTGCTGACGAGCTGGTGAAGAAGCTGGTGGAAGCCGGCGCGGAAGCCGAAGCCAAGTAAGTGCAGGTCTCGCGTGCCGTATCGGTGCGCGATCGAGGCTGGCAAAGGGAAATTTCCCGGCGCCAGCCTTTTTGCGCTTGTAGGACCGGATGTTGAGCGGCCTTACAATCACACCGCAGGTAAGCAATAGGTATTCTTGACGTCACTTTCGCCCGAATTTTCGGCGGCCGGCCCTACTGAGGCCAGCAGAGGTCAAACATCAGTGGCACACTGGACGACTCGCAGTCCGCTGATGTTTGTCTTCTGAACCGACTGCAGAAGGCAAGTTTGGTCGGGTACTCCCCCGTTCGTGGCATGGGCTCCATGGGCCCATGTGCGGGCGGTGCGCGCAGTACTGTCAGCCAGAGGTTGGTAGCGGCCAACCGCCAAATCCCGTCACCAGTCGCTGAACACCTCAAGTGCCAGGCGCGACCACGCCACAGTCCGTCGCTGCACTTGCGATGATTCGGAGATCCCATGGCGTACAGCTTTACCGAGAAGAAGCGTATTCGCAAGAGTTTCGCGAAGCGCGCAACGGTTCATCAGGTTCCGTTCCTGCTTGCTACCCAGATTCAATCGTATACCCAGTTCTTGCAGGAAAACGTGCCGGTCGCGCAGCGCAAGACCGAAGGCCTGCAAGCGGCATTCAACGCCATCTTCCCCATCGTGTCGCACAATGGTTTGGCACGGATGGAGTTCGTGTCATACCACCTGTCCAGCCCGCCGTTCGACGTCAAGGAATGTCAGCAGCGTGGTCTGACCTATCATTCCGCGCTGCGCGCGAAGGTGCGCCTGATCATCAACGACCGCGAGAACCCCACCAAGGTCAAGGAGATCAAGGAGCAGGAAGTCTACATGGGCGAAATTCCGCTCATGACCTCCACCGGTTCGTTCGTGATCAACGGCACGGAACGTGTGATCGTGTCCCAGCTGCACCGTTCGCCAGGCGTGTTCTTCGAGCACGACAAGGGCAAGACGCACAGCTCGGGCAAGCTGCTGTTCTCGGCGCGGATCATTCCGTACCGCGGCTCGTGGCTCGATTTCGAATTCGACCCGAAGGACATCCTGTACTTCCGCGTTGACCGCCGCCGCAAGATGCCGGTGACGATCCTGCTGAAGTCGATTGGCCTGACGCCGGAGCAGATCCTGGCGCACTTCTTCGTGTTCGACAACTTCACGCTCAAGACCGAAGGCGCACTGATGGAATTCGTGCCCGAACGTCTGCGCGGTGAAGTCGCTCGCTTCGACATTTCCGACAAGAACGGCAAAGTCGTCGTCGAGAAGGACAAGCGTATCAATGCCAAGCACATCCGCGACCTGGATTCCGCCGGTACCAAGCTGATCAGCGTGCCGGAAGACTACCTCCTGGGCCGCGTGCTGGCGAAGAACATCGTCGATCCGGATACCGGTGAAGTCCTGGCCAACGCCAACGACGAACTGACCGAAGGCGTGATCGAAAAGCTGCGTGATGCCGGCGTCAAGGAAATCCAGACGCTGTACACGAATGACCTGGATCAGGGTCCGTACATCTCGTCCACGCTGCGCACAGATGACACGGCCGACCAGACCGCCGCGCGTATCGCGATCTACCGCATGATGCGCCCCGGCGAGCCGCCGACCGAAGATGCCGTCGAAGCGCTGTTCCACCGCCTGTTCTACAGCGAGGACTCGTACGACCTGTCGCGTGTGGGCCGCATGAAGGTCAACAGCCGCCTGAACCGCGCGGAGGGCTCGGGCCCGATGGTGCTCACGGATGACGACATCCTCGACACGATCAAGCTGCTCGTGAACCTGCGTAACGGCAAGGGCGAAGTGGACGATATCGACCACCTCGGCAACCGTCGCGTGCGTTGCGTCGGCGAACTGGCCGAAAACCAGTTCCGCGCCGGCTTGTCGCGCGTCGAGCGTGCTGTCAAGGAGCGTCTGGGCCAGGCCGAGACGGAAAACCTGATGCCGCACGACCTGATCAACTCGAAGCCGATTTCGTCGGCGATTCGCGAGTTCTTCGGTTCGTCGCAGCTGTCGCAGTTCATGGACCAGACCAACCCGCTGTCGGAAGTCACGCACAAGCGTCGTATTTCGGCACTGGGCCCGGGCGGTCTGACGCGCGAGCGCGCGGGCTTTGAAGTCCGTGACGTGCACCCGACCCACTACGGCCGCGTGTGCCCGATCGAAACGCCGGAAGGTCCGAACATTGGTCTGATCAACTCGCTGGCGCTGTACGCACAACTGAACGACTACGGCTTCCTCGAAACGCCGTATCGCAAGGTTGAAAACGGCAAGCTGACTGACCAGGTGGATTACCTGTCGGCCATCGAGGAAGGCAAGTACGTGGTGGCGCAGGCCAACGCGACGCTGGACAAGGACGGCAACCTGATCGACGAGCTGGTCTCCGCGCGTGAAGGCAGCGAGCGTGAAACCCGTATGGTCACGCCGGACCGCGTGCAGTACATCGACGTGGCACCGTCGCAGATCGTGTCGGCTGCAGCCTCGCTGGTGCCGTTCCTCGAGCACGATGATGCAAACCGTGCACTGATGGGCGCAAACATGCAGCGTCAGGCCGTGCCTTGCCTGCGCGCAGACAAGCCGCTGGTCGGTACTGGCATTGAGCGTACCGTGGCCGTGGACTCGGGTACGGCCGTGCAGGCCACGCGCGGTGGTCGTGTCGATTATGTCGACGCCAACCGCGTGGTGATCCGCGTGAACGACGACGAAGCCGTGGCCGGTGAAGTCGGCGTGGACATCTACAACCTGATCAAATACACGCGTTCGAACCAGAACACGAACATCAACCAGCGTCCGATGGTCAAGGTGGGCGACATCGTTGCCCGCGGTGACGTGATCGCCGATGGCGCCTCGACCGACATGGGCGAGCTTGCGCTCGGCCAGAACATGCTGGTCGCGTTCATGCCCTGGAACGGCTACAACTTCGAGGATTCGATCCTGATCTCGGAGCGTGTGGTTGCTGAAGACCGCTACACCTCGATCCATATCGAGGAGCTGTCGGTCGTCGCCCGCGACACCAAGCTCGGACCGGAAGAAATCACGCGCGACATCTCGAACCTGGCCGAAGCCCAGCTGGCGCGCCTGGACGAATCGGGCATCACTTACATCGGCGCAGAAGTCGAAGCCGGTGACGTGCTGGTCGGCAAGGTCACGCCGAAGGGCGAGACCCAGCTGACGCCGGAAGAGAAGCTGCTGCGCGCGATCTTCGGCGAGAAGGCGTCCGACGTGAAGGACACCTCGCTGCGCGTGCCCTCGGGCATGAGCGGTACCGTGATCGACGTGCAGGTCTTCACGCGTGAAGGCGTGGTGCGCGACAAGCGCGCCCAGTCGATCATCGACGAAGAACTGAAGCGCTACCGTCTGGACCTGAACGACCAGCTGCGTATCGTGGAAGGCGATGCCTTCCAGCGTCTGGAGCGTCTTCTGGTGGGCAAGGTTGCCAACGGCGGCCCGAAGAAGCTGGCCAAGGGCACCGCGCTCACGAAGGAATACCTGGCCGATCTGGACAAGTGGCACTGGTTCGACATCCGCCCGGCGGAAGACGAAGTCGCGCTGCAACTGGAAGCCGTGAAGGTTGCCATCGAGCAGAAGCGCCACGACTTCGACCTCGCGTTCGAAGAGAAGCGCAAGAAGCTCACGCAAGGCGACGAACTGCCGCCGGGCGTGATCAAGATGGTCAAGGTGTACCTGGCCGTGAAGCGCCGCCTGCAGCCTGGCGACAAGATGGCCGGCCGTCACGGTAACAAGGGTGTGGTGTCGAAGATCACCCCGATCGAAGACATGCCGTACATGGCCGACGGTACGCCTGCCGACATCGTGCTGAACCCGCTGGGTGTGCCTTCGCGGATGAACGTGGGTCAGATTCTCGAAACCCACCTGGGCTGGGCCGCGCGCGGTCTGGGCGAGCGCATCGGCAACATGCTCAAGGCGCAAGCCAAGGCAGCCGAGGTCCGCAAGCTGCTGAACCAGATCTACAACGAAAGCGGCAAGACCGAAGATCTGGACAGCCTGTCCGACGCCGAAGTCCTGGAACTGGCCGAGAACCTGAAGAAGGGCGTGCCGTTCGCGACGCCGGTGTTCGACGGTGCGCATGAGGACGAGATCCGCCGCATGCTGGACCTCGCCTATCCGGAAGACATCGCCAAGGAAAAGGGTCTGACCGCCTCCAAGCAGCAGGTCACGCTGTACGACGGCCGCACCGGCGAAGCGTTCGAGCGTCCGGTCACGCTGGGCGTCATGCACATGCTGAAGCTGCATCACTTGGTCGACGACAAGATGCACGCGCGTTCGACCGGTCCGTACTCGCTGGTGACGCAGCAGCCGCTGGGCGGTAAGGCCCAGTTCGGTGGCCAGCGTTTCGGTGAAATGGAAGTGTGGGCGCTGGAAGCGTACGGCGCGTCGTATGTCCTGCAGGAAATGCTGACCGTCAAGTCGGACGACGTGAACGGCCGGACCAAGGTGTACGAGAACATCGTCAAGGGCGAGCACTCGATCGATGCCGGCATGCCGGAATCGTTCAACGTGCTGGTGAAGGAAATCCGCTCGCTGGGTATCGACATCGACCTCGAGCGCAACTGAGCGCCGATGCGGTGAGGGCGTGGCGGCAACATCGCCATGCCCTGGTAACAGCAGCCATTGACGAAGATTTAGGGCCGGTGCCTTTGGGTCACACCAAGGCGCCAGCCTCAAACTCAAGGAGTTTGGAATGAAAGCATTGCTCGACCTATTCCGTCAGGTACAGCAAGAAGAGCAGTTTGACGCGATCAAGATTGGTCTCGCGTCGCCCGAGAAAATCCGTTCGTGGTCGTACGGCGAAGTCAAGAAGCCCGAGACGATCAACTACCGCACGTTCAAGCCCGAGCGTGACGGTCTGTTCTGCGCCAAGATCTTCGGCCCGATCAAGGACTACGAGTGCCTGTGCGGCAAGTACAAGCGCCTGAAGCACCGTGGCGTGATCTGCGAGAAGTGCGGCGTTGAAGTGACGCTGGCCAAGGTGCGCCGTGAGCGCATGGGCCACATCGAACTGGCTGCGCCGACCGCGCACATCTGGTTCCTGAAGTCGCTGCCGTCGCGTCTGGGCATGGTGCTCGACATGACGCTGCGCGACATCGAGCGCGTGCTGTACTTCGAAGCATTCGTCGTCGTTGAGCCGGGCATGACCCCGCTCAAGAAGAGCCAGATCATGTCGGAAGACGACTACCTGGCCAAGTGCGACGAGTACGGCGAAGGCGAGTTCGTTGCCATGATGGGCGCCGAAGGCATTCGCGAGCTGCTGCGCGGCATCGACATCGAGAAGCAGATCGAAACGATCCGCGCCGAGCTGCAGGCCACGGGCTCGGAAGCCAAGATCAAGAAGTTCGCCAAGCGCCTGAAGGTGCTCGAGGCATTCCAGCGTTCGGGCATCAAGCCGGACTGGATGATCCTCGAAGTGCTGCCGGTGCTGCCGCCCGAGCTGCGTCCGCTGGTCCCGCTGGACGGCGGCCGTTTCGCCACGTCGGACCTGAACGACCTGTATCGCCGCGTCATCAACCGGAACAACCGTCTGAAGCGTCTGCTTGAGCTGAAGGCGCCGGAGATCATCGTGCGCAACGAAAAGCGCATGCTGCAGGAGGCGGTGGACTCGCTGCTGGACAACGGCCGTCGCGGCAAGGCGATGACCGGCGCCAACAAGCGTCCGCTGAAGTCGCTGGCTGAAATGATCAAGGGTAAGGGCGGCCGTTTCCGTCAGAACCTGCTGGGCAAGCGCGTGGACTACTCGGGCCGTTCGGTCATCGTGGTGGGCCCGACGCTGAAGCTGCATCAGTGCGGCCTGCCCAAGCTGATGGCGCTCGAGCTGTTCAAGCCGTTCATCTTCCACAAGCTGGAAACGATGGGCATCGCCACCACGATCAAGGCGGCGAAGAAGGAAGTGGAAAGCCAGACGCCGGTGGTGTGGGACATCCTCGAAGAGGTGATCCGCGAACACCCGGTGATGCTGAACCGTGCGCCGACGCTGCACCGTCTGGGTATCCAGGCGTTCGAGCCGGTACTGATCGAAGGCAAGGCCATCCAGCTGCACCCGCTGGTCTGCGCGGCGTTCAACGCCGACTTCGACGGTGACCAGATGGCTGTTCACGTTCCGCTGTCGCTCGAAGCGCAGATGGAAGCGCGCACGCTGATGCTGGCGTCGAACAACGTGCTGTTCCCGGCCAACGGCGATCCGTCGATCGTGCCGTCGCAAGACGTGGTGCTGGGTCTGTACTACACGACCCGCGACAAGATCAACGGCCGCGGTGAAGGCATGACGTTCGCCGACATCTCGGAAGTGATCCGCGCCTACGAGAACAAGGAAGTCGAACTGGCTTCGCGCGTGAACGTGCGGATCACCGAGTACGACCTGGTGAACCCGGAAGCCGACGGCGACGCCCGCTTCGCACCGAAGATCACGCTGCAGGCCACCACGGTCGGCCGCGCGATCCTGTCGGAGATCCTGCCGAAGGGCCTGCCGTTCTCGGTGCTGAACAAGCCACTGAAGAAGAAGGAAATCTCGCGCCTGATCAACACGGCGTTCCGCAAGTGCGGTCTGCGCGAAACCGTGATCTTCGCTGACAAGCTGCTGCAGTCGGGCTTCCGCCTGGCAACGCGCGCCGGTATCTCGATCGCCATCGACGACATGCTGGTGCCGCCGGCCAAGGAGAAGATCATTTCCGAGGCGGCTGCCAAGGTGAAGGAATACGACAAGCAGTACATGTCGGGTCTGGTGACGGATCAGGAGCGTTACAACAACGTCGTGGACATCTGGGGCGCCGCTGGTGACCAGGTGGGCAAGGCGATGATGGAGCAGCTCCAGACCGAAGACGTGGTTGACCGCAACGGCAACACCGTCAAGCAAGAGTCGTTCAACTCCATCTACATGATGGCCGACTCGGGCGCACGGGGTTCCGCGGCGCAGATCCGTCAGCTCGCCGGTATGCGTGGCCTGATGGCCAAGCCGGACGGCTCGATTATCGAGACGCCGATTACCGCGAACTTCCGCGAAGGCCTGAACGTTCTGCAGTACTTCATCTCGACCCACGGTGCGCGTAAGGGTCTGGCGGATACGGCACTGAAGACCGCGAACTCGGGTTACCTGACCCGTCGTCTGGTTGACGTGACGCAGGATCTGGTGGTGGTGGAAGACGATTGCGGCACCTCCAACGGCGTGGCCATGAAGGCCCTGGTCGAAGGCGGTGAAGTGATCGAAGCCCTGCGCGACCGTATCCTCGGCCGCGTGGTCGTCAACGACGTGGTGAACCCGGAAACGCAGGAAACCGCGATTGAAGCCGGCACGCTGCTGGACGAAGACCTGGTCGAGCTGATCGATTCGATCGGCGTGGACGAGGTCAAGGTCCGCACGCCGCTGACCTGCGACACGCGCTACGGGCTGTGCGCGAAGTGCTATGGCCGCGACCTGGGCCGTGGTGTGCTAGTGAACTCCGGCGAAGCGGTGGGTGTGATCGCCGCGCAGTCGATCGGTGAGCCGGGCACGCAGCTGACGATGCGTACGTTCCACATTGGTGGTGCGGCATCGCGTGCGGCAGTGGCATCGAGCGTGGAAGCAAAGGCAACCGGTACCGTGCGCTTCACGGCGACCATGCGTTACGTCACCAACGCGAAGGGCGAGCAGATCGTCATCTCGCGTTCGGGCGAAGCGCTGATCACCGACGACCATGGCCGTGAGCGTGAGCGCCACAAGATCCCGTACGGCGCGACGCTGCTGGTGCACGATGGCCAGGCCATCAAGGCCGGCACGCAGCTCGCCACGTGGGATCCGCTGACGCGTCCGATCATCTCCGAGTACTCGGGCACCATCAAGTTCGAGAACGTCGAAGAAGGCGTCACCGTCGCCAAGCAGATGGACGAAGTGACCGGTCTGTCGACGCTGGTGGTGATCGATGCGAAGCGTCGTACCGCTGCCACGAAGGGCATCCGTCCGCAGGTGAAGCTGCTCGACTCGTCGGGCGCGGAAGTGAAGATCCCGGGCACGGACCACTCCGTGACCATCGGCTTCCAGGTGGGCGCGCTGATCACCGTGAAGGACGGTCAGCAAGTGCATGTGGGTGAAGTGCTGGCACGTATCCCGACCGAATCGCAGAAGACGCGTGACATTACCGGCGGTCTGCCGCGTGTGGCCGAGCTGTTCGAAGCCCGTTCCCCGAAGGACGCCGCCGTGCTGGCGGAAGTCACCGGTACGACTTCGTTCGGTAAGGACACCAAGGGCAAGCAGCGCCTGGTGATTACGGATCTCGACGGCAATGCGCACGAGTTCCTGATCGCCAAGGAAAAGCAGGTGCTGGTGCACGACGGCCAGGTCGTCAACAAGGGCGAAATGATCGTCGAAGGCCCGGCCGACCCGCACGACATCCTGCGTCTGAAGGGCGTGGAAGAGCTGGCGACCTACATCGTCGACGAAGTGCAGGACGTGTACCGTCTGCAAGGCGTGAAGATCAACGACAAGCACATCGAAGTGATTGTTCGTCAGATGCTGCGCCGCGTGCAGATCGTCGATACGGGCGATACCAAGTTCATCCCGGGTGAACAGGTGGAGCGCTCGGAGCTGCTCGACGAGAACGACCGCGTGATCGCCGAGGGCAAGCGTCCGGCCACTTACGAGAACCTGCTGCTGGGTATCACGAAGGCATCGTTGTCGACCGACAGCTTTATCTCGGCGGCGTCGTTCCAGGAAACCACGCGCGTGCTGACCGAAGCCGCCATCATGGGCAAGGTCGACGACCTGCGTGGTCTGAAGGAAAACGTCATCGTCGGCCGTCTGATCCCGGCTGGTACCGGTCTGGCTTACCACCGTGCCCGCAAGGCCAAGGAAGCCGCCGACCGCGACCGCGCCGCAGCGATTGCCGAAGAGGAAGCTGCTTCGATCTTCGAGACGCCCGTCGTCCATCAAGAAGAAGGTGGCGCAGCCTGAAGCTAGGCAGCGTCCCTCGCATCAAAGCCCGGCCTTGTGCCGGGCTTTTTTTTGGCTTGCTTGACCTGACGCTCTCAAGGCCGCCTCGACGGCATGCCCGCGGTTATCTCGAAACGTTAACCTGCCTTAACATCGCAGCCGCTATGATTTCGCGATCTTGAACCGGCAACCCGCGCAATCTGCCGGCCCTTCCCGTCTTGCCGATGATTCCTCCATGAAGCTCACACGCAAGCAGATCGCGGTTGGTGCAGTTGCCCTGGTGGCCGCTGGTGCGGCGGTGGTGCAGATGGTCTGGCACTCGTTTGGCCGCACGCGCGCACTGCACGCCCGCCAGGTCCAGCTCGACCTGACCTATCCCGATGCCCTGATCGACAGCCAAAGCCTGTCGCAACTGCCGCGCGACGTGCTGCGTGTGCCGCTGCTGCGCGACGTGCTGACTGAAGATTTCGTGGCCTATTACGAAGGCAACGAAGACCGCCTCTCCGTGGCCGGGGCGCTGCGCCGCCTGGCGTACGAGCAGAAGCTCGACCTGGCCGAGACGGTGCTCAAGCACGTGTTTGACGAGCCCGCCCGTGTGATGCTGTGGCGCGGCCCGGACGACAAGCTGCGTTACTGGGTGCTCTCGATGCAGCGCAACGGCCTGGCCAAGGCGCTGGAAGCCGTCGCCACGGTGGCCACGAGCGATACGCAGCTCACCAAAGTCGCCGATGGGCTGGGCGATTCGGGCGCGCCGGTCTATGCGCTCAGGCTCTCGGCCACGCGTTCGATCCTGATTGCCAGCAAGGGCGATCGGCTGATCGCGCTGTCCGAGCCCGGCATCCTGCTGGACAAGGACGGCAAGCCGATTTCCAAGCAGGCCAGCGCGCTGGCGGCGCTGCTGTCGGACGATACCGGCAGGCGCAATGTCCAGGGCACGGCGTACGCGCTGCCCGCGCAGGAGCCGACGGGCCATCACGTTGTGGTGAGCGCCAACTATCTGTCGTTCGGTTATCAGCAATACTTCCCCGGCATTGAAGCGCTGCGTTTCGACTTCGGTGCGGGCAAAGACGGCGCGGGCAACGGCTGGCAGAGCGCCGCGCTCATCGACCCGGCCCGGCTGACGGCCAAGTGGGACAACGCCGGCCTGTGGCGTGCGCTGCCGTCTGACCCTGCCGCATGCGCGACGCTGCCGGTTGATTGGAAGGCTGCCGGCACGCTGCTGAAGTCCGTGGCAGGCGACGCCAAGGAGATCAGCGAAGCCGCCGCGCATGTTGGCGATGCGTTTGCGGGGCCGGCGGCCGCGTGCTGGTACGGCAAGTCGTCGCTGGTGGCGCCGTTGTTCGTGGCGAAGCTGTCGTCGGCGTCGCAGGCAGAAGCCGTCAAGCCGGCGCTCGGTGCGCTGTTCGGCCAGATTGTCGGGTCGTACGAAGCCAAGGCGCAGGCTGACGACAAGTCCGGTCCGTACAAGCGCCTGCCGGTGACGACAAAGCAGGGGCCCGCCAACGCCACGCTGTGGCAGCGGCCGGTCAGTGCGCGCTACGGTACCGCGCAATCGGCGGGTGCTCCGTTTGCGGCGCAGTTGTCGGCGGATCGCTATTTCCCGGTCACGCTCGCGATTGCGGGCGATGTGGTCGTGTTCTCGCCGGACGCACGCCTCGTCGATGACGCCTTGGCGGTGCTCGCCAAGCGCTTCCCCGCAGTGGCCGACAGCCTGCCGAAGGACAAGACCGATCGCATCGTCCTGACCATGACGCCCGCATCGCTCGCCCCGCTTGTCCGCCGCGAAGCGGGTGCAGCGCTGCCGGCCGACCAGGAAGCGGTGTTCCTGAACGCCGCGCAGACGCATCTGTTCCCGAAGCTCAAGGCGCTGTCGCGGTACGCGCCGGTGTCGCTGGCGCTGGATGGCGGCGTGCCGTCGTCGCGCGGCTGGGTGCCGGTGACGTGGCTCTCAAGCGGACGCGGTCTGCCTGCCGGTGGCGATGGCACGCCGCCGCTGGCTGACGCAACGGCAGCGCAAGCTCCGGCGGCCGATGCGCCGACCGCAGCGGCTGCGGCTTCCGCCTCCGAAGCCAACACCAGCACGCAATGACGTTGCGCGCCCAGGCCGCCGCGCTGAACCGCCGCCGTTGGTTGACGGCGGCGGGCGCCTGCCTGCTCGCTCCGTCTGTGCATGCGTTGTCGGGTTGGGCCGACGCGGCTCCCGCGGATGCCGATGCACTCACGCCGGACCAATCCAGCGTGTTCCGGGCGTGGTTCGTGCGCATCGTCAACGAGCAGCTCCGCCAAGGCCCGACGCCGCGCTGGACGCATCGCGACTGCGCTGGCCTCGTGCGCTTTGCCGCCGGCGAGGCGCTGCGCCCGCACGACGCCCGCTGGCTGCGCGCCAACGGCATGCGCGATGCGGAATCTGCGCGACACCTGCCGCCCGAGCTGAATCTCACGCCTGCCCAGCGCGCGCTCACGCAGCGTTGGGCACGCTTCGATGGCAGTACCGGCGCATATGTCTCGGCGCTGGGGCTCATCCAGCAGAACAGCCGGTTCATCGCCAAGGACGTCAACCAGGCGCTCCCGGGCGATCTGCTCTTCTTCGATCAAGGCGACGACCAGCATCTGATGATCTGGATGGATCGCTACATCGCTTACCACACCGGCACCGTCACCCGCACCGACAACGGCCTGCGCGCGGTCCCGGTTTCTGAACTGATGCAATGGAAAGACTCGCGCTGGCAGCCGCAGAGCGGCAACCCCAACTTCATCGGCGTGTTTCGTCTGGCCTTTTTGACACGGTAGAAAAACGCATGCGCAACCGTTGGCTGTCGTTCAATCTCGTCGCCGCCGTCTGCGTGACGGTGCTGGCGTTCGTCGTTTCGGTGCCGGCAGCGCATGCGGCCGATGCGCCGGAAACGCCCAACCCCACGCTGTTCGACGTGCCGGGCAGCGGCTATGAGCCGTTCAAGGGGCAGCCGTTCTTCCTGCTGTCGGATGCGAGCTACGGCACCGATCAGGAAGCGATGGTCCGTCTTGAAGCGCCGGGCCGCGAGTACAAGGACGAACTCTCCCGCTACGGCGGCGCCGACATCCTCGTCTACCGCGTGCCGCAGCCGCTGGAATTTCTGAAGGCGCAGAAGAACCTGCACCGCATCGACGTCAAGGCCAACTACACGGGCGAAGGCCTGGCCAACACGCTCGCCTATCTGTGGGACAACTGGACACGCCAGGCCCGCCGCGCCTGGCAGCGCGTGTTGTCGTTCGCCACACGCAGCAAGGCCGTGGAAACCGCGCCGCAGTTCAGCATGGGCGACCAGATGACCGCGCCCACGCGCTTCTCGAACAACCCGCAGTACGCGCCGCTCAAGGGCTACGAACTGCTGGGCCGCTTCCGCTACCCGATCTGGGATGCCAAGCCGATCGCGCCGCCCAAGGACGTGAAGCTCGAGGGCAGCAGCAGCGAATGGATGCCGCAAAACGCCGGCAACGTGATGATTCCGGTCGGCAAGCTGCCTGCAGGTCTGTACATCGTTGAGGCGGTGATTGGCGCGTACCGTGCGCACACGCTGCTGTTCGTGTCGGACACCGTGGCCGTCACCAAGGGCACCTCGCAGGGCATGATGGTGTGGACGGCTGAGCGCAAGAGCGGCAAGCCCGTCAGCGGCGCGTCGGTCAGCTGGACCGACGGTGTGGGCGTGCTGGCTTCAGGCACCACCGAAGCGGACGGCACGGCCGACCTGCGCCACGTGTCGCCTGAACGCAGCTACGTGATCGGCAACGATCGCGCGGGCGGTGTGTTCATCTCCGAGAATTTCTATTACGACAGCGAGATCTACAACACCAAGCTGTACGCCTTCACCGATCGCCCGCTGTATCGCCCGGGCGACGAAGTGAACGTCAAGTTCATCGGCCGCAACTTCAAGAACGCGACCGAGTCGACCGTGCCGGCTGCCGGCGACATCAAGCTGCAAGTGCTCGACCCGAACGGCGCGCCGGTGGCCACGACGACCACGCGCCTGGCGGGCGAGACCGGGGCGGACGCACGCTTTACGCTGCCGTCCAACGCGCCGGCCGGCGGCTACTCGCTGCGCTTCGACTACAACGGCGGCACATACGGCGGCGCCTTCCGCGTGGCCGAATACATCAAGCCGCACTTTGACGTGAACCTCTCGCTGGACAAGGCGAGCTACGGCACGGGCGAAGCGGTCAAGGGCAAGATCAGCCTGCGCTATCCGGACGGCAAGCCGGTCAAGAACGGCAAGGTGTCGGTCAGCCTGCGCGCGCAACAGGTGACGATGGTGGAGGGCGAGCTGCGTTACGCGGGCCTGTTCCCCGTCAAGCTGGAGCAGCAGGAGCTGACCACCGACGGCGACGGCAACGCCAAGCTGGAACTGCCCGCCGCCAAGGAACCGAGCCGCTATGTGGTGACCGTGTTTGCCAACGATGGCGCGGCGTACCGTGTGAAGGTGACGCGCGAATTGCTGATCGCACGTGGCGCGACGCCGTACAAGCTGTCGACCACGTCGAACTTCACCACGCCGGGGCAGAACGTGTCGTTCACGCTCACGCCGATGCCGGTTGTGAGCGGCGCAAGCGGTGCCAGCGCGCCGCCCGCCAAGTGGGATCTGGTGCGCCTCGAAACGCGCACGCGCACCGAAGGCACGCTGGCGCCGGATGCCAAGGGCAACGCCACGTTCCCGGTCAAGTTCGACCAGCCGGGTTCGTACACGCTGTCGGTGCGCGATGCGGCCGGCAACCTGCTCGCCGCATCCAGCCACTGGGTGGCCGGTGACGGCGTGCAGACCGTTCCGGGCAACATCGAAATGGTGTTCGACCGCGATCGCTACCAGATTGGCGACACGGCCGAAGCGCTGATCACGTTCCCGCTGCCGGTGGACGATGCGCTGCTCACGCTGGAGCGCGATAAGGTCGAGCGCCACGCGCTGCTCACGCGCGGCGGCGAATGGCTCAGCCTGCAGAAGGTCACGCCGTCGCAGTACCGCGCGCGCATCAAGATCGGTGCGGAGTTCGCGCCCAACATGACGTTCTCGGTGCTGTACGTGCGCGACGGCGACATGGTGTTCCAGAACGCCGGCATTGTCGTCACGCAACCGACGCTGGACCTGGGCGTGCATGCCGACAAGGCCGTCTACGCCCCGGGCGAAACCGTCACGCTGGACTTGACCAGCGCGCTGGCGGGCAAGCCCGTGCCGGCCAACCTGACCGTGTCGGTGGTCGACGAAATGATCTACGTGCTGCAGCCTGAAGTGGCACCCAGCATCGTCGACTTCTTCTATCACCCGCGCCGCAACAGCGTGCGCACCACATCGAGCCAGAGTTTCATCAGCTACGACCTGGCGCTGGCCTCGCTGCCGGGCAAGCCGGGCGGCACGTATGGCCGCCATAACGAGCGTGGCGTGAAGGTGCTTGAGCGCCCGCGCCGCGACGAGAAAGACACCGCTGCCTGGGTCGCCAACCTGCAGACCGGCGCCGATGGCCGTGCGCGCATGACCTTCAAGATGCCGGATTCGCTGGCGCGCTGGCGCATCACGGTGCGCGCCGTGTCCACCACCGGCGCATCGGACGGCATCGTTGGCCAGCGCACGGCAAGCATCCGCTCCGACAAGCCGCTGTATCTGAAGTGGACCGGCCCGCAACGCTTCCGCGAAAGCGATCAGCCGCGCCTGGACATGGTCGCCTTCAACCAGACCGACAAGGACATCACCGCGGACTGGATCGTCTCGGGCGCCGGGCTGAACATCAACCAGCGCGTGACGCTCAAGCGCGGCGCCAACTATCTGCGCGCACCCGTGACCGCGCTGCAGGCGGGTGTCGTGAATGCCGAGCTGAAGCAGGACGACAAGGTTTCGGACCGCCTGCAGACCACGCTCAAGCTGGACGCAACGGGCTGGCTGGCCGACCGCGAAAACGTCGTTCCGCTCACGCAGCTGCAAGGCACGCGCCTGCCGCTGGGCCTGCCCGCCGATGCACGCGACGTGCGCCTGCGCGTGGTCGGCAACACGGCCAGCCAGTTTGCCCGCGTGGCCGATGACCTCATCGAATATCCGTACGGTTGCGCCGAGCAGACCGCCAGCCGCCTGATCCCGCTGGCACTGGCCCAGCAGAGTCTGGCGGCCACAGGCACGCGCCTGGGCGATGGCGGCCCGGCCGGCACGCAAGGCGTCGACGCGCTGCTGCGCACGCAACGCCAGCGTCTTGCACTGCTGGCGGGCACCAACGGCACCTTCGGCTGGTGGGGCGAGCTGACGACCAGCAGCGCGCTGATCACGTCGTATGCGTATTACGCGGATTGGCTCGCCAGCCGCTCGGTCGGCATCAGCCTGCCGGCAGACAACTGGAAGCAGGTGCTCGAAGCCTACAAGCGCACCAGCCAGAACGAGCCGCTGCTGCACCGCGCGCTGGCGCTGTGGTTTGCCAACGAGATGGGCCTGCCGGTGGCGACGCCGCTGTCGGGCGTGGCCAACGAGCTTGCGCCCAGTGGCGGCAAGGCGGCCAAGGCCCCGGTCGATGCCGACCCCGCCGCGGGCGACAGCCTGATCTTCGTGGCGCCGGATTCGCCACGCGGCCGGCAGGTCGCGACGGTGCTGACGGCACAGCTGATGCGCCAAGTCGGCCAGCCGGTGCCGGAAGCGCTGGTCTCCGCAGACATTGCCGCACGCAACGCGCTGGCTGCCGACAATTCCCCGCTGGTGCAAAGCCTGTTGCTGATGGGCGGCGGGCGCTCAGCTGCCGACCCGGCACCGCTGCTGGCTCGCGCCAGCGCCGCCATGCCGACCATGGATCGCGCTGTGGCGCTGGTCTGGCTGCAGAAGGGTTTGGGCGGCCTGCAAGGCGCCAGCGTTGCCACCATCCAGCCGGCCGTTTCTGCTGGCGGCTGGCAGGCGACGCGCTCGCCGGTGGGTGTGCCGACCTGGCGCTGGACCGGCGCGCAAGCGCCCGCCGCGCTGGACCTGACCACGGCTCCGACCGACGTGACCACGCAATCGGGCATCGTGTCGTACCGCAGCCGCGCGGCCGAGGCGTCCAAGCTGCCGATCACGGTGGAGCGCAAGCTGTATCGTCTTGAGCCGATCGACAGCGCGCCCGCCAAGGCCGATCCGAAGGCGCCCAAGCAGCCGGCGGCCGACGCCAGCAGCGGCATCGCGTTCACCACCAAGCCGGTCAAGCCGGGCGACACGCTCGACAGCAATGCGCTCTACGTCGACGAGGTTGTGTTGACGCCGCGCCAGGGCACGTACCGCTACGGCTTGGTCGAAGTGCCGCTGCCGCCGGGCGCCGAAGTGGAAGCCACCACGTGGGGCATCCAGATCGACGGGCTGAAGGGCGAACCGAACGAAGGCAACGGCGCGCAGCCGTTCGAGCGCAAGGCCGCGTATGAAATGGGCCAGCTCTCGTACAACCAGCCGGTGCCTGCGCTGGAGCGCCCGACCGTGCTGCGCCAGCTGGTGCGCTTCTCGCTGCCGGGCCGCTTTGCGCTGCCGCCGGTGCGCTACTTCCGCATGTACCAGCCGGAAGCCAAGGCGTTCCAGGGCGACGGCAAGACGGCCAGCTATCCGTTCAAGGTGGAGTGATCTGGCGATGCCTTCCCGCCTGCTCGCGCGTAGTGTGCTGACCGGCCTGCTGTGGGCTGGCGGCGCACTCGCGCTTGCCGGGCAGGCTGGGCACGCCACCGCCGGGCCGGTTGGCCAGCCGCTTACGCAACTGAGATATGCCGCGTTGCAAGGCGATGACGCCAAGCTCTGGCAGTTCAGCGCTGACCCGGCCGGCGGCGTGCCGCAAGCCACCGCGTTGCCGCACGACGCCGAAACGCCGCTCGGCAGCGTCTGGAAGCTCTTCGTCTATAGCTACCTTGTCTCGCGCCGCATCAGCACGCCCGACTACACGTGCCACGGTAACGACCCCGAAGAGGTGTACTGCTGCACCGCAGGCAACAGCATCGACCGCGAGCGCGCGCTCATCCAATCGTGCGGGCGCTATTTCGAACCGGCGCGTCTCGGGCTGGACCGCGCGGATTGGCGCCGCTTCTGGCAGCAAGCTGGATCGCCCACGTGGCTACGTGACCTGCGTGCCATGCAGCCGACGCATCGCGTGCCGGTCGCCGATCTGCTCACAGCGCTGCGCAGCGTTCCGGCCGAGGGGCGCGAAACTGCCGCGCAGACACTCGTCTCCGTGCTGACCGTCGGACGTGGCGAGGGCACGGTGTCGGACTTCGGTGGTCTGCTGCGCGCCAAGACGTGGACGATGCCCGACCCGCAGCGGCCCGGCGCGTCGATCGGCGGCGCCGCGGGCTGGCTGGCCGACGGCACGCCCGTCTGGCTGGGCGGTGCGGGGTCGAGCAACCAGGTGCTGGCCGCTGCCGCACCGCGCCTGACGCCGCTGATCGAGCAGACGCCCGTGCCCGACGATGATGCCTGCGTCGCGGTGGACTTCTTCGCGCGTTACCCGATTCGCGAGGTGCGCGATGCCAGCGGCAAGCCGGTCGCCCCCGGCCGCCTGGAAGGCCGCTATGCCGTGCGCTTCGTCAATGGCAACACGCTGCCGATCGAAAGCAAGGGCGAGTTGACGCTCGCGCGCCAGAACAACACGCCGGTCATTACGGGCCGCCTGGGCATGAACGACTACGTGGCGCGCGTGGTCGAGCGCGAAGGCGAACTCGCCGAGCCGCAGGCCGCGCGTGCGTTGGCCGTGGCGGCGCGCAGCTACCTCGTGCAGCACGCCTCGCGCGACAAGGGCTGCTACCGCATCGCCGACAGCTCGCGGACGCAGCGCGTGCTGCCGCGTCCACCGCTGGCCGCCGCGCGCAACGCAGCCGAATTTACCGACACGCTGGTCCTAACCGGCCAGTCCGTGCAGTACCACGGCACCATCAGCGCACGCGGCCAGATGAGCTGGACCGCCGCGCGTGCCGCTGCCCAGCGCGGCCAGGGTTTCGACGCGATTCTCGCGCAGTGGTGGCCGCAGGCGACGCTCACGTCGTTCCAGAGCCCGGTGGCGGGGGATTGTTCACCCGTGGCGGGTGCGCAGCCATGGCTGCAGACGCACGCACCGCGTTGGTCCGCGCGCCTCAGTGCCGAGCCCGGCTACGAGACACCGCCGCTGCCGGCCGTGTGCGTCGTACAAGAGGGCCGCCCGTATGCCGACGCGCGCCGCAACCGGCTCTACGTGCACCGGTTCGCCACCGAGGAAGACCGCATCGCGCTGACGCACGAATATCTGCACCTCGCCTTTGCGCGCCACCCGCGCGGGCAGGACGAACAGTTTGTCGAGGCGATGGCGCGTCGCCTGATCCGAGGGGAGGGTTTGCTGTGAAGAGTGGGATGACGCGCTTGGCGCTGGGCACCGTTGCGCTGCTGCTGGCCGCTTCGGCGCTGGCTGAGCCGGTGGCCGATCTGGAAGGGCCGATCGGCGGCTGGCGCAACAGCAAGCTGACCAACGAGCTGGAGCAGTACACCGCGGCGTATCCGAAGCCGCCCGTAGACCGCGGCGCGCAAAAGTACCGCACGCTCATTGCCGGGCGCATCCGCGCGGCCGGCAAGCAGCGCCGCCCGCCGGTGTTGGTCGTCAATGGCAACGCCATGCCGTTGTATGGCGATGGCGAAGGCCGTTTCGCGCGCCCCTGGGCGTTCGGCCCGGGTTCGAACAGCGTCGAAATCGTCAGCGCCGACGGCCAGTCGCGCCAACGTCTGCAGTTCTACGAGGCGGACACCACCAAGACGTCGGCCAAGCTGCGCGCCGTCCTCACGTGGGACGACCCGCGCGCCGAGGTCGACATGCACGTCATTTCGCCGATTGGCGATCACGCGTTCTGGGCGCAACCGCTGCTCTCCGACGGCGGTGGGCTCGACGTGGACAGCGTCGACGGCGCCGGCCCCGAGATTTTCTCGACCGCCGCGCCGCGCCCCGGCGTCTGGCTGTTCTACGTGAACTACTGGGGCAACTTCAACGCCGGCGGCTACAACTTCGACGAAAAGGCGCACGACCGCGATCTCATCACCGCGCAACTGACGCTGATCTATAACGAGAACACGCCCAACGAGCGGCGCGAGTTCGTCAGCGTGCCGCTGCGCAAGATCGGCGAGCTGGCGCTGATGAAATCGATCCGCTTCTGACGTGACACACATGACGCCTTCCAATTTCCGTCTCGCCGTCGCCATCGCGCTGGCTACGTTTGCGGCTGCTGGCAGCGTGCTCGCGCAAACCGACGCCGGGAATATCGAGATCACCGCGCCGCTCAATGGCTGGCGCAATTCGGCGGGCGACGAATCCCGCTACACGCAAGACGTGCATTACCCGGCGGTGTCGGTGTCGACGCCGCAGGGGCAGGGCATCGCGTCGATGATCGCCGGGCGCATCCGCAACCAGCCGAAGGCTGCCGCAGCAACGGACGAAAACAAGCCGCGCCGCCGCCGTGGCGCCGATGGCGCGTCGGTCGGTACGCTGATCGTCAACGGCGTGGCCATGCCGCAGCGCATTGAGGCTGACGGCACGTTCTCCCGTCCGTACGCATTTGGCGCGGGCAGCAACAGCGTCGAGGTGCGCAGCGCGCGCGGCGACGCCAAGCGCGTGCAGTTCTACGACAGCTACGCCGGCAAGCAGCGTCCGCGTCTGCGCGTGGTCCTGTCTTGGGACACCGACGGCACCGATCTCGACTTGCACGTCATTTCGCCCGATGGCCAGCATGCCTGGTACGGCAACCGCGTGGTCCAGAACGGCGGCGCGCTCGACGTGGACGTCACGACCGGCTATGGTCCTGAGATCTATTCGAACCCGGCCCCCGTCCCCGGCACGTATCTCGTCTACGTGAACTACTACGGCAGCGGCAACGACAACAGCATCATCACCACGGCCACTGTCAACATCATTACTGACGAAAACACGCCGTCCGAGCGCCAGCAGACGTTTGTCGTGCCGATGCGCAAGGCCGGCGATCTGACGCTGTTACGCAGTTTCACGATGAAGTAGCCACACGCTTTCGGAGCCGCCATGGATACGCAAACCGTTGCCGCCTACGACACCCTTGCTGAGGCTTTCGCGCAGGAGTGGCGCGAGCAGCCCGCGCCTGAAGACCTGTACGCGTTGCTGCGCCGCGAGTTCAAGGCGGGCGGCGCCACCGCCGACATCGGCTGCGGCGCGGGCCGCGAGGTGGCGTGGCTCAACGCCAACGGGTATCCGGCTGTCGGCTACGACGCCTCGGCGGGGTTGCTGGAAGCGGCGCGGGAGCAGTATCCAGGGCTGTCCTTCCGGCAGGCGCTGCTGCCCGAGTTGGTCGGTATTGCCGAAGGCGCGTTCGACAACGTCCTCTGCGAGACCGTCATCATGCATTTGCCGCCCGAGCAGATTGGTGCGGCGGTGGAGCGCCTGGTGTCGTTGCTGCGCCAGGAGGGCACGCTGTACCTGAGTTGGCGGGTCACGCCTGAGGCCGATCAGCGCGATGGACGCGGCCGGCTGTTCACGTCGTTCGATGCGGCACCTGTGCGCCAGGCGCTGGCCGGCACCGAACTCGTCTTTGACGAGGCGGCCGTCAGCCAGTCGTCGGGGCGGACGATCCATCGCATCGTTGCACGCAAGGTCTGACGGCGGCGTTGCCGACAATCCGACTGTCCTGATTGACCACCCTGCGGCGGGGTTTGTCACAATAGCGGTTTCGCCCAGCCCGCGCGTGACACCGCGCGCACCCGCCGCCCCGATGTACGACTCCCCCGCCATAGACCACGCGCTGCAGGCGCTGCCCGAGGACACCGCCGCCGCCACGCATGCAGTGCTGCACGATGTGTTCGGCTACAGCGCCTTCCGCGGCCCGCAGGCGGAGATCGTCGCCCACGTGGCGGATGGCGGCGATTGCCTCGTGCTGATGCCCACCGGCGGTGGCAAATCGCTCTGCTATCAGATCCCGGCGCTCGTACGGCACCGGCGCGGGCAGGGCGCCGGTATTGTCGTGTCGCCGCTGATCGCGCTGATGCAGGATCAGGTGGCCGCGCTGGAAGAGGCCGGCGTGCGCGCCGCATACCTCAACTCTGCGCTGACGGGCGCCGAGGCAGCGCAGGTCGAGCGCGATCTGGCGGCGGGGCGGCTGGATCTCGTCTACGTGGCGCCCGAGCGGTTGATGACGCCGCGCTTCCTCGAGCTGCTTGAGCGATCGCGCATTGGCCTGTTCGCCATCGACGAAGCGCACTGCGTGTCGCAATGGGGGCACGATTTCCGGCCCGAGTACATCCAGCTTTCCGTGCTGCACGAGCGATTCCCGCACGTGCCTCGCATTGCGCTCACCGCCACGGCCGATGCCGTCACCCGCGACGAGATCGTTGAACGGCTGGCACTGACGGACGCGCGCGTCTTCCTCTCCAGCTTCGATCGCCCGAACATCCGCTACACCATCGTCGAGAAGGACAGCGCGCGCCAGCAGCTGCTGCGCTTCATTCGCGCCGAACACATGGACGGTGACACCTGCGACGCCGGCATCGTCTACTGCCTGTCGCGCAAGAAGGTGGAGGAGACCGCGCAGTGGCTGGCCGAGCAGGGCATCCGCGCGCTGCCGTATCACGCCGGGATGGACTCCGAAGTGCGCGCCCGCCATCAGGCGATCTTCCGCAAGGAGGAGGGCGTCGTCATGGTGGCGACCATCGCCTTTGGCATGGGCATCGACAAGCCGGACGTCCGCTTCGTTGCGCACCTCGATTTGCCCAAGAGCCTCGAAGGTTATTACCAGGAAACCGGCCGCGCAGGCCGCGACGGCATGCCCGCCAACGCGTGGATGGCGTATGGCTTGTCTGACGTGGTGCAGCAGCGCCGCATGATCGATGAGTCCGATGCGGACGATGTGCACAAGCGCGTCTCAACCGCCAAGCTCGAAGCGCTGCTCGGCCTGTGCGAAGCCGCAAGCTGCCGCCGTGTGGCGCTGCTTGCTTACTTTGGCGAAAGCAGCCAGCCGTGCGGCAACTGCGATACGTGCCTGACGCCGCCGCAAACGTGGGACGCCACGCGCGAGGCGCAGATGGCGCTGTCTTGCGCATACCGCGTCCAGCAGGCCAGCCGCGTGAGCTTTGGCGCGGGACAACTCATCGACATCCTGCGGGGCAACGCGACCGAGCGCGTCAAGCAGTGGCATCACGAGACGCTGTCGACCTTCGGCATCGGCAGCGATTTGTCAGAAGCCGCGTGGCGCGGCGTGTTCCGACAGTTGGTCGCGCAGGGCTTGTTTGCGGTGGATCACGGCGGCCACGGCGCACTGATCCTGACCGACGCGGCCCGCCCCGTGCTCAAGGGCGCGCAGTCGGTGATCCTGCGTCGTCAGGTCGAGAAGGTACGTGGTGCGTCTTCGTCGTCCGCGAAGAAGGAGCGTCGCGCCGATCCGGCCGCCGAGCTTTCCGCCGAGGCGCAGGTGCGCTGGCAGGCGTTGCGTGCCTGGCGGACGCAGGCCGCGCGTGAGCACAGTGTGCCGGCATATGTGATCTTCCACGACGCCACGCTCGCGCGCATCGCCGAGACCGATCCGGATTCGCGCGAAGCGCTCGGCGAGTTGCCCGGTATCGGCATGGCCAAGCTGGACCGCTACGGCCAGGCGCTGCTCGACGTGCTGGAGAAATGCCGCGAGCAAGTCTAAGCGGACAGCGGCAATGGCCCCATCACGCCGGTGCGGCTCAGGTGATCGCCCAGAAAATCGACAAACGCCCGCACCTTCGGCAGCAGGTGGACACGTTGTGTGAACACGGCGTGCAGCGGCACCTCCCGCGCCGTGTAGTCCGTCAGCACCGCCTGCAGCCGGCCGGCCGCAATATCGTCGCGCACCAGATACGCCGGCCCCAGCGAAACGCCCAGCCCTGAACGCGCCGCCTCGCGCAGCACGAGGCTGTTGTTGGCCAGCATCGAACCATTCACGTGGGCGATGTGGCGCTGGCCCGCGGCGTCCGTCAGCACCCAGTCGTGCGGCCCGTCGTAATTGGCGTAGACCAGGCAGTTGTGGTTGCGCAAATCCTCCGGCGACTGCGGAATGCCACGCTCGCGAAAATACGACGGCGCCCCGTAGATGGCGTGCGCGCAACTCGCCAGCCGCCGCGCCACCAGCGATGAGTCCTCCAGCATGCCAATGCGGATCGCCACGTCGATGCGCCCGGCGACAAGATCGGCGTAGCGGTCGTTCATGTCCAGATCGATCTGCACGGCAGGGTAGCGCGCCTGGAATGCGCCCAACAGCGGCGCCAGCAATGTCACTGCAAACGAGGCCGGCGCTGACACCCGCAGCGTGCCGCGCGCCTCGTCGCGTAACGCGGTCACGGCCTGCTCTGCCGCATCAACGAGCGCCAGTCCTTCGCGGCTTTTTTCGAAGAACGCCGCGCCCGCTTCGGTGAGCGACAGGCGCCGCGTTGTCCGTTGCAGCAGACGCGTCTGCAGCCGCGCCTCCAGCCGCGCCAGCGCCTTACTGATCACACCGCGCGACATCCCCATCGCATCCGCCGCCGCCGACAGGCTGCCGCGCTCCACCACCTGTACGAAGATCGCCACGTCAGAAAGCTGGTCCATATTTGCGCGCTTTTGGAAACAATATCGTGCCAGAGGCTACCTTAATCTGCGCGAATCGGCTGGCTACGATGGGCACTCCGATCCTTCGTCCTGCTCATCATGACTACCGAAGCGCCTGCCGTTGCCGTTTCCAGCCCGCCACCCGCCGATCGGCTCCCCGACGGCGCCACGCCCTTGTTTGCCGCCGCTGTCGGGCTCATCGTCATCAACCTGTTCGGCATCCAGCCACTCGTTGCCGAGATCGCCGCGAGCATCGGCTGGACCACGGCCGCCACGGGGCTGCTGGTGACCGCCACCCTTATCGGCTATGGCATCGGCCTCTTGCTCCTGATGCCGCTGACCGACCTGCAGGACAACCGCACGCTCGCCTCGCGCACCCTATGGGGCGCGGTGGCTTCGCTGGCGCTGACCACTGTCGCGCATAGCGGCCAAGTGCTGATGCTGGCTGCCTTCGCCATCGGCCTCACGTCGACCGTCATTCAGATGCTGATTGCGCTGGCGGGGCGCCTCGCCGCAGACCACCGGCGCGGGCGCGTGCTCGGCGACATCATGATCGGCCTGAACCTGGGCATCCTCCTTTCGCGCCCGGCGGCCAGCCTGATCGCTGCGCAGTGGGGCTGGCGGGCGTTCTACGGCGCATCGGCGGTGGCGATTGCCGTGCTGGCTGTCTTCCTGCCGCGCGTGATGCCGACCTTCGTGCCGCCGCGCGCGCTGTCGTACGGGGCACTGCTGGGCTCGTACGGGCGGCTGCTGCGTAGCGAACCGTTGTTGCGCCGCCGCGCCGCCACCCAGGCCTTGCTGATGGCCGCGTTCACGTTGTTCTGGACGGCTGTCGCACTGCGGCTGGCGGCAGCGCCATTCCATCTTTCGCAGAACGGCATCGGCATCTTTGCGCTGTGCGGCGCGGCTGGGGTCGTGGCCGCGCCCATCGCCGGGCGGCTGGCCGATCGCGGCTTGGTGCGCGTGGGTACGCTGCTCGCGCACGGCAGTGCGGCGACGGGTTTGCTGTTAGCGCTGGCTTCGGCACTGTTGCCGGGCCTCAGCGTCCCCGCCATGTTGGCGATGTTGGTAGCAGCGGCGCTGCTGCTCGACTTCGGCGCCATCGGCGACCAGGCGCTCGGCCGCTACATGGTCAACACGCTGTCCCCCGAGATCCGGGGGCGTGTGAATGGCCTGTATACAGGGGCGTTTTTCTTTGGTGCGGCGGCAGGCGGCGGTTTGGCCGGAGTGACTTGGGCTCGGGCCGGCTGGATCGGCGTATCCGTCCTCGCGCTTGGTTTTGTGGTGACTGCTGCACTCGTCTTCGTATGGCCGGCCAGCGCGGCGCGTGCCATCGGCGCCACACCGCGCCGCTGCTAATCTATTGCCCGCATCGCCAGACTGGAAGCGCGCTTGACGCTTGCAATACGGGCCGCTATAGTGCCAGATTCGAGTTTTTGGCTTCTGGTTTCGCACGTCCATGCCCGGCAAAGCGCTGTGCAAGACATCTGAACCAGACGGGCTCGCGCTCTTTGGTCTTGATCTGTTCCCGCAGGTCCTTCCTTCAGAGCGTTCTGCTCGCCACTTCCATAAAACCCGATTGCGCCGTCCGCCTCACTAATGAGGCGTTCACGTTATGTGAACCGGCGATTTTTCAAAAACCAAGCTGGATTGAACAATGCCAACCATCAATCAACTGGTTCGCAAGCCCCGCGTCTCGGAAAAGCTGAAGAGCAAGAGCCCGGCACTTGAGAACTGCCCGCAGCGTCGCGGCGTGTGCACCCGCGTGTACACCACGACGCCGAAGAAGCCGAACTCGGCACTGCGTAAGGTCGCCAAGGTGCGCCTGACCAACGGTTTCGAAGTCATTTCGTACATCGGCGGTGAAGGCCACAACCTGCAAGAACACAGCGTCGTGCTGATCCGCGGCGGCCGTGTGAAGGACTTGCCGGGTGTGCGTTACCACATCGTGCGCGGCTCCCTTGACCTGCAAGGCGTCAAGGATCGTAAGCAAGCGCGTTCGAAGTACGGCGCGAAGCGTCCGAAGGCGGCCTAAGTCGTCAGTGAGATCGCGCCGCTTTTGCGGTCACGGTCTTGTCATGAGCAGGCGGTACAACGGTGCGTTTTTTGACCGCACTGGCACCGTCGAGTAAGTGGTCACCCGGCTCAGATTGTTGGAAGACAAGCTAGTTGGTGGCCGGAGAACCGAAGCGGTTCTCAACTGAACAGAGAAGGAAAGAAGATGCCACGTCGTCGTGAAGTCCCCAAGCGGGAAATTCTGCCGGACCCGAAGTTCGGCAATGTGGAAGTCGCCAAGTTCATGAACGTCCTGATGCTGGACGGCAAGAAGTCGGTGGCTGAACGTATCGTCTACGGTGCGTTCGACCAGATCGAAAAGAAAGCAGGCAAGGCGCCTATCGAGGTGTTCACGCTGGCAATCGGCAACATCAAGCCGGTGGTCGAAGTGAAGAGCCGTCGTGTTGGTGGCGCCAACTATCAGGTGCCGGTCGAAGTCCGGCCGTCGCGTCGTCTGGCATTGGCGATGCGTTGGCTGCGGGAAGCTGCGAAGAAGCGCAGCGAGAAGTCGATGGCCCTGCGTCTGGCTGGTGAGCTGCTCGAAGCCTCGGAAGGCCGTGGCGGCGCCATGAAGAAGCGCGACGAAGTGCACCGCATGGCTGAAGCCAACAAGGCGTTCTCGCACTTCCGCTTCTAAGCGACGCGAGACGTTGTTGGTTGCTGGGCGGGCTGTGTGCGCACATCTCGCCCATTTGTATTAGGGGCGCTTGGCCACGGGCCGGCGCCCCGTTGACGAATCTGAGGATTAATCGTGGCTCGTAAGACCCCCATTGAGCGCTACCGTAACATCGGTATTTCCGCTCACATCGACGCCGGCAAGACCACCACGACCGAGCGGATCCTGTTCTACACCGGTGTGAACCACAAGATCGGTGAAGTGCATGATGGCGCTGCCACCATGGACTGGATGGAGCAGGAGCAAGAGCGCGGCATCACCATCACGTCTGCTGCTACCACCGCCTTCTGGAAGGGCATGGGCGGCAACTATCCCGAGCACCGCTTCAACATCATCGACACCCCGGGCCACGTGGACTTCACCATCGAGGTGGAGCGTTCCATGCGTGTGCTCGACGGCGCGTGCATGGTGTACTGCGCAGTGGGTGGCGTGCAGCCGCAGTCGGAAACCGTCTGGCGCCAGGCCAACAAGTACAAGGTGCCGCGTCTGGCGTTCGTCAACAAGATGGACCGTACCGGCGCGAACTTCTTCAAGGTCTACGACCAGCTGAAGACCCGTCTGAAGGCTAACCCGGTGCCCGTCGTAGTGCCCATCGGCGCTGAAGACGGCTTCCAGGGCGTCGTCGATCTGCTCGAGATGAAGGCCATCATTTGGGACGAGGCCAGCCAGGGCGTGAAGTTCGAGTACAAGGACATCCCGGCCGAGCTGCAAGCCACCGCCGAAGAATGGCGCGAGAAGATGGTCGAGGCTGCCGCCGAAGCCAGCGAAGAGCTGATGGAAAAGTACCTGGGCGGCGAAGAGCTGACCCGTGCCGAGATCGTCAAGGCGCTGCGTGACCGTACCATCGCCTGCGAAATCCAGCCGATGCTGTGCGGTACCGCGTTCAAGAACAAGGGCGTGCAGCGCATGCTCGACGCCGTGATCGACTTCCTGCCGTCGCCGGTCGACATCCCGCCGGTCAAGGGCGTGGACGAGAACGACGATGAGAAGAAGCTCGAGCGCAAGGCAGACGACAACGAGAAGTTCTCGGCGCTGGCGTTCAAGATCATGACCGACCCGTTTGTCGGCCAACTGATCTTCTTCCGTGTCTACTCGGGCAAGGTGAACTCCGGCGACACGGTCTACAACCCGGTCAAGCAGAAGAAGGAACGTCTGGGCCGTATTCTGCAGATGCACGCCAACCAGCGCGAAGAAATCAAGGAAGTGCTCGCCGGCGACATCGCTGCTGCAGTCGGCCTGAAGGACGCGACCACGGGTGATACGCTGTGCGATCCGGCAGCGCCGATCGTGCTCGAGCGCATGGTGTTCCCGGAGCCGGTGATCTCGCAGGCTGTCGAGCCGAAGACCAAGGGCGACCAGGAAAAGATGGGCTTGGCACTGAACCGCCTCGCTGCAGAAGATCCGTCGTTCCGTGTGAAGACCGATGAAGAATCGGGTCAGACCATCATTTCGGGCATGGGCGAACTCCACCTCGAAATTCTGGTTGACCGCATGAAGCGCGAATTCGGCGTGGAAGCGAACATCGGCGCCCCGCAGGTTGCCTACCGCGAAACCATCCGGAAGACGGCAGCGGACGTGGAAGGCAAGTTCGTCAAGCAGTCGGGCGGCCGCGGCCAGTATGGCCACGCTGTGATCACGCTCGAACCGCAAGAGCCGGGCAAGGGCTTCGAGTTCGTCGACGCCATCAAGGGTGGTGTAATTCCTCGCGAATACATCCCGGCGGTGGAGAAGGGTATCGTCGACACGCTGCCTGCGGGCATCCTGGCCGGCTTCCCGGTGGTGGATGTGAAGGTCACGCTGACGTTCGGCTCGTATCACGATGTGGACTCGAACGAAAACGCGTTCCGCATGGCCGGCTCGATGGCTTTCAAGGAAGCCATGCGCAAGGCCAGCCCGGTTCTGCTGGAGCCGATGATGGCCGTGGAAGTGGAAACGCCGGAAGACTACACGGGTACCGTGATGGGCGATCTGTCGTCCCGTCGCGGTATCGTGCAGGGCATGGACGACATGGTGGGCGGCGGCAAGATCATCAAGGCCGAAGTCCCGTTGTCGGAAATGTTCGGTTACTCGACCGCGCTGCGCTCGGCCACGCAAGGCCGTGCCACGTACACCATGGAATTCAAGCACTACGCTGAGGCACCGAAGAACATCGCCGAAGCCGTGATGGCCGCCAAGGGTACGAAGTAATCAACGTGTTTGGGCGGTCGCACGTGTGACCGCCCCGATCCAAATCTAGTAATTAGCTGATTCCGAATTGAGGAGCTGACATGGCAAAGGAAAAGTTCGAGCGGACCAAGCCGCACGTGAACGTTGGGACGATTGGTCACGTTGACCACGGCAAGACGACGCTGACCGCAGCGATCGCGACCGTGCTGTCGAGCAAGTTCGGTGGCGAAGCGAAGAAGTACGACGAAATCGACGCTGCGCCGGAAGAAAAGGCACGCGGCATCACGATCAACACCGCGCACATCGAATACGAAACGGCTAACCGCCACTACGCGCACGTTGACTGCCCGGGCCACGCCGACTACGTCAAGAACATGATCACCGGTGCCGCCCAGATGGACGGCGCGATCCTGGTGTGCTCGGCCGCTGACGGCCCGATGCCGCAAACGCGTGAGCACATCCTGCTGGCCCGCCAGGTTGGCGTGCCGTACATCATCGTCTTCCTGAACAAGTGCGACATGGTGGACGACGCTGAACTGCTGGAGCTGGTCGAGATGGAAGTGCGCGAACTTCTGTCGAAGTACGACTTCCCGGGCGACGACACCCCGATCATCAAGGGTTCGGCCAAGCTGGCGCTGGAAGGCGACAAGGGCGAACTGGGCGAAGTGGCCATCATGAACCTGGCCGACGCACTGGACACCTACATCCCGACGCCGGAGCGCGCTGTTGACGGTACGTTCCTGATGCCGGTGGAAGACGTGTTCTCGATCTCGGGTCGCGGCACCGTGGTGACCGGCCGTATCGAGCGCGGCATCATCAAGGTCGGCGAAGAAATCGAAATCGTCGGTATCAAGGCCACGCAGAAGACCACCTGCACGGGCGTGGAAATGTTCCGCAAGCTGCTGGACCAAGGTCAGGCAGGCGATAACGTCGGTATCCTGCTGCGCGGCACCAAGCGCGAAGACGTCGAGCGCGGCCAGGTGCTGTGCAAGCCGGGTTCGATCAAGCCGCACACGCACTTCACGGGCGAGGTCTACATCCTGTCGAAGGACGAAGGCGGCCGTCACACGCCGTTCTTCAACAACTACCGCCCGCAGTTCTACTTCCGTACGACGGACGTGACCGGCTCGATCGAGCTGCCGGAAGGCAAGGAAATGGTCATGCCGGGCGACAACGTGTCGATCACCGTCAAGCTGATCGCCCCGATCGCCATGGAAGAAGGCCTGCGCTTCGCCATCCGTGAAGGCGGCCGTACCGTCGGCGCCGGCGTCGTCGCCAAGATCATCGAGTAAAGGCGGATCGATGCGCTGTTTCCGGAAACGGAGCGGCGCATCGCCTGTTGCATCGCTCTTTCAATTTATCGGCGGCTTTGCTGCCATGCTCTTTAAGGAAACATCATGCAGAACCAGAAGATCCGTATCCGCCTGAAGGCTTTCGACTACCGCCTGATCGACCAGTCGGCTGCTGAAATCGTTGAAACCGCCAAGCGCACGGGCGCGATCGTCAAGGGCCCGGTGCCCCTGCCGACCCGCATCCAGCGTTTCGACGTTCTGCGTTCGCCGCACGTCAACAAGACCAGCCGCGACCAGTTCGAAATCCGCACCCACCAGCGCCTGATGGACATCGTCGATCCGACCGACAAGACCGTCGACGCGCTGATGAAGCTGGACCTGCCGGCTGGCGTGGACGTCGAGATCAAGCTGCAATAAGTCTGCAACGCTGCCGGTTCGTGCCGGCAACGAGCGAACGGCGAGCCAAGTGCTCGCCGTTTTGCTTTTTCGGGCACGGTGTTGCGCTTCACGCCACGCGGATGGGCGTATTCAGCTCCCGCACTTGCACATTGTCCGTAACCCGGATATATTGTAGGGCTACCCCTTTAGTCGGGGGAGTGGGCTGGCCATTTGGCCTCGCGCTGTCTCTTTAGGCGCGGCCCAGTTCAAGATTCGTAGTATCAATCAGCCCCGGCCAATCGCAGCTGGGAATGGAGCAAACCATGAGCCTTGGCCTTGTAGGTCGCAAGGTTGGCATGACCCGTATTTTCACGGACGACGGCGATTCGATTCCCGTCACCGTGCTCGAGGTCGGCGACAACCGCGTGACGCAAATCAAGACGGACGAGACCGACGGTTACACCGCGGTTCAAGTCACCTTCGGCACCCGACGCGCCAGCCGCGTCACCAAGCCGCTGGCGGGTCATCTCGCCAAAGCCGGCGTGGAAGCGGGCGAAGTCATCAAAGAATTCCGAGTGGATGCCGCTCGTGCCGCTGAATTCCAGCCTGGCGCGAACATCAGCGTCGACCTGTTCGAAGTCGGTCAAAAGATCGACGTCCAGGGTGTGACGATTGGTAAGGGCTACGCCGGTACCATCAAGCGTTATCACTTCTCGTCGGGCCGCGCCTCGCACGGTAACTCGCGCTCGCACAACGTGCCGGGCTCGATCGGTATGGCGCAGGATCCGGGTCGCGTGTTCCCGGGTAAGCGCATGACCGGTCACATGGGTGACGTCACCCGTACCGTTCAGAACCTGGAAATCGCCAAGATCGACGCAGAGCGCAAGCTGCTGCTGGTCAAGGGTGCGATTCCGGGCGCCAAGGGCGGTCAAGTCATCGTCACGCCGGCCGTGAAGGCCCGCGCCAAGAAGGCATAAGGAGCGAACGCATGGAACTGAAGCTGCTCCAGGACAACGGTCAACTCGGCGCCGGCGTTGCCGCCTCGCCGGAAGTGTTCGGCCGTGACTACAACGAAGCCCTCGTTCACCAAGTCGTCGTCGCTTATCAGGCCAACGCTCGCAGCGGTAACCGTAAGCAGAAGGACCGTGAAGAGGTCAAGCACACGACCAAGAAGCCGTGGCGTCAAAAGGGTACGGGCCGCGCCCGTGCAGGTATGAGCTCCTCCCCGCTGTGGCGCGGGGGTGGTCGTATCTTCCCGAACAGCCCGGAAGAAAACTTCTCGCAGAAGGTCAACAAGAAGATGTACCGCGCCGGCATGCGCTCGATTTATTCGCAGCTTGCCCGTGAAGGTCGCATCAACGTCGTTGACAGCCTGTCCGTCGACGCGCCCAAAACCAAGCTGCTGGCCGACAAGTTCCGCGCCATGGGCCTGGATTCGGTGCTCGTGATTACCGATAACCTGGACGAAAACCTCTTCCTGGCATCGCGCAACCTGGCGCACGTGCTCGTGGTTGAGCCGCGTCACGCCGACCCGCTGTCGCTCGTGCACTACAAGAAGGTGCTCGTGACCAAGGCAGCCGTCGCGCAGATCGAGGAGTTGCTGAAATGACGCAAGTTGCCAAGAACGACCATCGCCTGATGCAGGTGCTGCTGGCGCCTGTGGTGTCTGAAAAGGCAACCCTGGTGGCCGAGAAGAACGAACAGGTCGTGTTCGAAGTGGCTCGCGACGCCAACAAGGGCGAAGTGAAGGCTGCCGTCGAACTGCTGTTCAAGGTCGAAGTCGAGTCCGTCCAGATCCTGAACCAGAAGGGCAAGCAAAAGCGCTTCGGTCGCTTCATGGGTCGTCGTGACCACGTGAAGAAGGCCTATGTTTCGCTGAAGCCGGGCCAGGAAATCAATTTTGAAGCGGAGGCCAAGTAATCATGGCACTCGTCAAAACCAAGCCGACATCGCCGGGCCGCCGCTCGATGGTGAAGGTCGTTAACCCCGACCTTCACAAGGGCGCGCCGCACGCTCCGCTGCTGGAAAAGCAAATCCAGAAGTCGGGTCGTAACAACAACGGCCATATCACCACCCGTCATAAGGGCGGTGGTCACAAGCATCACTATCGCGTCGTCGACTTCAAGCGTAACGATAAGGACGGTATCCCGGCCAAGATCGAACGCCTGGAATACGACCCGAACCGTAGCGCCAACATCGCGCTCGTGCTGTTCGCTGACGGCGAGCGCCGCTACATCATCGCCCCGAAGGGCGCTGTGGTTGGCCAAGCCATCGCCAACGGCTCGGAAGCGCCGATCAAGGCCGGTAACAACCTGCCGATCCGCAACATCCCGGTCGGTACGACGATTCACTGCGTGGAAATCCTGCCGGGCAAGGGTGCACAAGTTGCCCGTTCGGCTGGTACGTCCGCCGTGCTGCTGGCTCGCGAAGGCATCTACGCTCAAGTGCGTCTGCGCTCGGGTGAAGTGCGCCGCGTGCACATCGAATGCCGCGCGACCATCGGTGAAGTCGGCAACGAAGAACACAGCCTGCGCCAGATCGGTAAGGCCGGTGCAACTCGTTGGCGCGGTATTCGCCCGACCGTTCGCGGTGTGGTGATGAACCCGGTCGATCACCCGCACGGTGGTGGTGAAGGTAAGACTGCTGCTGGCCGTGATCCGGTGTCCCCGTGGGGCACGCCGACCAAGGGCTACCGCACCCGTCGTAACAAGCGCACTGACAGCATGATCGTTCAGCGCCGTCACAAGCGTTAATCGGTAGGTAGGAGCTTAGATATGACTCGTTCCGTAAAAAAGGGTCCTTTCATTGACGCCCACTTGCTGAAGAAGGTTGAGGCGGCGGTGCAAACGAAGGACAAGAAGCCCATCAAGACCTGGTCGCGTCGTTCGACCATTCTGCCGGACTTCATCGGCCTGACGATCGCCGTTCACAACGGCCGTCAGCACGTGCCCGTGTATGTCACGGAAAACATGGTTGGCCACAAGCTCGGCGAATTTGCGCTCACGCGTACGTTCAAGGGCCACGCTGCCGACAAGAAAGCGAAGCGATAAGGGGCAATCATGGAAGTTAAAGCGATTCATCGCGGCGCCCGTATCTCCGCACAGAAAACGCGTCTGGTTGCTGACCAGATCCGTGGCCTGTCGATCGAGCGTGCGCTCAACGTGCTGACGTTCAGCCCGAAGAAGGCGGCTGGCATCGTGAAGAAGGTGGTTGAGTCCGCCATCGCGAACGCGGAGCACAACGAAGGCGCCGACATCGACGAGTTGAAGGTCAAGTCGATCTACATCGACAAGGCCACGTCGCTCAAGCGCTTCACCGCGCGTGCGAAGGGCCGTGGCAACCGCATCGAGAAACAAACCTGTCACATCACTGTGACGCTGGGCAACTAAGGGGTCACGATGGGACAGAAGATTCATCCGACTGGCTTCCGTCTGGCTGTCAGCCGTAACTGGGCATCGCGTTGGTACGCGAGCAACACCCAGTTTGCCGGCATGCTCAAGGAAGACATCGAGGTTCGCGAGTTTCTGAAGAAGAAGCTGAAGAACGCGTCGGTGGGCCGCGTGGTCATCGAGCGTCCGGCCAAGAATGCACGTATCACCATTTACAGCTCGCGTCCGGGCGTGGTGATCGGCAAGAAGGGCGAGGACATCGAACTGCTGAAGGCTGAGCTGCAGCGTCGCATGGGCGTGCCCGTGCACGTGAACATCGAAGAAATCCGCAAGCCGGAAGTCGATGCACAGCTGATCGCCGATTCGATCACGCAACAGCTCGAGCGCCGCATCATGTTCCGTCGCGCCATGAAGCGTGCGATGCAGAACGCGATGCGTCTGGGTGCCCAAGGCATCAAGATCATGAGCTCGGGCCGTCTGAACGGCATCGAAATCGCCCGTACCGAGTGGTACCGCGAAGGCCGTGTGCCCCTGCACACGCTGCGCGCCGATATCGACTACGGCTTTTCCGAAGCGGAAACCACCTACGGCATCATCGGTGTCAAGGTGTGGGTGTACAAGGGTGACCACCTTGGTCGCAACGACGCACCCGTCGTGGAAGAGCCGCAAGAAGAGCGTCGCAAGCGTCCGGGTCGCCCGGAAGGTCGTCGCCGTGAGGGCGAAGGTCGCCCGGCCGGTCAGCGCCGCGGTGCTGGTGCAGGTGCCCGTCGTGGCGCCGACGCCAAGACTGGAGAATAAACATGCTGCAACCGAAGCGCAGGAAGTACCGCAAGGAGCAGAAGGGCCGTAACACCGGTATCGCGACGCGCGGCAACGCAGTCTCGTTCGGCGAATTCGGTCTGAAGGCGATGGGCCGTGGCCGTCTGACGGCGCGTCAGATCGAGTCGGCCCGTCGTGCGATGACCCGTCACATCAAGCGTGGCGGCCGCATTTGGATCCGGATTTTCCCGGACAAGCCGATCTCGAAGAAGCCTGCCGAAGTCCGTATGGGTAACGGTAAGGGCAACCCGGAATACTACGTGGCTGAAATTCAGCCGGGCAAGATGCTGTACGAAATGGACGGCGTTGGCGAAGAACTGGCACGCGAGGCATTCCGCCTGGCCGCTGCCAAGCTGCCGATCGCGACCAGCTTCGTGGTGCGTCAGGTCGGAACGTAAGGAGCACACACCATGAAAGCATCCGAACTGCGCGACAAAGATGTCGCCGGGCTGAACCAGGAGCTCTCCGAGCTGCTGAAGGCTCAATTTGGCCTGCGCATGCAAAAGGCGACGCAACAGCTGCAGAACACCAGCCAGCTGAAGAAGGTGCGTCGTGACATTGCGCGTGTCCGCACCGTGCTGGGCCAGAAGGGGAACCAGAAATGACTGAAGCCGCAACGTCCCTGAAGCGCACGCTCGTCGGTCGCGTTGTCAGCAACAAGATGGACAAGACCGTCACGGTCCTGATCGAAAACCGCGTCAAGCATCCGCTGTACGGCAAGTACGTGGTGCGCTCGAAGAAGTACCATGCGCACGACGAAGCCAACCAGTACAACGAAGGCGACAAGGTTGAGATTACGGAATCGCGTCCGCTCTCCCGCACCAAGTCGTGGGTGGTGTCGCGTCTGCTTGAAGCTGCACGCGTGATCTAAAACAACAGCGGGGTAGTTTGCTGTTGCAAGGCCGAGATTATGTGATATAGTCTCGGTCTTTCCCTTTGTGAGGGTGGCCGGCAAACCTGCTGGTGGCTCGGGTGAGGGGGAAAAGCGAATGGGCCGGGCGGCAATCGCCGTAGGGCAGCTACCGACTTCAAGTTGATCAACCCAATCGCAGTTGGCGCAATGCCAGCAGCCGGCGGGACCAAGACTGATCGCCTCTGCGCATTGTGCGTTTGGCGAATTAAGTTGGGACGAGAACACCATGATTCAGACAGAAAGCCGGCTCGAAGTGGCCGATAACACGGGTGCGCGTGAAGTCATGTGCATCAAGGTGCTGGGCGGTTCGAAGCGCCGCTACGCCAGCGTCGGCGACATCATCAAGGTCAGCGTCAAGGATGCTGCCCCGCGTGGTCGCGTGAAGAAGGGCGATATCTACAACGCCGTGGTGGTGCGTACCGCCAAGGGCGTCCGCCGTCCCGACGGCTCGCTCATCAAGTTCGACGGCAATGCCGCCGTGCTGCTGAACACCAAGCTTGAGCCGATCGGCACCCGCATTTTCGGGCCGGTCACTCGCGAACTCCGTACCGAGCGCTTCATGAAGATCGTGTCGCTCGCGCCGGAAGTGCTGTAATCGGAGGCCGCATGAACAAGATTCGCAAGGGCGATCGCGTCATCGTCCGTACCGGTAAAGACAAGGGCAAGCAAGGTACCGTGCTGGCCGTGCTGGCCGAGCATGTGACGGTTGAAGGCGTGAACGTTGCCAAGAAGCACGTGCGCCCGAACCCGATGCTGGGTACGGCGGGTGGTGTGGTCGACAAGGTCATGCCCATCCATATTTCGAACGTTGCGCTCGTGGATGCCAATGGCAAGCCGTCGCGCGTCGGCATCAAGGTTGAAGGCGGCGTGAAGACGCGCGTGCTGAAGACCACCGGTGCTGCCGTCGGCGCTTGATTCTGGGCAATAGAGAGGAGTTGAGCATGACTGCACGTCTGCAAGAGTTTTACAAAGAGAAGGTTGTGCCCGAACTGATCAAGCAGTTTGGTTACAAGTCCGTGATGGAAGTGCCGCGCATCACCAAGATCACCCTGAACATGGGTCTTGGCGAAGCCATCAATGACAAGAAAGTCATTGAGCACGCCACGGGCGACCTGATCAAGATCGCTGGCCAGAAGCCCATCGTGACGAAGGCCCGCAAGGCTATCGCCGGCTTCAAGATCCGCCAGGGTTACCCGATCGGCACGATGGTCACGCTGCGTGGCCAACGTATGTACGAATTCCTGGATCGCTTCATCACTGTGTCGCTGCCCCGCGTGCGCGACTTCCGTGGTGTTTCCGGCAAGGCGTTCGATGGTCGTGGCAACTACAACATCGGTGTGAAAGAGCAGATCATTTTCCCCGAGATTGAATACGACAAGATCGACGCACTCCGTGGTCTGAATATCAGCATCACGACGACTGCGAAGAACGACGAGGAAGCGAAGGCGCTCCTCAACGCGTTCAAGTTCCCGTTCCGTAATTAAGGGGTTACCGTGGCTAAATTGTCTCTGATCGAACGCGAGAAGAAGCGTGCCAAGCTCGTGGCCAAGTACGCTGAGAAGCGCGCCGCTCTCGAAGCCATCGTGGCTGACCAAAGCAAGTCGGAAGAAGAGCGCTACGAAGCGCGTCTGAAGTTGCAGGCGCTGCCGCGCAATGCAAATCCGACTCGTCAGCGCAACCGCTGCTCGATCACTGGTCGTCCCCGCGGTACGTTCCGTAAGTTCGGCCTGGCGCGTAACAAGCTCCGCGAGATCGCCTTCAAGGGCGAGATCCCGGGTCTGACGAAAGCCAGCTGGTAATCACGCACAGGCTACAGGAGAAACAGTATGAGCATGAGCGATCCGATCGCCGATATGCTGACGCGTATCCGCAACGCGCAAGCGGTGGAAAAAGCGTCGGTGGTCATGCCGTCGTCGAAGCTGAAGGTGGCAATCGCCAAAGTCCTGAAGGACGAAGGCTACATCGACGAATTCGCCGTGACCGAGCAGGGTGGCAAGTCCACGCTGACGATTGGTCTGAAGTACTACGCTGGCCGTCCGGTCATCGAGCGCCTGGAGCGCGTCTCGAAGCCTGGTCTGCGTGTGTACAAGGGCCGTAACGAAATCCCGCAAGTGATGAACGGCCTGGGCGTTGCCATCATCTCGACCCCCCAGGGTCTGATGACGGACCGCCGTGCGCGCGCAACCGGTGTCGGTGGCGAAGTCATTTGCTACGTTGCCTAACGGAGGGGAACCATGTCTCGCGTAGGTAAGGCTCCCATCGCGCTGCCGAAAGGCGCCGAAGTAAATTTCGCTGGTGGTCTGCTGACCGTCAAGGGCCCGCTGGGCACCCTGTCGCAGGCGATCCACGAGCTTGTCAAGGTCAACACCGACAACGGCACGATCACGTTCTCGCCCGCAGACGAGTCGCGTGAAGCCAATGCGCTGCAAGGCACGATGCGCGCTCTGACGGCCAACATGGTCAAGGGCGTGACGACGGGCTTCGAGCGCAAGCTGAACCTGGTCGGCGTGGGTTACCGTGCTTCGGTTCAGGGTACCGCCCTGAAGCTGCAACTCGGTTTTTCGCACGACGTGATCCATGAGATGCCGGAAGGCGTGAAGGCGGAAACGCCGACGCAGACCGAAATCATCATCAAGGGTTCGGACAAGCAGAAAGTTGGTCAGGTCGCCGCTGAAGTGCGTGGCTATCGTCCGCCTGAGCCCTACAAGGGCAAGGGTGTGCGCTACGCCGACGAGCGTGTGATCCTGAAGGAAACCAAGAAGAAGTAAGGGTGCACATCATGAACAAAAATGACTCGCGTCTGCGCCGTGCACGTCAGACCCGCCTGAAGATCGCGGAACTGAACGTTGCCCGTCTGGCTGTGCACCGTACGAACTTGCACATCTATGCGCAGGTCTTCTCGGAAGACGGCACCAAGGTCCTGGCTTCGGCCTCGACGGCGGAAGCCGAAGTGCGCAAGGAACTGAACGGCAACGGTGGCAACACCGCTGCCGCCACCCTGGTGGGTAAGCGTATCGCTGAGAAGGCGAAGGCTGCCGGCATCGAAGCTGTGGCGTTCGATCGCTCGGGTTTCCGTTATCACGGTCGCGTGAAGGCTCTGGCTGACGCGGCACGCGAAGCCGGCCTGAAGTTCTAAGCCGGCATAGAGGATATCGTCATGGCAAAAATTCAACCTAAGGTCCAAGGGGACGAACGCGACGACGGTCTTCGCGAGAAGATGATCGCGGTCAACCGTGTGACCAAGGTGGTCAAGGGCGGCCGTATTCTCGGTTTCGCCGCACTGACCGTGGTGGGTGACGGCGACGGCCGCATCGGCATGGGCAAGGGCAAGGCTAAGGAAGTGCCCGTTGCCGTGCAGAAGGCAATGGACGAAGCCCGTCGCAAGATGGTCAAGGTCCCGCTGAAGAACGGTACGCTGCAGCACGAAGTGGTTGGCAAGCATGGCGCCGCAAAGGTGCAGATGATGCCCGCGAAGGACGGTACTGGCGTGATCGCCGGTGGTCCGATGCGCGCCATCTTCGAAGTGATGGGCGTGACGAACATCGTGACCAAGTCGCACGGTTCGACCAATCCTTACAACATGGTGCGCGCAACGCTGGATGGCCTGCGCAAGATGAGCACCCCGGCGGAAGTTGCTGCCAAGCGCGGCAAGTCGGTCGAAGAAATCCTCGGCTAAGCCGAAGGGATAGGTGAACGATATGTCGCAGAAAACCGTGAAAGTCCAACTCGTGCGCAGCCTGATCGGTACGCGCGAAGACCACCGCGCCACGGTGCGCGGCCTGGGCCTGCGCCGCATGAACTCGGTGTCCGAATTGCAGGACACGCCCGCAGTGCGCGGCATGATCAACAAGGTGTCCTACCTGGTCAAGGTCATCGGCTAAGGCAAGACGGAGAAGAACATGCAACTGAATAACCTGAAGCCGGCAGCCGGCTCCAAGCACGCCAAGCGCCGCGTTGGTCGCGGTATTGGTTCGGGCCTGGGCAAGACGGCTGGTCGTGGTCACAAGGGTCAGAAGTCGCGTTCGGGTGGTTTCCACAAGGTCGGCTTCGAAGGCGGCCAGATGCCCCTGCATCGTCGTCTGCCCAAGCGTGGTTTTACCTCGCTGACCAAGGAATTTACCGCTGAAGTGCGTCTGGGTGACCTGGCGGGCCTGCCGATCGAGGAAATCGATCTGCTGTCCCTGAAGCAAGCCGGCCTCGTTGGCGAGATGGTTAAGAGCGCCAAGGTGATCTTGTCGGGTGAAATCGACAAGAAAGTCACTCTGAAGGGTATCGGCGCGACGGCTGGGGCGAAAGCCGCAATCGAAGCAGCTGGTGGCTCGCTGGCCTAATAGCCTGCTGTTTCACACTGACGGAGCATCCGTTTGGCCACGGCGAAACCTAATGTGATGGCCCAAGCCAAGAACACGGCCAAGTACGGCGATCTTCGCCGTCGGCTGGTGTTCCTGGTTCTGGCACTGCTGGTGTACCGGATCGGCGCGCACATTCCTGTGCCTGGTATCGACCCGGATCAACTGGCGCAGCTTTTCCAACGGCAGTCGGGCGGCATCCTCGGGATGTTCAACCTGTTCTCCGGCGGCGCGCTGTCGCGTTTCACGGTGTTTGCGCTGGGGATCATGCCGTACATCTCGGCGTCGATCATCATGCAACTGCTGACGATCGTGCTGCCGCAGCTGGAATCGTTGAAGAAGGAAGGCCAAGCCGGCCAGCGCAAGATTACGCAGTACACGCGCTACGGTACGGTCGTCCTGGCGACGTTCCAGGCGCTGGGGATTGCAGTGGCGCTCGAGGCGCAGCCGGGTCTGGTGTTGGATCCGGGTCTGATGTTCCGGGCCACTGCAGTCATGACGCTGGTGACGGGCACGATGTTCCTGATGTGGCTGGGTGAGCAGATCACCGAGCGTGGTCTGGGCAACGGGATCTCGATCATCATTTTTGGCGGAATTGCTGCGGGACTGCCCAACGCGATCGGCGGGCTGTTCGAGCTGGTGCGTACGGGATCGATGGGGATTTTCTCCGCGATCCTGGTGGTGGCGATCATTGGTGCGGTGACGTATTTGGTTGTGTTCATCGAACGCGGTCAGCGCAAGATCCTTGTCAACTACGCCAAGCGGCAGGTCGGTAACAAGATTTATGGCGGTCAGTCGTCGCATTTGCCGCTGAAGTTGAATATGGCCGGGGTGATTCCGCCGATCTTCGCATCGTCGATCATTCTGTTCCCGGCCACGATCGCGGGCTGGTTTACGGCCGGCAACTCGACGAATCCGGTTGCACGGTTCGTCAAGGATCTGGCGGCGACGCTGTCCCCAGGTCAGCCGGTGTACATCCTGCTGTATGCAGCGGCGATCATCTTCTTCTGTTTCTTCTACACCGCGCTGGTCTACAACAGCCGTGAAGTGGCAGATAACCTGAAGAAGAGTGGTGCGTTCATTCCGGGTATCCGTCCGGGCGAGCAAACCACGCGGTATATCGACAAGATTCTGGTGCGGCTGACGCTGGCGGGTGCGATCTACATCACGCTGGTGTGTTTGTTGCCGGAGTTCTTGGTGCTGCGCTGGAATGTGCCGTTCTACTTTGGTGGGACGTCGCTGTTGATCATCGTGGTCGTCACGATGGACTTCATGGCGCAAGTGCAGTCCTATGTGATGTCTCAGCAGTACGAGTCTTTGATGAAGAAGGCGAATTTCAAGGGCAACCTGACGCTCCGCTAGGGGTGATCGCACGAAACTGAAAAGGCATGGCTAAAGACGACGTGATCCAGATGCAGGGCGAGGTGCTGGAAAACCTCCCCAACGCGACGTTCCGCGTCAAACTGGAAAACGGCCACGTAGTGTTAGGCCATATTTCCGGCAAGATGCGCATGCATTACATCCGCATCTTGCCCGGGGACAAGGTGACGGTCGAATTGACCCCGTATGATCTGTCCCGCGCGCGCATCGTATTCCGGGCGAAGTGAGCGGACTGGAATTGAAGGAAGAGGAAAATCATGAAAGTGCTGGCTTCTGTTAAGCGCATTTGCCGCAACTGCAAAATCATCAAGCGCAAGGGCGTGGTGCGTGTGATCTGCTCGTCGGACCCGCGTCATAAGCAGCGCCAAGGCTAATTTCGCAAAGAGGATTGACGAATGGCACGTATCGCAGGGGTCAACATCCCCAACCACAAACATACCGTGATTGGCCTGACGGCGATCTACGGTATCGGCCGCTCGCGCGCTCAGAAGATTTGCGAGGCTACTGGTATCCCGACCGACAAGAAGGTCAAGGACCTGACGGATCCGGACCAGGACGCGCTGCGTAAGGAAATCGAGAAGTTCCTCGTCGAAGGCGATCTGCGCCGTGAAACGACGATGAACATCAAGCGCCTGATGGATTTGGGCTGCTACCGTGGCGTGCGCCATCGCAAGGGCCTGCCGATGCGTGGTCAGCGTACTCGCACCAATGCCCGTACCCGTAAGGGTCCGCGCAAGGCCGGCGTCGCGCTCAAGAAGTAATCCGTCGGGTAAAGGATAGGAACTATGGCAAAAGCAGCGAATACCGCCGCCCAGCGCGCGCGCAAGAAGGTTCGCAAGAACGTCGCCGACGGCATCGCGCACGTTCACGCGTCGTTCAACAATACGATCATCACGATCACTGACCGCCAGGGCAATGCCTTGTCGTGGGCGACGTCTGGTGGCCAGGGCTTCAAAGGCTCGCGTAAGTCGACCCCGTTCGCAGCCCAGGTGGCCGCTGAGAGTGCTGGCCGTGTAGCGCAGGACCAAGGCATCAAGAACCTGGAAGTTCGCATCAAGGGTCCGGGTCCGGGTCGTGAGTCCGCTGTGCGTGCTCTGAACAACCTTGGCATCAAGATCCAATTGATCGAAGACGTGACGCCGGTGCCTCATAACGGCTGCCGTCCGCCGAAGCGCCGTCGCATCTGAGTGATTCGGCCGGTCCCGCCAGTTCTTGGCGGGTCTGGTCCGCGGGTGTTATACTCGCCCGCTTGCCTGTCTTCCGGTCTGCCGGAAGGCGGGTTTCGTCATTTCATAAGCCCACTGTTCGCTGCGGTTCCGTTGAAGGAGCTGACAGGCGAACCATCCGAGGTCTTGCACCACGGATGATTGATAACGAAGGAACGCAACGTGGCACGCTATACCGGCCCCAAGGCGAAACTGTCTCGCCGCGAAGGTACTGACCTTTTTCTGAAGAGCGCACGTCGCTCGCTCGCCGACAAGTGCAAGCTGGACAGCAAGCCTGGTCAGCACGGCCGCACTTCGGGCGCCCGCACCTCCGACTACGGCAACCAACTGCGTGAAAAGCAGAAGGTCAAGCGTATCTACGGCGTGTTGGAACGCCAATTCCGTCGCTATTTTGCTGAAGCCGACCGCCGCAAGGGCAACACGGGTGAAAACCTGCTGCAACTGCTGGAGTCGCGCCTGGACAACGTCGTCTACCGCATGGGTTTTGGTTCGACTCGCGCTGAAGCGCGTCAGCTGGTGTCGCATAAGGCGATTCTGGTGAACGGCCAAGCCCTGAACGTGCCGTCGGCGCAGATCAAGTCGGGCGATGTGGTCGCTATCCGCGAGAAGTCGAAGAAGCAAGCGCGTATCGCCGAGTCGCTGACGCTGGCAGAGCAATCTGGCTTCCCGACCTGGGTGGCTGTCGACGCGAAGAAGATGGAAGGCACGTTCAAGCAAGCTCCGGATCGTGCTGACATCGCCGGCGACATCAACGAAAGCCTGATCGTCGAACTGTACTCGCGTTAATGACGACGCCCGCGCCGGAAGGTGTGGGCTCGTGCGCCTTTTGGGGACGCTCATTCGTCAACAACATTGTGTGCGCGCGGGGCATTGCCCGCCCGCCGTACTGACCCGAATCGTTACGTGCCGCAACGTGATTGCGGCACGTGCGTCTTTCGTCGCGGCGTTCGCGATGGAAACTTTCCAGTCCAATCCGTCAGCCTTATCGGTGTAACGAGCCGAGGGTATTGAAATAGGACAACCTATGCAAACAGCACTCCTGAAGCCCAAAATTATTGCGGTTGAGCCGCTTGGCGATCATCACGCGAAGGTCGTCATGGAACCGTTCGAGCGCGGCTACGGCCATACGCTCGGTAACGCGCTGCGCCGCGTGCTGCTTTCGTCGATGGTTGGCTACGCGCCGACCGAAGTCACGATCGCTGGGGTCGTCCACGAATACTCCACCATCGATGGCGTGCAGGAAGACGTCGTCAATCTGTTGCTGAACCTGAAGGGCGTGGTCTTCAAGCTGCACAATCGTGATGAAGTCACGGTGTCGCTGCGCAAGGAAGGTGAGGGTGTGGTGACCGCCGCCGATATCGAGCTGCCGCACGATGTCGAGATCATCAATCCGGGTCACGTGATCGCCAACCTGTCGTCCGGCGGCAAGCTGGATCTGCAGCTGAAGGTCGAGCAAGGCCGCGGCTACGTGCCGGGCAACGTGCGCAAGTTCGGCGATGAGTCGAGCAAGGTCATTGGCCGCATCGTGCTGGACGCGTCGTTCGCACCGGTGCGCCGTGTGTCGTACGCGGTGGAGTCTGCACGTGTGGAGCAGCGTACCGACCTCGACAAGCTGGTGATGAACATCGAGACCAACGGCGTGATCTCGCCGGAGGAAGCGATTCGTCAGTCGGCGCGTATCCTGGTTGACCAGCTATCGGTATTCGCCGCGCTGGAAGGCACCGAGAGCGCCGCCGAGGCCGCGGCCGCCCGCGCACCGCAGATCGATCCGATCCTGCTGCGTCCGGTCGACGATCTGGAACTGACGGTGCGTTCGGCCAACTGCCTGAAGGCCGAGAACATCTATTACATCGGCGACCTGATTCAGCGGACCGAGAACGAACTGCTCAAGACCCCGAACCTGGGTCGCAAGTCGCTCAACGAGATCAAGGAAGTCCTCGCTTCGCGTGGCCTGACGCTCGGCATGAAGCTCGAGAACTGGCCGCCCGCGGGTCTCGAGAAGTAAATCGTCATCGTCGGCCGGTGCGTGAGCATCGGCCGGTTTTCCCGCCACCGCCGTTTTGGGTGGCTTATTGTTAAGGCTACCGGCCCGCGCCACGCAGCGTTGTATACGCGGCGGCGATAGAAGAGCTGGTCAAACACACTTAAGAAGGAATCATCATGCGTCACCGTCATGGTTTGCGGAAACTGAACCGCACCTCGTCGCACCGTCTCGCGATGCTGCGCAACATGTCCAACTCGCTGCTGCAGCACGAGCTGATCAAGACCACCCTGCCGAAGGCCAAGGAGCTGCGCAAGGTCGTCGAGCCGCTGATCACGCTGGCCAAGAAGGACACCGTCGCCAATCGCCGTCTGGCATTCGCCCGCCTGCGTGACCGCGACATGGTCACCAAGCTGTTCACCGAACTGGGCCCGCGTTTCGCGACCCGTCCGGGCGGCTACACCCGTATCCTGAAGTTCGGCTTCCGTCAGGGCGACAATGCGCCGATGGCGCTGGTCGAGTTGCTCGACCGCCCGGAAGTTGCCGAGGCCGTGGACGCCGAAGCCGCAGCCGAGTAAGCCACGTTGCGGGTTGGTGCTGGTGCGGCATCGCGTCGCGCCGGCTGGCCCAAGAAGAGCGGGTTTTCGCTCGCATTACAATGAAGCCAGGAGTCGCATCCTGGCTTTTTTGTTGCCTGTGCGTGGCCTTGCGGCCTCACCGCGCGTCCTTGTGGAGTTTGCATGCCCGCTGGAACCGATGTGTTACTGGTCCTGACCACTATGCCCGATGGTGAAAGCGCGGACCATGTGATCAAGATTGTGTTGGAATCTCGTGCGGCCGCGTGTGTCAATCGCTTGCCGGCGTGCGTATCGACCTACTGGTGGAAGGGCGCGATCGAGCAGGCGACAGAGGTTCCACTGCTCATCAAGACAACGCGTGCGTCGTATCCCATGCTGGAAGCGGCGCTGCGTAAGGCGCACCCGTACGAGGTGCCCGAGATCATTGCCATTCCGCTGGCGGCAGGGTTGCCCGCCTATCTCGCATGGGTGTCAGGCGAAACGCGCCCGCTTTCCGTATGAAGTCCGACAGTCGTTGATATGACCTTCCTTTCGTTTCCGTCCTTGCGTCGCGTACTGCAGTTGCTGATGCTGCTGGCCGCCGTGGCGATCCTGCATGCCCCCGCACACGCTGATGACGATTTTCTGCCGCCAGAGCAGGCGTTTCGATTCACGGCGGCACAGGTGGACGGCCAGACCGTGGAGGTCAAGTTCGCCATCGCTGACGGGTACTACATGTATCGCGAGCGGCTGATCGTGGCAGCGGATCCCGCAACAATCACGTTCGCGCCGCTGGAACTGCCGGCGGGCAAGGTCAAGTTCGACGAGACCTTCAACAAGAACGTCGAGACGTATCGCCATGAACTGGTCTTTCGCGTGAAGGCGCAGAACGCATCCACGCCATTTACGCTGGTCGTCACTTCCCAGGGCTGCGCCGACCAGGGGTTGTGCTACCCGCCGATGAAGAGTCGGTTCGAGGTGAAGCCAACGTCGGCGTCCGGTTCGCCTTCGGCAGCCGTGGTCCCGGCCAACTCGGGCGACACACTCGGCCGCATCGCCAGCACGCTGGGCAGCGGCAATCTGGGCGCGATCGCCGCGCTTTTCTTCGGGTTGGGGCTACTGCTGACGTTCACACCGTGCGTGCTGCCGATGCTGCCGATCCTGTCGGCCATCGTGGTGGGCGAGCACGCAACGCGTTCGCGTGCGGCGGTGGTGTCGATCGCCTATGTGCTTGGCATGACGGTTGTCTACACGGCGGTCGGCGTTGCGGCCGGGTTGGCCGGGCAGGGCTTGCAGGCTGCGCTTCAAAACGTATGGGTGCTGGGAGCGTTTGCCGCGCTCATGGTGCTGTTGTCGCTCTCGATGTTTGGGCTGTACGAACTGCAGTTGCCGGCATCCTGGCATCATCGCCTGACTCAGGCATCGAATCATCAAAACGGCGGACAGATCGTTGGCGCCGCGGTCATGGGTGCACTGTCAGCGCTGATCGTATCGCCGTGCGTGACGCCCGCACTGGCGGGCGCGCTCGCTTACATCGCACAGACCGGCAATGCCGCCATCGGCGGCGCGGCGCTCCTGTCCATGTCCATCGGCATGGGCGTGCCGCTGGTGCTGGTGGGCGTGGGCGCGGGCAACTTGCTGCCGCGTGCCGGGCGCTGGCTCGTGGTGACCAAAGCGATCTTCGGCTTCATCCTGCTTGCAGTCGCCCTCTATATCGTGCAGCCGATTGTCCCGCCATGGGCAGCCATGGTGGCGTGGGGCGCGCTGTTGATCGGCGCTGCCGTATTCCTCCGCACCTTCGATTCGCTGCCGGACGGGGCGGGCAATGTGCAGCGCCTGGGCAAGGTGGTGGGGGTGGTACTGGCGCTGGCGGGGGCTGCGCAACTGGTCGGCGTGGCTGCCGGTGGCCGCGACCCGCTGCAGCCGCTGTCCGGCCTCATGCGCGCGTCGGCCGGGACGCCGGTGCGAGAAGAGATGCGCGGCCTCACATTCAAGCGCGTGAAAAGCCCTGCTGAACTCGATGCCGAAGTGCGCAATGCCAGCCTGGCGGGCCGGGCCGTCATGCTTGACTTCTATGCCGACTGGTGCGTCAGTTGCAAGGAAATGGAACGTCTGACATTCACCGATGCCCGTGTGCGCACGGCGCTCACGGATGTGGTGCTCTTGCAGGCCGACGTGACCGCCAACAACGCCGATGACCAGGCGCTGCTCAAGCGTTTTGCCCTGTTTGGGCCGCCCGGCACGATCTTCTTCGATCCGCACGGCCGGGAGGCGAGCGTCCGCGTGATCGGCTTCGAGCGTGCCGAGACCTTCCTGGAAAGCCTGCGCCGGGCACTCAGCCCAGCGCGGGCCGTCTGATCAGGCGCGCAGCAAGCGGGCAGCGTCCAGGGCGAAGTACGTCAGAATCCCGTTCGCACCCGCACGCTTGAATGCGAGCAACGATTCCAGCACGACCTTGTCGTGATCCAGCCAGCCGTTCTGGGCGGCGGCTTTCAACATCGCATACTCGCCGCTGACTTGGTAGACGTAGGTCGGAAAGCGGAATTCATCCTTCACCCGCCGCACGATATCGAGGTAAGGCATGCCGGGCTTGACCATCACCATGTCCGCACCCTCGGCGATGTCGAGCGCGACTTCGCGCAACGCCTCATCCGAATTGGCCGGGTCCATCTGGTAGGTCATCTTGTTGCCCTTGCCCAGATTGGTCGCCGAGCCTACCGCGTCACGGAACGGGCCATAGAACGCGGACGCATACTTGGCCGCGTAGGCCATGATGCGCGTGTGGATGAAGTCATCATGTTCCAGCGCCATGCGCAAGGCGCCGATGCGGCCGTCCATCATGTCGGACGGCGCGACGATGTCCACGCCGGCCTCAGCCTGGACCAGCGACTGGCGTGTCAGGATCTCGACCGTCTCTTCATTGAGCACGTAGCCGTTCTCATCGAGCACACCGTCCTGACCGTGGCTCGTGTACGGGTCGAGCGCCACGTCGGTCAGGATGCCGAGTTCAGGGAAGCGCGCCTTCAGCGCCTTCACTGCGCGCGGAATCAGACCGTCCGGGTTGGTGGCTTCGATGCCGTCCGGTGTCTTGATCGACGGCTCGATCACGGGAAACAGCGCAAGCACCGGAATACCAAGCTGCACGCACTGCTCGGCGACGCCCAGCAGCACGTCGATCGATACACGCTCGACGCCCGGCATGGAGGACACCGCCTGCCGCACACCAGTGCCTTCGAGGATGAAGACCGGGTAGATCAGGTCGTCGGCCGTCAGGCGCGACTCGCGCATCATGCGGCGGGAGAAATCGTCACGGCGCATGCGGCGCGGACGATGGTCGGGGAAGCTAGCGATCATTTCAGCGGACCCTAAGAACACACTGTGAAGTTTCTAAACTTTTGCCGCGATTATCCATCCTACGCACGGACAACGCGCCCGCGACGCTGGTGCGGCGTCCCCCGCGGCTCCTCCCTGACGCGGGTTCCCATCGACGGCTCGATGGGATCGTTACCCCCGTTGCGCGTTTGGCGACGGGGTTTTTTTTGCCTGTTCCGTGTCCGGTGCCGACTTCGATGCCTCCGGCAGGCACAGCCAGCCTGCGACAATGCGCTGCGCCTCTTCGATGCCGCGGCGCTTCAGGCTCGAAAACAACTGCACCGTGAGCGACACGTCGCCGTCGATCTGCGTGCGGTAATCGGCCAGCACCTTGCGCGCTGCCATCAATGCGCGGGAGGCGTCGTTGTTGGTCAGCTTGTCAGCCTTGGTGAGCAGCACGTGGATCGGCTTGCCCGTCGGCAGGAACCACTCGACCATCTGGCAATCGAGGTCGGTAAACGGACGGCGCGCGTCCATCATGATGACGAGACCGGCGAGTTGCTGGCGCGCCTGCACGTAGTCGCCCAGCAGGTGTTCCCAGTGCGACTTGGTCTCGCCGGGCGCCTCGGCATAGCCGTAACCCGGCAGGTCAACCAGGAAGCCGAGCGGGTCTTCCGCCTTGGCTGGCATCACCGAAAAATAATTGATGTGCTGCGTGCGGCCGGGTGTCTTGCTGGAGAACGCGAGCCGCTTCTGGTTGCACAGGATGTTGATGGCGGTCGACTTGCCCGCGTTTGAGCGACCTGCAAATGCGACTTCGGGCACGGCAGTGGCCGGTAAATCGCGCAGATGATTGACGGTGGTAAAGAATCGGGCTTGATGGAGGAGCGACATGCGCGGCAATGCTTGTAGACTGCGTGGGTTGCTGCGCCGCGAGGTCGCATTGCAGGGCTGTTATTGTACAATACGCCGGTTTACGGACGTCCCCACCAGTTCCGTCGCAGGACCGCCCCGAGGCCCGGGCCGGTCCGTTTTCATGCGGCGGTCTGGTCCGAGGAGAGGGGACGCCCGGCGCCGCTGGGTCCGGCAGTGTGCGGCGCACGCAGCATTCGAAAACAATCTAGACAAGGTGTGCGAATGAACCGCATCGCGAACGTTCTTGCTGTCGCAGCGCTGTCCCTGGCATCGGCCCTTTCGGTGGCTCACGCCGAAGAACAGAAAGTCGCAAAAGCCGATGCTGCGCACGGCGAGACGATCTTCAACGCCGGGATCCCCGCCAATGGCGTGCCCGCCTGCACCAGCTGTCATGGCGCCGGCGGTAACAGCGCGATGAACGTCAACCCGAAGCTGGCGGGCCAGCATCCGGAATACATCGAGAAGCAGCTCAAGGATTTCAAGGCCCGGACCGAACGCAACCACCCAGTCATGTCGGTCTATGCCGCCGCGCTGTCCGAGCAGGACATGAAAGACATCGGCGCGTATCTGGGCAAGCAGCCGGCCTGGAAGCCGGGCTTCGCCAAGAGCAAGGACACCATCGAGCTGGGGCAGAAGCTCTATCGCGGCGGCGACGCCAAGCGAGGCATCGCGGCGTGCGCTGGCTGCCACGGCCCGAACGGTGCCGGCATTCCGGCGCAATACCCGCGCATCGCCGGTCAGTTTTCCGAGTACACCGAAGCCCAGCTGACCGCCTTCCAGTCGGGCGCCCGCAAGAACAGCGTGCAGATGACCGCACTGGCCGGCCGCATGACAGCCCAGCAGATCAAGGCCGTGGCCGACTATATTGCCGGCCTGCGCTAATCTGCCGCACCTGACTGTCATGTGACGGTCGCACAATCAACAAGGAGAACGGGGTGGCAATGCGCCTGGCATCGCCGCCCCGTTTTCGTTTCTGAACCGTACCTTCTTCCGCATGTCTTCGGTTTCCACTTCTGGCGTCCAGATCCGTTCGCGCCGGCGCGCACTGCGCGAAACGGTCGAATTGCTGTCGTCGATGCGCTTTGCGATCAGCCTGCTGACCGTGATTGCCATCGCCAGCGTCATCGGTACGGTACTCAAGCAGAATGAGCCGTACCCGAACTACGTCAACCAGTTCGGGCCGTTCTGGGCCGATGTGTTCCGTTCGCTGACGCTGCCCACGGTCTACAGCGCGTGGTGGTTCCTGCTGATCCTGACGTTTCTGGTGGTGTCGACCTCGCTCTGCATCGTGCGTAATGCACCGAAGATGCTGGCCGATATGCGTGCCTGGCGCGAGAACGTCCGCGAGGGCAGCCTGCGCGCGTTCCATCACAAGGACGAATTTGATACGTCCGCCGATGCCGCGACCGTCACGGCACGCCTGGCGGCACTCGCACAGAACCGCGGCTTCCGCATCAAAGCCTTCGCACGCGAGGAGGGCGCCACGCTCATCACCGCCAAGGCTGGCGCAGGCAGCAAGATCGGCTACATCCTCGCGCACGCCGCCATCGTCATCATCTGCATCGGCGGGCTGCTCGACGGTGACATGATGATCCGCCTGCAGATGTGGTTCGGCGGCAAGTCGCCGATCAAGGGCAACGCCGTCATCAACGAGATCGGGCCGGAGCACCGGCTTTCCACGTCCAATCCGGGTTTTCGCGGTAACGCGTTCGTGCCGGAGGGTTCGAGCGTGAGCACGGCGATCCTGAATATCGCTGATGGGGCGCTGATCCAGGACCTGCCCTTCACGATCACGCTCAAGAAATTCACGGTCGAGCATTACTCGACCGGTATGCCCAAGCTGTTCGCCAGCGACATCGTCGTGACGGACCGCCGCACAGGCAAGCGGACAGACGCGCGCGTCGAAGTGAACAAGCCTTTCGTCTTCGACGGCGTGGCAATCTACCAGTCGAGCTTTGAAGACGGCGGTTCCAAGCTCACGCTGACCGGATTCCCCATGCAAGGGAACAACACGAAGACGTTCGCGCTCTCCGGTACCGTGGGCCAGGACACCAAGCTGACCGGCCACGGGGCTGACTACACCGTCGAGTTCACCGACTTCCGCCCGATGAACATCGAGACCGTCACGGATGCCTCCGGCAAGCCCGACGCGCGCGGCGTCGGTAGAAAGGGCGGCAATGACGCTGGCCTGCGGGCGGAACTCGGCAACATCACCAAGATGACGCGCGATCGGGATCTGCGCAACGTCGGTCCTTCGGTGCAGTACAAGCTGCGCGACGCCAACGGTCAGGCACGCGAGTTCAGCAACTACATGCAGCCGGTCACGCTCGATGGGCAGTCTGTGTTTCTGGCCGGCGTGCGCACGCAGCCGGACGAGCCCTTCCGCTACCTGCGCATCCCTGCCGACGCACAAGGCACCGTGAACGACTGGATGCGCCTGCGCGCCGCGGTGCAGAACCCAGCGATGCGCGGGGAGGCTGCACGCCGCTTTGCGCTGCTCTCCATGCCTGGCGACGACCGTGCCCAGCTACGCCAGCAGTTGATGGAGAGTGCCCAGCGTGCGCTCGACCTGTTTGCGGGCAGCACCACCGCACAGGGCGCCTCCGCGGATCCACAAGGCGGCTTTGCCGCCATGGCCGCCTTCCTGCAGAAATCCGTTCCCGAGGGCGAGCGCGAGAAAGCCGCCGACGTGCTGATGAAGATCATCAACAGCTCGATGTGGGAGCTGTGGCAACTGGCCCGGGCGCAAGACGGCCTGCCAGCGCCCGCCGTGGACGCCACCACCAGCCAGTGGCTGCAGACCGCGGTCAACTCGATATCGGACAGCTTCTTCTATGGCGCCCCCGTGTATTTGCAGCTCACCGACTTCCAGCAGGTTCAGGCGAGCGTGTTCCAGCTCACGCGTGCGCCGGGCAAGAACATCGTGTATCTTGGGTCGTTGCTGCTAGTGCTGGGCGTATTCTCGATGTTCTATGTGCGGGAGCGCCGCTGGTGGCTGTGGGTCCGACCGCAATCCGGGGACGCCGCTTCCGGCGCACATGTGCTGACCGCCATGTCGACCACGCGCCGCACGCTCGACTTTGACCGTGAGTTCGAGCGCCTCAAGCACGATGTCCGCGCCGCGACTGGCGCAGCCGGTGCCGCCCAGACTGCGCTGGCCGGTCCCAACCCAACGAAGTGAGCAGGTGATGGAAGCGACCAATCCTCCCCAAACGTCCGTGGCGAGCGCTGATCTGGGTGCGCTGCAGCGCCCATCGTATTTCCGCCGCCTGCATTGGTTTGACTGGCTGTTCGCCGCGCTGCTTGTGGCGGGTGCCGGCTATGCATTTTCGCGCTACGGCGCCTACATGGACGGCTACGAGCGCGGCATCCTGATTGCCGTGGTTCCGGCCTTCGCCTGGCTGGGCTGGACTTGGAAGCCGGTGCGAGTCCTGATGATCGGCGTGGCCATCCTGGCGCTGTTCGGGATCGCGCAGTACAGCGGCCCGAACGGCCCCGAGCTCGCCCGCGCAGAGCATGCGTTTTTCCTCAAGTATTTCCTCGCCAGCCAGTCGGCCATCCTCTGGATGAGCGCACTGATCTTCCTGTCCACGCTGTTCTTCTGGGCGGGGCTCGCACTGCGCTGGGAGGCTGGCGGGGCGATCGGCAGCAAGCTGTGCTGGGCCGCCGTGGTGCTGGGCCTGACCGGTATGCTGGTGCGTTGGTATGAGTCCTACCTGGTCGGGGCGGATATCGGGCATATCCCCATCTCGAACCTGTATGAGGTGTTCATCCTCTTCACGCTGATCACCTCGCTGTTCTATCTGTATTACGAACAGCGCTACAGGACACGCGCCCTGGGGCCCTTCGTGATGCTGGTGGTGTCGGCGGCAGTGGGCTTCCTGCTGTGGTACACGGTCTCGCGCGGCGCGCAGGAGATCCAGCCGCTGGTGCCGGCATTGCAGAGCTGGTGGATGAAGATCCACGTGCCGGCCAACTTCATCGGGTACGGCACCTTTGCCCTGTCCGCCATGGTGGGAGCTGCCTACCTGCTCAAGGAACACGGCATCCTCGCCGACCGGCTGCCGCCGCTCGAGGTACTCGATGACGTGATGTACAAGGCCATTACGGTTGGCTTTGCGTTCTTCACCATCGCGACGATCCTCGGTGCGCTGTGGGCGGCTGATGCCTGGGGTGGCTACTGGAGCTGGGATCCGAAGGAAACCTGGGCCCTGATCGTCTGGCTGAACTATGCAGCGTGGCTGCACATGCGACTGATGAAGGGCCTGCGCGGCCGCATGGCAGCGTGGTGGGCCCTGATCGGCCTGGTGGTGACGTCGTTTGCGTTCCTGGGCGTCAACATGTTCCTGTCGGGGCTTCACAGCTACGGCGAACTGTAAGTCGCAAAAATGCTTCGGCGGACTGGAATAAAGACGCGCCCAGCGTGTTTACTGCTCTGAGAGGGCGCGACTCCCGCGCCTCTCCACCCAAGGAGAACGAGATGAGCCAGTCCGCAGCTTCCCCCATGTTGTCCCACCCGCGCATGGCATTGGCCGGTGCCGTACTGCTCGCCGCGCTGGGTTTGGCCGGCTGCAGCAGCATGGGCATGGGGACGCCCGCCACGCCGACAGCCGTGAAGGTGGCCAACGGCGCGCTGACCGATCAGCACGGCATGACGCTCTACACGTTCGACCGTGACACCGTCGCCGGCAAGAGCGCCTGCAACGGCAAGTGCGCAGCCAACTGGCCTCCGCTGGCTGCCAACGACGCCGACAAGCCTTCTGGCGACTACACCATCGTCACGCGCGACGACGGCAAGAAGCAGTGGGCATACCGGGGCAAGCCGCTCTACCTGTTTGGCAAGGACAAGATGCCCGGCGACCAGACCGGTGACGGCTTCCTGAACATCTGGCACATCGCCAAGCCGTAAGCCCACCGCCGCGCCCGCGCGCTCATGACCGACATCGCTGGCCGCCTGATCGCGCTGACGCCGCGTCTGCGCCGTCACGCGCGTGGCCTGGTGGCCGACCCCAGCCGCGCCGATGACCTCGTCCAAGATACGCTGGAACGCGCCTGGCGCTACCGCTGGCGCTTCCAGTTGCGGCCGACGAGTCTGGGCGTGCTCGGGGCGGCGAGCGCCGCCGACGGGCTGTTTGCCTGGCTGCTGACCATCATGCACCGCCTGCATCTGAACGCCGTGCGCCGGCCGGATCGGATCGAGCTGACCGACACGCCGCCCGATATCCCGATCGATGACGACCCCGGCTTGCGCCGCGACCTGGTGCGTGCGCTTGCCTCGTTGCCAGAAGACCAGCGCGCGGTGCTGCTGCTGGTCGGGCTCGAACAGTTCGCTTACAAGGAGGCTGCCAGCGTGCTCGGCGTGCCGGTCGGGACGGTGATGTCGCGCCTGTCGCGCGCCCGTGAGCGGATGCGCATCGCGCTGGACGGCACGCCTGCCGCGTCGAACCCATCACGTGATGGCAGCCCCGCGCTGCACCGTGTGAAGTGAGGCCCGTCATGTCCGCCAACATCCACATCGACGAACTTCACGCCTATGCCGACGGCTGTCTGCCTGCGGCGCGGCGGGCAGCCGTGGAAGCCCATCTCGCGGCGCATCCGGGGGTCGCCGCCGAGGTGGCCGCCTGGCGCGAGACCAATGCCCGACTGCATCGTGCGTTGGATCCACTCCTCAACGAGCCGGTACCGCCGCGTCGCATTCCGGCGGCCGTTCTTGCGGCAGCGCAGCGGCCGTCCCGTGCCGGCTTCGGCGCATCGCGCGGCTGGCATGTTGCGGCACTGAGCCTGGCCTGCCTGGCTCTCGGAGTGGGCGCCGGTTGGCTCGGCCGAGGTGCCGTCGAGCGCGCCTTGCCGATGCAACGCTTCGCCAACGACGCGCTCGTTTCGCACGTTGTGTTTGCCCCGGAGTCCAAACACATGGTGGAGGTGCCGGCCACGGAGGAGGCACATCTCGTCACGTGGTTGTCGCGGCGACTGGATGCGCGACTTCACGTTCCCGATTTGACGGCGCTCGGCTATCGGCTGATTGGCGGGCGCCAGACGGTCGTGGCAGATGCCCCCACGGCCATGTTGATGTACGAGGGCCCCGGCGGCACGCGCATCTCCGTACAGGTGCGGCGCATGCCGAATAACCGCGATACCGGCTTCCGGCTCGAGACGCTGGCGCCAGACAACCGCGTGCTGCAAGCGATTCATCCGGCCGTCGATCGCCAGCCGCCGATGGCCTTCTATTGGGCCGATCACGGCCTGGGATTTGCGGTATCCGGACCGCTGGCGCGCGCGCAGTTGCTGGAAGTCGCGCAGGCGGTCTACCGGCAGTACGGCGAATTCACCGCGCCGGCCGCCTTGGCCGACTAGACCCACTGACTTTTTTGGGATCGCGCTGTCAGGTTGGCGGCGTGGCCACGACAGAAGCACATCGGGAGCGCATCTCCCCAACGACGAGGAACGATCATGCTGATCAAGACCGACCGCTGGCTCCGCGGCGAAGACATTCCCGCCAGCGAGATCACGCCGCAGCACATTTTCGAGGAGCGCCGCCGCTTCCTGGCTGCGGCGGCTGCCGGTGCGGCTGGCGCGGCGTTGACGCCCTGGGCGTCGCGCGAGGCATTTGCGGCCAGCGCGCCGCTGGCCAAACTTGCGGCCAGGCCGAATCCGGCCTACACGACGGTCGAGAAGGCTACGCCATTCGCAGATGTGACGTCGTATAACAACTTCTACGAGTTTGGAACCGACAAGTCGGATCCCGCGCGTTACGCCGGCACACTGCGCCCGCGTCCCTGGCAGGTCAGCGTAGAAGGGCTGGTGAAGGCGCCCAAGACGTATGATCTGGATGACCTGATGAAACTGGCGCCGATGGAGGAGCGCATCTACCGCCTGCGCTGCGTCGAGGGCTGGTCGATGGTGATTCCCTGGGTGGGCTTCTCTCTGGCGGAGCTGATCAGGCGGGTGGAGCCGCTGGGCAGTGCGAAGTACGTCCAGTTCATCTCGCTGGCTGACAAGCGTCAGATGCCCGGTGTGACCAGCCCGGTACTGGAGTGGCCGTACAGCGAGGGCTTGCGCCTGGACGAAGCGATGCATCCGCTGGCGCTGCTCACTTTTGGCCTCTACGGCCAGGTCCTTCCCAATCAGAACGGTGCGCCGGTGCGCGTGGTCGTGCCCTGGAAGTACGGCTTCAAGAGTGCCAAGTCCATCGTCAAGATCCGCTTCGTCGACAAGCAGCCGCCGACCAGCTGGAACATCGCCGCATCCAACGAATACGGTTTCTACTCCAACGTGAACCCGACGGTTGACCACCCGCGCTGGAGCCAGGCGACCGAGCGCCGCATCGGCGAAGACAAGGGGGGCTTCGGCGGCCTGTTTGCGCCGAAGCGCAAGACGCTGATGTTCAACGGTTACGATCAGGTCGCCTCGCTCTACACGGGCATGGACCTGCGCAAGAATTTCTGAGGTCGACATGACATTGCTACCGACCATGCTTGCGCCAAGGCAGGTGCGCGCGGTGAAGGCCGTAGCGTGGCTGGTGGCCCTCGTGCCGTTCCTGCGCATTGTCTTGCTGGGCGCGACCGACCAGTTTGGGCCGAATCCGCTGGAGTTCGTCACGCGCTCGACCGGCACCTGGACCCTGGTCCTGCTGTGCTGCACGCTGGCCGTTACGCCCTTGCGCCGGCTCACGGGGATGAACTGGCTCATACGCCTTCGCCGCATGCTGGGGCTCTATGCGTTCTTCTATGGCACGTTGCACTTCCTGATCTGGCTGGTGGTCGATCGCGGTCTTGATCCGGCGTCGATGCTGCAAGACATCGGCAAGCGGCCCTTCATCACGGTGGGCTTCACCGCATTCGTATTGATGATTCCGCTGGCCGCCACATCGACCAACGCGATGGTGCGCAGGCTGGGCGGCAAGCGCTGGCAGTGGTTGCACCGGCTTGTCTATGTGACCGGCGTGCTGGGCATCCTGCACTACTGGTGGCATAAGGCTGGCAAGAACGATTTTGCCGAGGTATCGATCTATGCTGCCGTGATGGCGATATTGCTGGGGTTGCGCGTATGGTGGGCATGGCGCGGCGCCCGACAGGGGGCGGTCAGGGGCGGGGTCATGCCGGCACGCGATTGATACCGTGTGCGCAAAACAAAAAGCCGCGAATGTCGCGGCTTTTTTCTTGCGGTGGCGGTGGCTTATTGCGGCAGCAGATGCTCGCCGCGGACCAGGTCTTCGAACCGCTCGCGCTCGCGCACCAGGTGCACCTGGTTGCCGTCGATAATGACCTCTGCCGCGCGGTTGCGCGTGTTGTAGTTCGAGCTCATCGTGAAGCCGTACGCGCCGGCCGACAGGATCGCCAGCAGGTCGCCCGGCTGCACGGCCAGTGAACGGTCGCGGCCGAGCCAGTCGCCGGACTCACATACCGGACCGACCACGTCATAGACCACCGGCGCGCTTTCCCCTTCTCGCACCGGCACGATGTGGTGGTACGCCTCGTACATGGCGGGGCGCGCCAGATCGTTCATGGCCGCGTCGACGATGCAGAAGTTCTTGGCTGCGCCCGGCTTGAGATACTCGACACGCGTGAGCAGCAGCCCCGCGTTGCCGACCAGAGACCGGCCCGGTTCGAACAGCACGGCGCGGTCACCGAAGCCGCGTTGCTCGACACGGTCCAGCAAGGTGCGCGCAAAGGCCGTGATGTCGGGCGGCGTTTCATCCGTGTAAGTAATGCCCAGGCCGCCGCCCACGTCGATGTGCGACAGGCGGATGCCCTCGGCGTCAAGCTGCGCCACCACATCGAGCACCTTGTCCAGTGCATCCAGGTACGGCGACACTTCGGTGATCTGCGAACCGATATGGCAATCGATGCCGACCACGCGCAGGTTTGGCATCGCTGCCGCGGCACGGTAGGTCGGCAGCACCTCGTCGAATGCCACGCCAAACTTGTTGCCCTTCAGTCCCGTCGAGATGTAGGGGTGCGTCTTGGCATCCACGTCGGGGTTGATGCGCAGCGACACCGGGGCTGTCTTGCCCATCGAGGCGGCTACATCGTTCAGTCGGTGCAGCTCGGGGATCGACTCGACGTTGAAGCATGCGACGCCAGCCTCCAGCGCGAAGCGCATTTCATCCGCGCTCTTGCCGACACCCGAGAACACGACTTTCGACGCCGATCCGCCGGCGGCCAGCACGCGCTTGAGTTCACCAGCCGAGACGATGTCAAAGCCTGCGCCAAGCTGCGCGAACACCTGCAGCACGGCGAGGTTCGAGTTGGCCTTCATGGCGTACTGCACGTGCGCGTTGCGGCCCTCGCAAGCGGCGGCGTAGGCGCGATAGTTGGCCGTCAGCGCGGCGCGCGAATACACATACGTGGGCGTGCCGAACTGAGCGGCAATCGCATCGAGCGCGACGCCTTCGATCATCAGCGCGCCGGATTGGCGGACAAGGGACTCAGACATGGGCGAGAACATTCAGGGCGCCGCGACAGGCTGGGCGGACGGCGCCGGTTGAGCGAAATGGTCGGATCAGCGGTTGGCAGGCACCGCGCTGGCAGCTTGTGCGTCGGGTTTTGCGCCAGGTACGGGCGGTTGCGGCACGGCGTTCGGGCCTGCGATGCCGGGGTCTGCAGTCTGCGGCGCAGTCGGCGCCGGCGGCACCCTGGGCATATATAGCGGCCCGCGAATCCCGCAGCCGGATAGGCCCGCGGCCGTCAGGGTCAGGCCGACAGTGGCTACAATGGCGGCGATTCGTATCATCGGATGATGGTGCAGAAAGGATGCCCAAGGGTGCAGCCCTTGCGGCGATTGGAGTCACATGAGGCGAGGCGTCAGCGGGCCGGAAAGGCCGCTGCGCAAGACTTTGGAGTGTAGCATGCCCCCCCTGAGCGAATCGGAGTTCCTGGCCTTGGCCGACGCCGAACTCACCCGTATCGAAAGCATCGTCGAGATCGCTGCCACCGAGGCCGAGGCCGACATCGAGATCAACCGTACCGGCAACGTGCTGACGCTCGAATTCGACGACGGCTCGAAGATCATCATCAACAGCCAGGCGCCGATGCAGGAGCTCTGGGTGGCGGCGCGCGCGGGCGGTTTCCACTTCCGGCGCGACGATGGCCGCTGGGTGGATACGCGCAGCGGCGAGGAGTTGTACGTCGCGCTCTCGCACTATGTCAGTCAGCAGTGCGAGGTCGATGTGACATTGGCGGCAGGCTGAACGCGGCGCGCATCGCGTTCGCTGCAAAAACAAAAGCCGCCCCGCAGGGCGGCTTTTTTCGTGGGCGAGCCGAACGGAGCTCAGTTGCCGCGGAACATGTCGAGAATCTTCTGCTTTTCCTGTTCCGGCGTCGGCGCGAGGTTGATGCCTGGCTGCTGCGATTGCTGCTTATCGCCTCCCGGTTGGGCGCCCGGCAACGCGTCGCCAAGCCCCACCGAAGCGACGCCCTGACCGTTGGCGTATTCCTCGTAAGCCCAGTCGCCCGCCATCTGCACGACGCCTTCGGGCGGCTGGCGGTCGATTTCAGGCTGGCCCTTGAGGGCATAGCTCATGTAGTTGATCCAGATCGGCAAGGCCAGGCCACCGCCGGTTTCGCGGTCGCCCAGGCTGCGCGGGTTGTCGTAGCCCATCCACGCGATGCCAACAAGCTTGGGCGTATAACCACAGAACCACGCGTCGAACGAGTCGTTGGTGGTGCCCGTCTTGCCGGCCATGTCGTTGCGGCCGAGCTTCTGTTTGGCGAGGTAACCCGTGCCGCCCGATACCACGCTGCGCAGCAGTGAATCCATGATGAAGTCGTTGCGCGGGTCGATCACCCGCACGGCATCCTTGCCGGCCATCACCGGATGCGCCTGCTGGATGACCGTGCCGCGTACGTCGACGACGCGATCGATGATGTACGGGTTGACGCGGTAGCCGCCGTTGGCGAAGACCGAATACGCACCGGCCATCTGCAGCATCGTCACGGATCCCGCGCCCAGGGCCATCGGCAGGTAAGCGGGATGCTTGTCAGCCTCGAAGCCGAAGCGCGTGATGTACTGCTGGGCGTACTGCGTACCGATGGCCCGCAGGATGCGCACCGACACCAGGTTCTTCGACTTCTGCAGCGCGCGGCGCATCGTCATCGGGCCGTCGTAGCCGCCGCCGTAGTTTTTCGGCTCCCATACCTGCCCCCCTGTGTCACCGGACGGGATCGACAGCGGCGCATCGTTGATCACCGTGGACGGCGAAAAGCCCTTGTCCACCGCCGCCGAGTAGATGAACGGCTTGAAGCTCGAGCCCGGCTGGCGCCAGGCCTGCGTGACATGGTTGAACTTGCTGCGGTTGAAGTCGAAGCCGCCGACCATGGAGTAAATGGCGCCGGTCTGCGGGTCCACCGAGATGAAGCCCGAGGCGACTTCCGGCAGCTGCGTGATCGACCACTTCTGTGTCTTGGCGTCCTGGATGACGCGAATCACGGCGCCAGGGCGCAGTTTGATCTTGGGCTGCGCATTGGCCGACAGCGCCGCCTGGGCGAAGCGCAGGCCGTCACCCGACAGGTCGATCGTCTCGCCGGTCAGCATGGTTGCGCGCACCAGCTTGGGCGCAACGCTCACGACGACCGCCGATTGCAGGTCGTCGCTGTTCGGGTGTTCGAGCAGCACGTCGTCGATGGCCTGTTCGCGGTCCTCCGCATCGGAGGGGAGGTCGATGAAAGCCTCGGGCCCGCGGTAGCCATGGCGGCGTTCGTAGTCGAGGATGCCGCGGCGCACGGATTGGTAGGCGACCTCCTGATCTTCCTTGCGCAGCGTGGTGTAGACGTTCAGGCCGCGCGTGTAGGTCTCTTCGCGGTACTGCGCATACATGAGCTGGCGCACCATCTCGGCGACGTACTCGGCGTGCACGTCGAATTCATGGCCTTCGCCGCGCACCGGCAACTGTTCATGGATCGCCTGATCGTATTGCTCCGGCGTGATGTAGTGCAGGTCGCGCATGCGCTGCAGGATGTACTCCTGGCGCACCTTGGCACGCTTGGGGTTCACCACCGGGTTATACGCGGACGGCGCCTTGGGCAGGCCCGCAAGCATCGCGGCCTCGGCCAGGGTAATGTCCTTGATGTTCTTGCCGAAGTAGATCTGTTCGGCACTGGCAAAGCCGTATGCGCGCTGGCCCAGATAGATCTGGTTCATGTACAGCTCGAGGATCTGGTCCTTGGTGAGGCTCGCCTCGATCTTGTAGGCCAGCAGCATCTCGTAGATCTTGCGCGTGTACGTCTTCTCGCTCGACAGGAAGAAGTTGCGCGCCACCTGCATGGTGATGGTCGACGCGCCCTGCGACAGGCTGCCGTGCAGGTTCGCCAGGCCCGCGCGCAGCACGCCGATGAAGTCGACGCCGCCGTGCTCGTAGAAGCGGTCGTCCTCGATGGCCAGTACCGCGCGCTTCATCACGTCGGGCATCTGCGTGATGGGAACGAAGCTGCGGCGCTCCTCGCCGAATTCACCGATGAGGACATTGTCAGCCGTGTACACGCGCAGCGGGATCTTCGGCCGGTAGTCGGTGATGACGTCCAGCGACGGCAGGTTGGGCGCGGCCACCAGCAGGGCGTAGCCCACCAGCAGCGCCCCGACGAGCCCCATGGCAACGAACAGGCCAATCATCCAGAGGAGCAGGCGCACCCACAGCGGACGGCGGGCTTTGGGCGGCTTGGGCGAGGCTGGTGTGGTTTGGGCAGTAGCCATTACGAGGGGTATCTGTCAGCGTGGCGGCGATTATATCGTCGTGCCTCCCTGGCTCCGGGCGCGCGGGCGTAACAGCGCGTAACGGGCGTCACGACTGCGGCGTAGAGCGCACCCGCGTGGCTCAAGGGCCACCTCAAGCGCGCCGGTTGTGCGGTTGCGGCACCCGGATTCAAGCCAGCAGAGAATCCGCCGTTAGAAGTAGATGAAGCGGAAAGCAAGTCAGACGAAAGGGGTATCCCCCGACCGTGGGGTTTTGACAACGCTTTACGAATCGGCGCCAGCGAAATGCTTCGTGGTCTGCCGGAGCGTTTGCCTGTTCTAAAGGATTTTGTGAGAATCCAGCAGCAAATCCATGCAGGCTATGGCGCACGTAGGACGTGGATCGGGCGCCAGGGTTCAAAAATATATAAACGGTGGGGTGTCTCTGTGCGACGGGGTTTGTTGTCCGGCCTGCTGCGCCGCAATATCGTCGGGATAGATATCGGGTCTTCCAGCGTCAAGGTGGTGGAGCTATCCGCCAACGGCAAGCATGGAGATTTCCGTCTCGAGAAATGCGCAAGCGAGCTCATTGAACGCAGTGCCGTCGCCGACGGCAATCTGGTCAACATCGATGCGGTAGGCAACGCGCTCAAGCGTGCCCTCGCCAAGGCCGGTATCCGCAGCAAAGATGCCGTGCTTGCCATTCCTTCCAGCCTGACGGAGTCCCAGACCGTCAGCCTGCCCGACAACCTGACCGAGGACGAGCTCTTCGTGCAGGTCGAGAGCGAGGCCAACCGGCTGTTCCCGCCCTCGCAAAACGTCAACTTCGACTATGTCGTGATCGGCCCGTCCGAAACGGAAGGCGGCGTCGGTGTACGCGTGACGGCCACCGTTTCCGAGCGTGTGACCGAGCGCGTGACCGCGGCCGAGATGGCCGGGCTCAAGCCGATCGTCATGGACGTGGAAGAGAACGCCATCCAGCGGGCCATGACGCACATGTTGTCGGTCAAGCCGGACGCGAACGAGACCGAGATGCGGGACATGCCCGTCGTGGCCGTCTTTCATCTGGGCGGTGCGCGCTCGCACGCGCTCTTCTACCAGGGCTGGAAGGAGCTGTACGACCAGCCGCTGTCCGGCTCGGGCGACCAACTGACACAAAGCATCTCGCGCCTGTTCTCGCTCGACCTGCTCAAGGCCGAGGTCAAGAAGCGCAAGAACACGCTGCCCGACGAGTACCGCGGCCAGTTGCTCAAGCCGTCGCTGGAGACGCTGGCGATGGAAGTGAGTCAGGCGATCCAGAATTTCCTGTCGACATCCAGCGTCGGCCGCGTTGATGAAATCGTCCTCTCCGGCGGCCATGCGTCGTTGCTGGGGGTGCAGACCGCCATTCAGCAGCAGACGCAGATCAACACGACGCTGGCCAACCCGTTCGCCAACATGGGCGCTGCCAAGAACGTCAATGCGCGTTACCTGCAACGCGATCTGCCGGCCTACATCGTCAGCGCGGGCCTCGCCCTGCGCGGGCTGCAATAAAGGAGGGGGCGATGGCCAACGAAAGCGTCAACGCGCTCCCGAGCGTGAACCTGCTGCCGTATCACGCCGAGCGGCGTGCCGGCAAGCGCAAGAAAGTCTTCATGAGCCTGGGCGCGGCAGCGGCCGCAGGCGCCGCGGTGGTGCTCCTTGGCGGCATGGTGATCGATCACCAGACCGAGGAGGCGCAACGCATTAACAACGTCCTCACGCAGAAGAACGCGGAGATGGACCGGCAGATTGCCGAGGTCAACACTCTCAAGAAGGAAATCGACGACCTGCTGCAGCGCCAGCAGGCTGTCGAGGGGCTGCAGAATCAGCGCAACCGCCCGGTGCAGCTGCTTGAGGAACTGGTGCGCCAGGTGCCGGATGGCATCTATCTGACTGCGCTCAAGCAAGAGGGTGACAAGTACACCGTGTCTGGGGTCGCGCAATCCAACGAGCGTGTGTCGGATCTGCTGCGCAATCTCGGTTCAGTGCCCTGGTTGGACCATGCCGAACTCGGCGAGTCAGTGGCGACCACCATGACGAACAACCTGAAGGAGCAGCGCCGCCTGTTCAATTTCACCATCCGTTTCCAATGGAAGGCCGAGCCCGCAGCGCCGGCCAAGCCCGGGGCGGCCAGCGCAGTGGCGAGGAAATAACCATGGCTCTCTCGACCGAAATCTCGCTGGAAGACGTGGTCAGCCAGTTCCGTGGCCTGAACTTGAACGAGCCGGAAACCTGGCCTGCGGCACCGCGCATCCTGTTCATGATTCTTGCCGCCGTAGTGGTGATCGGACTGGGCTGGCAACTGTACTGGAGCGGCAAGTTTGACGAGCGCGATGCCAAGCGCAACGAGCAGCAGAACCTGAAGAGCGCTTACCAGGCCAAGCTTGCGCAGGTGGTCAACCTCGAAGCGCTGCGCAAGCAGAAGGCCGAGGTGGAGCAGCGCGTCGCCAAGCTCGAACTGCAACTGCCCAACAAGACCGAAATGGACGCACTGCTGGCCGACGTCAACCACGCCGGCATCGCGCGCGGCCTGACGTTCGACCTGTTCCGTCCCGCCGCCGCCGTGATCAAGCCGTACTACGCCGAGATCCCGGTTGCGGTGAAGGTGAATGGCCGTTACCACGATATGGCCCTGTTTGCCGCAGATGTCGCTGCGCTGTCGCGGATCGTCACGCTGCAGAACATCGCCCTGACGGGCACCAAAGACGGCGGAATGGTCATGGAAGCCCGGGCCGAGGCTTACCGTGCCCTCGACGCTGACGAGCAGGCTGCCCAGCGCAAGGCTGCAGCCGCCGGCAAGGGAGGCGCCAAATGAAGGGCCGTACCATGAGCCGTCGCCGTATGACGCATCTCGTGCGGCTCTCGCCGCTGTGCCTGGCGGTCGTGCTGACCGCGTGCGGCGCGAGTGAAGACGACGAGTTGCAGCAATGGATGCAGCAGGCGCGTCAGCACGTGAGCACGACCGTGCCGCCGCTGCCGCAGCCCAAGCCTTACTCGCCGCGCGAATACACGACCACCAAGCAGACTGATCCGTTCAGTGTGCAGAAGGTGGCAGAGCTATCGCGCGCGCAGAACGAATCGCCGGAGCCGAATCGCCGTCGCGAGCCGCTGGAAGACTATCCGCTGGAAGCCTTCAAGCTGCTCGGGACGATGAAGCGCAACGGCGAGACGGAAGCCGTCGTGTCTGTCGGGGACAAGACGCAGCATGTGCATGTGGGGCAGTACATCGGACAAAACTATGGCCGCATCGTCCGCATTGGCGACCAGGAACTCACCCTGCGTGAGCTGGTGCGCGAAGGCACGGCCGAATGGAAAGAAAAAATGACTACCCTGAAAGTTCAGGAGGGCGCGCAATGACGATGCGTCTCGTGAAGGGCGGCCTCGCGCAGGCCGCCCGAGTGGCCCGGGGGGGCGCGGTCGCATGGCTCTCGCTGTGCATGCTCATGGTGGCCGGCCAGGCCGTGGCTCAGCAGGCGGCCACGCCTCCTGCGGCCGTGGCGGCCAATATGATCGAAAAGGTGGAGCAGGCCTCGGCCGGTGAATCCACCGTGGTGACGATCACGCTGAAGAGCCCGCCCGCGCAGAAGCCGGTGGAATTCAGTACCCAGCAGCCGGCGCGCATCGCCGTCGATTTCTTCGGCGCCGGCTTTGCGCAGGGGCGTGCGAACTATCAATACGGCGGCAAGCTGCTGCGTGCGGCCAATGTCGTGCAGATCGGGGACCGCACCCGCGTCGTGCTCGACCTGTCGCGCCAGACGCAGTACACGTCAGAGGTGCGTGGCAATCAGTATGTGCTGACGCTGGCGGCGGCACCGGTCGCGGCGGCCTCGCCTGCGCCGACCTTCTCTGCGCCCACGCCCGCGGCTGGCGCTGAGCGTCCTGCGGTCCGTAACGTCGATTTCCGCCGCGGCGAGGATCAGGCCGGCCGCGTGGTGGTCGATCTGTCGACAGCAAATTCGGCAATCAATATCGCCCAGCAGGGTCAGAACCTGGTAGTCGACTTCGTTGGCGCGACGCTGCCGCAGTCGCTGCGTCGCCGCTACGACGTGAGCGACTTCGGCACGCCCGTGCAGGCCATGCGCGCCACCGACAACGGCACCGGCGCGCGCCTGGTCATCGAGCCGCGCGGCAACTGGCAATACAGCTCCTACCAGACCGACACGCAATTCGTGGTGGAAGTCCGCCCGACCAAGGAAGACCCGAACAAGCTGATCTCGGGCCCCGGCTACCGCGGTGAGCGGCTGTCGCTGAACTTCCAGAACATCGATGTTCGTTCGCTGTTGCAGGTCTTTGCAGATTTCACGAACCTGAACATCGTCACGAGCGATAGCGTGACGGGCACCCTTTCACTGCGTCTGAAGGACGTGCCGTGGGATCAGGCCCTGCAGATCGTGCTCGATTCCAAGGGGCTGGCTTCGCGTCGCAACGGCAATGTGCTGTGGGTGGCGCCGCGCGGCGAACTCGCGACGAAGGAAAAGGCCGAACTCGAATCGCAGCAGCAGGTGACCGAACTGGAGCCATTGCGCAGCCAGGTGTTCCGGCTGAACTATCAGAGCGCTGCCGACGTGCGCAACATGCTGTTGGGCGTCGCGGCTGCCGGCGGCGCAGGCGGTGCGGTGGGCGGTGCCACCACGACCTCACGGATCTTGTCCAAGCGCGGCTCGCTCACGGCCGACACCCGCACGAACCAGCTGTTTGTCTCGGATATTCCGAGCAAGCTTGAAGAGGTCCAGTCCTTCCTCCAGAAGATCGACATCCCCGTTCGCCAGGTGATGATCGAAGCGCGCATCGTCGAGGCGGATGACACGTTCAGCCGCAACCTGGGTGCCAAGCTGGGCTTCGCCTCCAAGACCAACGGCGCGGGTTACGGCAACACCTATACCAACGTGGTGTCGCCCATCACGCAGGGTGCGACCTGGGATAACAGCCCGGCTCTCAGCTTCCCGGCTAACGGCATCAACGGGGTGAACGCCGCCAGCGTGGCGGTGAGCCTGTTCAACGCCGGTGCCGGCCGCTTCCTGGCGCTGGAACTGTCCGCATTGGAAGCTGACGGTCGCGGCAAGATCATCTCCAGCCCGCGCGTGGTCACCGCCGACAACATCAAGGCACTGATCGAGCAGGGGACCGAGATCCCCTATCAACAGGCGACGTCTTCCGGTGCCACCTCGGTGTCTTTCAAGAAGGCCAACCTGAAGCTGGAAGTGACGCCGAAGATCACGCCGGACGGCAACGTCTTCCTGGACGTGGACGTCAACAAGGACAGTGTCGGCATCCAGACCACCAACGGTTTTGCTATCGACACAAAGCACGTGCAGACGCAGGTGCTGGTCGAAAACGGCGGGACGGTCGTGATCGGCGGGATCTTCACGCAGAACGAGCGGACGGATGTGAACAAGGTGCCGCTCCTGGGCGACATTCCGGTGGTCGGCAACCTGTTCAAGAGCACCAACAAGATCAATAACCGGACGGAGCTGCTGGTGTTCCTGACGCCGCGCGTGCTGTCTGATCAACTGTCGCAGAAGTAATCGACAGTCCGGGATCTCATCTGCAAGCCCGGCCTCCTGCATGGAGCGCCGGGCTTTTTTGCATCTGGCGGGCGGGTTTGCGCGGGATGGAGCGCAAAAGCCACTACAATCGGACTCAATTTTCCGATTTCACGCGATTTTGTCTGTTCCCAACGTTTTTTTCGTCGGCCTGATGGGCGCCGGCAAGACCACGGTTGGCCGGGCGGTTGCCCGCCGGCTCGATCTGCCGTTCTTCGACTCCGACCATGAGATCGAAGCGCGATGCGGCGTTCGCGTGCCGGTCATCTTCGAACTCGAAGGCGAGGCAGGGTTTCGCGATCGCGAGACCCACATGATCGACGAACTCACCTCCCGGGAGGGCGTGGTCGTGGCCACCGGCGGCGGCGCCGTCCTGCGGCCGCAGAACCGCGCGATGCTGCGGGAGCGCGGCACCGTGATCTACCTCCGTGCCAATCCGCACGACCTGTATCTGCGCACGCGCCACGACAAGAACCGGCCGTTGCTGCAGACAGAAAACCCCCGTGCCAAGCTGGAAGAGTTGCATGCCATCCGTGATCCGCTGTATCGCGAGGTGGCTCACTTTGTCATCGAAACCGGCAAGCCCACGGTCGCCCAGCTTGTTAATATGGTGCTCATGCAACTCGAAGTGGCCGGCATTGTGGCGCCACCAGCGGGTTCTTCCTCACCCTCGTTCGTTTCCCCTCAGTCATGATTACCGTTGATGTCGACCTTGGCGAGCGCGCTTATCCGATCCACATCGGGCCGGGGCTGCTGTCCAGGGCGGAGCTGTTTGGTCCCCACATTCGCGGCGCGCGTGCCGTGATCGTCACCAACGAGACCGTTGCGCCGTTGTACGCCGCGCAGGTCGAAGAGGCCATCCGATCGCTCGGCAAGGCCGTCGATACCGTCGTGCTGCCCGATGGTGAATCGTTCAAGAAGTGGGAGACGCTCAATCGCATCTTTGACGCGCTGCTGGCTTCGGGTGCCGATCGCAAGACGACACTCATCGCGCTGGGCGGTGGCGTGATCGGCGACATGACCGGCTTTGCCGCCGCCTGCTATATGCGCGGCGTGCCGTTCATCCAGGTGCCCACGACGCTCCTGTCGCAGGTCGATTCGTCCGTGGGGGGCAAGACGGGCATCAATCACCCGCTGGGCAAGAACATGATCGGCGCGTTCCACCAGCCGCAGGCGGTGCTGGCCGACATCGATACGCTGCGCACGCTGCCCGCACGCGAGCTTGCCGCCGGCATGGCCGAAGTCATCAAGCACGGCGCGATTGCCGATGCCGGTTACTTCGACTGGATCGAGCGGAACATCGGCGGCCTCAACAACTGCGATGCCGGGCTGATGGCCGAGGCCGTGCGCGGCTCGGTGCGGATCAAGGCTGCCGTCGTTGCCCAGGACGAGCGCGAATCCGGCCTGCGCGCGATCCTCAACTTCGGCCATACCTTCGGGCACGCCATCGAGGCCGGCCTGGGTTACGGCGAATGGCTGCACGGCGAGGCCGTCGGCTGCGGCATGGTGATGGCGGCCGATCTGTCACATCGGCTGGGTTTCATTGATATCGACACGCGCAATCGCATCGCGGCACTGACGCGGGCCGCAAACCTGCCGACGGTCGCCCCAAACCTCGGCGTCGATCGCTTCATCGAGCTGATGCGCGTCGACAAGAAAGCGGAGGCTGGCGAGATCAAGTTCGTGCTGCTGCGTAAGCTTGGCGAGGCGTTCGTGACCACCGTGCCGGACGCCGATCTGCGCGCGACCTTGCAGCATGCCGTGCTGCGCCCGCCGACCGAGGCCCCTGTCGCCTGATGCCTGACGAGAGGGCCTGATGAACGATCGACTCGATTTGCCGCCCGCACCGTTCGATCTCGAGGGCCATCTCGCTCCGTATGCCGCGCACGCGGCGCAGACGCGCGGCCGCGTCCACGCCGAGCCACCGTCCACCTCGCGCACGGAGTTCCAGCGCGACCGCGATCGCATCATCCACAGCACGGCGTTCCGCCGCCTCGAATACAAGACGCAGGTGTTCGTGAACCACGAGGGCGACCTGTTCCGCACCCGGCTCACGCATAGCCTCGAAGTCGCGCAGATCGCCCGCTCGATTGCGCGCAGTCTGCGCCTCAATGAAGATCTCGTTGAAGCGATTTCACTGGCGCACGATCTGGGCCATACGCCGTTTGGCCATGCGGGGCAGGATGCGCTCAACGATTGCATGAAGCCGTATGGCGGCTTCGAGCACAATCTGCAGAGCCTCCTGGTCGTCGATCGGCTGGAGGAGCGTTATGGCGGTTTCGACGGCCTGAACCTGACATTCGAAACGCGTGAGGGCATCCTCAAACACTGCTCGCGCAACAACGCCGCCACACTGGGCGAGCTTGGGAGACGCTTTCTCGAGGGCCAGCAGCCCTCGCTCGAAGCGCAACTTGCCAATCTGGCCGACGAGGTCGCGTACAACAACCACGACATCGACGATGGCCTGCGCTCCGGCCTCATTACGCTGGAGCAGATGGAGGACGTGCCGCTCTGGGCGATCCATCGCCGCGAGGCCGAGGCGGCCTTTCCGGAAGTCGGCGGACGGCGCCTGATCAACGAAACCATCCGGCGCATCATCAATGCGCTGATCGTGGATCTGATCCGTGCCACGCGTGCCGCCATTGCAGAAGCTGGGCCGCAGAACATCGACGACGTGCGTGCCGCGCCAGCGCTCGTGACGTTTTCCGAGCCGATGCGCGAGGAGGCGCGCGCGCTCAAGCGCTTCCTGTTCGACAACCTCTACCGGCATTACCTCGTCATGCGGATGTCCGCCAAGGCTCGCCGGATTATCGAAGACCTGTTCAGCGTATTCCTTGACGATCCGCGCCTGCTGCCGCCCCAGTATCAGGCGAAGTCCGACCCCGCCGAGCAACCCCGCTGGATTGCGCATTACATTGCCGGCATGACGGACCGCTACGCCATCAAGGAGCATCGCCGCATCTTCGCGGTGGATGCGGTCTGAACGATCGCAGCGCCGCGTGGCGTCCGGGCGATCGACGCCGGCCCCAAAGCGAGCGCCCAAAAAAAATGCCCGGCCGCCCCAACGCATGCCGGGCCGAACGCGCCAACCACCGCCGACGAGCGCCCCCGCCGTCGACGGCCCCTGCGGCACGTCGGAAAAGTCGATCAGAAGAAGTCTGGTTCGCTGATCGTCTCCCTCAGAAGCGGTAGCCCAGGCCGACGCCCAGCAGCCACGGGTCAACCTTGACCTTGCTGATGGTCTGGCCAGCCATCTTCACGTCTGCGCTGATCCAGGTCTTCTTCAGGTCGACGTTGAAGTAGACGTGATCGGACAGGCGATAGTCGAAACCCACCTGCAGCGCGGGGCCGAAGCTGTTCTTGCTCAGATCCAGCGGGCCGACGCCGGGCACCTGCAGATCCACGTTGGAGATGCGCGTGTAATTGATGCCCGCGCCCACGTATGGCTTGAAGCGTGATTCCGGCGTGAAGTGATATTGCAGCGTCAGGATCGGCGGCAGATGGCGGAAGCTGCCGATCTTGGTCGGACCGCCCAACGCGCTCTGCGTGACCGTCACGTCCTGCTGTTGCGGATAGGTCAGGATCAGCTCGGTCGCGATGTTCGGGGTGAAGAAGTACGAGACATCAAGCTCCGGGAACGCCTTGTTGTTGATCTGGATCGCATCCGCAGGCACAGCCAGCGCGGGCACGGGATCCGACTTGTTGGCCGCGGTCAGGTTGACGGCACGCAGGCGCACCATCCAGTTGCCGGTCGCTGCCGGCAGATCGGTCGTCTGCGCAAAGGCGGTCGGGCTGAAGGCGGCAGCAAGAACTCCGCTGACTGCGGCCGCGGCGGCTAGGCGAACAAAAGCCATGAATCGCTCCCTTGTGATGGTATGTCGTGATGTGATGGGAGCCAGTCTCGCGGGTAAGTCGCCCAATCGATTTGCGCCCGATCAACTTCGGGGTGCCGCCGCGCAGGCGCCTGCCCGCCGATTTGACGCGACGCAAATTCCGCGGTGAACGCGCGGCCTCACGTTGCGCCTCGGCGGCCGCATCTCCGCAACCGTTTGGTATTCGAGTAAATGGGGACAGATATGGAGCGCTCGCGCTACGATACGTGTTTCCCAATTCGGTCTTGTCACCATGGCCCGTCTGCCTCGCCTCAGTCCCGTTGATGTGCCCGTGCACGTGTTGCAGCGCGGCAACAATCGGCAGACGGTATTTCGTACCGACGAAGACTATGTGTTCTACCTCGACACGTTGCGCATGGCCGCCCGTGAGCATGACTTCGCCATCCACGCCTTCGCACTGATGCCCAATCACGTACACCTGGTGGGGACGCCCAAGGCGCCTGACAGTCTCTCGCGCACGCTGCAAGCGGTGGGGCGGCGGTACACGCGGTACTTCAACGCGGCGGCCGAACGCAGCGGCACGCTATGGGAAGGCCGCTTTCGCTCGACCGTGCTGGACCCGAGCGAATGGGTACTTCCGATGCAGCTTTATGTGGAGTCAAACGCCGTGCGTGCCGGGCTGGCCGCGACGCCGGAGGAGGATCGGTGGAGCACGTATCGCCACCATGCCGGTATCCAATCGATTCCGTGGGTGAGCGATCACTATTGCTATTGGCGGCTGGGAAACACGCCGTTCGAGCGCCAGTCCCGGTACCGGGCGTTGTGGCACGAGGGCTTGGGGCCGGACCAGCTCACGCAGATTCGCCAACACGTCCATAGTGGATGGCCATTGGGTGGCGAGGCGTTCCTGGCGACGCTGGCGCGTATGGGTGGGCGACGTGTGGCGCCGCTGCCAAAGGGGAGGCCGCCGCGTCGAACAGAAGAGAGCGGGCGTCAGAGGAATACCGAGGCCGATTAGCGCCGTGCCGCACTCCCCGCGCACATGCGTATCCATCAGCGCATTTCTGATCTGTCCCTATTTAAAAGTCCGTGCCGGGAGTAGGCATTTTTAAATTTACTCCGACCCCATTTAAAAACTTTTGCCTGTTCCGGGGCGCTCTCTTATAGTCGATCCACCCGCATTCATGGTGCGGCGCGCCATTGTCTGTCCATCGCACCTGCACCTTATCGCGAAGGCCCTCCACGGCGCGTCGTGCCGACTACATCGGAAGATCGCCGTGGAACAACATTCCTTCCCCGCCGCGCCGCAGGGCGCTGAACCGACCGCCGTCCAGGGCGTGCCGTCGTCCCAAGGGTTGTACGACCCGACCAACGAACATGATGCGTGCGGCGTGGGTTTTGTCGCGCACATCAAAGGCAAGAAGAGCCATGAGATCGTCCAGCAAGGGCTGCGCATTCTGCACAACCTGGACCACCGGGGCGCCGTCGGTGCTGACCCGTTGATGGGTGACGGCGCGGGCATCCTGCTGCAGATTCCCGACCAGCTGTTCCGCGAAGATCTGTCGAAGCAGGGCGTCAACCTGCCGCCCGCCGGCGAGTACGGCGTCGGCATGGTCTTCCTGCCGAAGGAGCACGCCTCCCGCCTGGCCTGCGAACAGGAACTCGAGCGCACGGTGCGCCTGGAAGGTCAGGTCGTGCTGGGCTGGCGCGACGTGCCGGTCGACAAGACCATGCCGATGTCGCCCACGGTGCAGAAGACCGAGCCGGTGATCCGCCAGATCTTCATCGGGCGCGGCCGCGACATCATGACCACCGATGCGCTGGAGCGGAAGCTGTACGTGATCCGCAAGACCGCCAGCCATGCCATCCAGGCGCTCAAGCTCAAGCACGGCAAGGAATATTTCGTGCCGTCGATGTCGGCGCGCACGATCGTCTACAAGGGCCTGCTGCTGTGCGAACAGGTCGGCCGCTATTACCAGGACCTGGCCGACCCGCGCACGGTGTCGGCGCTGGCGCTGGTGCACCAGCGTTTCTCGACCAACACGTTCCCCGCATGGGAACTGGCGCACCCGTACCGCATGGTGGCGCACAACGGCGAAATCAACACCGTCAAGGGCAACGTCAACTGGATCAACGCGCGTACGGGCGGCATCTCGTCGCCGGTGCTGGGCGATGACCTGCCGAAGCTGTGGCCGCTGATCTATCCGGGTCAATCGGATACGGCATCGTTCGACAACTGCCTCGAACTGCTGACGATGGCCGGCTACCCGCTCGCCCAGGCCGTGATGATGATGATTCCGGAAGCGTGGGAACAGCACGCGCTGATGGACGACAACCGCCGCGCATTCTACGAATACCACGCCGCGATGATGGAGCCGTGGGACGGCCCCGCCGCCATCTGCTTTACCGATGGCCGCCAGATCGGCGCAACGCTCGACCGTAACGGCCTGCGTCCGGCGCGCTACTACGTAACCGACGACGACATGGTCGTGATGGCGTCCGAAGCCGGCGTGCTGCCGATTCCCGAGTCGCGCATCATCAAGAAGTGGCGCCTGCAGCCGGGGAAGATGTTCCTGATCGATATGGAGCAGGGCCGCATCATCGACGACAAGGAGCTCAAGGACAACCTGGCCAATGCCAAGCCTTATAAGAGCTGGATCGAGGCCGTGCGCATCAAGCTGGATGAACTCGACGCCAAACCGGAAGACGTGGCCGCCGAGACCAAGCCGGCTGCCAAGTTGCTGGACCGCCAGCAGGCCTTTGCCTACACGCAGGAAGACCTCAAGTTCCTGATGGCGCCCATGGCGGCCAACGGTGAAGAAGCCACCGGCTCGATGGGCAACGACAGCCCGCTGGCCGTGCTGTCGTCCAAGAACAAGACGCTCTACCACTACTTCAAGCAGCTCTTCGCGCAGGTCACCAACCCGCCGATCGACCCGATCCGCGAAAACATGGTGATGTCGCTTGTCTCGTTTATCGGGCCGAAGCCGAACCTGCTCGAACTGAACAACATCAACCCGCCGATGCGCCTGGAAGTGAGCCAGCCCGTGCTCGACTTCAAGGACATGGCGAAGATCCGCAAGATCGAGCACTACACCGGCGGCAAGTTCATGTCGTATGAGCTGAATATCTGCTATCCGGTGGCGTGGGGCAAGGAAGGCATCGAAGCGCGCCTGGCGTCGCTGTGCGCCGAGGCCGTCGACGCGGTCAAGTCGGGCTACAACATCCTGATCGTGTCGGATCGCGCGGTCGACGAGAAGCAGGCCGCCATTCCGGCGCTGCTGGCGACGTCTGCGATCCATCATCACCTGGTGGAGAAGGGCCTGCGTACGAGCACGGGTCTGGTCGTCGAAACGGGCTCGGCACGCGAAGTGCACCACTTCGCCCTGCTGGCCGGCTACGGTGCGGAAGCCGTGCATCCGTACCTGGCGATGGAAACGCTCGCAGAGATGGCGCCGGGCCTCGGCCTGACCGCCGAGAAGGCGATCTACAACTTCACCAAGGCGATCGGCAAGGGCCTGCAGAAGGTGATGTCCAAGATGGGCATCTCGACGTACATGTCGTACACCGGCGCGCAGATCTTCGAGGCGATCGGTCTGTCGCGCGAGCTGGTGGACAAGTATTTCCATGGCACCGCGTCGAACGTGGGTGGCATCGGCATCTTCGAGGTGGCCGAGGAAGCCCTGCGTCTGCACCGCGACGCCTTTGGCGAGGCCCCGGTGCTGGCCGGCATGCTGGATGCCGGCGGCGAATACGCCTTCCGTATCCGCGGCGAAGAGCACATGTGGACGCCGGATTCGATCGCCAAGCTGCAGCACGCCACGCGCGCGAATTCGTACCAGACGTACAAGGAGTACGCCAACCTGATCAATGATCAGAGCAAGCGCCACATGACGCTGCGTGGCCTGTTCGAGTTCAAGGTGGAACCGGCACGCGCCATTCCGCTGGAAGAAGTCGAGTCGGCCAAGGAGATCGTCAAGCGCTTTGCCACTGGCGCCATGTCGCTCGGTTCGATCAGCACGGAAGCGCACACCACGCTGGCCGTGGCGATGAACCGTATCGGCGGCAAGTCGAACACGGGCGAGGGCGGCGAAGACGAGCGCCGTTACCGCAACGAGCTGCGCGGTATTCCCATCAAGCAGGGCACCAAGCTGTCGGACGTGATCGGCCGCGAAGTGGTCGAGCGCGACCTCGAGCTGCAGGAGGGCGATTCGCTGCGCTCGAAGATCAAGCAGGTGGCCTCGGGCCGCTTTGGTGTGACGGCCGAGTACCTGGCCTCCGCCGATCAGATCCAGATCAAGATGGCGCAGGGCGCCAAGCCCGGCGAGGGCGGTCAGTTGCCCGGCCACAAGGTCACGGATTACATCGGCAAGCTGCGTTACTCGGTGCCGGGCGTGGGGCTGATTTCGCCGCCGCCGCACCATGACATCTATTCGATTGAAGATCTGGCGCAGCTCATCCATGACCTGAAGAACGTGAACCCGCGTTCGGACGTCTCGGTCAAGCTGGTGTCGGAAGTGGGCGTGGGCACGGTGGCGGCAGGTGTCGCCAAGGCCAAGGCCGATCATGTCGTGATCTCCGGGCATGACGGTGGTACGGGCGCCTCGCCGTGGTCGTCCATCAAGCACGCTGGCACGCCGTGGGAACTGGGCCTGGCCGAAACGCAGCAGACGCTGATGCTCAACGGCCTGCGCAACCGCATCCGCGTGCAGGCCGACGGCCAGATGAAGACCGGTCGCGATGTCGTGATCGGCGCGCTGCTGGGTGCCGACGAGTTCGGTTTCGCCACGGCGCCGCTGGTGGTCGAAGGCTGCATCATGATGCGCAAGTGCCACCTGAACACCTGCCCGGTGGGCGTGGCGACGCAGGATCCGGTGCTGCGCAAGAAGTTCTCGGGCAAGCCCGAGCACGTGGTGAACTACTTCTTCTTCGTGGCCGAAGAAGTGCGCGAAATCATGGCGCAACTGGGCATCCGCACGTTCAACGAATTGATCGGTCGTGCGGATCTGCTGGATACCAAGGCTGGCATCGAACATTGGAAGGCACGCGGTCTGGACTTCGCGCGCATCTTCTACCAGCCCCCCAGGAAGGAAGACGAGCCTTGCTACCAGGTGGATGTGCAGGACCACGGCCTGGATCGGGCACTGGATCACCAGCTCATCGAGAAGGCCAAGGCCGCGCTGGAAAAGGGCGAGCGCGTGTCGTTCATCCAGCCGGTGCGCAACGTCAACCGCACGGTGGGGGCGATGCTGTCGGGCGAGGTGGCCAAGCGTTATGGTCATGAAGGCTTGCCGGACGATTCGATCCACATCCAGATGCAAGGCACAGCTGGCCAGTCGTTTGGCGCGTTCCTGGCGCACGGCATCACGCTGGATCTGGTGGGTGACGGCAACGACTACGTGGGCAAGGGCCTGTCGGGTGGCCGCGTGATCGTGCGTCCGCCGCACGAGTTCCGGGGCGAGCCGACCTCCAACATCATCGCCGGCAACACGGTGCTGTACGGCGCGCTGGCGGGTGAAGCATTCTTTAACGGCGTGGCAGGCGAGCGGTTTGCGGTGCGCAACTCCGGTGCCACCACGGTAGTGGAAGGCACCGGTGACCACGGCTGCGAATACATGACTGGCGGTACCGTCGTCGTGCTGGGCACCACCGGCCGCAACTTTGCGGCAGGCATGTCGGGCGGCGTGGCCTACGTCTATGACGAGGACGGCCTGTTCGACAAGCGCTGCAACACGGCCATGGTCGCGCTCGAATCCGTGCTGTCGTCGGCGGACCAGGAGAAGGCGCACACGCCGTCGACCTGGCACAAGGTGAACGGCGAGCGCGTGCTGGACGAGCAACTGCTCAAGGCGCTGGTGGAAAAGCACTTCCGCTACACCGGCTCGGAGCGCGCCAAGGAGCTGCTGGCCGACTGGAACAACGCTCGTCGCCGCTTCGTCAAGGTCTTCCCGACCGAGTACAAGCGTGCACTCGCCGAGATGTACGAACGCGAGCAGGAAGCGGGTCGCGAGCAGATCGCAGCCTGATCCAGCGACCTGGCGGGCGGCTGATCCAAGCGATCGGCCACCCGCCGCCAATGAAGACAACGTAACCTCACAAGACACGCTCGAGCGTCTGCGCGGCAAGGCTGTGCCGGCAGCGTCGAGCCAGGAAGGACACCATGGGCAAGGCGACCGGTTTTCTCGAATTTCCCCGCCAGAACGAGGCATACGAAGCGCCCGAGGCGCGCGTGAAACATTACAAGGAGTTCGTGTTCGCACTCGCGGACAACGAAGCCAAGATCCAGGGCGCACGCTGCATGGACTGCGGCATTCCGTTCTGCAACAACGGCTGTCCAGTCAACAACATCATCCCGGACTTCAACGATCTGGTGTACCGCCAGGATTGGAAGGCCGCGATCGAGGTGCTGCACTCGACCAACAACTTCCCCGAGTTCACGGGGCGCATCTGCCCGGCACCGTGCGAAGCGGCTTGCACGCTGGGCATCAATGAGCTGCCGGTGGGCATCAAGTCGATCGAGCACGCCATCATCGACAAGGCCTGGGAAGAAGGTTGGGTCGAGCCGCAAGTGCCGAAGCACAAGACGGGCAAGACCGTGGCGGTGGTTGGCTCCGGCCCCGCAGGCATGGCCGCCGCGCAGCAGCTGGCACGCGCCGGCCACGACGTGACGCTGTTCGAGAAGAATGACCGCATCGGCGGCCTGCTGCGCTACGGTATCCCCGACTTCAAGCTGGAGAAGGCGCAGATCGACCGCCGCATGCAGCAGATGGAAACGGAGGGCGTGACGTTCCGTACCGGCGTCATCGTGGGCGACAAGACCGTGCCTGCCGGCATCTTCAACGATGCGCGCGAGATGATCTCCGCCGACGACATCCTCAAGCAGTTCGATGCGGTAGTGCTAACAGGCGGTTCGGAAGTGCCGCGCGATCTGCCCGTGCCGGGCCGCGACCTGGACGGCGTGCACTATGCGCTCGAATTCCTGATCCCGCAGAACAAGGAAGTGGCGGGCGACGCCCCCAATCCGATCCGCGCCGACGGCAAGCATGTCATCGTGATCGGCGGCGGCGATACTGGCTCGGACTGCGTCGGCACGTCCAACCGCCACGGCGCGGCATCCGTCACGCAGTTCGAACTGCTGCCGCGTCCGCCCGAAGAAGAGAACAAGCCGCTGGTGTGGCCGTACTGGCCGATCAAGCTGCGCACCTCGTCGTCGCATGACGAAGGCTGCGAGCGCGACTGGTCGGTTGCCACCAAGGCACTCATCGGCGAAAACGGCCGTGTGACCGGCCTGAAGGCCGTGCGCCTGGAGTGGAAGGACGGCAAGATGAGCGAGGTCGAAGGCAGCGAGTTCACGCTCAAGGCCGACCTCGTGTTGCTGGCAATGGGCTTCACCAACCCGGTCGGCGGTCTGCTGGATGCCTTCGGCGTTGCCAAGGATGCGCGCAGCAACGCGCGTGCCTCCACCGAGGGTGACAACGCGTACGCTACCAACGTGCCGAAGGTGTTTGCCGCCGGTGACGCGCGCCGCGGACAATCGCTTGTGGTGTGGGCCATCCGCGAAGGCCGTCAGGCCGCCCGTGCGGTGGACACGTTCCTTATGGGGCATTCGGAACTGCCGCGCTGACCACGCGGCTGACCGCCTGACCCAGGGCCCGCTTCGGCGGGCCTTTTTGCGTTAACGCAGGCACGGAGGCGATCATGCTGCCCCCGAGGCGAGCCTTCATGGTTTACATCGACATGGTTTACATGAGTGCAGGGCGGGTGGGCGGATTTCTAGAATGAAAGCTCCGCCGGATCTCCGCCCACATGCCCTCTCGTCCCTGCAACCCGTCCGAAGATGTGCCTGCCGCCGCGCTCGATCGGCGTCGGCGACGGGCAATGGCATGGCTGGGCGCGTTGCCTGTTGCGCTCGCGCTTCCGGCCCGTGCGGAACTGTTGGGGTATCCGTCGCGGCCGCTGCATCTTGTCGTGCCGGCGGCCGAGGGCGGTGTATTCGACGCGCTGGCCCGGGCGCTGGCAAGCCAGTTGCAGCAGCAACTCGGCCGGCTGACCAGTGTCGATGATCGTCCTGCCGGCAACGGCATGGCGGCCGGCGAAATGGTTGCGCGTGCGCCGTCCGACGGTCACACCTGGCTGCTCCACCAGACCACGTTCGTCACCCAGCCTGCGCTCGAGCCTGCGCCATACGACCCCCTGCGCGATTTTCTGCCCGTGGCCATGGTGGCGACGCTGCCGCTCTTCCTGGCGGTCGACGCCCGGCTGCCTATCGGCTCGGTCGCGGACCTGATTGCCCGTGCGCGCGCCGAACCTGCCAGCGTCAATTGCGGCTCGGAGCCCCTTGGCGCCTGGTCGCATCTGGTTGCCGAACAGTTTGTCCGCGAATACGCGATTCATGCGCCACACGTAACGCTCAAGGGCGAGGCGGGACTCGTTCAGCAAGTGTTGGCGGGACGGATCACCGCATGCTTTGCGGCGTTCCCCAGTCTGTCGATGGGCGCCGCGAGCGGGCAGCTGCGCCTGCTCGGTGTGACGGGCAGCGCGCGTTCGCCATTTGCACCGGACGTGCCGACACTGCGCGAAGCCGGACTCGCCGGATTCGATCGAAGCGCCTGGGTGGGGGTATTCATGCCTGCCCGTACACCCAAACCGCTGTCGGCGCGTGCCTCTGCTGAGTTGCGGGACGCACTCAACGCGAGTGATGTCCGGGCCACGCTCCGTGCCGGCGGGTTCGAGCCGGAATGGGGAGCCTCCGACACATTCGCACAAGCCGTGCGCCGAGACGCTGTCCGCTGGCAGACGCTGGTACACCAGGCCGATCTGCGGCTGAGTCGCGGCGAATAGCCTGTCTTCCAGCGCACTTGCGCAGGGTTTTCGGCCGCCGGCAAGGTGCGATGCCGAGGCGCTGCGCTCAAGCCACACATGCCGTCGGTAAGCAGGGCGTGACTGACGGGCTACGCGGGTTTCCACCTATAATGGCGGGCCGTACCGAACCGGTGCGGCGAGCGAACACAACAAGATGCGGCGTCCATCAAGGCCGCCGATCGAACCGAGCCCTCCGCACCCGAACGCCACCGTGTCCACCCAGACCTCCACCGCCGTTGTCGAACTCGACCAGGTCGATTTCGCCTACCAGCCAGGCGCGCGGCGCATTCTGTCTGGCCTGTGCATGCGCGTGCCCAAGGGCAGCGTGGTCGCCGTCATGGGCGGCTCGGGTTGCGGCAAAACGACGGTTCTGCGGTTGATCGGCGGGCAGGTAGGCGCGGCCGCCGGTACGGTACGCGTGCTCGGGCAGGACATTGGTGCGATGGACAAGCCGGCACTGTATGCCGCGCGCCGCCAGATGGGCATGCTGTTCCAGTTTGGCGCGCTGTTCACCGATATGTCCGTGTTCGACAACGTGGCATTTCCGCTGCGCGAACATACCGGACTGCCCGAAGCGCTGGTCCGCGACCTCGTGCTGATGAAGCTCAATGCCGTCGGCCTGCGCGGTGCACGCGATCTGATGCCCTCGCAGATTTCCGGTGGCATGGCGCGGCGTGTAGCGCTGGCCCGTGCCATTGCGCTGGATCCGTCGCTCATCCTCTACGACGAGCCATTCGCTGGGTTGGATCCGATTTCGCTGGGCCTTACCGCATCGCTCATCCGCAAGCTGAACGATGCGCTGGGTGCGACCAGCATCGTCGTCTCACACGATGTGCAGGAGACGTTTCATATCGCCGACTACGTCTACTTCATTGCCAACGGCGGCGTTGCAGCCGAGGGCACCCCGGCGGAATTGATGGCCTCGACGGACCCATTCGTGCGCCAGTTCGTGCACGGCGAGGCGGACGGCCCCGTGCCGTTCCACTATCCCGGCTCGCCGCTTGCGGACGATTTCGGGCTGGGCAAGAAGGGAGGCGTCCGATGATTGCCTCGATCGGCGCTTTCGTCCGCGATCTCATCGGTCGCCTCGGTTATGCGGCGCGCACGCTGATGGCCCTGCTCGCGGCCTCGGGTGATGTGTTGCGTCGGCCGCGTCTGGTCATCGAGCAGTTGCGCTTCATCGGTAACGATTCGTTCATCATCATCGCCGTATCGGGGCTATTTGTCGGTTTCGTGCTTGGTCTCCAGGGCTATTACACGCTCAACCGGTATGGGTCCGAGCAGGCGCTGGGCCTGCTGGTGGCGCTTTCGCTGGTGCGCGAGCTGGGTCCGGTGGTCACGGCGCTGTTGTTTGCCGGACGGGCCGGGACGTCGCTGACCGCAGAAATCGGTCTGATGAAGGCCGGCGAGCAACTCATCGCCATGGAAATGATGGCGGTCGATCCGCTCGCCCGTGTGCTGGCGCCGCGCTTCTGGGCAGGCTTCATCGCCATGCCCTTGCTGGCAGCGATCTTCAGCGCGGTGGGCATTCTCGGGGGATACTTTGTCGGCGTGGGCCTGATCGGAGTCGATCCCGGCGCCTTCTGGTCGCAGATGCAGGCGGGCGTGGACGTGATGGACGACGTCGTCAATGGCGTCATCAAGAGTGTGGTGTTCGGCGTGGCGGTGACATTCATCGCGCTGTTCCAGGGCTACGAGGCCAAGGCGACGCCAGAGGGTGTGTCTAGGGCAACCACGCGGACGGTGGTGATTGCCTCGCTGGCCGTGCTGGCGCTGGACTTTGTGCTGACGGCGCTGATGTTCAGCTGACGCGCGGCGGATTCAACGAGAAACAACTATGCGTAAGAGCCTCCTCGATTTCTGGGTCGGACTGTTCGTGCTGGCGGGCATCGTGGCCCTGCTGTTTCTGGCGCTCAAGGCCGGGAACATGAGCGCGTTCTCCTTTGCCAAGACGTACCAGGTGAAGGCCTCCTTCGACAACATCGGCGGTTTGAAGGTGCGCGCGCCGGTCAAGAGCGCGGGCGTCGTGGTCGGCCGCGTGTCGAAGATCCTGTTTGACGACAAGACGTATCAGGCGACCATCGTGCTGGACATGGACCAGCGTTATCAGTTTCCTAAAGACAGCTCGGCCAAGATTCTGACGTCTGGCCTGCTGGGCGAGCAGTACGTCGGTATCGAGCCGGGTGGCGACTCGGCCATGCTGGCCGGCGGCAGCAAGATCACCATGACGCAGTCGGCGGTGGTGCTGGAAAACCTGATCAGCCAGTTTCTCTACAGCAAGGCGGCAGATGCCGGCGCGGGCAGCAGCAACGGGAGTGCCGGTGGCGCCAAGCCAGCCGGGGGTAGTGGGAGTCAATAAATCATGAAAACAACACCGTTCCTCCGCGCGCCGCGCGTTGTGCTCCAGGCTGCGCTGGCCGCGATGGCCGGGGCCACGATGCTGCTGGCAGGCTGCGCCACCGGCCCGAACGCCAATCCGGCCGATCCGATCGAGCCGTTCAACCGTGAGGTTTTCCGCATCAACGAAGACTTTGACAAGGGTGTGCTCAAGCCCGTTGCGCAAAAATATGTCGATGTGGTGCCGTCGCCCGCGCGCACGGCCGTGTCGAACTTCTTTTCCAACGCCGGCGACGTCTACTCGGCCGTCAATAACCTGCTGCAATTGAAGGGCACGGCTGCGCTGGAAGACACCATGCGCGTGGCCATCAACACCGTGCTGGGCCTCGGCGGCTTGATCGACATTGCCTCGGATGCCGGCCTGTCCAAACACAAGGAAGACTTCGGCCAGACGCTGGGTGTGTGGGGTGTGCCGGCAGGTCCGTACATTGTCTGGCCGTTGCTGGGCCCGAGCACCGTGCGGGATACCGCGGGCTTCCTCGTCGACTGGCAAATGGATCCGCTCACGTACTTTGACAGCACGGCGACGTATTCCTTGGCCGTGCTGCGGGTGGTCGACGTGCGTGCCAGCCTGCTCGGCGCAAGCAATGTGCTGGAGCAGGGCGCTGTCGACAAATACACCTTCCTGCGCGACGCCTACCTGCAGCGTCGCCGCTACCTGATCTATGACGGCAACCTGCCGGAAGACAGCGACGGGGCCAAGCCCGAAGACGTCGAGGGTGGCAGCGGCACGGTGGCGCCCTCCCGCCGCTTCACGCCCAACTGGCCTAACTGGCCGATCTTCCGGCGCTGATCGGCCACTCGTAACAGTGTTGCCTCAATGGTGACAAGGCGTAAAAGGGAGCGGTGGTTCGCGAACCAGATCGCGCGTGCTCTGTTCTAATTGCCGCCCCCCTATTGCTGCGGTGCCGCCGCATGCAAATCGAGAATCACACAAGAAGGACGCGATATGTTGAAGACTTTCCTCCGCTCCCTGTTTTCGGGCCTTGCGCTGACGGCAGTCATGGCTGCCTCCCCCGTCCATGCCCAGGAAGCTGATGCCCAGAGCACCGTCAAGACGGCGGTGGATGACGTGTTGTCTACCATCAAGGGTGATCCGGACTTGCGCAACGGCAACATGGCCAAGGTCTACCGGCTCGTTGACCAGAAGATCGTCCCGCGCACGGACTTCACTCGCACCACCCGGATCGCCATGGGCCGCTACTGGAACCAGGCGACGCCCGAGCAGCAACAGCAGATCCAGGACGGCTTCAAGACGTTGCTGATCCGCACCTATGCCGGGGCACTCTCGAACGTGAAGAACCAGACGGTCTCGTACAAACCATTCCGTGCCGCAGCGGATGACACCGATGTGGTGGTGCGATCCACGGTCAACAACAACGGCGAGCCGGTAGCGCTGGACTATCGACTGGAGAAGACGCCGGCCGGCTGGAAGGTGTACGACATCAACATCAGCGGCCTGTGGCTGTCCGAGACGTACAAGAACCAGTTTGCTGATGTCATCAGCAAGCGCGGCGGCGTTGGCGGCTTGGTGAGCTTCCTGAACGAACGCAACGCGCAACTCGAGAAGGGGCCGGCAAAATAGGCCGCCTTCCGGTAAAATCCAAAACAGCGGTCAATTTGGCCGCTGTTTCTTTTTTGATGCGACCATGTTGACCTTGTCCGGCCCGCTGACCCACCGTGAAGCGCCGCGCATCCTGCGCGAGGGCGAGGCGCAACTTGGCCAGGCGCAGGCGTCTGGCGCGGCAACCCTGCGCGTTGATTGCGCCGGGCTATCGCAGGTTGATTCCTCGGCGCTTGCGGTGCTGCTGTCGTGGCAGCGCACGGCACAGGCGGCCGGTGTCGCGCTGGATATCGCAGGCGCACCCCGGGCGCTTTCCAATCTTGCCACGCTGTACGGCGTGGAATCCCTGCTGGCGATCGCACCGGCCTCGGCGGACCACCCCCACGCTCGACATTGAGGCGGCGTCCGGTGCGGGGCGATTTCCCTCGCATCGCGATGCCGCGCTCCGGCCGGGGCGCTGCGCGCGCCTGCGGCGACCCTGGCGCGGCGCAGCTAGCCGTGCCGCTGTCTGTTGGTGCAGTTCCCCTATAATTCTGGGTTTGTCGCTCTGCCGACGCCAAGTACGGCGTACCGTTCTGTGGTGATCAAGCCGATCCGCAGGGGTAAGATGCGCAGAGTAGTTCACTTTTTCGGCCATGAAAGCCATCGAAATTGCTGACGTCCGCAAGCGCTACAAGTCGTTGCAAGCGCTCAAGGGCGTGAGCCTCTCAGTTGAGCAGGGCGAGTTTTTCGGTCTGCTCGGTCCCAACGGCGCGGGCAAGACCACGCTGATCTCCATCCTCGCGGGGCTGAATCGCGCCGATTCCGGCAGCGTCCGCGTGCTGGGTCACGACGTTGTTTCCGACTACCGCACCGCCCGCCGCAAGCTCGGCGTGGTGCCCCAGGAGCTGGTATTCGACCCGTTCTTCACGGTGCGCGAGACGTTGCGCCTGCAGTCGGGCTACTTCGGTCTGACCAAGAACGACGACTGGATCGACGAGGTCATGGCCAACCTGGACCTGACCAACAAGGCCGACGCCAACATGCGTGCCCTGTCGGGTGGCATGAAGCGCCGCGTGCTGGTAGCGCAGGCGCTGGTACACCGTCCGCCTGTGATCGTGCTCGATGAGCCGACTGCCGGGGTTGACGTCGAACTGCGCCAGACGCTGTGGAAGTTCATCTCACGCCTGAACCGAGAGGGCCATACCGTCGTGCTCACCACGCACTACCTCGAAGAGGCGGAATCGCTGTGCGACCGCATCGCCATGCTCAAGTTTGGCGAGGTAGTGGCGCTCGATCGCACCGCCAACCTGCTGTCGCAGTTCGCGGGGCTGCAACTGGTGCTGAGCTTTGCCAAGGGCGCGTTGCCGGCGTCGCTCGAAGCGCTGCGCCTGCCGGGCAACCACGGTGAGCGCGGGGTGCGCCTGCGCCTGTCGGGTTATGGCGAGGTGGAGCAGATTCTGTCCACCTGCCGTCTGGCCGGCTGCGAGATCGACGACATGGAAATCGCCAAGGCGGACCTGGAGGACGTGTTCGTGCAGATCATGCGCCGCGAGGGCGGACTCCCCACCGTGCCGCACATGCCCGAGACCGCGCTGGAGCCCGCCGCATGAATACGATTCCTGAGAGCCTGCCGGGCCGCTGGATCGGCTTTCGCACGTTGCTGTATAAGGAGGTGCTGCGCTTCTGGAAGGTGAGCTTCCAGACCGTGGCCGCACCGGTGCTGACCGCGCTGCTGTATCTGCTGATCTTCGGCCACGTGCTGGAAGACCGCGTGAAGGTGTTCGACCAACTGAGCTATACCGCCTTCCTGGTGCCGGGCCTGGTGATGATGAGCGTGCTGCAGAACGCGTTTGCCAACAGTTCGTCGTCGCTCATCCAGTCGAAGATCACCGGCAACCTGGTGTTCATCATGCTGCCGCCGCTGTCGCATTGGGAGATGTTCGGCGCCTACGTGTCTGCTTCCGTGATTCGCGGCTTGGCCGTGGGTACGGGCGTGTTGCTCGTGACGACGTGGTTCGCGCATCTGCATTTCGCGCAGCCGCTGTGGATCATTGTCTTTGCCGTGCTGGGCGCGGCTGTGCTGGGCACACTCGGGCTGATTGCCGGCATCTGGGCGGAAAAGTTCGACCAGCTCGCGGCGTTCCAGAACTTTCTGATCGTGCCGGCCACCTTCCTGGCGGGCGTGTTCTATTCGATCCATTCGCTGCCGCCGTTCTGGCAGGCGGTGTCCCACGCCAACCCGTTCTTCTACATGATCGACGGCTTCCGCTACGGCTTCTTCGGTGTGTCCGATGTGCCGGTGGCGACGAGCCTCGCCGTGATGTTGATCGCGCTGGTCGTGGTGGGGGGGATTGCCCTGCAGATGCTGCGCACGGGCTACAAGCTGCGCCATTGATGCGTCAACAACACCATGAACGACGCACACCCTAACGTTTTCTGGAGAAGGGAAGGCCATGTTGCCCACACCCGAACAAGTCAAGCAGTACATTGAAACCGGCCTGCCGTGCGAGCACCTCGAAGTCGAGGGCGACGGTCAGCACTTCTTTGCCACCATCGTCAGTGCGCAGTTCGAAGGTAAGCGCCTGATCCAGCGCCACCAGCTCGTCTATGCCGCGCTGGGTGAACGGATGCGCGCGGAGATCCACGCGTTGTCCATGAAGACGCTGACGCCGGCGGAGTGGAAGTCCTGATGGCCGAGCTTGATCCCACACCGGTCAATACGCAAACCGATTCCGACCCGGCGCACACAGCGCGCCCCGCACGACGTGACGTCTCGCTCATGGACAAACTGCTGATCGAAGGCAATGGCCCGCTGTCGGGCGAAATTCGCGTGTCTGGCGCCAAGAACGCCGCGCTGCCCATCATGTGCGCTGCGCTGCTGACGCCGGAGCCGCTGGTGCTGCACAACGTGCCCAATCTGCAGGACGTGCGCACGATGCTCAAGCTGCTGCGTCAAATGGGGGTGGAGGGCGCGCTGGACGGCCACCACCTCACGCTTGATGCCGCCTCCATCCACACGCCCGAAGCACCGTACGACCTGGTGAAGACCATGCGCGCATCGATCCTGGTGCTGGGCCCGCTGCTGGCGCGCTTCGGCCACGCCCGGGTGTCGCTGCCGGGAGGCTGCGGCATTGGTGCGCGCCCGGTCGATCAGCACATCAAGGGCCTGCAGCAGATGGGCGCCGAGATCGTCATCGAACACGGCTACATCGAGGCCAGGCTCGCTGATGGCGCCAAGCGTCTGCGCGGTGCGCGCATCGTCACCGACATGGTGACGGTGACCGGCACCGAAAACCTGCTGATGGCCGCCGCGCTCGCCGACGGCGAAACTGTGCTCGAAAACGCCGCACGTGAGCCCGAGGTGACCGACCTGGCGAATCTGCTCGTCAAGATGGGCGCGCGCATCGAGGGTATCGGCACCGACCGCCTGGTGATCCTGGGCGTCGAATCGCTGCGCGGCGCCGAGCACACCGTGATTGCTGATCGCATCGAAGCCGGTACGTTCCTGTGCGCCGTGGCAGCCGCCGGCGGCGACGTGACGCTGCGCGGCGTGCCGCCGGGCATCCTGGATGCCGTGCTCGACAAGCTGCGCGAAGCGGGGGCGACGCTCACCACCGGCGACGACTGGATTCGCATACAGATGACCGGCCGTCCAAAGGCCGTCAGCTTTCGCACCTCGGAATACCCGGCGTTCCCGACCGACATGCAGGCGCAGTTCATGATGCTCAACGCCATTGCGGAAGGCTCTGCGACGGTGACTGAGACCATCTTCGAAAACCGCTTCATGCACGTGCAGGAACTCAACCGCCTGGGCGCCAATATCGTGATCGACGGCAAGACGGCCGTCGTGACGGGCGTCGAGCAGCTTTCCGGCGCGACGGTGATGGCGACCGATCTGCGTGCCTCGGCCAGTCTCGTCATCGCTGGACTGATCGCACAGGGTGAGACGCTGGTCGACCGCATCTATCACCTCGACCGCGGCTACGATCGCATCGAAGACAAGCTGTCCGCCGTTGGCGCCAAGATCCGCCGTATCCAGGGGTAAGCAGGCCATGAACGCATTCCAGTCCGCCTCCAACCAGCTCACGCTGGCACTGTCGAAAGGGCGCATCTTTGAAGAGACGCTGCCGTTGCTGAAGGCTGCCGGCATCGAGGTGACCGAAGATCCGGAAACCTCGCGCAAGCTGATTCTGCCGACCTCTGACCCGGCGTTGCGCGTGATCATCGTGCGCGCTTCGGACGTGCCGACCTACGTGCAATACGGCGCGGCGGACTTCGGCGTGGCCGGCCGCGACGTGCTGATGGAGCACGGCATGGCGGGCCTGTATGCGCCCATCGATCTGAACATCGCCCGCTGCCGCATGTCGGTGGCGGTGCCCAAGGGCTTCGATTACGCCAACGCGGTGCGCCAGGGCGCGCGCCTGTCGGTGGCGACGAAGTATCTGAATACCGCGCGCGAGCACTTCGCCAAGAAGGGCGTGCACGTCGACCTGATCAAGCTGTACGGCTCGATGGAACTGGGCCCGCTGGTGGGCCTGGCCGATGCCATCGTCGACCTGGTCAGTACCGGCAGCACGCTGCGCGCGAACAACCTCGTCGAGGTGGAAGAGATCGTGCAGATCTCATCCCGACTCGTCGTCAACCAGGCCGCGCTCAAGCTGAAGCGCGAGCGGCTGGCGCCGATCCTCGACGCTTTTGAGCGCGCGTCCCGCCAGGGCGAGCGCGTTGGGGAACCCGCATGAGCCTGACCATCCGTAAGCTGGATTCGGCCGAAGCCGGATTCGCGGCGCAACTGCGCCAAGTGCTTGCCTTCGAGGCGAGCGAAGATGAAGCCATCGACCGCGCCGTCGCGCAGATCCTGGCCGACGTCAAGGCGCGCGGCGATGCTGCCGTGCTGGAGGCGACGCGCCGCTTCGACCGCATTGAAGCTGACAGCGTGGCTGCGCTGGAGCTGTCGCCCGCCGTGCTGCAGGCCGCGCTGGATGGCCTGGAGCCCAAGCGCCGCGCCGCGCTGGAGGCCGCCGCCGCCCGGGTGCGCGCCTATCACGAGAAGCAGAAGCTGGAGTGCGGCACGCACAGCTGGGAATACGCGGAAGCCGATGGCACCGTCCTGGGCCAGAAGGTCACGCCGCTCGACCGCGTCGGCATCTATGTGCCGGGCGGCAAGGCGGCATATCCGTCTTCGGTGCTGATGAATGCGATTCCGGCGCGTGTGGCCGGCGTCAAGGAAATCATCATGGTGGTACCGACGCCGGGCGGTGTGCGCAACGAGCTTGTGCTGGCCGCTGCCTGCATCGCCGGGGTGGACCGTGTGTTCACCATTGGCGGTGCGCAGGCCGTGGGCGCGCTGGCCTACGGTACCGAAACCGTCCCCCCGGTCGACAAGATCGTCGGGCCCGGCAATGCCTATGTGGCCGCCGCCAAGCGCCGTGTCTTCGGCACCGTCGGCATCGACATGATCGCGGGACCGTCCGAAATCCTCGTCATCTGCGACGGCACGACCGACCCCGACTGGGTGGCGATGGACTTGTTCTCGCAGGCCGAACATGACGAACTGGCGCAGTCGATCCTGCTCTGCCCGAACGCCGAGTTCATCGCGCAGGTGGAAGCCAGCATCAACCGCCAGCTCGAGGACATGCCCCGCCGGAACGTGATCGCCGAATCCCTGTCGGGCCGCGGCGCGCTCGTCAAGGTACGCGACATGGAAGAGGCGTGCGAGATCGCCAACGACATCGCACCTGAACACCTTGAAATCTCCGCCGAAAACCCGCGCCAGTGGGCCGAGCGGATCCGCCACGCCGGGGCGATCTTCCTGGGCAAGTACACCAGCGAATCACTGGGTGACTACTGCGCGGGTCCCAATCACGTGCTGCCCACCTCGCGTACGGCTCGCTTCTCGTCGCCGCTGGGCGTGTACGACTTCATCAAGCGCTCGAGCCTGATCGAGGTGAGCGAAGCCGGCGCGCAGATGCTTGGCGAAATCGCTGCGGAGCTGGCCTACGGCGAAGGCCTGCAGGCGCATGCCCGCAGTGCTGAATACCGCCTGCAACGCACCGACTCCGAATAACACCAGACGCCTCACGATGACGACCGCCGCTCCTACCCAGCCTCCGCTCGATGACCTGCTGGCCCATATCGTGCGCGACGACATTCGCGCAATGGGCGCGTACCACGTGTCCGACGCGACCGGCATGGTCAAGCTGGACGCAATGGAGAACCCATACCTGCTGCCAGCCATGCTGCGCGAGGCTCTCGGAAAGCGGCTTGCCGACGTCGCGCTCAACCGCTACCCGGTGCCCACCGCCGATGCGCTCAGGGCGCAGCTCAAGCGCGTCATGCACGTGCCGGCCGGCAGCGAGGTTCTGCTGGGCAACGGCTCCGATGAAATCATCAGCTTGATCGCCATCGCTGCCGCCAAGCCGGGCGCGACCGTGCTGGCGCCTGTCCCGGGCTTCGTGATGTACGCGATGTCGGCGCAGTTGATGGGACTGAATTTCATCGGCGTGCCGCTGAAGGCGGATCTGACGCTTGACCGCGAAGCCATGCTTGCCGCCATGGCCCAGCACCAGCCCGCCGTCATCTACCTGGCTTACCCGAACAACCCGACGGGCAACCTGTTCGACGCAGCCGATATGGAGGCCATCGTCCGCGCGGCGCGTGGGCCGGTGTGCCAGAGCCTGGTGGTGGTCGATGAGGCGTATCAGCCGTTCGCGCAGCACAGCTGGATGCCTCGCCTGCCGGATTTCGATCATCTGCTGGTGATGCGGACGGTCTCCAAGCTCGGCTTGGCGGGGATCCGCCTGGGCTACGTGGTCGGCCACCCGAAGTGGATTGCCGAGCTGGACAAGGTGCGTCCGCCGTACAACGTCAACGTGCTGACCGAGGCCACGGCGCAGTTCGTGCTCGAACATGCCGATGTGCTCGACGCCCAGGCAGCGACGCTGCGCGCCGAGCGCGCCCGGTTGATGGCTGCACTTTCCGCGTTGCCGGGTGTTGAAGTCTTCCCCAGCGCCGCCAACTTCGTATTGTTGCGTGTTGCGGATGCTGCAGGGCTGTTCGAGAAGCTGCTCAAGCGGCGGATTCTGATCAAAAACGTCAGTAGAATGCACCCGTTGCTGACCAACTGTCTGCGCGTGACGGTCAGCAGCCCCGAAGAAAACGTGCAATTTCTCGATGCCTTTGCCGCATCGCTGCAGGAAGCCCCATGAGCCGCCGCGCCGAGGTCACTCGCAACACCTCTGAAACGCAGATCCGCGTCGCCCTTGATTTGGACGGCACGGGCAAACAGACGCTGAATACCGGCGTTCCCTTCCTCGACCACATGCTCGACCAGATCGCTCGCCACGGCATGGTCGACCTGGACGTCTCGGCCACCGGCGACACCCATATCGACGACCACCACACCGTGGAAGACGTTGGCATCACGCTGGGCCAGGCCGTCGCCAAAGCCATCGGTGACAAGAAGGGCATCGTGCGCTACGGCCACAGCTACGTGCCGCTGGACGAAGCGCTGTCGCGCGTGGTCATCGATTTCTCCGGCCGTCCGGGCCTGGAGTTCCATGTGCCGTTCACGCGCGCACGCGTCGGCAACTTTGACGTGGACCTGTCCATCGAATTCTTCCGCGGGTTCGTCAACCATGCCGGCGTGACGCTGCATATCGACAACCTGCGCGGCGTCAACGCGCACCACCAGATCGAGACCGTGTTCAAGGCCTTCGGCCGTGCGCTGCGCATGGCGGTCGAGATCGATCCGCGTGCCGGCGGCACGATTCCGTCGACCAAGGGCGCGCTCTGATCCAGCGTATCGGCCTGGCCGAGCGTACCTGACTCCACGACCCGGCCACCGATCCCATGGATCTGACCAAGAGCTTTTTCTCGTTGCTCGCGCTGATCAACCCGATTGGCGCGATCCCTTTCTTCATCAGCTTGACCGAGAGTCAAACCGACGAGGAAAAGCGCCGCACGATCCAGGTTGCATCGATTTCGGTGGCGATCGTGATTGGCCTGTCGGCGCTGCTGGGCGAGCAGATCATCAGCTTTTTCGGGTTTTCGGTGGGTTCGCTCCAGGTGGGCGGCGGGATCATCATGATCATGATCGCGTTGAACATGCTGAACGCCCAGACCAGCCGCACCAAGGCCACGCCCGAGGAAGAAGACGAGGCCGGCGCGAAGGCGAGCATTGCGGTCGTGCCGCTGGCGATACCGCTGCTTACGGGCCCAGGCTCGATCAGCACGGTGATCGTCTATGCGGGCAAGACAAAGCATTGGTGGGAACTGCTGCTCCTGGCGGGCGTGGGAGTGGCGATTGCCGCCGTGGTATGGGTCGTGTTGCGGGCCGCCGAGCCGATCGCCCGGGTGATCGGCCGCACCGGTATCAACGTCGGTACGCGGCTGATGGGTCTGATCCTGGCGGCCCTGGCCGTGGAATTCATTGTTGACGGGCTGAAAACCCTGTTGCCTGTACTTAAGTCATGACTAAGATAGCAATCGTCGATTACGGCATGGGTAATCTGCGCTCGGTGGCGCAGGCCTTGATGGCCGTTGCTCCGGAGGCCGATGTGCGCATCAGCGCGCACGCCGACGAGATTCGTGCCGCCGACCGCGTGGTGCTGCCGGGACAGGGTGCCATGCCAGACTGCATGGCCGCTTTCGACCAGTCGGGCCTGCGCGATGCCGTGCTGGAAGCGTCCCGTGCCAAGCCGATGCTCGGCGTTTGCGTGGGCGAGCAGATGCTGCTCGAGCGCAGCACCGAGGCGCGCCCGGGGCAGCAATACACCGACGGACTCGGCCTGATCAAGGGCGATGTGGTCCGCTTTGAGCTGGAAGGGCAGTTGCAGCCGGATGGTTCGCGGTACAAAGTGCCCCAGATGGGCTGGAACCGTGTACACCAGAGCCGCCCCCACCGGTTGTGGGCAGGCGTGCCGGACGAGAGTTACTTTTATTTCGTGCACAGCTACTATGCACGACCCGCCAACGCCGAGGAATCGGTCGGAGAGACCGAATACGGCGTGCGGTTTACCTGCGCCATTGCCCGGGATAATATTTTTGCAACACAGTTCCACCCGGAAAAAAGTGCGCAGGCCGGTCTGCAGATTTACCGGAATTTCGTGCATTGGAATCCGTGACGCCAGAGGCCGCGTCGCAACCGAACCCGTTTTCCTACCCCTTTATTTTTCCCCCTCAACTCTGTCGTCACGCTTATGTTGCTCATCCCGGCCATCGACCTGAAGGACGGTCAGTGTGTGCGCCTCAAACAAGGCGATATGGATCAAGCCACCGTATTCTCGGAAGACCCTGCAGCGATGGCGCGGCATTGGGTCGAGCAGGGTGCGCGCCGCTTGCACCTTGTCGATCTGAATGGCGCTTTCGCGGGCAAGCCGCGTAACGAGGCGGCTGTAAAGGCCATCCTCGCCGAGGTGGGCGATGAGATTCCCGTGCAACTCGGCGGCGGCATCCGCGATCTGGGCACCATCGAGCGCTGGCTCGACGATGGCTTGTCATACGTAATCATCGGCACGGCGGCGGTCAAGGACCCGGGCTTTCTGCGGGACGCATGCACGGCGTTCGGCGGTCACATCATCGTCGGGCTCGATGCCAAGGACGGCAAGGTGGCGACCGACGGCTGGAGCAAGCTCTCCGGCCACGAAGTCATTGACCTCGCCAAGAAATACGAAGATTACGGCGTCGAGGCGATCATCTATACCGACATCGGCCGAGACGGCATGCTGCAGGGCATCAATATCGATGCCACCGTGAAGCTGGCCCAGTCGGTGTCGATTCCAGTGATCGCCAGCGGCGGGCTGTCCAACCTGAAGGACATCGACCACCTGTGCGCGGTCGAGGAGCATGGCGTCGAAGGCGTCATCTGTGGCCGTGCCATCTACTCAGGCGACCTGAACTTCAAGGAAGCGCAAGCCCTCGCGGACAAACTTGGCGCCGCTTGAGCGCGCCCAACGGGTGCCGCGAGGCACCCCTAATCATGCTAGCCAAACGAATCATCCCTTGCCTGGACGTGACCAACGGCCGGGTGGTCAAGGGCGTCAACTTCGTCGAACTACGCGACGCGGGCGACCCCGTTGAAATCGCACGCCGCTACGACGAGCAAGGTGCGGACGAGATCACTTTTCTCGACATCACGGCCACGTCCGATGGGCGCGACCTGATCCTGCACATCATCGAGGCGGTGGCGTCGCAGGTGTTCATTCCGCTGACCGTGGGCGGCGGCGTGCGTGCGCTGGAAGACGTGCGCCGGCTGCTCAACGCGGGCGCGGACAAGATCAGCATGAACTCGTCTGCGGTGGCGAATCCGCAACTGGTGTCCGACGCCAGCGCCCGCCACGGAGCGCAGTGCATCGTCGTGGCCATCGATGCGAAAAAGGTCTCCGCCGAGGGTGAGGTGCCGCGCTGGGAAGTTTTCACGCACGGTGGCCGCAAGGGCACGGGTCTGGACGCCGTGGCCTGGGCGCGCGAGATGGCGCAGCGCGGCGCCGGCGAAATCCTGCTCACGAGCATGGACCGCGACGGCACCAAGGCAGGTTTCGACCTCGAACTCACGCGTGCGGTGTCCGACGCGGTGCCGGTGCCGGTCATCGCCTCGGGCGGCGTCGGCAACCTGCAGCACCTTGCCGATGGCATCAAGCTCGGCCACGCCGATGCCGTGCTCGCGGCCAGCATCTTCCACTACGGCGAATACACCGTCGGCCAGGCCAAGCAGTTCATGGCCGGGCAAGGCATCCCGGTACGGATCTGATCATGACCAAGAAGTGGCTCAACAAGGTCCGCTGGGACGACCACGGCCTCGTGCCGGTGATCGTGCAGGAGCAGGGCAGCAACGACGTGCTGATGTTCGCGTTCATGAACCGCGAGGCGCTGCAGAAGACCGTGGAATCCGGCGAGGCCGTGTTCTGGTCACGCTCGCGCAAGCGCCTGTGGCACAAGGGCGAGGAGTCCGGCCACATCCAGAAGGTGCACGAAATCCGTCTGGACTGCGACGAAGACGTGGTCTTGCTCCGCGTCACACAAGTCGGCGGCATCGCCTGTCATACTGGCCGCCACGCATGCTTTTTCCAAAAGTTCGAGGGCACGGTGGAAGACGGCGATTGGCACACCGTCGAGCCCGTGCTCAAGAATCCTGACGACATCTACGCCGGTAAGCCCGGCCACAACCATGAGTGACACCCTGCGCCGTCTGGGCGAGGTGCTTGAATCCCGCAAGCTCGCCAACGGCGGCGACCCGGAAAAGAGCTACATTGCCCGCCTGTTCAACAAGGGCGACGACGCCATCCTCAAGAAGATCGGCGAAGAAGCGACCGAGACGGTCATGGCCGCCAAGGACGCCCGCGCCGCCGGCATGACCGATGCGTCGCGTAGCAAGGTGGTCTACGAGGTGGCCGATCTCTGGTTTCACACGATGGTGCTGCTGTCGCACTTCGATCTGACGCCTGATGACGTGGTCAACGAGCTGGCGCGCCGCGAAGGGCTTTCGGGGCTGGAAGAGAAGGCGTTACGCAAGTCGCAGGCACGCGACGCAGCAGGCGACTGACTACGGTGGCACATCGTCGCAGGGAGGCAGCGTGGAGAAATACGGAGCAGCCGTTGTGGTAACGGACGAAGCCGAACGCCTGGCCGGGCTGCGGCGGTTGACGCATATTCTGTATGCCCTGTACGCCATTTTCTGGCTCACGGGTGGCATCACCGCGTTGATCGCCATCATCGTCGACTACGTCAAGCGCGACGATGTGCGCGGCACACTGTATGAATCGCACTTCCGTTGGCAGATCCGGTCCTTCTGGTGGTGCGTGCTCTGGGGTGTCGTGGGGGTATTGCTGATCCCTCTGGCCTTCATTGGCTTTGCTGTGCTGTGGGCTCTGGGCATCTGGATGCTGTATCGTATTGTGAAAGGTTGGCTGTATCTGAATGACAGCAAACCGATGTACGCGAATCAGTAAAATTAACCAATCAATGGCGCCGCCACGGTTGCAGCGCCGATCGCCGTAATTACGTGGGAGTAGGACATGGGTTCCTTTAGCATTTGGCACTGGCTGATTGTGCTGGTGATCATCATGATGGTGTTCGGCACGAAGAAGCTGCGCAACATCGGTTCGGACCTTGGCAGCGCCGTGAAGGGTTTCAAGGAAGGCATGCGCGAAGGGTCGGAAGACAAGCCGGCAGCCCCGCAGCAGACCGCCAGCCAGCCGCCGCGCGAACTGCATGACGCGACGACGATCGACGTCGAAGCGCGCGACAAGTCCAAGCAGGGCTGAGCCGCGGCCGCTGAAAGATGATTGATCTCGGCATCTCCAAGCTCGCGCTGATCGGCGCGGTGGCGCTGGTCGTCATCGGACCGGAGCGCCTGCCCAAGGTAGCGCGTACGGCTGGCGCGCTGCTCGGCCGCGCGCAACGCTACATCGCCGACGTCAAGGCCGAGGTCAGCCGCGAAATCGAGCTCGAAGAGCTGCGCAAGATGCGCACCGAATTCGAGGAGGCCGCACGCAATGTCGAGCAGACCATCCACCAGGAGGTCAGCAAGCACACGTCGGAGATCAACGAACGCCTGAACGAGGCGCTCGGCGATCCGGCGCAGCGTGAAACCGCCACAGCCGCGCCCGATTGGCAGCCAGCGCCCAGCCGGTCTCGCAACGGCCGCAACAGCTGGCGCAACAAGCAGCTGTCGATGCCCAAGTGGTACCGGCAGAAGCAGGGCGTTCGTATGTGGGCTCAGTCCGGTGCGGCACGCGTCAGGCGCCATCGCCCGCCCATCATTGCCGCGCAGTCGCGCGCGCGCTCTTTCTTCGAATGATTTTCGGGTGCCCAATTCGCGGCGCCCTGACCGCATCCCCTTCCAGTTGACATGAGTGCCGCTCCGCTCGATCCACAATCGCCCGAGGACGGCGCGCAGGAAACCTTCATCTCGCATCTGGTCGAGTTGCGCGAGCGCATCGTCAAAGCCGGTGCAGGCGTACTGCTGATCTTCCTCGGCCTGGTCTACTGGGCCCCCGACATCTTCAATCTGTTTTCCCGGCCGCTCATCCAGGCGTTGCCGAAGAACGGCCACATGATCGTGACGGACGTCACGGGCTCGTTCTTCGTGCCGATGAAGGTGACGCTGCTGGCTGCATTCCTGATTGCGCTGCCATGGGTGCTGTACCAGATCTGGCGCTTCGTGGCGCCTGGCCTCTATACGCATGAGAAGCGGATGATTCTTCCGCTGGTGGTGAGCAGTTATCTGCTCTTCCTGTGCGGCGTGGCGTTTGCCTATTTCCTCGTTTTCCCGACCGTGTTCAAGGTCATGGCGCACTACAACGCGCCCCTGGGCGCAGAGATGTCGACTGACATCGACAAGTACCTCAGCTTCGCCATGACTACCTTCCTGGCCTTCGGCATCACGTTCGAGGTGCCGGTGGTGGTCATGGTGCTGGTGCGCTTTGGCATCGTCAGCCTGGAGAAGCTGCGCCAGGTGCGGCCGTATGTCGTGGTGGGTGCGTTTGTGATTGCCGCGGTCGTCACGCCGCCGGATGTGATGTCGCAATTGCTGTTGGCGGTGCCGCTATGGTTGCTGTATGAGGTGGGGCTGATCCTGGCTGCGGTCTTTCTGCGCAAGACGACTGCGCCCGACTCCAACCCGGATCAACTCCCCGTGGTGAAGGACTGATCCTCCTCTCGCCCGAAAGAAAAGGCAGCCGAGGCTGCCTTTTTCATTGCGACGCGGGGGGGGGGGCCTTACGCCGCGTACAACCAGAACTGCTCGCGGGGAAAGGTCAGCGCGTACTGACCATCGGACGGGGCGCTGCTGGCGTAGGCCCGCAGGCCAGTGCCGGCGGCACCGCCGGAGCGGAACAGGCATTCCCAGCGGTCGCCCAGATACATGCGGGTGGCCAGCGGCAGGTGGATGGTGTTGTCGGCATTGTCCAGACCGACGCGTACCTGCTCCAGACGGATCACGCCATGGGCCGCCGCGCCCGGCTTCAGATCGCCGCGCGCCACACCCCACAGCGACCAGCCGCCCGTCTCATCCACCAGGCGGGCCATGCCGTCACGCACTTCGGCGATCTTGCCGTTGATCCGGTTGTTGCTGCCCATGAACTCGGCGGTGAAGAGGGTTCGGGGCGCCCCGTACATCTCTTCCGGCGTGCCTTGCTGTTCGATGACCCCGTTGTTGAGCAGCAGGATGCGATCGGACATGGCCATCGCTTCGCTCTGGTCGTGCGTGACCATCAGGGCCGAAAGGCCCAGGCGGACGATCAGCTCACGCAGGAAGGCGCGGGCTTCTTCGCGCAGTTTGGCGTCGAGGTTCGAGAGCGGCTCATCGAGCAGGATCACGGGCGGGTTGTAGACCAGCGCACGGGCGATGGCCACGCGCTGCTGCTGGCCACCGGAGAGCTGGCTCGGGAAACGCTCGCCCAGATGGCCGAGGCCCAGTTGCTGCAGTACCGCCTGCACGCGTTCCTTGATCTGCGCGGCAGGCGTCTTGCGCAGCTTGAGCGGGTAGGCGACGTTCTCGGCCACGGTCTTGTGCGGCCACAAGGCGTAGGACTGGAACACCAGGCCCAGGTTGCGCCCTTCGGCCGGCACGTCGAGCTTCTTGGCGCCGTCGAACATGACCCGATCGCCGATCTTGACGGAGCCCTGGCTTGCCTGTTCGAGGCCGGCGACAGCACGCAGCAGCGTCGTCTTGCCCGAACCAGATGGGCCCAGCAGCGAGACCACCTCGCCCTTCTGCAGCTGCATCGAGACACCCTTGAGCACCGGGTTGTTACCGTATTGCAGGTGCAGGTCGTTGACAGTGAGTTCAATCATGGAGCTTCACTCCGAAACGCAGTGCGATGCTGAGGCCGACGGCCACCAGCACGATATTGACGAAGGACAGCGCGGCAACGATATCGATGGCGCCGCCCGCCCACAGGGAAACCAGCATCGAGCCAATCGTCTCGGTGCCCGGCGACAGCAAATACACACCGGTCGAGTACTCGCGCTCGAAAATCAGGAAGACCAGCAGCCATGCGCCGAGCAGGCCGTAGCGCGTGAGCGGTACGGTCACATCGCGCGTGGTACGGGCGCGGCTGGCACCGACCGATCGTGCGGCCTCTTCCAGTTCAGGACCGACCTGCAGTAACGCGGCCGAGATCAGGCGCAGTCCATAGGCCATCCATACCACCGTGTAGGCGATCCACACGCTGAAGATCGTGCTGCGCAAATCGCGCAGGCTGGGTACGACGTTTTCGATGATCCAGTTGGCGAAGGGCAGGCCGCTGTCGGTCAGGCCGGTCTCGACCCAGTTCGGTACGAACAGGAACACCCACAGGAAGGCCAGGCCAGCCAGCAGACCCGGGATCGCGCGCGGCACCAGCACGCTGTAATCGAGGAAGCGCGTCCAGCCATCGGGCTTGCGGTGCATCGCCAGGCCGATGAACGTATAGCAGGCCACTGCGATGGCGCCGCCAATGACGCCGATCAGCACCGTGTTGACGATGGCGCGCAGGAACTGCGGCTGCTCGAAGATCTGCTGGAACGCCGCGGTGGAGAAGGCTTCGACCAGCGACACGCCTTCACCCCAGTTCGACACGAAGGCGCGCAGCGCGATACCCGAGAGCGGCACCACGACCGTCACGAAGAACCACAGCACGACCACTGCCCATGCGGGCCAGCGCCATGTGCCCAGGGGCAGGGGGCGGCTACGCGTGACCTTGCCCTTGACGGTGACAAAGCGGTTGGCCGACTTCAGCATGTAGCGTTGCAGCAGCACCAGCGGGAACGTCACCATCACGAGGCAGACCGCCACGGCCGCCATCAGGTGATAGGCCGGCGTGCCGAGCTTGTTTGTCAGCTTGTATAGATACGTTGCCAGCACCAGGTGACCTTCCGGATCGCCCAGCACGAGCACCAGGCCGAACACCTCGAAGCCCAGGAACGTCACCAGCACGGCTGCGTACAGCAAGGCAGGGCGCACCATCGGCAGGCTCACGTTCAGCGCCACCGACAGCGGCGATGCCCCCGCGATCCGCGCGGCTTCTTCCACATCCGAACCCAGGCTGCGCAGCGCCGACGAGACATACAGATACACGTGCGGCACGTGCGTCAGGCCGGCAATGATGATGATGCTGGTGAACGAATACACGTTCCAAGGCGCACCGCCAAACAGGCTCTTGAACCACACGGTGTAGAAGCCCACCGGTCCGGCGGACACCACGTAGCCGAACGCCAGTACCATGGGCGAGACGAACACCGGAATCATCAGCAACGGTTCGAGAATGCGGCGGCCCGGCAGGTCCGAGCGCACCATCAGGAACGCAAGGATGCCGCCCAGCGGTACCGAGATCGCGGCCAGGCCGAACGCCAGCGCGGCGGATTTCTCGCAGGCTTGCCAGAAATCCGAATCGGTAAAGATGAAGCGATACGCATCGAGCCCCGCCAGCGCGTCGGGCATGAAGAACGGCGCGGACAGAAAGCTCTGGTAGAAGATCAGCGCCAGCGGCGTGAAAATCGCCAGCGCGGTAAGCAGGATGACCACGCCGCGCGGCAATACCTGTCCCACACGCGTCCAGGGCGAGCGCTTGAGGGGGGCTTGCGAAGCGGCGGCACGGTCTTGCGCTAGGGAACGCATGGTGCCTCCAGGAGGGGCCAGCGCCGGAATCAGGCGGCGCTGGCCGGTCGGTCAGATGAGAGGGGGGGCTGCGATCAGCAGATCAGATCAGCGGCCGGCGGCGGTGCGCCATTGCTTGATGAAATCCAGGCGCTTCTTCGGTTCAAGGAACGTCAGAATCGAATCGTCCACGGGGATCGGTTTGATCGACGAGCCAAGGATCTTCTTCAGCCCCGCGGCGGTAGCCTCGCCAGACACGTCCTCACGCAGCGAGTGCAGATCTGACTTGTTGGCGAGGATTTCCTGGCCGCGCTTGGACAGGATGTAGTCCAGCCACAGCTTGGCCGCGTTCGGGTTCTTCGCCTTCTTGGCGATCATCGCCACGCGCGACACCACCAGCGTGTAGTCCTTCGGATAGACGATGCCAATCGACGGATCCTTCTTGGCGCGTGCAATCGCATACGAACCCAGAATGTTGTAGGCCACCAGATTCTCGCCCGAGGCGACCCGTTCCATCATCGTGCCAGTGGACGACTGCAGCACCAGGTTCGGGCCCACAGCCTTGACGAAGTCGAAGTAGTGCGGCGAATCCTGGTTGTCCTGCGCGGCCATCATGAAACCCACGGCCGATTTTTCGATGTCGTACGTCGTGACCTTGTTCTTGAAGCGGTCGGCCTGGCTGCTGACCAGCTTGGCGAACTCGGCGTGCGTCTGCGGGACTTCGCTGTCCTTGATCAGGCGCTTGTTGTACAGGAACACGGCCGGCTCGTATGTCGTGCCGTAGGCCAGGCCCTTGTAGATGGCCCACTTTGGCAGGTGCGGCACTTCGGGCGAGTCGTACTTCATGGCGTAGGTCTGCGCGAGCTTGAGCTGCGAGTCCATCGACGAGTTCCACATCATGTCGGCCGACGCCCCGCCAGCGGCTTGCTCGCTGATGAAGCGGTTGTACAGCTCGCTGCTGTTCATGTCGTTGTATTCGACCTTCACGCCCGGGTAGAGCGACTCGAAATCCTTGATGAGCGGGTCGGCGGCCTTGGTGTCGGTTGTTGCATAGACCACCACCTTGCCTTCCTTCTTGGCGGCGGCAATGGTGTCGGCATAGCTGGCGGGATAGCCGGCCGGGACTTGCGCGAAGGCGGCATTGCCGAGAGTCAGTCCGGCAACTGCAATCGAAGCGAGCGCGGCGTGCGCAGGCGTAAAGCGTCCACGAAGCATGGGTTTGTCTCCTGTTTGCTGGCTTGTGATGATGTGAGGCCGGCTGCTTGTGGTGCGCAGTTCAGACGGATGGCCCCAGGTGCGGCGGATTATAGAAATCGCGCGCTTTCGTCACGCTTTCATTGATCCTGCTGCGTCGCAGCATGCTTGATGGGCGTCGCGGCGGGCGTCAGGGGTACGCGAATCCGTGCGGACAGGCCCACGCCGCCGTGTGCGTTGGGCTCGCCGTCGGCCAGCTCGATGCGCCCGCCGCTGCGCGCCGCATAGGCGCGTGCGATGGCCAGGCCAAGGCCCGAACCTTCGGCGGCGTAGCGACCGTCTTTGGGGGTGCCTGGACGGGCTCCCCCCTCGTGCGCGCGGCGGAACCGCTGGAATGCATGTGCGCGTTCGTCTGCGCTCATGCCGGGCCCGGTGTCATCCACGCAGACGAGTGCGTCATTGCCATCGGTTGATACGCGTACGGTGATGCGCCCGCCGGCCGGCGTGTAACGGATCGCGTTGTGCACGAGGTTGGACAGCGCTTCCCGCAAGAACGCCGGATAGCCCGTAACGGGCAGTGGCGCGGATTGTCCGTCGTCCCAGCCGAGATCTTGCTGCTTCTCGCGCGCCAGGGGTAAGGCGTCGAGCACGACGTCTCGGGCAAGGTCCCCGAGGCTGAAGGTTTCAGGCGGTGTGTCCTGCCCTGCGTGACGCGCGCGCGCGAGCGCCAGCAACTGCGTTGTCAGGCGATTGGTGGACTGCAGCCGCGCGATGATGGCGGTCAAGCTCTCGCGCACGCGCGCCGGGTCGGCTTCGCGCAGCGCGTACTCTGCCTGCGTGAGCAGCACGGCCAGCGGCGTGCGCAACTGGTGCGAGGCATCGGCAAGGAACTGGCTTTGCGCCTCGGCCAGCTCCTCATACCGATGGATGTGGTGGTTGAGCGCCTCGACCAGCGGACGCACCTCGGCCGGCACGTCGGTCGCGTCGAGCGGCCGCAGGTCGTCCGACGCGCGCACGGCAATGCTGCGCGCGAGGCGGTTCAGCGGACGCAGCGCGACGGTCACGCCCAGCCACAGCAGCGCCGCGCTGACCGCCACCAGCGCCGCATCCCGCACGAGCGTGCCGCGCCAGACGGCCTGCTGCATCGCGCGGCGCGTCTCGATGGTCTCCGCCACCTGGATCACGATGCGTGCCGGTAGCCCTGGCTGATACAGCGGCTTGGCGACGGCTGCGATGCGCACCGGCTCGCCGTGGTACAGGGCGTCGTAGAAGAGCGGGCTATCGTTTTCCAGGGCCGCCACGGGCAGCGGCAGGTCGTCGTAGCCTGTGAGCGCGGCTTGGGGCGGCTTGCCCGGCGGGAGTTCATAGGCCACGCGGTAGTAAACGTTGCTCTGTGCGGTCGACTCGAACATGGACAGCGCCACGTACGGCACATTGACCTGCGCTTGCCCGCGCTCGATCGTCACGCCGTTTTCGATGGCACGGACCGAGCCGAGCAGGGCACGGTCGTAGGCGCGATCGGTCGCGCTGCGCAGCGCCTGGTAGGCCGAGACGATATCGATCGCCAGCACGCCCACCAGCCCGGGAAGCAGCAGCCAAAGCAGCGTGAGTTTCAGGCTGCGCGGGAGCCGGAGCCAGGGGTGCCGCTGCATCACGCGTTGCTGTCGGCGGCCGAGCTTGCATCGCTGGCGCCGGCCTCGAGCATGTAGCCGAGCCCTCGCACCGTGACGATCTGCACGCCGGTGCCCGACAGCTTCTTGCGCAGGCGGTGCACGACCACCTCGACGGCGTCCGGGCTCGAGTCGCTGTACAGATTGAAGACCTTGTCGAACAGATGCACCTTGCTGATTGGCTGCCCGGTCTTATGCAGCAGCGCCGATAGCGCGGCATGTTCCCGGGGTGTGAGCGACAGCGGCTCGCTCGACAGGAGGAACGCCTTGCGCCCGGTGTCGAACTCCAGCGGGCCGCAGCGCAGGCGCGGGAACGCTCGCCCGCGGCTGCGGCGGATCAGGGCCATCAGCCGAGCTTCCAGCTCGGAAAGCGCGAACGGCTTGGTGAGGAAATCGTCGGCACCCGCGTTCAGGCCGCGCACGCGCTCGTCCAGTGCGCCCTGTGCCGTCAGGATCAGCACTGGCGTGCGATCGTCGCGCGCCCGCATGTCAGCCAGCACCGCAAAGCCGTCCTTGCGGGGCAGGCGCAGGTCCAGCACCACGGCGTCAAATTCGCCGGAGCCGAGAAATGCCTCGGCCAACACCCCGTCGGCGGCGCGTTCGATCACGAAACCGCTTTGGGCCAGCGCGCGTGCCAGCCACGCGGCCAGTTCCTCCTCATCCTCCACCAGCAAAATCCGCATCGGGTGTCTCTCAATATCGTGCTGTCTGCTTTTTTATGATAATGCGTGGCGCCCGCATCCCGATCACACTGTCCAACCGATGCGGTCGGATCCACATGCCGTCCATCTCGAATTCCCGTCGCCGCTGGCTTTGCCAGGCCACTGCGTTGCTGGCTGCCAGCGGCGCCACTGCGCGTGACGCGTGCGCGCAATGGCTGGCGCGTCCGGCGCAGGCATTGCCGTCGTATTACCCGAGCGATTACGGCGCGATGGTCGATGCAGCCCGCCGCGAGGGACGCGTCACGGTTTACTCGACGACCGACTTCGCGGCGGCCTACCCGCTCATCCGCGCGTTCGAGAGCCGCTTCCCCGGTATCACGGTCGACTACCGCGAGCAGAACAGCGATGACATCTACCGGCGCTTTCTGGCAGAGCTGGCCACCCAATCCCCGGGCGCCGATGTCGTCTGGAGCTCCGCCATGCCGGAGCAGTTCAAGCTGGTGAATGATGGCCACGCGCTTTCGTACGCGTCACCCGAGCGCCCCTACTTGCCGGCATGGGCGATCTGGAAGAACGAGGCCTATGGGACGAGCTATGAGCCGGTTGTCTTTGTTTACAACACGCGCCAGTTGCCGGCCGACCTGGTTCCCTCCACGCACGCCGATTTCGCCCGCATTCTTGATGGCCACCGGGATCTGCTGCGAGGTCGCGTTGCCTCGTATGACATCGAGCACTCTGGCTCCGCCTTCCTGTTTGCCGCCGAAGACGCGCGCACCACGCCCGTCTTCTGGGACGTTGCCCGGGCATTGGGTGGCGTCAACGTCAATCTGTACATCACCACGGCTGCCATGCTCGAGCGCGTGGCTTCCGGCGAAAGCCTGCTCGCCTATAACGTGATCGGGTCATACGCGGCGCGCTATGCCGATCGCAACCCGGCGCTCGCCGTCAAGATGCCGACTGACTACACATTGGTCGCCACGCGCGTTGCGTTTATCGCTCGCCGCGCCGCGCGTCCCAACGCCGCACGCCTATGGCTCGACTTCATGCTCTCGCGCGAGGGACAAGGCGTGATGGCAGACCGCGCCTTTCTGTTTTCGCTGCGTCAGGACGTCGAAACCGGCTTGACCGCAAAGCGGCTCCTCGCCGAGCTGGGCGACACGCATCGGCCGATTCCCGTGGGTCCGGGTTTACTCGCCCATCAAGATCAACTCCGCCGTGCCGATTTCCTCAAGCGTTGGCACGCCTCAATCGGGCGATGAAATGAAGATCATGAGTCACTTTAGATCCCGGCGAGGCGTAGAGGCGACAATTCCTGTCGACACCTAAGCGCCACTTTTTGTTGCGCTCGTCACCCCGACAACTGCCCGCCAACCCCCGCGCCACTGCGCCAAAAGCCTGTTCCCGCCGCCTGCCTGGAGGCGCCGCCGCGTGTTGCCCATGAGCAACAACTCGGCTGCAAATCGTGCTCCAGAGCCAGAAAGGGTTTCCAGAATCCGTCATCGCTGGCCCATAATGCGGTCAGACGTGAGGTTCCTGCGTCGTCCATAAGGACAGTCAAGATTTCCCAATCAGTTGACAAGGAAAGTGTCGATATGAAGATGAAACTGTTTGCAGCTGCTGTTGCAGCTCTGGCCGCCGGTGGCGCCTATGCACAATCCTCCGTGACCCTGTACGGCGTGGTCGACGCTGGTCTGACCTACGCAAACAAGGTGCCGAACGCCGCCAACAACGGTGGTGCCTCGCGCTTTGGTCTGGATTCGGGCAACCTGTCGGGCTCGCGTTGGGGCCTGCGTGGCGTTGAAGACCTGGGTGGCGGTCTGAAGGGTATCTTCAACCTGGAAAGCGGCTTCAACGTTGACAACGGCACGTCGGCTCAAGGTGGCCGTCTGTTCGGTCGCGCTGCTTACGTTGGTCTGCAAGGCCAGTGGGGCCAATTGACCCTGGGTCGTCAGACGAACCTGCTGTACGACTTCTCGCTGAACTATGACCCGAACGCTCTGGCAACGCGCTACTCGGTCGCTTCGCAAGACGCCTTCATGGCCGGTCGTGCGGATAACTCGGTCAAGTACATCGGTACGTTCGGTGGCCTGAGCGTCAACGCTCTGTACTCGTTCAACCGTGACGGTAACGAGCAAGCTGGCCTGAACAAGCTGGGCCGCGAGTGGAGCCTGGGTGCTAACTACGCTGGTGGTCCGTTCGGCGTGGGCGTCGTGTACGACCAATCGAACAGCACTGCTGCTGGCACGGTCGACAACAAGGAACAACGCGCCACGATCGGCGGTACCTATGCCTTCGGTCCGGCCAAGCTGTACGCTGGCTACCGTTGGTACAAGGCCAACTACGCAACCATCGCTGGCAACGGCAACCTGCGTTCGAACCTGTACTGGGCTGGTCTGGGCTACCAAGTGACCCCGGCGCTGTCGCTGATGGGCACGGCTTACTACCAACAGTTCAAGAACAGCAACGCCGGCAACCCGTGGCTGTTCGTGGTGGGTTCGGACTACGCGCTGTCGAAGCGCACCGACGCTTACGTCAACCTGGCCTATGCTAAGAACAGCAGCGGTTCGGGCCTGGGCGTGCTGGGTCTGAACGCTAGCGATTCGTACGCTAACACGTCCCTGTCGGGCGGCAACAATGTGTTCTCGAACCCGACGAACGGCAACGCCAACCAGTTTGGCGCCGTGGTTGGTGTTCGCCACAAGTTCTAATTTGACGCGCTCGTAAGGGCGCCTCGAGTTAAACGGTTAAACGCCGATTCCGAAAGGAGTCGGCGTTTTTCTTTTTCTGCGAGATGGATCGCGCGTCAGGGTGTAGCGGGACGCGCAGTTTTTGATAGCACAACCTACCTGCGCGCGCGCCCGCGCTGGCTTGTGGCTGAGCGGCTGCAGGGCGGCAGCAGGTCGTCGTTCGTTGCGTTACGCGACGGTGCCGGGTGTGCAGCGTATATAACCCGTTGCGATCACGCTCGGAGGGTGGGAGCGCGACTGGTAAGCGCAGGCTGCAATGCCGCCAGGGCATGCGGCGGGCCATGACTTCCCCCTCGTGTTTGCGGTTGCTGAGCTAGGGGGGCATGCAGTGCCGTTCGCGCTTCATCGCTCCCGAGGTATAAAAAAACGGCGGCACATTGGCCGCCGTTCCGTTGTCCGTGTCGTCGCTTACGGTTACTGCTCCTCCTCATCCGGCGACGGCATTGGCAAGCTACGGCGCGTCGGCGGAGGACGCTTGCCCACGATGATGGTGAGCTCCACCGGCTTGCCCTTGCGCGAGACCGCCACCTTGGCCTCTGCGCCCGGCTTCAGCTGGGCGATGCTATTGAGCAGAGCGGTCGTATCCGGAATCGACTCACCGTTCACGCTGGTCAGGATGTCTCCGGGCCGCAAGCCTGCGCGGTCTGCCGGGCCACCCTGCACGACCGCCGCAATCAGCGCGCCATCCTTGCGCGAGAGGCCGAATGATTCAGCAATCTCGGGCGTCACATCCTGCGGTTCGACGCCGATCCAGCCACGGACCACGCTACCGGTCGAGATGATCGACTCCATGACCTGTTTGGCCAGCGATACGGGAATCGCGAAGCCGATCCCGAGCGAACCGCCCGACCGCGAGTAGATCGCGGTATTGATGCCCAGCAGGTTGCCGTCGGCATCGACCAGTGCGCCACCCGAGTTGCCTGGGTTGATTGCTGCGTCGGTCTGGATGAAATTCTCGAACGTGTTGATCCCCAAATGGCTGCGGCCCAGCGCCGAGACGATGCCCATGGTGACCGTCTGGCCGACACCGAATGGATTGCCGATGGCGAGCACGACATCGCCGACGCGCACGTTCTCGAGGCGGCCCAGCGTAATCGCCGGCAGGTTCGGCAAGTTGATCTTGAGGACCGCCAAATCAGTTTCGGGGTCGGAGCCGACCACCTTGGCGTTGGTCTTGCGTCCGTCGGTCAGGGCGACTTCGATTTCATCCGCGCCATCCACGACGTGGTGGTTCGTTAAGATGTAGCCTTCCGAGCTGACGATCACGCCGGAACCGAGACTGGCCGTCGGTTCCTGCCGTTGTTCGGGGGCGCGATCACCGAAGAAGAAGCGAAACCATGGATCTGCGCTGGCCTGGGGATTGTTGCTCCGTTTCGGCGCGTTCTTGCTGCTGAAAATATTGACGACCGCCGGCATTGCCGCCCTGGCGGCTTCGGCGTAAGAGTTACTGGAGGCGCCGCCATGTCCGATCGGCGCGACTTCCTTGAGCGCGACGATGGGCGAGCCGGACTGCACTGCCAGCTTGCCGCGCTGCAGCCACTCGGGTTTGAGCGTGGCGATCACAAACCAGACGGCGAGCACGACCGTGACGGCTTGCGCGAAGAACAGCCAAAAGCGGCGCAACATAGGGTGAAATTGAGTCGAAATGGATCGAAAAGAACTTGAATTGTACTTGAACGACCTGTTGCAGGCCGCGCGTTTTCGGGACTACTGCCCCAATGGGCTGCAGGTCCAGGGGCGGGAGACGGTGTCCCATATTGTGACCGGCGTCACTGCCAGTCTGGCGCTGATCGAAGCCGCCATCGACGCCCGCGCCGATGCCATCCTCGTCCACCATGGCTATTTCTGGAAAGGGGAGGATGGCCGCATCGTCGGGCAGAAGCATGCGCGGCTGAAACCACTCCTGGTCCAGGATCTGAACCTCTTTGCCTATCACTTGCCGCTGGATGCGCACCCTGAGTTGGGGAACAACGCCCAACTGGGGGCCTTGCTGGGCATTGAGCCGAAGGGACGTTTTGGTGACGACGAATTAGGCTGGATCGGCGTACTGCCGGAGCCGACCACCCTCGAGGTGTTTGCCGAAGCCGTGGCGACGCGACTGGGTCGGACGCCCTTGGTGATTGGCGGGGCCAATCGCCCGGTGCGCACGGTGGGCTGGTGCACGGGCGGCGCACAAGGCTGGTTTGATGCGGCGGTAGCGGCCGGCGTCGATGTCTACCTGAGCGGTGAGGCATCCGAACAGACCACGCATCTGGCGCGTGAATCGGGCGTTGCCTACATTGGGGCGGGCCACCATGCCACCGAGCGCGGTGGCGTACGCGCACTCGGCAACCACCTGGCCGAGCGCTTCGGGGTGCGTCACACCTTCATCGACATCCCGAATCCGGTGTGACGCAAGAGGCTCATGCTCACTTGCTCTTCAGGCTGTCCCGAATTTCGCGCAGCAGCAGGATGTTTTCGGGCGTTTCGGCCGGGGCCGCAGGCGGGTTGGCGTCAATCACCCGCGTGATCGCGCGCACCATCAGGAACACGATGAAGGCCAGGATCAGGAAATTCACCGCCACAGTAATGAAATTGCCGTAGGCAAAGACGGGTACGCCGGCTTTTTTCAGGTCGGCGAGAGTCTGCGGGACGCCAGCGGGTGCATCGGCGAGCTGGATGTACAGATTCGAAAAATCGAGCTTGCCGATGACGCGGCCGATGAGCGGCATGATGAGGTCGTTGACAAGCGAATCGACGATCTTGCCGAATGCCGCGCCAATGATGACCCCCACCGCCAGGTCGATTACGTTGCCGCGCATCGCGAATTTCTTGAAGTCTTGCATCAGGGCCATCGGTTTTCTCCGGATTGTTTGATTCGAGACAAACGGTCAAGCTACAGATCGGTTGACCTGAATTGTTGAAAGCGATGCTGCAATAGAGAAGCCAAAGCCTTGCCAGTATTGGCTTGGCGGGCGATCGCCGTGTCCACTATATCTGCAAGTGGCGCGCCCCGCGACCGCTATCGTTGGCCAGGTACGCTCGGGTATAATTTTTGGTTGACGCGAATCTATCTTGATTTCTTACCCTGGGGTCTTGAATGAGTGACCAGCAAAACGTGGACAAGGGTCGCCGCAATCTGTTGATTGCGACGTCCGTGGCTGGTGGTGTGGGAGGGGTGGCGGTAGCGGCCCCTTTCGTTTGCACATTCGCACCATCTGAAAAGGCCCGCGCAGCGGGCGCGCCCATCGAGGCCGACGTAAGCGACCTGGCCCCCGGCCAGATGAAGGTGGTGGAATGGCGCGGCAAGCCGGTCTGGCTCCTCAAGCGCACGCCCGAAATGCTGGAATCGCTCAAGAAGACCGATACCGAAGTCGCCGATCCCAAGTCCGACGTGCCTTTCACCATGAAGACGCCGGATTACTGCAAGAACGAAACCCGTTCTCGCGCCGAGCATAAGGACCTGCTGGTCGTGGTCGGCATCTGTTCTCACCTCGGCTGCTCTCCGTCCGGTCCGTTCCCCGCAGGCGCCAACGTGCAGCTTGCCGGCGACCCCGGCTTCGTGTGTCCGTGCCACGGCTCCACGTTCGACCTGGCTGGCCGCGTATTCAAGAACAAGCCCGCGCCGCAGAACCTCGACGTCCCGCCGTACATGTTCCTGTCCGACACGAAGCTGGTGATCGGCAAAGACGAGAAAGGAGAGGCTTGATCATGGCCGAGAAAAAGGTGGAGACCACGGGGCTGCTGGGCTGGATCGACGCTCGCTTCCCGCTGACCGAGACATGGAAGGCGCATCTCTCCGAGTATTACGCGCCCAAGAACTTCAACTTCTGGTATTTCTTCGGCTCGCTGGCGCTGCTGGTGCTGGTGATCCAGATCGTCACGGGCATCTTCCTGGTGATGAACTACAAGCCGGACGGCACGCTCAACGCCGCCGGCATCCCCGTCGCCTACGCGAGCGTGGAGTTCATCATGCGCGAGGTGCCGTGGGGCTGGCTGGTGCGCTACATGCACTCGACCGGCGCTTCGGCGTTCTTCATCGTCGTGTATCTGCACATGTTCCGCGGCATGCTGTACGGCTCATACCGTAAGCCGCGCGAGCTGGTCTGGATCTTCGGCTGCCTGATCTTCCTGTGCCTGATGGCCGAAGCCTTCATGGGCTATCTGCTGCCGTGGGGCCAGATGTCGTACTGGGGCGCGCAGGTGATCGTGAACCTGTTCTCCGCCATTCCGCTGATCGGCCCGGACCTGTCGCTGTGGATTCGCGGTGACTACGTGGTGTCTGACGCGACGCTGAACCGTTTCTTCTCGTTCCACGTGATCGCTGTCCCGCTGGTCCTGCTGGGCCTGGTAGTGGCGCACGTCATCGCGCTGCACGAAGTGGGCTCGAACAACCCGGATGGCATCGAGATCAAGGCCAAGAAGGACGCGCGCGGCATTCCGCTCGACGGCATTCCGTTCCACCCGTACTACTCGGTGCACGACATCATGGGTGTGGCGGTGTTCCTCTTCATCTTCAGCGCGATCGTGTTCTTCGCGCCGGAAATGGGCGGCTACTTCCTGGAAGCCAACAACTTCATTCCGGCAGACTCGCTGAAGACGCCGCCGCACATCGCGCCGGTGTGGTACTTCACGCCTTTCTACTCGATGCTGCGCGCGACCACGTCGGACTTCCTGCCGTGGCTGTGGGGCTTCGTCGCGATCATGCTGGGCCTGCTGTTCGTGCGTTCCAAGAGCATGAAGGTCAAGGGCGTGGCGGTGGCTGTGGCGGTGATCCTGGCGCTGGGCTTTGCGTTCATCGACGCCAAGTTCTGGGGCGTGGTGGTGATGGGAGGCTCGGTGGTGATCTTCTTCTTCATGCCGTGGCTGGACCAGTCGCCGGTGAAGTCGATCCGCTATCGCCCGGGCTTCCACAAGGTGCTCCTGGTTCTCTTCGTGATTGCCTTTGCGGTGCTGGGCTATCTGGGCATCCAGCCGCCGAGCCCGGTCGGTTCCATCATTTCGCAGATCGGCACCATCGTGTACTTCGCGTTCTTCCTCGCGATGCCGATCTGGAGCCAGATCGGGACGTTCAAGCCAGTGCCAGAGCGCGTCACGTTCACGCCGCACTGATTCGAGCCGAGCACAAGGTCACCTGAAGGACACAAGAATGAAAAAGCTGCTTGCGATTTTCGCCTTGGCCGGTCTCGTGTTTGCCGCGCCCGTGATGGCCAGTGAAGGCGGCGTGCCGCTTGATCCGGCGCCGAATCAGTCCAGCGATACGTCTGCGCTGCAGCGTGGCGCCAAGCTGTTCGTCAACTACTGTCTGAACTGCCACGGCGCCAGCGCCATGCGCTACAACCGCCTGCGCGACATCGGCCTGACGGAAGAGCAGATCAAGCAGAATCTGCTGTTCACTTCCGACAAGGTCGGCGACACGATGCGCATCGCCATGGATCGCGAGGACGCCAAGAAGTGGTTTGGCGCCGTGCCGCCGGACCTGTCGGTGATCGCGCGTGCGCGCGGCAGCGACTGGCTCTACACCTACCTGCGCACGTTCTACCGTGACGACACGCGTCCGACCGGCTGGAATAACCTGGCGTTCGACAAGGTTGGCATGCCGAATGTGCTGTGGGAACTGCAGGGCCAGCGCGTGCCGAAGTACGAGACGGTCAAGTCTGAGCACGGCGGTGAGCCCGAGCACAAGCTGGTCGGCTTTGAACAGGTCACGCCAGGCAAGATGAGCTCGGTCGAATATGACCAGGCCGTCGCCGACCTCGTCACTTATCTGGACTGGATGGCCGAGCCTGCTGGCAACCTGCGCAAGCGGCTCGGCGTGTGGGTGCTGTTGTTCATCGGCGCGTTCTTCGTGCTCGCTTGGCGCCTGAATGCGGCCTATTGGAAGGACATCAAGTAAAATCCGTGTTTTCCGGGCAAGGGCTAGGCCGGTGCTGAACTGGTCCTAGCCCTTTGCCTTTTCGCTTTTGTGCCGTGGTGATGGGGTTCTATCGCCGCGGCTGTACCGTCATCGGGCCGCCCCCGGTCCATGCGCCAAGGAACTACAACCATGATGGTTTTGTACTCGGGCACCACCTGCCCGTTCTCGCAGCGTTGTCGCCTCGTCCTGTTCGAAAAGGGCATGGATTTCGAGATCCGCGACGTCGATCTCTTCAACAAGCCGGAAGACATCGCGGTGATGAACCCGTACGGCCAGGTGCCGATCCTGGTTGAGCGTGATCTGATTCTGTACGAGTCGAACATCATCAACGAGTACATCGACGAACGCTTCCCCCATCCGCAGCTGATGCCCGCGGATCCGGTGCAGCGCGCCCGCGCCCGTCTGTTCCTGTTCAACTTCGAGAAGGAACTGTTCACGCACGTTTCCGTGCTCGAGAACGAAAAGGGCAAGGCTGCCGAGAAGTCGCACGAGAAGGCACGCGCCGCCATCCGCGACCGTCTCACGCAACTCGCCCCGATCTTCCTGAAGAACAAGTACATGCTGGGCGAAGAGTTCTCGATGCTGGACGTAGCCATTGCGCCGCTGCTTTGGCGCCTGGACCACTACGGCATCGAGGTGTCGAAGAATGCCGCCCCGCTGATGAAGTATGCGGAACGCATCTTCAGCCGCCCGGCATATATTGAAGCGCTGACCCCGTCTGAAAAGGTCATGCGCCGCTGATTGCGGCCGGTTGCCGGCCGCGCCTGCGCGCGGCCGCGCTCAACGGTTATCAATGTCACCATGCCGGAAACTTCGACCAAGCCCTACCTGATCCGGGCCATCTACGAATGGTGCACGGACAACGGCTTCACGCCGTACATTGCTGTCTTTGTCGACAACAGCACCAACGTGCCGCGCGAGTTCGTCAAAAATGACGAGATCGTGCTGAACGTCAGCTTTGACGCGACCAGCCAGCTCGACATGGGCAACGATTGGATCACGTTCCACGCCCGTTTCTCGGGTGTGTCGCGCAAGATCGAGGTACCGGTCGAGAACGTACTTGCCGTTTATGCACGCGAGAACGGCCAAGGCATGGCCTTCCCGGTCGAGCGCAGCGCGCCCACCACAGCGGCTGCGACTGAACGCGAGAACAATCCGCCGCCGAAGTTGGCTGCAGTGGATACGGAATCGGCACCGGCTCCGGTTCCCGCCGAAGCAGACGGCAGCCCCGACGATGAGCCGCCACCTAACGTGCCGCGCATCGGCGGCAAACCGGCATTAAAGGTCGTCAAGTAACGCGCGTTGCGCTAGAATCGCGGTTCTTTGCCGGCTTAGCTCATCAGGTAGAGCAGTTGATTTGTAATCATCAGGTGGCGGGTTCGAGTCCTGCAGCCGGCACCAGTCTCATGAAGCGGCCTCCCTTGCGGAGGCCGTTTTATTTGTTGGTCATCCCGAGCGTCGTTCCGGGCAGGACTGTCCTGCGTCACTCGGCATGCAACGGGATTGCATCCAACACGTCGAGTCGACAGCGAGGGCCGGCTTCCATGTGAAGTGGCAGCGCACCGGAAAGTGATGCATAACTGACTTGCGCCGCGCCTCGAAGGGGCGCGCACTGGTTGAGCACGCGGGCGCACATCTGGGGGCACCGTAGGCTGCGCGCCACTGTGGCTGATTGTCGCAGTGCAACAACAAGCACTTTCGATTTGCTTACCCGCAAAGCCGCGCAAACCCTAGAGATGTAGGGCGGACGAGGCTTGTCAACCGACCGCGCTTTGTCTCTGCCTGAGCAAATTGCGCGATCTCAAGCGCCGTCTGGCGGTAATATCGCGTCCGCAATCCACTCCAACCGCGCTCCCCCAACGAGCGCCTGACGTAGTGCCTGCTTCGACTCCATCCGCCCCCGATCTGTCGTCCGCCGCTTTGTGCGACGCGGCGGCGCTCGGCGTCGCTCGTGCCCGGCATGAGCGAAGCCCGCCTCGGCAACAGAGGGCGTTGGATTCAGCTTTTGCCTGACCGGCGCCCGAGGTGATCGAAGACCTGCAGTCGCACATTGGCGAATCCGACGTGCCGGTAACCAGGTCCTCCCTCATTTCCCGCGTTTTTCCGCCTGTGGCTGCAGTTTGGGCTGCGAGGCTCCCGTGATGGCCGGAAGCACCGCCGGCGCAATTGTGCAAGACATGAAGAACACACTCGTTCCACATATGAAGCGGCTTCTGGCCGCAAGCCTCCCGCTCCTGCTGGCGGGCTGCAACCTGACGGTCCTGGATCCGAAGGGGATGATCGCGGCGGAGGAGAAGACGCTGATCCTGGTGGCCACCGGCCTGATGCTCCTGGTAGTGATCCCGGTGATCGTGCTGACGCTGGTGTTTGCGTGGAAGTACCGCTCCACCAACACCAAGGCGCGTTACGAGCCGGACTGGTCGCATTCCAACGCGATCGAGGCCGTGGTGTGGCTGATTCCGTGCCTGATCATCATCGTGCTGGGCGTGATCACTTATCGCTCGACGCACGCGCTCGATCCGTACAAGCCGATCGAATCGGACGTGAAGCCCATTACCGTCGAGGCGGTTTCGCTCGACTGGAAGTGGCTGTTCATCTATCCGGATCTGAAGATCGCCACGGTCAACCAGCTCGCGTTCCCGGCCAACACCCCGGTTAACTTCAAGATCACGTCCGACACGGTGATGAACGCGTTCTTCATCCCGCAACTGGGTAGCCAGGTCTACGCAATGGCTGGCATGCAGACCAAGCTGCACCTGATTGCCAACGAGACCGGCAAGTTCGACGGCTTTTCGTCCAACTACAGCGGAGCGGGCTTCACGGGCATGAAGTTTACGGCGACGGCCATGACGAACGACGAGTTCGATGCATGGGTCAAGCAGGTTCGCGCTTCGTCGCAAAGCCTGACGAAGGAAGGCTACGCCGAGCTGGCCAAGCCGAGCGAAAAAGTGCCGCCGACGATGTACGCCTCGGTGGACCCGATGCTGTACCACAGCATCCTGCACAAATACATGGGCGACTCGGACAAGGTCCTGACGCTCGATGAGGCTCTCGGTGGCGCGACTTGCACCGTGGAGACGGCTGAGACGATTTCGGACCCGGCTCCGGTGCAGTCGGCTCTGCCGGCATCCACCGCTGTGCGCAAGAATTCCTAGGAGTTGACGATGTTTGGCAAGTTGAGTCTGGAGGCCATTCCGCTGCACGAGCCCATCGTGGTCGTGACGGTATCGGCCATTCTGCTGGGTGGCGCAGGTGTATTCGGCCTGATCACCTACTTCAAGAAGTGGTCGTATCTCTGGAATGAGTGGATCACCTCGGTCGACCACAAGAAGATCGGCGTGATGTACTGCATTCTGGCCATCGTGATGCTGCTGCGCGGCTTTGCCGACGCCGTCATGATGCGCTCGCAACTGGCGCTCGCCTCGGGCGGTGGTGCCGGCTATCTGCCGCCGGAACACTACGACCAGATCTTCACCGCGCACGGCGTGATCATGATCTTCTTCATGGCCATGCCGCTGATGACGGGCCTGATCAACCTGATCGTGCCGCTGCAGATCGGAGCGCGCGACGTGGCGTTCCCGTTCCTGAACACGCTGTCGTTCTGGCTGGCCGCCGCAGGTGTGGTGCTGATCAACGTGTCGCTGGGTGTCGGCAACTTCGCCCGCACCGGCTGGCTCGCATACCCGCCGCTGTCGGAACTGGCCTACAGCCCTGACGTGGGGGTCGACTACTACATCTGGGCGCTGCAGATATCCGGGTTAGGCACGTTGCTGACTGGGGTGAACTTCGTCGCGACCATCTTCAAGATGCGCGCGCCGGGCATGAAGCTGATGCGCATGCCGATCTTCACCTGGACCGCCCTGTGCGCCAACATCCTGATCGTCGCGGCCTTCCCGGTGCTGACCGTGGCGCTGGCGCTGCTGGGTGCTGACCGCTATCTGGACATGCACTTCTTCACGAACGAGCTGGGCGGCAACGCCATGCTGTACGTGAACCTGATCTGGATCTGGGGCCACCCCGAGGTGTACATCCTGATCCTGCCGGCGTTCGGCATGTTCTCGGAAATCGTCTCGACGTTCTCGCGCAAGAAGCTGTTCGGCTACACGTCGATGGTGTGGGCGACCGCCGGCATCACGGTGCTGTCGTTCCTGGTGTGGCTGCACCACTTCTTCACCATGGGCTCGGGAGCGAACGTCAACGCGTTCTTCGGTATCGCGACGATGATCATCTCGATCCCGACGGGCGTGAAGATCTTCAACTGGCTGTTCACGATGTATCGCGGCCGCGTCGAGCTGAACTCGATGATGCTGTGGACGATCGGCTTCATGATCACCTTCGTGATCGGCGGGATGACCGGCGTGCTGCTGGCCGTGCCGGGTGCGGACTTCCTGCTGCACAACAGCCTGTTCCTGATCGCTCACTTCCACAACACCATCATCGGTGGCGTGGTGTTCGGTTACCTGGCAGGTATCACCTACTGGTTCCCGAAGGCCTTCGGCTTCAAGCTGGACGAGAAGTGGGGCAAGCGCGCCTTCTGGTGCTGGTTCGTCGGTTTCTACATGGCCTTCATGCCGCTGTACGTGCTGGGCTTCATGGGCATGACGCGCCGTCTGAACCATACCGACAACCCGGCCTGGCAGCCGTGGCTGATCGTCGCCGTGATCGGCGCTGCGATCGTCGCCTGCGGCATCGCTTCGCAGCTCATCCAGATCTTCGTTAGCATCCGCAATCGCCATGCGCTGGCGGATCTGACGGGTGACCCGTGGGGTGGCCGTACGCTGGAGTGGGCAACGTCCTCGCCGCCGGCGCATTACAACTTCGCCCGCGTGCCGGTCATCCGTGACATCGACGCCTTTGCCGACATGAAGGCGCGCGGTGAAGTGCTGACGCAGGTCGCACCGAGCTACGAGAAGATCCACATGCCGAAGAACACCGGCGCCGGCTTCTTCATCGGCATGTTCTCGATCGTGATGGGCTTCGCGCTGATCTGGCACATCTGGTGGATGGCCGTGCTGGGTCTGGTCGGCATGATCGGCAGCTTCATCCTCCGCAGCAACAACGACGACATCGACTACTACGTGCCCGCTCACGAGGTTCACGAGACCGAGTCGGCCTACTTCCAACGTATCGGTTCGCAGGCTTAAACCATGGCTTCCAATGTTCTAGACGGTCACGCCGCGCACGGTCACGCGCACGGCCACGACCACGCGCATGACCATGCGCACCACCACGACGCCGCAGACACCAAGGTCTTCGGCTTCTGGGTGTACCTGATGAGCGACTTGATCATCTTCGCGTCGCTGTTCGCCACGTTCTGCGTCCTGCGTGGCGCGACGGCGGGCGGTCCGACGGGCAAGGAGCTCTTCGACCTGTCCTATGTCGCGATCGAAACCGGCATCCTGCTGGTGTCGTCGATCACTTACGGCATGGTGATGATCAGCGTACAGAACGGCCGCAAGGATCAGGTCATGCTGTGGCTCGGCATTACCTTCCTGCTGGGCGCCGCGTTCGTCGGCATGGAAATCAACGAGTTCCACCACCTGATTTCCGAAGGCGCCGGCCCGAACCGCAGCGCATTCCTGTCGTCGTTCTTCGTGCTGGTCGGTACCCACGGCCTGCACGTGGCGAGCGGCCTGCTGTGGATCGCCGTCCTGATGTGGCAGATTGGCGTCAAGGGCCTGACCCCGACGCAATCGACCCGCCTGTCGTGCCTGAGCCTGTTCTGGCACTTCTTGGATGTGGTGTGGATCGGCGTGTTTACCGTCGTGTATCTGCTGGGAGCGATGTAAATGGAACACACCAATGCAACGACCGCCGTCGCGCATGATGACGCGCACGGCCATGCAGCCGGCGGCGCCGGTCATGCGACCGTCAAGGGTTACCTGATCGGCTTCGTGCTGGCCGTGATCCTGACGGTCATCCCGTTCAAGATGGTGATGGACGGCGGCTACTCGCACCAGACGCTGCTGGTGACGGTGATGGCACTCGCCGTTGTGCAGATCGTCGTGCACCTGATCTACTTCCTGCATCTGGACGGTTCTTCTGCCCAGCGCTGGAACGTGATGGCCTTCCTGTTCACGCTGCTGATCCTGGCGATCGTGATCGTCGGTTCGCTGTGGGTCATGCACAACATGAACGCCAACATGATGATGCACTGAGGCCTGCCTCTTGCTGCACCGGAAGGGCGCCCCAAGCGGGCGCCTTTTCTTTTGCCCGCGCGGCGTTGCGTCTTGGCTTTGCTACACTCCGCGGGTTCCCAATTTCACGCGCGTTACCCCGCTTTTTTCGCCATGTCACAGTACGTTTTCACCATGAACCGCGTGGGCAAGATCGTCCCGCCCAAGCGCCAGATCCTCAAGGACATCTCGCTGTCGTTTTTCCCGGGCGCCAAGATTGGCGTGCTCGGCCTGAACGGCTCGGGCAAGTCGACGCTGCTCAAGATCATGGCCGGCCTCGACAAGGACATCGAGGGCGAAGCCACGCCGATGCCCAATCTGAACATCGGTTACCTGCCGCAGGAGCCGCAGCTCGATCCCGCCAAGACCGTGCGCGAAGAAGTGGAAAGCGGCATGGGTGAGGTGATGGACGCGCAGAAGCAGCTCGAAGCCATCTATGCGGCCTATGCCGAACCGGACGCCGATTTCGACAAGCTCGCCGAAGAACAGGCGCGTCTGGAAGCCATCATCGCCGCGGGCGCTGGCGACAACGTCGAGCTGCAGCTGGAAATTGCCGCCGACGCACTGCGCCTGCCGCCGTGGGACGCCAAGATCGAGCACCTTTCGGGCGGCGAAAAGCGTCGTGTCGCGCTGTGCAAGCTGCTGCTGTCCCGCCCCGACATGCTGCTGCTCGACGAACCGACCAACCACCTGGATGCCGAATCGGTGGATTGGCTCGAACAGTTCCTCACGCGCTTCCCGGGCACCGTGGTGGCCGTCACCCACGACCGCTACTTCCTCGACAACGCCGCCGAGTGGATTCTCGAACTCGACCGCGGTCACGGCATCCCCTGGAAGGGCAATTACAGTTCGTGGCTGGACCAGAAAGAGACGCGCCTGAAGCAGGAAGAATCGACCGAATCGGCCCGCCAGAAGGCGCTGAAGAAAGAACTCGAATGGGTGCGTCAGAACCCGAAGGGCCGCCAGGCCAAGTCGAAGGCGCGTCTGGCCCGCTTTGACGAGCTGAACAGCCAGGAATACCAGAAGCGCAACGAGACGCAGGAAATCTTCATCCCGGCCGGCGAGCGTCTGGGCAACGAGGTCATCGAGTTCACCAACGTCAGCAAAAGCTACGGCGATCGTCTGCTGATCGACAACCTGAGCTTCACGATTCCGCCGGGCGCCATCGTCGGCATCATTGGCCCGAACGGTGCGGGCAAGTCAACGCTGTTCCGCATGATCACCGGCAAGGAGCAGCCGGACGCGGGCACCATCAAGATCGGCCCGACCGTCAAGCTGGCTTACGTTGACCAGAGCCGCGACGCGCTTTCCGCCGACAAGACCGTCTTCGAAGAAATCTCGAACGGCTCGGACATCCTCACGGTGGGCCGATATGAGACGCCCTCGCGCGCCTACATCGGCCGCTTCAACTTCAAGGGTGGCGATCAGCAGAAGCACGTCGGCACGCTGTCGGGTGGCGAGCGTGGGCGCCTGCATCTGGCCAAGACGCTCATCTCGGGCGGCAACGTGCTGCTGCTGGATGAACCGTCGAACGACCTCGACGTGGAAACGCTGCGTGCGCTCGAAGATGCACTGCTCGAGTTTGCCGGCTGCGTGATGGTGATCTCCCACGATCGCTGGTTCCTCGACCGCATCGCCACGCACATCATCGCGTTCGAGGGCGACTCGCACGTTGAATTCTTCCCGGGCAACTACCAGGAATACGAAGCCGACAAGAAGAAGCGCCTGGGCGAGGAGGGTGCGAAGCCCAAGCGCATCCGCTACAAGCCGGTCGTGCGCTAAGACCGTTCGGAACTCAACGCACAGTCCGATCGGATGGCGCAAGGCGCGCGGTACACAGGTACGGCGCGCCTCTCGAACCGGTTCCAACCGCTCCCCGCGGCCTTTGCGATCACGCCTCAGGCGAGGGTTCAGCCGTCGGCGCGTCAAGATTGCTGTCGAACCCGGCACGCTTGTGGGAGCCGTCGCAAAACGGCTTGTTCTGTGAATGTCCACAACGGCAGAGCCACGCCTGTCCCTCTTCGACGGGGAATTCGCGCCCACCCTGGGTGACGATGCGAAAGCGCCCCTTGATGTGGTACGGCCCGTCATTGCGGATGGTGACGACCGCGTCATTGGCCATGATGGCCTCCGGTACAAGTCAAGTGGCTTTTCAGAACAGGATGCCCTGCATCCGGTACGCGAAATGCGCGGGCTTGGCGTCGCGCATGAGGGCCATGAACTGGTCCATGTCCATGTGCACGACGTTCTCGTGATCGCCAGCCTCGAAGTAGATGTCGCCGTGTGTCATCAGGCTGCTGTCGATGTAGGTCGGCATGCCATAGGCCATGCCCACCGGCGGCACGGCACCCACGTCGCAGTCCCTGAAGACCTCCCGCAATTCGGACTCATCGGCCAGCGTGAGATCCTGCCGGCCGGATTCGCGTTGCAGCTCCGCTAGATGCAGGTGGTACGTCGACGGCAGCACGGCGGCGACATAACCCAGCTTGTCTTCGAGCAGCAGCGTCTTGGCCAGGCGGTCGCCCGGAACATGCGCGGTCTGTGCGGTTTCTGTGCTGGTGTGGGTATGCGGATGACGGATCACCTCGTATAGGCAGCCTTTGCTGCGCAGGCAGCCGTCGAGGGTACTGGAGATCGACATGGCGTCCTCCCGATCGATTCGCGGCCGGGGCGGGATTGCGGTGGCCGCTACGTCAGCATAGGTCGGTTTGCCGCGGGCATACGGACGGCGTACAAAAGCAACGGGCCGCTCGTCGATGAGCGGCCCGCGTGGGCATTGCCGTATCAGCAGGATTCAGCGCCAACCGCCGCGCTCGCGCCATTCATGTTCACGCCACTCATGCTCACGCCATTCGTGCTCGCGGCGTTCGTGGCGGCGCCATGCGCGTTCACGCCAGTCGTCACCGTAGTAGCCGCCATAGATCACGGGCGCCGGCGCATAGACAGGCGCGGGTCGGTACACCACCGGCGGCGGCGCGTAGACCGGCGCGGGCTCCACATAAACCGGTGCGGGTACGCCGATCGACACGCCGACATCCACATGCGCCAGCGCCGCCGTCGAGGCGCACAGCGCGGCGCCACCCAGAACGAATGCGAGCAGTGTGCGTTTCATGGTGCTTCTCCTTGCGGTTACGAGGCCGGGGCAGGGATGCCGTGTCGACTTCATGTATCAGGTTGTTGAAGCCATTCTATGAATGCCCGGGCGCTTCAGGTGATACGTAACTCCTACCGATGTAACGGAAAGTAAAACGCTTCGCCCGCAAAGCCGGGCGGCAGGCCGCGTCAGGCAACCTGCTCACTTCCCGCTTCGGCGGGAAGCCACATTGTGCGCTGCTCCGGAGACGACCATACCGCCAGGTGCAGCGCGGACAGCGCCAGCGGATCGGACAGCAGTACCAGCTTCTGCTTGCCCGTCAGCTGGTCGGGGCCGACTTCCAGCGCGTGACGTACGGTGGCTTCACGCACGGCCACGAGGCCCGGGTCATGCGGCAAGCGCGTCGTGCCGATGGCGCACATCAGTGCATTGGTGACCGGGTCGACCACCGCCTGCCGGAAATCCGGCATCGAAGGGGCATTGCGCAAGTGCTTGCGGGTGGCACGTAGCTCACGAGGCGGACGCACCTCTTCCGGGATCATGAACAGGCGCAGCCGTCGCATGCGCCGACCCAGACTCACTCGGCTGGACAGGACCGACAGCGGAATGGAGACGATCAGCGCACCCACCACCGGCGAGAGCCACCACAGGAAACTCGGGTTCAGCCAGTAGACGATAGCCGCCCAGACGAGGCCGATTACCGTATGCAGACCGTGGCGCCGCACGGCGTCGCTCCAGTGCGTTTGCGCATCCTCACGCGGAGGCGACTTCCAGTGCACCTTCCAACCGAGAAACGCTGCCGTCACGAAGCGTGTATGGAACAGCATGCGCACCGGCGCTGCCAGCACTGAAAACGCCGCCTCGATCACCATCGACAGCGCCAAGTGGACTGCACCGCCAAAGCGCTTGGGCCCCTGTGCCCACAGCACCAGCACACTCAGGATTTTCGGCAGGAACAGCACAGTGGCCGTTGCCGAAAATAGCGCGGCGGCCTTCTCGGGATGCCACTCAGGCCAGATCGGAAACAGTTGGCGCGGCTGGGTGAAGTACTCCGGCGCGATCAACGTGTGCTTGGCCAGCAAGGCCGTGGACAGCAACAGGAACAGAAACCACAGCGGTGCCGACAGGTACGCCATGACGCCGGTGATGAACACGGCGCGGTGAACGCGGTGGAAACCGGGCGCGCCGAACAGGCGGAAGTTCATGAGGTTGCCGTGGCACCAGCGGCGGTCGCGGCCCAGCTCGTCGAGCAGGTTGGGCGGCATTTCTTCGTAGCTGCCGTCCAGGTCGTAGGCGATCCACACGGCCCAGCCGGCACGGCGCATCAACGCGGCTTCGACAAAGTCGTGCGACATGATTTCGCCCGCCAGTGAGCCCTTGCCCGGAATCGGCGCCAGCGCGCAATGCTTGATGAACGGAGCCAGCCGGATGATGGCGTTGTGGCCCCAGTAGTGCGATTCGCCGAGCTGCCAGTAGTGCAGGCCGGCGGTGAACAGCGGCCCGTATACGCGCGTGGCGAACTGCTGGATACGCGCATACAGGGTGTCGCGGCCAGCGGCGCGCGGTGCGGTCTGGATGATGCCCGCGCCTGGCGCCCCTTCCATCAATTGCACGAGGCGCGTCAGGCAATCGCCGCTCATCACGCTATCGGCGTCGAGCACGATCATGTAGCGGTATTTGCCGCCCCAGCGCCGGCAGAAATCGTCGATGTTGCCGCTCTTGCGCTTCACGCGGTGGCGGCGCCAGCGGTAGAAGATGCGGCCGAAGCCATCGAGCGCGCGGCAGATGTGCAGCCAGGCGTCGGCTTCCGCCGTGCGGATGTCGGGGTCGCCTGAGTCCGACAGCACGAAGAAATCGAAGTGCTCAAGGTGCCCGGTACGCTGCAGCGATTCGTACGTCGCGCGCAGCCCGGCGAACACGCGCTGCACATCCTCGTTGCAGATCGGCATGACGATGGCGGTGCGTGCATCGGACGGGATCGGCGCATTGGGTGCCGCGCGGCGCGAGATGACGAAGCGGTCGCCCTTGAAGGCCAGCAGCAGGAAGCCTGTGATGGCGGTCCAGAACCCCGCCGACACCCAGCAGAACAGCACTGCAAACAGCACGATGATGATGGCCTCGAGCCAGTCGCGGCCGTGATACGGCAGCACCGTGCTCATCGCCCACGTCGCGGCGATGGTCTGCGCGATCATCAGCGCCAGCAGCGTCAGGCGTCGACGCGATCCGACAAAGCGCCAGATGCCTTTGGGGTCCGGCGAGTCGGGCGCTTCGTAAGGCGCCGGTGCCTGGCCGCCGTGCATCCAGCGATCGAGGGCCCTGCGCGCGCGCCAGATCGGACCGAGCACCCAGGGCCACGGCACCATCGACCGCCGCGCGGGTGCGGGGCCGGTATCCAGGTGGATGCGGCCGTGACTGTCGTGTTCCAGCGGCGGGGCGGGCTCAGCGGATACGCCATCGGCGTGCTTGGCGCCATACGCGGCATCCAGTCGCGCACCGACCGATGCATAAGTGGGCGCGCTCGCTTCGAGCGAGGCGGTCTGCGCCGGGTCCAGCTTGGCCAGCGCATGATGCAGCTTGGCCAGCGCTGCGGCAGCGTCGTCGCTGGCCGAGACGTCGGCATCGCGCAGCAGTGCGGCGCGCGCGTCCGGCGCCAGCGGCAGCGCTTCAAGATACTGATCAGCCACGGATCGCGCCGTGGCGAGGGGGGTGGAGGGGACGGCGCCAGCGGCGCCGCCAGTCTGGGCGTTTAGCCCGGAGGTAGCAGATAGCTCCACGTCTCTGAAAGTCCGTTGCCGCCGCTGCGCAGGTAGCCGCGCAGCTCGACGGGTTTGTCGTCGTCGACCCGCTTGAGGCGCACGGTAACGCGCCAGCCGCCGGTCGCGGTGTTGGGTTGACCGAAGATCGATTCGATCTTGCCGTTGGCATCCGCCGAAAACACCGGCTCAACCGGGGCGTTGGGCGGCAGCTTGCTCAGCGCCGGACCCTCGAAGTCGACCACGAAGGCGATGGTGTCGTCTGGCTTGCGCTCGTCGGGCCGCTTGGTCGTCCAGCCGTGTGAGCGGCGTGTCTGCGTGACCCAGGCCAGCGCGGGCTTCCTGTCGCCGTCCTTCTGCCACAGCAGGCGGTATTCCAGGTTGAACGGCTGCAGTGGCTTTGGTGGAGTCTGCGGTACCCAATACGCGACGACGTTGTCGTTGGTCTCATCGGGCGTGGGGATCTGCACCAGCTCCACGCGGCCGGCGCCCCACTTGCCTACGGGCTCCACCCAGGCGCTTGGCCGCAACTCGTAGCGATCGCCGATCTCTTCATAGCTCGCGAACGCACGGTCACGTTGCATCAGGCCGAAGCCGCCCGGGTTGGTGGTCGCAAAGGAGCTGACCAGCAGGCGCTTCGGGTTCGTCAGCGGGCGCCAGATCCACTCACCGGTGCCGGAGAGCACGGACAGTCCATCCGAGTCATGGACTTCCGGGCGGAAATCCAGCGCGGCGGCTGGCTGGTTCTCGCCGAAGAAGAACATGCTCGTGAGCGGCGCGACGGCCAGCTTGCTAACGTTTTCGCGCATGTAGACCTGCGCCTTCACGTCGACCACGGTATCGGTGCCCGGCTTGATGACGAAGCGATAGGCGCCCGTGGCGCGGCGCGAGTTGAGCAGGGCGTAGATCGTCAGCGTCTTCGCATTCGCGGTAGGGCGCTCGATCCAGAAATCCGTGAAGCGGGGAAACTCCTCGCCCGAATTGAGCGCGGTGTCGATCGCCAGACCGCGCGCGGACAGGCCGTAGACCTGTCCCTTGCCAATCGCGCGGAAATACGACGCGCCCAGGAAAACGATGACTTCGTCCTTGTACTTGGGCGTGTTCATGGCGTAGTGCACGCGGAACCCGGCAAAGCCCAGCTTCTGGACCTGTTTCGGGTCCAGCTTCACCGGACCGTAGTCGAACAGGCGGGGATCGAAGCGGATTTCACGCACACCGGCCGGCGAGACCTCGTTGATCTTCACCGGCTGGTCGTAGTACGAGCCCTCATGGAAGAAGCCGAGTTCGAATGGCAGCTTGTCTTTGCGCCAGTAGGCCTGGTCCGACTTGAAGCGGATCTCGCGGTACTGGTCGTAGCGCAGTTCGCGCAACTGGCGCGGCAGGGTATCGGCTGGCGCCTGGTAAGGCTTGGCCGCCAGTTGTCGCGCACGCACGGCCACGTCGTTGAAGCCGAAGGCGAGCGCAGCCTGGGCTGAGATCAGCGCCACCAGGCCGATGGCCAGCCGCGCGTAATTTGCCACCGAACGCGCGCGCAAGGCCCGCTGCGGGGCGGGGGACAAGGGAAGAACAGCGTAGGGGGTGTTCAAAATGAGATCGCGTTTATGCGGCTGGCCCAAGAAAAGTGACGCCTAAAGCCTGCCGGTCATTCGTCTGTGCCGCGGAGATTCTACTCGCCCGACCTTAGCCAGATCAAAACCGGCAACATTTTGATAACGTTTTCGGCTGTCATGCTGCCGGCAACTGCGTCAATTCGTGTGTAAACCTTCCGGTGGCGGCGCATTGGAAGATGGGTGGCGGAACGTCGCACGATGGGCGAGGGTCAGACCCGCGTACGCCACGCCTCGTGGCACACTCTCGGCTTACTTTCATGGAGTTCGCATGACCCGCTGGACGCGCCACGCTGCCACGTTCGCTGCGCTTGCTTTTTCGACGTCGATGCTCGCATCGGTGTCGTTCGCGGCACCCGCCGACCCGAAATCTGCTGCGTCGCCGCGCGCGGTACGCGATCCGGGCGATGTGGCGGTGCTGCTCGATGCGTTCCCGCTCGGCAAGCCCCTGCCCAAGTTACCTTCATGCCAGGACGTACGGGCCGACGGCGGTAAGGATGTCTCCGAATACTGCTCCGACGCGCTTGAGTCGCATGGACGCACGCGCTCGCTGGGGGTGCCTCCTGCCAAGCGGCCGGAGTTGATGGATGGCCCGCAGGCGGTGTTGCTGATTGACCAGGGCAACGTCGCCGGGCTCTTTGTGCCCACGCGCGGGGTGGAGACGGAGCAACGTATTTTCCAGGCGCTGTCGGACCGCTACGGCAAGCCCGCCCAGGAGGGCAAGGCGCCGCTCAAGTTGAAGTCGGGCAAGACGGTGGATTCGCTGCGCGCGCGCTGGGCCGGTCACCAGACGATCGTCACGATGTATGCGATTCCCGAAGCGCCGCAGAATGGCACGGTGGAATTTCTGTGGGCACCCCGCGCCGGAGCCGTGATGGAGCAGATGCGCGCAGAAGTCGATCCGGACGCACCTAAGGCGGCGAGCAGTGTGGCGGCCTCAACGCCTGCAGCGACCAGCAAACCGGCTCCAGCCAAGCCTGCATCACATCAGTGAACTGACGGACACACGTTCGTAGCGTGTCGTTACATTGCTTACAGACGCATGACGCGCGCGCCGCCCGGCGCGGTTTATAACGTCCCCACGGCCCCACTTGAGGGGCTAAAAGGACGCAAATCATGAAACTCGTGGCTCTGGCCCTGATGGCAGTGACGCTAGGGGGCTGTGCAGTGTATCCAGCGCCTGTGGCCGTCGCGCCCGCGCCGGTTTATGTGGCGCCCGCTCCCGCCTACTACGGCGGTTATGGTTACTGGGGGCCGTCGGTGCGCTTCAACTATTACCACCGCTGAGCATGGGCCGATGGCGGATCGCGTGACGCGCTACCCTGCCGAGCGAAGACCCGGCCAGCCTGGCGCCAGCGTCTGCGGCAGGCCCAGGAGGTCGAGTACGCGCCCAATCGTATGGTCGACCAGGTCGTCGATGGTCTTGGGCCGCTGATAAAAGCCGGGTACGGGTGGGAAGACAATGCCGCCCATCTCGGTCACGGCGGTCATGTTGCGCAGATGCGCAAGATTCAACGGTGTTTCACGCACCATCAGGATCAGGCGGCGACGCTCCTTGAGCGTGACGTCCGCTGCGCGTGCGATGAGGTTGTCCGACAGACCGTGTGCGACAGCGGCGAGCGTTTTCATCGAACACGGCGCCACCACCATCGACTCGGCCGCAAACGAACCGCTGGCGATCGTGGCGCCAATGTCGCGCACGTTATGCACCACGTGCGCGAGCGCTTCCACTTCTTCGCGTGCCATGTGCAGTTCATGCTGCACATTCATCAGCCCGGCAGGCGACATCAGCAGGTGCGACTCCACGCCCGCCGATTCACGCAACCCTTGCAGGACCTGCAGCAGCCGCACCCCATAGATCGCCCCAGAGGCGCCCGTGATGGCCACGATGATGCGTCGCATGCGCTGCGTGTCGGTCGAGCCGGGAGCGGCGCTGGTCAGAGGCGAGGTCACGCTGGAAACCGCAACGATGCTCAGGCGGCCAGCAGCGGCTGCAGTTCGCCGCTCTGGTACATCTCCATCATGATGTCCGACCCGCCGATGAACTCACCCTTGACGTAAAGCTGCGGAATGGTCGGCCAGTTCGCGTACTCCTTGATGCCTTGGCGGATTTCGTCGTCCTCCAGCACGTTGACGGTGTGCGGCTGGTCGACGCCACATGCCTTCAGGATCTGGATGGCACGGCCCGAGAAGCCGCACATCGGGAACTGCGCCGTGCCCTTCATGAAGAGGACGACGGGGTGGCCTTTGACGATCTGGTCGATCTTTTCGTGCGTGGTGCTCATGAGGAGACTCGATTCGTTGAGGGAGCGGCAAGGACGCCGCGTCCGCATTGGAAAACTTGGCTATTTTAGCGAGGAACGCCCGGCGGCGTTTTGATCCCGCCACTGTCCACCGCTGCAGCGGTCCTGACCGGCGAGGTCCTGTGTGGTGAAGACCTGGGCAAAACCGGCATCGAGCAGCAGCACGCGCACGGCATCGCCCTGATCGTAGCCGTGTTCCAGCAGCAGCCAGCCCCCGGATGCCAGGTGTGCCGGGGCGCCGGTGATGATGGCACGCAGGTGCTGCAGGCCATCGCTGTGATCGGTGAGCGCACCGGCTGGCTCGAACCGCAGATCGCCTTGGCCGAGATGGTCATCGGCGGCCGCAATGTAGGGCGGGTTGCTCACGATCAGCTCGAAGGTGCGCGGCGCGTCGGTCTTGGCGAGTGCGCCGTACCAATCGCCCAGCGCAGTGTGCAGTTGGGTTGCCCCAAGCGCCTGGGCGTTGCCGGTCGCCACGGCCAGTGCCTCGGCAGACGCATCGGTAGCCCAAACGCGCGCGTCACGCCGCGCCAGCGCAATGGTGATGGCGATGATGCCGCTGCCGGTGCCGAGATCGAGCACAGTGGGGGCGTCAAACGCTTCCATGCGGTCCAGTGCCTGCTCGACCAGCAGTTCGGTGTCGGGGCGCGGGATCAGCACCGCGGGCGTTACCTGGAATGTCCTGCCGAAGAACTCGCGCTCGCCCACCAGATAGGCCATCGGCTCGCCGGCCAGGCGCCGCGCGGCGAGTTCGCTGATCTGCTGGCGCGCGGCGGCATCCAGGGCACGGGTGTCCTGCGTGATGAGCTGCACACGCGACAGCCCGGTCACGTGCGAGACCAGCATGCGTGCCTCCAGTGCGGGCAGGCCAGCCCGGGCGAGCGCAGTCAGCGCATCGGTGACGCGGGCGAGGGTTTCGGGCGGAATGGCAGGAACGGACGACACGGCGGGCAGATGGGCGGGACGGCGACGGCAAGGATCGGGCGCACAAAATAACACGGGCCCGGCCGGTGCGGCGCGAGCCCGTGAGCACGTCGGTAAGAGGGCGCGACGCTTACTGCTTGGCCGCGTCCTTCACCTTGTCCGCGGCCGCTTTGGTTGCGTCCGCAGTCTTATCGGCGGCCGTCTTGGCTGCGTCGGCCGTCTTGTCGGCGGCTTCCTTGGCAGCGTCCTTGGCCTGGGACAGCGCATCGGATGCCGCCGCTTGCGCGTTCGACGCGGCTTGCGACATCTCCACCTTGGCAGCGTCGGCGGCCTTGCTCACAGCGGTGCCGGCGTTGTCGACGGCCTGCTTGGCGGCGTCTTTCGACTGCTCCATGGCGCTTTTCGCGGCTTGATCGGCCGCTTCGTCCTTTTTGCCGCAAGCGGCCAGGCTCAGGGCGAGGGTGGTGGCGACCGTGACGGCCAGCAGTGGGTTACGCATTGCGATTCTCCTGATCGTGGTGGGCGTCGCGCCTGTTAGGGGAAAGGGTGCCGGATGCGACCGGCGGCGCACTCGGCGCGATCGAGATCGATTATAGGAACGCAGGACCGGCGCGCCATCGCGCAAAGCTGTATCAAACGCAAGCGGATGTTACGGAGGGCGCGCTTTTTAACGATTCGGGGATCAGGCGTCTTCGCCCAGCGCGGCGAGCTGTTCCGCCTGGTGCTCAGCGGCCAACGCGCCGACCAGTTCATCAAGGTCGCCGTCCATGATGGCGTCGATCTTGTACAGCGTCAGGTTGATGCGATGATCGGTCACGCGGCCCTGCGGGAAGTTGTACGTGCGGATGCGGTCGGAGCGGTCGCCCGAGCCGATCAGGCTCTTGCGGGCGCTGGCTTCCCTGGCTTGCGCCTCGCGCTCCTGGCGATCCTTCAGGCGCGCGGCGAGGACCTGCATGGCGCGGTCCTTGTTGCGGTGCTGGCTGCGGTCGTCCTGGCACTCCACCACCAGGCCGGTCGGCAGGTGCGTGATGCGCACGGCCGAATCCGTCTTGTTGATGTGCTGGCCGCCCGCCCCCGACGCGCGGAACGTATCGATGCGCAGATCGGCCGGATTGATCTGGATGTCGGCCAGCGCATCGGCCTCGGGCATGATCGCCACGGTGCAGGCTGACGTGTGGATGCGTCCCTGCGCCTCCGTGGCCGGCACGCGCTGCACGCGGTGGCCGCCCGATTCGAACTTCAGGCGCGAGTACGCACCTTCGCCGACCAGCCGCGCAATCACTTCCTTGTAGCCGCCCAGGTCCGACGGCGATTCGCTCACGATCTCCACCTGCCAGCGCTGACGTTCGGCGTAGCGCGTGTACATGCGCAGCAGGTCGCCGGCAAAGAGCGCGGATTCATCGCCGCCCGTGCCGGCGCGGATTTCCACGAAGATGTTGCGATGGTCGTTTGGGTCCTTCGGCAGCAGCAGGCGCTGCAACTCGCCTTCGAGGGTTTCCATGCGCTCGCGGGCCGCGCGAAGTTCGTCTTCGGCAAACGCCTTCATGTCCGGATCGGCCGCCAGCTCCTGCGCGGTGGCGATGTCTTCCTCCGCCTGCTTCCACGCGGCAAATTGCGCGACCACGGGCTCCAGCTCGGCGTGTTCGCGCGTGAGCTTACGGTATTGGTCGAGGTTGGCGGTGGCGTCTTCACGCGCAAGCAGCGCGTTGATTTCGACGATGCGCTCGGCCAGTTGGTCGAGCTTGGACAGCATGCTGGGCTTCATTCGGGCAGTCGCGGAGGAAACGCTGGAAGCGAGGGCGGCGCATCATACCGCGCCGGAAGTCGCGTGCCTGGGCGGCACGCAGGCGACGCAATGGCCGCTAGCGCTCGGAGTGGCTGGACTGCCGGAACAGTGCCGGCAGCAAGTCGATGAGTTGTTCACGGCCTTCGCCTTGCGCGTGGTTGAGCGCGTGCGTCGGGCCATGGAGGAATTTCTTCGTCAGCGCCTGCGAGAGCGCCTCCAGCACCAGCGCCGGATCGTCACCACGCGCAAGCATGCGTTGCGCGCGTTCGAGTTCGCCCTGGCGCAGCGTTTCGGCTTGTGCGTGCAGGTCGCGGATGATCGGCACCACGCTGCGCGCGTCCAGCCAGTGCATGAAGTTCTGCACGCGTGTCTCGATGATGGCTTCTGCTTGGGCAACGGCGGCCTGCCGCAGCGCATTGCCTTCGCGCACGATGGCACCAAGATCGTCCACTGTGTAGAGAAAGACATCGGACAGGCGCGACACTTCCGGCTCGATGTCGCGCGGCACGGCCAGGTCGACCATGAACATCGGGCGATGGCGGCGCTGCTTGATGGCGCGCTCGACGGCGCCCAGCCCGATGATGGGCAGCGTGCTCGCCGTACACGACACAACGATATCGAAATCGGCCAGCTTGGTCGGCAACTCAGCCAGGCGCACGGCGCGGGCGTTCAGGCCCTGGTTAGACAGCGCCTCGGCCAGCTTCTCGCCGCGCTCGAGCGTGCGGTTGGCGATCACGACCTCGCGCGGCATCTGCGCGGCGAAGTGGGTGGCGCATAGCTCGATCATCTCGCCGGCGCCGATGAACAGCACGCGCTGCTCGGCGATCGACTCAAAGATGCGCTGCGCCAGGCGCACGGCGGCAGCGGCCATCGACACCGAGTGCGCGCCGATTTCGGTGGTGCCGCGCACCTCCTTGGCCACCGCGAACGTGCGCTGGAACAGCTGATTCAGGTACGTGCCCAGCGCACCAGCCTCGGTGGCGGTACGCACGGCGTCCTTCATCTGGCCGAGGATCTGCGTTTCCCCCAGCACCATCGAGTCGAGGCCGCTGGCCACGCGAAAGGCGTGGCGCACCGCCAGCGATTGCCCGAGCGAATACACATGGGGCGCGAGTTCGCCGGGGTCGATGTTGTGGTGCTGTGCCAGCCATCGGATCGCGTGCTCATGCGCGGTCTCTTCGGGCAGGTTGCCGTCGGTGGCGCAGTAGAGCTCGGTACGGTTGCAGGTGGACAGGATGGCCGCTTCGGCCGTGTTCTTGCGGTGCGGCAGGTGCTGGCGCAGCGTGGTCAGCGCGGGCTTGAGCTGCTCGAGCGGAAACGCCACCTTCTCGCGCAGGGAAAGCGGCGCCGTGTGGTGGTTGATTCCGAGGGTCAGCAACTGCATGTGGGGCGGCCGGTTGGGGAGATCGGCACAATTTTTGAGCCGTGTGAATTATAACGCCGGCCCTGCGCCTCGACAGGATGCAGGTCAAATACGATGAGGCTGACCCGAGACATGTGTGGTATCCATCACGGTACGCAGGGCGCCCGGCCGTGGCCTTCCGCCCGGCCTTGCGCTAAGGTACGCGTCCAACGGAATGGACACGGCAACACGGAGACAACGATGGGGTGGTTGGGGCCGCTTTGGATCGGGCTGGCGGTGGGCGGTGCGGCGCATTGGCTGCATCCGGCGGGCAAGCGCCTGGGCTGGCGCCCAGCCTTGCTGGCGGGCGCGCTGGGCGCCCTGGCCGGCTACTACGGCGGCCAGTTTGCGCACCTGTATGCCGACGGACAGATCCTGGCATGGACGGCCGCCGTGGTAGGCGCCATGCTGGCGCCGGCTGTCTGGGGCCTGTTGCGCCGATAGCACATCGGGTGCGACGTTCCGGCGCGCCGCCTCAGCGTGCGCGCAAGTCGGCCGTACCTGCATCGCGTGCCGCCAGATACCCCGCCAACAGCCGTTCCAGGCGCTTGAAATCGACCGGCTTGGTCAGGTGGTCCGTAAAGCCAGCTTCGTGACAGCGTGCGATGTCCTCTTCCATGCCGTAGCCCGTGATGGCGATCGACGGCGCCGCGTGCCGCTCGCCAAACGCCCGCACCACGTCCAGGCCGCTGCCGTCCGGCAGGCCGATATCGCTGATGAGCAGATCGAACGGGCCGGATTCGGCCGCGCGCATGGCCGTCTGCGCGCCGCTGGCTACGGTGACGGTGTGGCCGAGAATCGCCAGCACCTGCCCCATGGCCTCGGCCGTGTCGGCGTTGTCTTCCACCAGAAGAACATGTAGACCGCGCGTCGGCTGGGCGCGCGCTATGGGCGGAGCGGGGGTTGCCTCGCGTTGCGTCGGCTCGGCTGCAACCGGCAACATGAGCGTAAAGGTGGCGCCCTGGTGCCGGCCCGCGCTTTCTGCGGTGAGCGAGCCGTCGTGCTTCTGCACCAGCGCATGGGCGATCGCCAGCCCCAGTCCCAGCCCGCCAAAGCGCTGCGTGATCGAGGCGTCGGCCTGTTCGAACGCCGAGAAGATGCGCGGCAGGGCTTCCGGCTCGATGCCGATGCCGGTGTCCTTGACCGCGACCGCCACGGTGCCTGCTCCCGGATTCCAGGTGCGCACCTCGATGGCCCCGCCTGGTGGCGTGAACTTCACCGCGTTGCGCACGAGGTTCCAAATGACTTGCTGAATGCGCGCGCCGTCGGCATGTAGCGTGCTGCGCCGGGCTTCGAACCGGGTCTTGAGCGACAGGCGTTTTTCCTGCATGTCGCTGCGCGACATTTCCAGCGTGCTTTCCAGCAGCGGATAGAGATCCACGGGCGCAAAACTGACCGCCAGCTTGCCGCGCGCAATGCCTGTGATGTCGAGCAGGTCGTCGATGAGGCGCGCTTCCAGCTCGGCGTTGCGGCGTACGACTTCCAGCTGCGCAACCACATCCGGAGGCAGATCGCGGCGCAGTTCCAGCAGATGCACGGCGGTCAGGATGGGGGTGAGGGGAGTGCGCAGTTCGTGCGAGAGCACCGCGAGAAAGTGATCTTTTGCGTGGTTGGCTGTTTCGGCCTCCTCCTTCGCGCGGCGCAGCGCGTCGGCAGCCATGCGGTCTTCCGTGGCGTCGCGGATGATCTTCGAGAAACCGATCAACTCGCCCATTTCGTTGTGGATCGCGGTGACCACGCTGGACGCGAAGAATGGCGTGCCGTCCTTGCGCAGCATCCAGCGGTCGTCGCTGATGCTGCCTTCCTGGCGCACGCGGTCGAGCTTGCGCTGGAAGTCGCCGGCCTCGCGCGCGGCCTGCGGATACAGGATGTCGGCCGATTTGCCGAGGATGTCCTCTCGCCCGTAGCCGAGGATGCCGCGCGACGCAGCATTCCAGGTCCGCACGATGCCGTCGGGGTCGAGTGAGAGCACGGCGTGCTCCTTGAGCGCGTTGACGAGCAGGCGGAAGTGCGTTTCCGTCTCACGCAGCGCGGCTTCGGCGGCGATCCGCTGACGGCGCTCGGCGGCTTCCGCCAGGGCGCGCAGCAGCACGACCGGCAGGCGTTGCAGGCGCTGCTTGATCACGTAATCGGTCGCCCCGCGCTTGAGCATGTCGACCGCGTGCTCCTCGCCCAGCGCGCCCGAGACGAAGATGAACGGTGTCTGCGGCGCCATGCGCCGGGCAATGTCCAGCGCCTCCGCGCCAGTGAACTGCGGCAGCATGTAGTCGGCCAGGATGGCGTCGAAGGTGCGCGTGCTGAGCTGGTCGACAAAGTCGGGTTCGTTGTCGACCAGGACGGTGTCCGCCAACAGATTGGCCGTTTCCAGCCGCGCACGCGTCAGTTCGGCGTCCAGCAGGTTGTCTTCGACCAGCAGCAGTTGCAGGTTGGGCATATGGGCGAGTGCGTCGGAAAGAAGGCTAGCCGGCGGCGTGCGTGGCGCGGCGGGTGCGGGTCGAACCCGGTGGCGGCTCATTGAGCACAGCCCAGAACACGCCCAGGTCGGCGATCGCATCGACAAACGCGCGGAACTCGACCGGCTTGACCACATAGGCGTTGACGCCCAGCTCGTAGCTGCGCAACAGGTCGATTTCCTCGCGCGACGAGGTGAGCATGACCACGGGCAGGCTCTTGAGCGCGTGGGTGGATCGGATGTTGGCCAGCACTTCGAGCCCGTCGACCTTGGGCAGTTTGAGGTCGAGCAGGACGACGGCAGGGTTGCCAGGTGCGCGGCCAGCGTAGGTGCCGCGCGCGTGCAGGTAGTCGAGCGCCTCGGCGCCGTCACGGGTCACGACCACATCGTTGGCGAGCTGGCTGCGCTCCAGCGCCAGCAAGGTCAGCTCGAGGTCGTTCGGGTTGTCTTCAACGAGCAGGATGGGTTTGAGCATGGCAGGTTCGACGTAAAAGAACGCATTCAGGCGCCGCGCGTCGCTGGTGCGCGGGCGGTGCCGGGTAAGAAATCCGCCTCGGGTGGCGGCACGCGCGGCAGCGCAAAGTAGAACGTGGCGCCGCGATCGAGCGCGCCCTCGGCCCAGGTGCGGCCGCCGTGGCGCTCGACGATGCGCCGCACGTTGGCCAGGCCGATACCGGTGCCCTCGAATTCCTCCATGCGGTGCAGCCGCTGAAAGACGCCGAACAGCTTGCCCACGTACTCCATCGAAAATCCCACACCGTTGTCGGCGATGCGCACGATGGTTTCGTCGGGGCGTTGCTCAGCATCCACGCGGATGCGGGCCGGGTCGCGCTCGCGCGTGTACTTGATGGCATTGGAGAGCAGGTTGCGCACGGCCAGCTGGAGGAAGGCGGGATCGGCGCGCACCACGGGCAGCGTCGCGATCTCCCACTCGATGTGCCGGTCGCCGGTATCGGCCCGCAGGTCCCGTGCGATGCCGCGCACGAGCTGCGTCAGGTTCACGTCCGTCGGGCGCAGCGCGCCGCGGCCCATTTGCGAGAACGTCAGCAGATCGTCGACCAGCTTGCCGGCAAAGCGCGACGAGCTGGCGATGGTCTGCAGGAAGTGCCGTCCGCGGGCGGACACGTGGTCGCCCTCCATCTCGCCAAGCAGTTCGGCGTAGCCGGCGATGTGGCGCAGGGGCGCGCGCAAGTCGTGCGAAACGGAGTAGGAGAACGCCTCCAGCTCGTGATTGGCGCGGCGCAATTCGCCAGCCAGTTCGGCGGCCTCCTCGGCGCGGCGCAGGACGATATTGAGCACGGCGTAGCGTAATTCCGCCGCGATTTCCACTTCGCTCGGCCGCCACGGGCGTGAGGTATGTGCGATGCGCTGCTGCCAGTGGTGCGTGCGGGCAAGCACTGGCGCGGCGTGTTCGTCGGCCTGCTCGGGCGGCGCGCCACCGGCCCAGTTCACCGTTTGCGGGGCTTCGGGCCGGAACCACAGCACGTAATCACGATGGAGTTGCGAAATCTGGACAGCGAGCACGCCCCCGGCGTGCGGCAGCAGGGCTGCGCCGGCCGCGTAGACGGTCGACAGGCGATCGGTGTGGAACACCTCGCGCGGGTGTTCGCTCGCAAGCCAGTCGGTCAGCTGCAGGATGCTATCGGCCTCGGGCGCGGCGCCCACGCGAACGCATTCGCCCTGATGCACGATGGCCGCCCCGCTGGCCGAGGCAAAACGCAGCAGGTCGGCCGGATGCTCGAGCAACCCGTCGAGGAAGCTGTCGCGATCGGCCATGGCTGCCAGCAGGCGCACGAGGATGCGGCGCAATTCGAGGCGGTGCGCGATCTCTTCCCGGTCTTCCTTGGCTTCAATCTGCAGCGAAAGAATCTGGGCCAGGTGCTCGCACGCCAGTCGCACCTCGAACGGTAGCGTGTGGGGTGTGGCGTGATGACAGGCGATCAGGCCCCAGAGCCGCCCGCGCACGGTGAGGGTCAGCGTGAGGACAGCCCTCGCCCCCATCTGGCACATCGGCTCGCGCTGCGCATCGGAGGGGGCCCGCAGCGCAGCATAGGACAGATCGGTCGCGTGCCCCGAGGTGGGGTTCCGGGGCGGTACCAGCCGAACCGGTGCGTCGTCGACGTCCGCCACCAGACGCAGCGGATTACGCCCGTACATGCGGCGCATTTCAGGCGTCAGGTCGGTGCCGGGCAACTGCGCGCCATGCAGCGAGTCGTAAGCGGGGTCTCGGGCCTCCGCCAGCACGCGCACCGTGTCGCCCGCGTCGAAGTGATGGATCGCGACCCGGCCGAAGCCTGTCATCCGGCGCACCTCCCGTGCCGCCAGATCCGTGAGGGCGTGGATACTTTCCACCGCCTGCAGGCTGGCAACGAACGTGCGCACCAGCGGATACATCGACGCAAATGCACCGTCGGCGGCACGCGTTGCGGGTTCAAGCTCCAGGAGGAGCACGCCACGGTGCCGATGGACGACCGCGTCGAGCAAGAGGCCATGAGGCGTTTGCACCGTGCCGAAATACAACGGGACGCCGTCGATCTGGTGCGTGGCCACGGCGCGCGCCATCTGCTCGCGGCCCGCGACGCCGATCACGTGTTCGACGGGCGCGCGCAATGCTCGCGCCAGCGGCGTGCCCAGTGCAGCTTCCAGGTTTTCGCTCGCCTGGCAGATGTGCAGGTCAGGCTCGGACAGGCACAGCAACACGCCGCGCGACTGGATGGTGGCATCGGGCTCGGCGCCTGCCGAGGCCTCGATGTCGGCGATCAGGGGCGAATGCAAGCTCATGGTCGGGTGCGAAGGAGCCGCACGCGAGCCGGCGTACCGGCCGTGGCGGCAGCGCAGCGCCAAACAACTGGTCGGTCTGCGTATCCGTCGTTGCCGCAGCAAGCGTCGTGCCCGACGGTTGCCTTTGCCGTACTGCCGGGTCCTCCGGACATGGCGCGCGGGTCGACCTCGGCACCCGGTGTGTAAGACGTGATGCCCGGTTATCCCAACTTTGCAATCGGCACGGGCCATGAAAAAACCCCGCCGGAGCGGGGCTTTCCTCAAGCAGGCGTCTGGTCACACGTTGAACAGGAAGTGCAGCACGTCGCCGTCCTTGACGATGTATTCCTTGCCTTCGGCGCGCATCTTGCCGGCTTCCTTGGCACCTTGTTCGCCCTTGAACTGGATGAAATCGTCGTACGAAATCGTCTGGGCGCGGATGAAGCCGCGTTCGAAGTCGGTGTGGATGGCCGCGGCTGCGCGCGGGGCCGTGTCGCCGATGTGGATCGTCCAGGCGCGCACTTCCTTCACGCCGGCGGTGAAGTAGGTCTGCAGGCCGAGCAGCTTGAAGGCCGCGCGGATCACGCGGTTCAGGCCCGGCTCTTCCATGCCGATGTCGGCGAGGAATTCGGCTTTGTCTGCGTCATCCAGATCGGCGATTTCGGCTTCGATGGCGGCGCACACGGCCACCACTGGCGAGTTCGTCTGCGCGGCGTAGTTGCGCACGGCGTCCAGGTGCGGGTTGTTCTCGAAGCCGTCTTCGCGCACGTTGGCCACGTACATGGTCGGCTTGGCGGTGATCAGGCACAGCGGCTTGATGGTTGCCCACTCGTCGTCGGTCAGGTTCAGGCCACGCACCGGTTTGGCTTCATCCAGCACCTTCTGCGCTTTTTCCAGCACGGCGACCAGCTTGGCGGCTTCCTTGTCGTTGCCCGACTTGGCGGCCTTGGTGTAGCGCTGCAGCGCCTTTTCAACCGTACCCAGGTCAGCGAGGGCGAGTTCGGTATTGATGACTTCGATGTCGGCGATCGGGTCGACCTTGCCGGCGACGTGGATCACGTTTTCATCTTCGAAACAGCGCACCACGTGCGTGATGGCATCCGTCTCGCGGATGTTGGCCAGGAACTGGTTGCCCAGGCCTTCACCCTTGGAGGCGCCCGCCACCAGGCCCGCAATGTCGACGAACTCGACCACCGCCGGCAGCACCCGCTCGGGCTTGACGATGTCGGCCAGTGCTTGCAGGCGGGCGTCCGGCACTTCCACCACGCCTACGTTGGGCTCGATCGTGCAGAACGGGTAGTTCTCGGCGGCGATGCCGGCTTTGGTCAGGGCATTGAACAGGGTCGACTTGCCGACGTTCGGCAGACCGACGATGCCGCATTGGAGGCTCATGGTGAAAAAGGCTCTAGATCAAGGGGTTGTGTGCGCGTTGCGGCGAGGCAGACGCCGATCCGGGTACGCCCGGGATACCGCAGGCGGATGCGGCAACACAGCGGCCAGGAAATTTGCCCGGCGGTGCTGCGCGCAGTGATCACGGAAAGCCGTGATTGTAACCGGTCCAGGGGGCTGCCTAACCCCGGGATGCCGCTTCCGTGCGTCTGCGTTGGGTCCGGCTGGCCAGCACCAGGGCGATCCCGCCGAGGATGGCCGCCGAGGCGGCCACCAGGCGTGGCGTCAGCGGCTCGGCCAGGAACAGGACTGCGCCGACCGCCGCGATGGGCGGCACCGACAGTTGCACTGCCGCCGCACGGATCGCCGGCAGCCCTTTGAGGGCGGCATACCAGAGCACGTAGCCGATGCCCGACGTCACGGCGCCTGAGGCGACGGCGAGTGCGATGCCGGTGGGCGTCACATGCATGCGGCTGGCCAGCAGCGCGCTGAGGGCCAGCGCCATGGGCGCCGCGCGCAGGAAGTTGCTGGCGGTGGCGGCGAGTGGGTTGTCGAGCCCTCGGCCGCGCAGCGAGTAGATGCCCCAGGCCACTCCGGCGGTGGTCATGAGCGCGGCGCCCAGTGGCGTCGGCGCCGTCACGCCAGGTGACACGAGGTAGATCAGCCCGCCCAGTGCCAGAGCGAAACCCAGCCAGCCCAGCGGCTCGAAGCGCTCGCCGGCGCGCAGCCCGGCGGCCAGCATGGTCAGTTGCACCGCGCCAAACAGGATCAGCGCACCCGTTCCGGCACTCAGGGTGAGATAGGCGAAGGAGAAGAACGCGACGTAGGCGAACAGCATGGCGGCGGCCGCCCAGTCCGCACGTGCCGGTTCGACGCGCCCCGCGCCCGCACGCGCGAGCAGAGCCAGCGCGGCCGCGCCCGACACCAGCCGGATGCTGGAGAAGCTGGCCGCATCGATGCTGGCGTGTTGCAGCGCCAGTCGGCACAGCAACGAGTTGAAGGCAAACGCCACCATGGTGATGCTCGTCAGCAGCACGGTACGCAGTGCGATATGGCCGTCGTTTGCCTGGTTCATGGCGGTCTCACGTGGGCTGGGTGATGTTCTGGGCAGGCGCGGCGGGCAGCAGGCCGGCACCACGCGACATTCTTCTCGATCGACATCGCGGCAGCAAGCATCCGCCGCCAACCAGGCTGCCTGCGGCGCCCAGGTACGCCGGCAGCATCAAAGGGCACCCAGCGGTACCCGACGCTGACCAGCCCCTCGCGCACACCGCGCCTCAATGCATCGTGCTGCGCGGCGTACCGCCGTGCCGGTGGTTCATGACGATGCTCCGCACCGTGCGGCGCGCGCTGGCGCGGCATTGGAGGGGCGTTACGGGGCTGTTACGCGTTACGTTTCGCGGCCGTAACAATTCCGGCGGGAACCGCGATTTTTGGCTCGGCGATGCCCAGGGCCGGGCGGGTCGGAAATCTGGCAAAGCCAAGCTGGGCAAGGACTTTGCCGGTTGGCAAGCCGCGCGGACTGCCGGGCGAGAAGACCAGGCATGCCTATTGCAATGTGTTCCTGGAAACAACCCATCTGGCTTTGGAGCACAGCATGTCCTGGACCGCAGTCAATGTCGCCCGCCCGATCCGCTCGGTTTCTGACAGCGACGGACTGTTCGCCTGCTACGAGGCGATCGCCAGCCTGTCTGAAGACATGGTGGACGCAGCCGAACGCGGCGATTGGGATGAGGTCAGCCTGCTGGAACGCGAATGCGCGGCCCACATGGAGCGCCTGGGCCGTGCCCAGCGCCCGGCGCTATCGCGCGAGGACCTCCAGCGCAAGCGTGACCTGATGATGCGCATCCTGGCCAATGACGCCCGCGTGCGCGCTCTGGTCTGCCCGCGCCAGGACGAGCTGATGCGCCTGGTCAGCGGCGAGCGGCGCGCCATCGGTGCCCGCCAGGCTTACGCCGCCGTCTCCTATTACTGAGGCCCCGCGAGGCTCGGCGTCTTGGTCGCACCCGGTTCAGCGGTCGGCCCGTAATTTCCTCTGGTTCGTCCATCCTCGTCGGCTGCGGGGCGGCAGGATGTCATGCCTGGGCGTCCTGCGGGCGCTGCCTCGCTGGCGCGTCGCGCACTTCCTTGACGTCCCAATGTCGGCTTCCGCGGTCACGTGGCCAAGGACACATTGACGCAGGCATCCGTCGATCCAGGCGTGGCACCGCCACCCCGCGTCATGGCAGCCGCCGTTGAACACCAGCCGCGCGGCGGGAGCCGCCCCTAGCCGCCATGACACCGTTGCGCGGTGGCGCGGCCGGGACACCCCCGCCGCTATAATCGGCCCACCATGAATACACCCGCGTTTTCCTCCTCCAAGGCAGCGCCGGCTTACCACGTGGCAGTGGTCGGCGGCGGCATCGTCGGGCGCGCGTGCGCGCTGCGTCTCGCGCAGCTCGGTTTGCGCATCGCCCACATCGCGCCACCCGTGCCCCCCTCCGGACCGGCGACGCCCGACGCCTGGGACGCGCGGGTCTACGCGTTTTCTTCCAGTTCGCAGGCCTTGCTGGACCAATTGCGCATCTGGCCGGCGCTTGACATGTCACGGGTGCAGCCGGTCCATGACATGCGGGTCTTCGGCGACGACGCGGCCGCGCGAGGCGAGCATGTCCACGCAGACCTGCATTTTTCCGCCTACGCTGCCGGCACGCCGCAACTGGCCTGGATCGCGGAGTCGTCCCTCGTCGAGCGTGCGCTGGAAACCGCGCTGCGCTTCGCCCATACCGTGCAGACGTTCCCGCACACCGCCACCGGTTTCGAAATGGACGCCGATGCCGTGCGTCTCACGCTGGCCGATGGGCAGGTGCTGCGCGCCGAGTGCGTGATCGGTGCCGATGGCAAGAACTCATGGGTGCGCGAGCAGGCCGGTATCCGGGCGGAAGCCCGGCCCTATCGCCAACTCGGCGTGGTCGCCAACTTTCAGGCCGAGCACGGGCACCAGGACACGGCATGGCAGTGGTTCCTCGGTACCTCCGCCGACACGGCTGCCGCCTCCAATGACACGGTTCCGGCGCGTGGTGAGATCCTGGCGATGCTGCCGCTGCCCGATCGTCGTGTGTCGATGGTGTGGTCCGCCAGCGAAGAGCACGCGCGTGAGCTGCTTGCCCTGTCGCCGGAAGCACTCTGCCGCGCAGTGGAGGCGGCCGCGGGCGGCGCCGTGGCGGCCCGCTTCGGGCGGCTGTCCTGCATCACGCCGGCGCAGGGTTTTCCGCTCATCCTGCAGCACGCCGACAAGCTGGTCGCTCCGCGCGTTGCGCTGGTGGGCGATGCCGCTCATGTGATTCATCCGCTGGCGGGGCAGGGCATGAACCTGGGGCTGCGGGACGTGGCGGAAATCGGCCGGGTGATGGCAGAACGTGAAACCATGCGCGATCATGGAGATCTGAGGTTGCTGCGCCGTTACGAGCGTGCCCGCCGCGAAGACCTCCTCTCGCTGACGGCCGCCACGGACGGATTGCATAAGCTGTTCGCCCTGCCGGGCGCGCTGCCCCGCACTTTACGCAATACGGGGATGCGCATGGTGGGCATGACGCCATTCATTAAACGCCTGCTGGTCAGGCACGCGCTGGGCTGAGGCCACATCGGCGCCTTTGGGGTTCCAGGAGCATTTATGTCGTTTCGAATTCGGGTGGCGGCCATCGCCTCTGCGGTGGCTGTGGCTGCGATCGGCACCGGATATGTGCTGAGTGCCGGCGCAGCCGAGCCCGCGCTGGACAAGGTCAAGGCCACCGTGCAGAAGGCGCTGGGGCCCAACGTCGAGATCAAGGGCGTCGCCAGGTCGCCGCTGGCCGGTCTGTATGAAATCAACCTCGGCAGCCAGGTCGTGTACACCGACGCCACCGGCCGCTACGTCCTCAATGGCGACCTGCTCGACACGCAGACGGCCACCAACCTCACCCAGGAGCGCCTGGCCGAACTCAACCGCGTCAAGTGGTCCGATCTGCCGCTGGACCGTGCGGTGAAGTGGGTGAAGGGCAACGGCGCGCGCAAGATCGCCGTGTTCTCGGATCCGAACTGCCCGTATTGCCACAAGCTCGAGCAGATGCTCACGCAGGTCGACAACATCACGGTCTACACCTTCCTGTTCCCGATCCTGTCGGAAGACTCGAACACCAAGGCCAAGCAGATCTGGTGCTCGGCCGACCGCGCCAAGGCCTGGCGTGACTGGATGACGGCCAAGACCGCCCCGGGCGGCGCCGGCAACTGCGACACGCCGCTCGAGGCGAACCTGAAACTCGGCCAGTCGCTCAACGTGACAGGCACGCCGGCGATCATCTTCCCGGACGGCACGCGGGCCCCCGGCCTGATCGACGCCGCCACGCTGGAGCGCAAGTTCGCCTCTCTGAAGAAGTCGTAAGCCCCCTTCTGAAAGCGCCGGTTCACCCGGCGCTTTGTCTTTGAACGTTCCGCAAACCAACAAGATTGGAGACCTCCATGTCGTTTCGCGCCCTGATGCTGGAAAAGCAGGACGGCGGGCCACTGGCCCACATCGTTGACCTTGATGACGCGGCGCTGTCCACGCCCGAGGCGCTCGCCAACGAGGTGACCGCCGGCGACGTGCTGATCCGCGTGGACTGGTCGACGATCAACTACAAGGACGGCCTGGCCATCACTGGAAAAGGCCCCGTCGTGCGCAAGTGGCCGATGGTGGCCGGTATCGACGGCGCGGGCGTCGTGCTCGATTCGTCGCACCCGGATTGGCGGACCGGCGATGCGGTCGTGCTCAACGGGTGGGGCGTCGGCGAGACGCACTGGGGTTGCCTTGCCCAGCAGGCGCGGCTTTCCGGCGACTGGCTGGTCGCGCTGCCGACCGGGCTGGACGCGCGGCAGGCCATGGCCATTGGCACGGCCGGCTACACGGCGATGCTGTCGGTGCTGGCGCTCGAGCGTGCCGGCGTCAAGCCGGGGGATGGCGAAGTCCTGGTGACGGGCGCGTCGGGCGGCGTGGGCTCGATCGCCATTGCCCTGCTGGGCAAGCTCGGCTACCGCGTCGTGGCGTCCACGGGCAAGACGAACGAGGCGGATTTCCTTCGCGCATTGGGCGCCGAAGACGTGATCGATCGCGCCGAACTGTCCGCCCCGGGCAAGCCGCTGCAAAAGGAACGCTGGGCGGCGGTGGTGGATTCGGTGGGCTCCCATACGCTGGCCAATGCCTGTGCGCAGGTGCGCTACGGTGGTGTCGTTACCGCATGCGGGCTGGCGCAGGGCATGGATTTTCCGGCGACGGTGGCCCCCTTCATCCTGCGCGGCGTGACGCTCCACGGTATCGACAGCGTGATGGCGCCGCGCGCGCTGCGCCAGACTGCGTGGCAGCGCCTGGCGGTGGATCTGCTGCCCGACCGGCTGGAGGCCATCACGCGCGAGGTGACACTGTCGGAGGCCATCGATGCCGCGCACGACATCATGGCGGGCAAGATGCGCGGCCGCGTAGTCGTCGACGTCAACCGATAGGCTGACAAGCCGCGCTGCGGACGATTTGCCTTCGGCAGCGTGAGGCGGCGACGCTACAATGTTCGCCATGAAGCCGATCCGCTACACCATCGTTCCCGCCGCGCCCGAAGCGCACGTTTTCACCGTCACGGTGACGGTCGATTCTCCGGATCCGCAGGGGCAGCGATTCTCGCTGCCGGCGTGGATCCCGGGCAGCTACATGATCCGCGAGTTTGCGCGCAACATCGTGCGCATCGAGGCGGCATCGGGTGACAAGCCGGCGCGACTCACCAAGCTCGACAAGCACACGTGGCAGGCCGCGCCGTGCAGCGGGCCACTGACGGTTTCGTACGATGTGTATGCGTGGGACCTGTCCGTGCGCGCCGCGCATCTCGATGCCACGCATGGATTCTTCAACGGCACATCGGTGTTCCTGCGCGTGGAAGGCGCGGACCACCTGCGCTGCCTGGTCGATATCCAGCCGCCCGCGGGCGAGGCCTACCGCGGCTGGCGCGTCGCCACCGCATTGCGCGAGGCCAGCGGCCGCGTGCAGGGCCGGGCAGGCGCCAAGCGATACGGCTTTGGCTGGTACGAAGCGGCCGACTACGACGAGTTGATCGACCACCCGGTCGAGCTGGGCACCTTCGCCATGGTCTCGTTCGAGGCCTGCGGCGCGCAGCACGACGCCGTCTTCACCGGCCGCGTGCCCAGCCTCGACCTGGAACGCATCGCCCGCGACTTCAAGCGCATCTGCGAAGCGCAGATCCGCCTGTTCGAGCCGCACACCGCCACGGCGCCCTTCCTCGACAGCAACCGCCGCTACGTCTTCATGACGATGGTCACCGCCGACGGCTACGGCGGCCTCGAGCACCGTGCGAGCACGGCGCTGATGTGCGCACGCAATGACCTGCCGGTTGCCGGGCGAGACGAGACGACCGAGGGCTACCGCACCTTCCTCGGCCTTGTCAGCCATGAGTATTTCCATACCTGGAACGTCAAGCGCATCAAGCCGGCGGCTTTCGTGCCATACGCGCTTGACCGCGAGGTGCACACGCCGCTGCTATGGCTCTTCGAGGGCTTCACGAGCTATTACGACGATTTGATGCTGGTGCGCTCAGGGTTGATCTCCGAGGCGCAGTATCTGGAGATGATCGCCAAGACGTGGAATGGCGTGCTGCGCGGCAGCGGCCGCTTGAAGCAGAGCGTGGCGGAAAGCTCGTTCGACGCGTGGACGAAGTACTACCGCCAGGACGAGAACGCGCCCAACGCCATCGTGAGCTACTACACGAAGGGCTCGCTCGTGGCACTGGCGCTGGACTTGACCATCCGGACGCAAAGCAACGGCGAGCGCTCCCTCGACGACGTGATGCGCGCCCTGTGGGCCGCCTACGGCCGGGACTTCTACGCGCCCGGCCACACGCAGCGCGGCGTGACCGAGGCCGAGCTGATCGTGCTGATGGAAGACACGACCGGCCTGCGCCTGCGCACGCTGCTGCGTCAACTGACCGAAGGCCGTGATGATCTGCCGCTGCCGGCGCTCCTCAAGGCGATCGGGGTGAGCGCAACACGCAAAGCCGCCGAGACGGCACTGGCCCTGGGCGTAAAGGCTGCCGCCGAGAATGGCTTCGTCAAGCTGCAACAGGTGTTCGACGATGGCCCGGCGCAGCGTGGCGGCTTGTCCGCAGGCGACCTGGTCGTTGCCGTGGATGGCCTGCGCGTGCCGGCCGGTCAGCTGGATAAGGCCCTGGCGCGCTACCGGGCCGGCGACGTCGTCCCCGTACATGTATTCCGCCGCGACGAACTGATGCAGCTGGACGTGACGCTCGCCACGGATGCCACGCCGCAGTTCACGCTGGCGCTTGCTTCCGATCCGTCGCCATTGCGCTCGGCCTGGCTGGGCAAACGCGCTGTGGCGCGCGGCACGCGCACGGCGCGCGGCAAGTCGGCCTGAACGCGCAGCCGATGGACTACGTCCACGATCCACGCACCTTTCTCTACAGCCATTACGTCTCGCGCGGCATCCGTACTGCCACCGGCGTGATCGGCCTGACGCTGCTCGCGCTGCTGGTCGTGGACCTGCAGGGCGCAATGGTGGTGTCGATCGGCGCGCTGTGCACCAGCCTCATGGACTTGCCCAGCCCGCTGCGGCACAAGTTCAATGAGATGCTGGCCTGCGTGCTGCTGACGACGGCCGTCACCTTCATCGTGGCGGCCGTCACGCCGTACGCGATCCTGCCGGTGGTGATCGTGGCGGTGGCGTTTCTCGCGGGGCTGATGGTGGCGTACGGCAACAAGACGATGCCGCTGCAGTTTGCGGCGCTGTTCGTCATGACGCTCACCTTTACCGAGGAGTTCGCCCTGCGCGAGGCGGTGGAACACACCGTGCAATTCTTCCTCGGGGCCATCGGCTACATGGCGTTTGCGATGGCTGTGGCGTGGGGCCAGCGTCGTCGCATCAAGGAACAGGTGCTGGCCGAATGCCTGTACGAACTGGCCGTGTACGTCGAGTGCAAGGCTGGCTTCTACGACGCCTCCAGGGACTTCGAGAACCAGTTCGACGCATTGGTGCGCCAGCAGATTTCCGTGGCCGATAAGCAGCAGGTGGCACGCGACTTTGTCTTCCGTGACAACCGCACCGCCAGCGACGGGCGCCTCGTGCAGATCCATATGCGGATGCTCGACATCTATGAGTATCTGCTGTCGTCCAACACCGACTATCCCTTGTTGCGCCAGTGGCTGGCCGATGCCGAGATCATGCGCTTGCTGCGCGAAGTGATCGATCGCATGCGGCAGGACATCGAAGGGGTGGCGTACGCCGTCGGGCGCGACCGGCCATCGCCCACGCCGATGTCCTACGACCAGGAAATGGCCGCCATCGAAGCGGCATTGCAGGAGTTGCAGCACAACCACCACGGCGTGCCGATCGAAGCGATTGCCGCGGTGGAGGAGTCCGTCGCCACCGTGCGCGGCGCCATCCGGCTGATGGCCCAGTTGCACGCCGCCACGGCCACGCAGGTCGAACCTTCGCAAGTGCTGCTGCGGCCCGACATGACGCCGTTCCTCACGCGCCAGAAATACGAGTTGCGTCAGGTGCTGGAAGCGTTGACGTGGCGCTCACCGGTGCTGCGCTTCGCGCTGCGCATCTCGATGGCGGTCGCCGCTGGGTTGTGGATCGCCGGCCATCTTCCGTATGCGTCTCACGGCTACTGGGTGCTGCTGACCATCGTCGTGATCCTCAAGCCGACGTTCAGCATGACGCGCCAGCGCAATGTCGACCGTGTCCTCGGCACGCTGATTGGCTGCGTGATTGCGGCCGTGATCCTGCGCTACGTCCATTCGACCTGGATCCTGATGGGCGTGCTGTATGTGTCCACCGCGGCCAGCGCAGCGTTCGTCACCGTCCGCTATCGCTACACCGCCATTGCCGCCTGCGTGCAGGTGCTCATCCAGATCAACCTGCTGCTGCCGGGCAGCAAGGGCGCGATCGGCGAGCGGCTCATCGACACCCTCATCGGAGCGGCTATCGCCACGGCCTTCAGCTATGTGCTGCCGAGCTGGGAATACCGCAACCTGCCCAAGCTGGTGGACGACGTGCTGCGCACCAACCGCCGCTTCATCGAAGCCGCGCGCGACCTGCTGCTCGGCACGCTCAAGGATGACTTTGCCTACCGCGTGCAGCGCAAGCAGTTCATGGAGTCGCTCACGGGCTTGATTTCGGCCTTCGGGCGCATGCTTGACGAACCCAAGAGCCGGCAGCGCGCCGTCGATAACCTGAACCGCTTCATCGTGCAGAACTATCTGGTGGCGGCGCATGTGGCGGCGGTGCGCATCCTGGTGCGCCAGCGCACGCAGGAGCTGGACGAGGCCGACACCCGCGCCCTGGTCGAGCAGACCGTGGAAGCTGCGCTGGAGAGCCTCACCCGTGCCAAAGACCGGTTCGACCAGGCAGTACACGAAGGCGGATGGGGTGTGCGTCCGCGCGATACCCAGGAACTGGGCGCCGCGGATTTTGCCGATCAGGCCGCACGGTCGCGCATGGTGGAGGCCGCAGCCGAATCGGATTCGCTTTCAGCCATGCATCTGCTGGAGCGTCGCCTGCAGGCCCTGCGCGCCGATACGGCCAAGATCGCGCTGCGCTGCGGGGCACTGGGCCGCGCGTTGCGCAATTCCGCCGACTAGGAAGGGCGACCGGTCCTCAGGGCATCACGAACGTGTCTGCACGCGTCGGTGTTGAACCTCGACGGGACGCATTCGAGTCCTGGAGCGTCAAAGGCGAGCTTCCGGGCGTCAAGGTCGAGGCTCAGACAGTCAACACCGAACCTCTGAGAGTCAAAATCGAGCCTCCTGGAGTCGAAGTCGAGCTTCCGAGGGTCGAAGTCGAGCCTCAAAGAGTCGAAGTCGAGCTTCCGAGGGTCGAAGTCGAGCTTCCGAGGGTCGAAGTCGAGCTTCCGAGGGTCAAAGTAGAGCTTCCGAGGGTCACACTCGACACTCGCCCCGTCCTCCATGCGGCTCCGGACCTGGGCGCATGCCTCAATCCGCTTGCGGCTTGAGCCAATCGATGGTTGGTTGGCCCTGCGCGGCAAGCCATCCATTGGCGGTCTTGAAGTGGCCGCAGCCCAGGAAGCCTCGATGCGCCGACAACGGTGACGGGTGCGGCGCCTCCAGCACGAGATGCCCCTCGGGCAACAACGCCCGCTTGGCCTGCGCGTGGCTACCCCACAGCATGAACACGCGCTTATGACCCACGCGTGCCAGGTGTTCCAGCAAGCAATCGGTCACACGCTCCCACCCGCGCCGGGCGTGGCTGGCGGCGTGGCCTTGCTCGACGGTCAGCACCGTGTTGAGCAGCAGGACGCCCTGCTGTGCCCACCCTTCGAGATTGCCCGACGTGCCGGGCAGCTTGCCGCCGAACTCTGCTTCGATTTCCTTGTAGATATTGCGCAGGCTCGGTGGCACGCGAATGCCGGCTGGCACCGAGAACGCCAGCCCGTGCGCCTGAGGAAGCTCGCGGCCATCGACAGTGCCGGTGCCGTGATACGGGTCCTGGCCGAGGATGACCACGCGCACATCGTCCACCGAGGTCAGGTGCAGCGCGCGGAACACATCGGTCGGGAAGATCGGTTTCCCGGCTGCGCGCTCGCCGTCGACAAACGCGCACAGCGCAGGCCAATTGGATGGCGCGAGGCAGGGCGTCAGCAGCGCCTTCCAGTCGGTGGGCAAGGCGTCGAACTGCTCGGCGAGGGGAACAAAAGCGCCACGGGTAGCTTCCGCGGCGGGCGCGTCAAACAGGGCGGCCTGCGCCGGATCAGCGCGGCGCCTCACGCTTGCGCTCCCTTGGCCTGCGCGCGCAACTGATAGCCGCGCTGTGCCTTGCTGACATCCAGCGGCGTGAGGCCGGGTATGGCGGCGCGCAGCATTTGCGTCCAGGCGTGCAGGCGTTCGGCGATTGCCGCTTCATTGACCGTGCTGCCCGTCGCCGGCTTCCATTCGAGTTCGAGTTCATCGATCGGCTCGCGCGCATCGGTGCCGGGGATGACGATGACGCCGGCATCCAGCGCGATCTCGATCTCGCCGCCATCGGCTGCCACGTGCCACAGGCGGCGCGTGAAGTCAGTGCGGAACAGCGGGGCGAGGGCGCTGGCGTGTGGGCGGACATAGTCGGCAGCTTCCGTCGCGTTGTGGGCGGCGAAGGCTTCGACCGACAGCGCGTCGCCGGCAAGCGGCACTTCCCATTCGTGACGCGCGGAAAGGCCGGATGTACTCACTGCTGCGGTTTTCAGGGTCTGCAACCACTGGCTGCCATGCAGGCGCACGCGCAGCGCGGCGCGGCTGCGCGCCAGCGCCAGGTCGGGTGTGTCGTAATAGACATTGGCCAGCGCGACCGTGCCCGCTGCTTGCGCATGCGCATCCAGCCAGTCGATCAGCGCGGCATGCGCGCCAGCCGGCACCGCCAGCTTCAGTTCAATCTCGCGTGCCATCGCCCAGGCGCATCAGGCAAACAGGCGGGCCAGTTCGGCACCCGGGTCGTCGGCGCGCATGAAGGCTTCGCCGACGAGGAACGCATTGACGGCCGCCGCGCGCATCTTGCGCACATCATCCGGCGTGAGGATGCCGGATTCCGTTACGACGATGCGATCGTCCGGCATGTGCTTGAGCAGGCCGAGCGTAGTGTCGAGCGACGTCTCGAACGTGCGCAGGTTGCGGTTGTTCACGCCCACCAGCGGCGTTTGCAGGCGCAACGCACGGTCCAGCTCGCGGCCGTCGTGCACTTCCACGAGCACGTCCATGCCGAGCTCCAGCGCGCACGCTTCGAGTTCTTCCATCAGGCCCTGGTCCAGCGCGGCGACGATCAGCAGGATGCAGTCGGCGCCCCACGAGCGCGCTTCGTACACCTGGTACAGATCGACCAGGAAGTCCTTGCGCAGCACCGGCAGTGCACAGGCGGCGCGCGCCTCGCGCAGGTAATCGGCGTGGCCCTGGAAGAACTGCTCGTCGGTCAGCACCGACAGGCAGGCGGCGCCGTGCTCCGCATAACTGCGGGCGATCTCGGCGGGCTTGAAGTCGGGGCGCAGCACGCCCTTGGACGGCGAGGCCTTCTTCACCTCGGCGATGACGGCGGCGTGGCCGGCGGCAATCTTCTCGCGCATCGCCTTGGCGAAGCCGCGCGGGCCGAGCGCGCTGTCGCTTCGGTTGGCTTCGGCTTCGGCGCGCACGCTGGGCAGGTCGCGGTGCTTGCGTGCGGCCGCCACTTCTTCGGCCTTGACGGCCAGGATCTTCTGCAGGATGTCGGACATATCAGGCTTTGAACTGGTTGGTGACGCGCACGAATTCGTCGAGCTTGGCGCGCGCGGCGCCCGAGGCGATCGCCTCGCGGGCCAGCTTCATGCCGTCGCCGATCGAGCCGGCGATGTTGGCCGCATACAGCGCCGCGCCCGCGTTGAGCGAGACGATCTCGCGAGGCGTGCCGGGCTTGTTTTCCAGTGCGTCGATCAGCATGGCCTTGGACTCTTCGGCGTCGGCCACTTTCAGGCTGCGGTTGGAGACCATCTGCAGCCCGAAGTCTTCCGGATGGATTTCGTATTCGGTGACGACACCGTCCTTGAGCTCACCGACCAGCGTGGCGGCGCCCAGCGAGACCTCGTCCATGCCGTCCTTGCCGTAGACGACCACGGCGTGCTTGGCGCCCAGGCGCTGCATCACGCGCACCTGGATGCCGACCAAATCCGGATGGAACACGCCCATCAGGATATTGGGCGCACCCGCCGGGTTGGTGAGCGGCCCCAGGATGTTGAAGATCGTGCGTACGCCCAGCTCCTTGCGCATGGGGGCGACATTCTTCATGGCGGGGTGGTGGTTGGGCGCGAACATGAAGCCGATGCCGACCGTCTCGATCGATTCGGCCACCTGCTCGGGCGTGAGCATGATGTTCACGCCCAGTGCTTCGAGCACGTCGGCGCTGCCGGACTTGGAGCTGACCCCGCGTCCGCCGTGCTTGGCGATGCGCGCGCCGGCCGCCGCCGCCACGAACATGGACGCGGTGGAGATATTGAAGGTGTTGGCGCCATCGCCGCCCGTGCCGACGATGTCGACGAAGTGATCCGACACCTCGGTCGGCACGTCGACCTTGGTGGCGAACTCGCGCATGACGGTCGCGGCGGCCGCGATTTCGCCGATGGTCTCTTTCTTGACGCGCAGCCCCATGGTGAGGGCGGCCGCCATGACTGGCGACATTTCGCCGCGCATGATGAGCCGCATCAGGTGCAGCATCTCGTCGTGGAAGATTTCCCGGTGCTCGATACAGCGGGTGAGCGCTTCTTGCGGTGTGATGGGCATGGTCATTTGGTGTTCAGTTGGGTGCCGTTGGCGCCGCTGCCGGGGTGGCCGGTGCTGCGGCTTCGCGCAGGGCGCCAATGCGCTCGCGCAACAGATCGGCCTCGCACGCGGCTTCGGCCAGGTCGGCGTCGGGCGTGTGGCGGGCCAGGCGGCGTTGCAGGTCGCATTCGGCCTGTCGATAGAGTTGGTGCGCGCGCACGGTGCGGTCGAATGCCATGGAGGCGCCACGGTCCGTGCCCTTGTTGGCAGCGATGCGGGCGCGCAGCGCGGTGCGGCGTGTCGATTCGGCAGATGCCAGTTCCGTTTGCGCCGCCTTGCGCGCGGCCTGCACGCACTGGGCGACGTTGCCGGCCTCAGGCTGGGCGGCGCGGCACGCTTCAAGCGTACCGGCCATCGCCGGAAGGCTTGCCATCATCAGCAGCGCCACGGCGCACGCGCCGCGCATCAGACGCGTTCCTTCAGGAAGTTGCCGAGCAGCGCGTGGCCGTGTTCCGACAGGATCGACTCCGGGTGGAACTGCACGCCTTCCACCGGCAGCGTCTTGTGGCGCACGCCCATGATTTCGCCGTCTTCGGTCCAGGCCGTCACTTCCAGGCAATCGGGCAGCGTTTCGCGCTCGATCGCCAGCGAGTGATAGCGCGTCACCTTGAAATGCCGCGGCAGGTTGGCGAACACGCCCACGCCGGTGTTTTCGATGGTGCTGACCTTGCCGTGCATCACCTTCTGGGCACGGATCACGCGTCCGCCAAACGCATCGGCAATGGCCTGGTGCCCCAGGCACACGCCCAGGATGGGCACGCGCCCCGCAAAGTGCTTGAGCGCCGGGACCAGGATGCCGGCTTCGGTCGGCGTGCACGGGCCGGGCGACAGGCAGATGCGCTCGGGGTTGAGGCGTTCGATGTCTTCGATCGTGATCTCGTCGTTGCGATAGGTACGCACGTCCTGGCCGAGTTCACCAAAGTACTGGACGATGTTGTAGGTAAAGGAGTCGTAGTTATCGAGCATCAACAGCATGGTGGTCTCCTTAACCTCAGAAATCGGCGTCGAGGCCGTCTTGTACTTGCTCGGCCGCACGCAGCACGGCGCGCGCCTTGTGTTCGGTTTCTCTCCATTCGGCATCCGGGTCCGAATCGGCCACCACGCCGGCGGCAGCCTGCACGTAGAGATTGCCGTCCTTGATGATGCCGGTACGGATGGCAATGGCCAGATCCATCTCACCCGAGAACGAGAGATAGCCCACCGCACCGCCGTAGATGCCGCGCTTGACGGGCTCCAGCTCGTCGATGATCTCCATCGCGCGCACCTTGGGCGCGCCCGACAGCGTGCCCGCCGGGAAGGTCGCGCGCAGCACGTCCATGTTGGTCATGCCGGGCTTCAGCCGGCCTTCGACCGAGCTGACGATGTGCTGCACGTGCGAATACTTCTCGATGACCATCTGGTCCGTCACCTTGACCGAGCCGATTTCAGCAATGCGGCCGATGTCGTTGCGCGCCAGATCGATCAGCATGACGTGCTCGGCGATTTCCTTCGGATCGTTGAGCAGCTCGGTGGCGAGTTCTGCGTCGCGCTCGGGCGTGTTGCCGCGCGGGCGCGTGCCGGCCAGCGGGCGGATCGTGACGATGCGGGCGGATTCGTCGGCGCCGTTGCCGTTATTTTCAGCGGCCGGCACACGACGCTCTTCCTGGCGCACCAGGATTTCCGGCGATGCCCCGACGATCTGCATGTCGCCGAAGTTGTAGAAGTACATGTACGGCGACGGGTTCAGCGAGCGCAGCGCGCGGTACAGCGACAGCGGCGCGTCGCGGAACGGCTTGACCAGGCGCTGGCCGATCTGCACCTGCATCATGTCCCCGGCGGCGATGTATTCCTTGGCCTTGAGCACGGCAGTGATGTAGTCCGCCTTGTCGAACTCGCGGATGGTGTCGGTACGCACGGACGCCGACGTCACCGGGACGTCCACCGGCTGGTGCAGCTTGGTGCGCAACGCGCGCAGGCGCTGCTTGGCGCGTGAATACGCTTCGGGCTTGGACGGGTCGGCGTAGACGATCAGGTAGAGCTTGCCGGACAGGTTGTCGATCACGGCCAGCTCTTCGCAGAGCATGAGCTGGATGTCGGGCAGTTGCAGATCGTCGGGCGGGGCGGTTTCGGCGAGGCGCGGCTCGATGAAGCGCACGGCGTCGTAGCCGAAGTAGCCGGCCAGGCCGCCGCAGAAGCGCGGCAGGCCCGGGCGGAGCGCCACTTTCTGGCGGCGCTCGAACGCAGCGATGAAGTCCAGCGGGTTGCCTTCGTTCGTCTCCACCACCTTGCCGTCCGTCACGACTTCCGTGCGATTGCCCTTGGAGCGCAGCAGCGTGTGCGCGTGCAGGCCGATGAAGGAGTAACGCCCGAAGCGCTCGCCGCCCACCACCGATTCCAGCAGGAACGTGTGCGTGCCGCGGTCGTGCGATTGCGCCAGCTTCAGATACAGCGACAGCGGCGTCTCCAGGTCGGCCAATGCCTCGGCAATCAGCGGAATGCGGTTGTAGCCCTGGTCGGCCAGCGATTTGAATTCGAGTTCGGTCATGAGCGGTCAGGTCGATTCGCCAGGCGGGGCGGTTGCGCGCCCACCGGCATGCGTTCGGTCCACGGCAAACGCAAGAGCGTCAATGATGCCGTCGGAACGTTAGCAGAACATCAGGGATGGGAACGCGCGAACGTCGTAAAAGCGACCGTGCGATCCCGCAAGGGTCGTCCGCAGCCGATAGCGGGCCAGCGGAAGACCGGCGGGCGGTCAGCGTTTGGGGCAGGAGAAGCGAGGTGGTTTGGGCGGCGCGATTGTGACGCGCCAGAGTGCCGAAACCGGGGAAGAACGATCAGCAGCCGTGCAAACGCTTACGCCCGGACGAGGGCGTGCCAGGGCCGCCAGGGCCAGGCCCCCCGGTCACCACCAGCGTCGACGCGTTTGCGATTCAGGAACATGGATCGTCAGTTGGAAGCGGCAGAGATAGCGTTGTGTGGCTCTGCATGGGGCCGGATCAACTCGGCTGCCGCAAAAAGTGTCTCGACTATAGCATCGGCTCCGGCGGCCTGTATAGGCTGGCCGTGGTTGTAGCCATACGGTACCGCCAGCACGCGCATGCCGGCCGCACGGGCCGCGCGGGCGTCGTTTTCCGAATCGCCAATGGCCACGACTTCAGCCGGGGCCACGCCAAACGCCTCCGCCACCCGCAGCATGGGGTACGGATCGGGCTTGCGATACTGGAAAGCGTCGCCTGGGTAGACGAGGTCGAAATACGTGTTCAGGCCGAGCTGCGCGAGCAGCGGCTGCGTGAAGTCGTGTGGCTTGTTTGTCACACACGCGAGCGCGACGCCCATGTCGCGCAGTGCGGTCAACCCTTCGCGGACGCCGTTGTAGACGGTCACATGTTGGCCGTTGATGGCGATGTAGGCGCGCTGATAAGCCTCCAGGCCTTCCGCAAAGCGGCTATTTGCCTGGACCGGTGGCAAGCGCGCATCCAGCACGCGTCGCACGAGGTTTTCCGAACCTTTGCCGACGTAGCTGACGACTTCCTCGGCAGGCATGTCAGGCGTGCCGCCAAGTGCCTCCAGCATCGTGTTGATGGCGGCGTGGAAATCGCCTGCCGTGTCGACCATCGTCCCGTCCAGGTCGATGATGACGGCGCGGACGGCGCCTGCCGGCAGCATGCCCGTCATGCCGAGATCCCGGCCAGGGCCTGGCGCAGTGCGCCGACGGTGCCGCGGTAACCGCCGTCCGCGTCCGGCTTGCCGAACACGGCCGAACCCGCGACGAAGGTGTCAGCGCCGGCTTTGGCAATCTCGGCGATGTTATCTGCCTTCACGCCGCCGTCGATCTCCAGCAGGATCTTGCGGCCGGTCTTGTCCTGGTATGCGTCGAGCTTCTGGCGCACGGCGCGCAGCTTGTTCAGCGCTTCCGGAATGAACGATTGGCCGCCAAAGCCCGGGTTGACCGACATGATCAGCACCATATCCAGGCGGTCCATCACATGGTCCAGATAGTGCAGCGGCGTGGCCGGGTTGAAGACGAGGCCAGCCTTGCAGCCGTTGTCGCGAATCAGCGCGAGCGAGCGGTCGATGTGCTCGGAGGCTTCTGGGTGGAATGTGATCAGATCGGCGCCCGCCTTGGCAAAATCCGGAATGATGCGATCGACCGGGCTGACCATCAGGTGCACGTCGATCGGCACCGGCTTGCCGTCCTTTTGCGCGTGCGGGCGGATCGCCTCGCACACCAGCGGGCCGACGGTCAGGTTCGGGACGTAATGGTTATCCATCACGTCAAAGTGGATCCAGTCGGCGCCCGATTCAAGTACGCGGCGCACCTCTTCGCCCAGGCGGGCAAAGTCGGCGGACAGGATGGACGGGGCAATGCGGAAACCGGACGGGTCGATGGCTGCGGACATGATGGGAGACGGGTAAGGCGCGCGCAAGCGCGAAGAAGGCCGCTATTTTAGCCGGATCGGCCGCGTGGCCGCGCCTTGCCGCTGCCACGGCCATGCCGCACAATGGGCGCCATTCTTATTGTGGATCGTCATGCCGAGCTACGAACTCACCGTCCAGGTCCGGACGCGCTATCTGCCGGAGCAATCCGAGCCGGAGCAGGGCAGCTACGCCTTCGCCTACACCATCACCATCCGCAACACAGGTGACGTGCCGAGCCAGCTCATCTCCCGCCACTGGGTGATCACCGACGCCGACGAGCAGGTGCAGGAGGTCAGCGGCCTGGGTGTGGTCGGCCATCAGCCGCTGCTGCCGCCGGGCGAGTCTTTCGAATACACGAGCTGGGCGACGATCAAGACGCCCGTGGGTACGATGCGCGGCGAATACTTTTGCGTGGCCGAGGACGGTCACCGCTTCGAGGCGCCGATCCCCGAATTTGCGCTGGTGATGCCGCGCATGCTGCACTGATCAGTGGGTGTCGGACTTGGCCGGGCGCGAATCTTTTGGCGCGGATTCGGTCGATTCCGAGGGCTTGGCGGTCTGGGGGTCCTGCGCCCCCTGGCGCGACGGATGGTCCGGCGGCGCGCGCAGGGGACGCGGATGCTTCTTGGCGCCGGACATCGTCCAGACCACGACGAAGAGCAGCAGGAACAGCGCCACGCCGGCCTCCAGGCCAAACAGCATCATTGGATGGTTTTCAAAGAATTTGCTCATGATCGACGGCGAGAAGCGCAGATGCCGGGCATTGTAGCCAAGCCGGCCGCCCACATCGAACCGCCGGACAGGATGAAACAGGCATGACAGCAGCAACCTTGGACGCATTGACACCGGCTCGTACCGCCGCCCATCGCCGTTGGGCCGGGCTGGTCGCCACCCTCGTCACCGCCTTGCTTGCCGCCTGTACCAGCGGCCCGCCGCCGCGCGTTGAATCGACGCAACCGCCTACGGCAACCCTGGGCGGGCATCTGGCCCCCGCGACCTGGGCGGACGTCGCCGGCTGGACCGCCGATGATCTCGCCTCCGCCTGGCCCGCGCTGCAATCGAACTGCGAGGCGATGAGGCGCCGCGCTGACTGGTCGCGCGTCTGCTCGGCCGGCCTGATGGTCGATGCCGGCGATCCCATCGCCATGCGTGTCTTCTTCGAAGACAATTTCACCCCTTACCGTGTCGTCAAGGAGGACGGTACAGACAGCGGGCTGATCACCGGCTATTACGAACCGCTGCTGCGCGGGTCGCGCACGCGCCACGGCATCTACCAGACGCCGTTGTATCGCATGCCCGCGGCATGGCGTGGCAAGACGCTGCCACCGCGTGCGCAGTTGATCCACAGCCCGGTGTTGCGGGGGCAGGAAATTGTCTGGGTGGACGACCCGGTCGAGGCGGCATTCCTGCAGATTCAGGGCTCGGGGCAAGTCCAGCTGGAAGAGGGCGGCATCATGCGCCTGGGCGTGGGCGGCACCAATAACCAGCCCTTCCGTTCGTTCGCGCGCTGGCTGCTCGATCAGGGCGAGATCACGCCGGTGCAGGCGACCATGCAGGGCATCAAGGCCTGGGCGCGCGCCAACCCTGGCCGCGTGGAAGAGATGCTCAACGTGAACCCGCGTTTTGTCTTCTTCGCCGAGACCCCTGGCAATACCGGCGGGCCTATCGGCAAGCTGGGCGTACCCCTCACGGACGAACGGTCGATTGCGGTGGACCCCAGTTACATTCCGCTCGGCTCCCCCGTCTTTCTGTCGACGACGAAACCATTGTCGACCGATCCGATCCAGAAGCTCGTGTTCGCGCAGGACGTGGGCTCAGCCATCCGTGGCGCCGTGCGGGCCGACTATTACTTCGGCCACGGCGATGCCGCCGGCGATCTGGCCGGACGCATGAAGCAAGCCGGCCGGCTGTGGGTGCTGGTGCCCAAGGGCGGCAGTGTCGGGGTCGCTTCCCGCTGAAGCCAGGCGCTAAGCGCGCCGCAGGTCGACCACGCGGCGCGCCTTGCCTACCGAGCGTTCAATTCCCCCGGCCGCCAGGACTTCCATCGCTGCGGAAATGCCGATCATCGACTTGATGTCGTGCGCCAGTCGCCTGCTTGCAGCCTGAGCCGTCTCTGCCGGGGCGCCCAGCGCTGCTTCGATCCGTACCGTCAAGGTGTCGAGCGGCCCCTCCTTGGCGAGGACGCACTGATAGTGCGGTGAAAGCGCCGCATGTTTGAGGATCAACTCCTCGATCTGTGATGGGAAGACGTTCACGCCGCGCACGATCATCATGTCATCGCAGCGCCCGGTGATCTTTTCCATGCGGCGCATGCCCGGTCGCGCCGTGCCGGGTAGCAGGCGCGTCAGGTCGCGCGTGCGGTAGCGCACCACCGGCATGGCCTCCTTGGTCAGCGACGTGAAGACCAGTTCGCCGAATTCGCCGTCCGGCAGGACCTCGCCGGTGTCCGGATCGATGATCTCCGGATAGAAGTGATCTTCCCAGATGGTCGGTCCGTCCTTGGTTTCGGCGCACTCGCTGGCAACGCCAGGGCCCATGACTTCCGAGAGTCCATAGATGTCGACAGCCGATAGCCCCATGCGCGCCTCGATGGCGTTGCGCATTTCGGGCGTCCACGGTTCTGCGCCGAAGATGCCGATCTGCAGGCTGGATGCGGCAGGGTCCATGCCTTGGCGCTCGCACTCATCGGCAATCGCCAGCATGTAGCTGGGCGTGACCATGATGATCTGTGGCTGGAAATCGGCGATGAGCTGGACTTGCCGCTCCGTCTGTCCGCCGCCGAATGGAATGACCGTCAGGCCGGCGCGCTCGGCGCCATAGTGAGCGCCCAGGCCCCCGGTGAAGAGGCCGTAACCGTAACTCACGTGAACTTTGTCGCCCCGCCGTGCGCCCGCCGCTCGAATCGAGCGTGCCACCAGCCCGGCCCACGTATCGATGTCGGCGAGCGTGTAGCCGACCACGGTGGGTTTGCCCGTCGTGCCCGATGAGGCGTGGATCCGCGCAATCCTGTCCTGCGGCACGGCAAACATGCCAAAAGGATAGTTGTCGCGCAGGTCTGCCTTGGTGGTGAAGGGGAACTTCGCCAGATCGGCCAGCGAGCGCAAGTCTGCGGGATGTGCGCCCACTGCATCGAATTTGGCCCGGTATGCGGGGACGTTGTCGTAGGCATGGGCAAGGCTGCGCTTCAGCCGCTCGAGCTGCAGCGCCTGGATGGCGTCACGGCTGGCGGTTTCGGTCGAATCGAGGGGCAGGTCGGTTGAGCGGGGGCGCATGCGGGTCTCCTCGGGGCGCCGTCGTGCGGCGTCCTCCTGTGATGGCGCGGCAAAGGCTCTATATAGAGCGGCGAACTAGCTAGTGCTCGATGCTCTCCGGGACGGGAATGACATGGCCGCGAATCTGGGCAGACTTGCCCCGGAACAGGGCAATGACCTCGCCGGTCTGGTTGGAGACGCGCACGTCGTACACGCCGTGCCGCCCAGCGAGGATTTGTTCGGTCGCTTCGGCCGTCAGCACGTCGCCGCCGTGCGCGGGACGCAGAAACTCGATGCTGCACCCGGCCGCCACGGTGTTGTGGTTGCGGCTGTTACAGGCAAAGGCGAACGCCGAATCGGCCAGCGTGAAGATCAGCCCGCCATGGCACGTGCGGTGTCCGTTGAGAAAGTCCGGGCGCACGGTCATCGACAGGCGAGCGTAGCCTGGTCCGACCGCCTCCACGCGCATGCCGAGCGCGCGCGTACAGGCATCGGCGTCATACATGCTCTTGCAGGCGGCTTCAGCCAGGGTTTGTGCGTCCAGGAGGGTGGGCTGGGTCATGCAAGCTCCTTCATTCGCCGGTGAAGTGTGCGGGGCGCTTGTGGAGGAAGGCGTCGACGCCCTCCGCGTAGTCACGTGAGTGGCCCAGCTCGCGCTGCAGGTCGCGCTCCAGGTCGAGCTGCGCATCCAGCGACTGCGTGGGCGCCGCCTGCATGGCGCGCTTGATGGCGGCCAGCGCCCGGGTAGGTTGCTTGGAGAGGTGATCGGCCATGGCGCGCACCTCCGTCATCAGGATCTTGGCATCGTGATAGACGCCCCAGATCAGGCCCCACGCCAGCGCGGTCTTGGCGTCGAGCTTTTCGCCGAGCATCGCCAGCCCCATCGCGCGCGCCATGCCGATGCGTTGCGGCAAGAACCACGTGCCGCCCGAATCCGGCAGCAGCCCGATCTTCACGAACGCCTGGAGGAAGCACGCGTTTTCCGCCGCCAATACGATGTCGCACGCCAGCGCCAGGTTGGCGCCGGCTCCTGCGGCCACGCCATTGACTGCAGCAATGACCGGCAGGGGAAGGGCGCGAAGACGGCGCACCAGCGGGTTGAACTGCTCGTCGATGAGTGTGCCCAGATCCGTCATCTGCCCGGGCGTGAAGCTGAGTTCGGAGAGGTCCTGCCCGGCGCAGAAGCCGCGCCCGGCGCCAGTCAGAATCAGTGCCCGTGCGCGCTGGCGCTCGACCTTATCCAGCGCGTCGCACAGTTCGCGATGCATACCGGCCGTGAAACTGTTGAGTTGATCGGGCCGGTTCAGCGTGATGGTTGCCACATGATCGTGCCAGTCGAGCAGAATGGTCGGGCTTGTCATCTTGTCTCCTCCTCGGTCGCGGGCTCATTGATTAACCGACCGGTTGGTCGGCTAATATTACATGCATTCCAACTGGAGCTTCCATGTCCTACGAAAACATTCTGGTCGAAACGCGCGGTCGTGTTGGTCTTGTTACCCTCAATCGTCCGAAGGCGCTCAACGCCCTAAACGATGCACTCATGGACGAACTCGGCGCCGCACTGCTCGCCTTCGACGCCGATGCCAATACTGGTGCGATTGTGATCACCGGCAGCGAAAAGGCATTTGCCGCCGGCGCCGACATCGGAGCCATGGCCGAGTACGACTTCGCGACCGTCTATAAGAACGAATACATCACGCGCAACTGGGAAACCATCCGTCGCGTCCGCAAGCCGGTGATCGCCGCGGTGGCGGGCTACGCACTGGGCGGTGGCTGCGAGCTCGCGATGATGTGCGACATCATCCTTGCCGCCGATACCGCCAAGTTCGGGCAGCCCGAAATCAAGCTTGGCACCATGCCCGGTGCCGGGGGGACTCAGCGCCTGCCGCGCGCGGTCTCGAAAGCCAAGGCCATGGACCTTTGTCTGACCGCGCGCATGATGGGGGCTGATGAAGCCGAGCGCGCCGGCCTCGTCTCGCGTGTCGTCCCCGCTGACAAGCTGCTTGAAGAAGCCATCCAGGCGGCTGAAACCATTGCCGGTTTCTCGCTGCCTGCGGTCATGATGATCAAGGAGTCGATCAACGCCGCCTATGAGACTTCGCTCAGTGAGGGGGTGCATCTGGAACGGCGACTATTCCACGCCACTTTTGCAACAGAAGACCAGAAGGAAGGCATGCGGGCCTTCCTGGAAAAGCGCGGGCCCGGGTTCAACCATCGATAGGCCGCGGTCCCGGTGGGTGATTCAGGGAATACCCGAGCAATAGTCTCGGGTATATTCGGTGCCACTTTTGCATGATTCTTTGGCGGGAATCCCAGGCCCAGACTAGGTTTGCGAGCATTCTTCATATCCGCGTCATCAATCCGTCACGACAAAGGTGTTGCCAACCTCCGGAAACCCGCCTAATATTCGCCCCTCGCTGCACGACACAGCGCCGAAACGAAAGGGACGGCGGGGTGGTCGAGGCGGTGGAGAAGTAGATGTG
>NZ_CATYWO010000006.1:0-202414 GCF_958405655.1 Ralstonia condita | reverse complement strand
CGATAGTGTCCACGTGTCCACCTAGAACTAGATGGACACGATGCTCCTTGCTACGCGGGTCCCCTTCAAGACGGGTTCACCGGGTGCTTACCGATGATTTCCTTCAATTTGAAGCGGGCATTGAGGCGCGCCCCAAGGGGGCATACCTGCCAAAGCAATTTGCTGCCCTGCCTGACGGTACCCTGCGCCGCGTGGATCGGCAAGCAAGAGAGGCTTGCCCGTGCCGACCCGGCGGGCAAGTGCTTGCCCGATGGACCCAGGGTCGATGACAACGGCGACATTCTGCACCTCAAATTCCCCGCTCCATTTCAGCCCCGACAGGCTATCGACGCGAATGTCGAGGCATCTGCACGTTTACGCGGAACGCTATCTTCTTCTGCCCCGAGCGTTGGGCGCCCTGAACGGCGATGGTCACTTGATGGCTGCCGTCGCCTCACCGGGCGTTGCCATGTCGATCACGAAGCGGAATGTCACGTCACCCGCTACCGTGCGGTCGTAGGCTTGGTTGACGTCGTTCATCGCGATCGTCTCGATATCGCACACGATGTTGTGTTCGCTACAGAAATCGAGCATTTCCTGAGTTTCGGGCAAGCCGCCGATAAGCGGACCCGTCATCGAGCGACGCTTGAAGATAAAGTGGACACCGCTTGTGTAGGTCAACGTCTCGACAGCGCCTACGACAACCATCGTGCCGTCGTGCTTCTGCCGGTTCATGTAGGGGTCGGTACCATGGCCGACCGGGAACTTCACGCCCAAGCATTACGACCGCCGAAAGGTGCGACGAGCCAGCGCGACCGAGTGAGGCCGCTGGAAAAAAACGTTGGGAATTTCAGAATGCAGAACGGCGCGGAGTGACTAGGCCGTTGATTCTATTGGGGAATTTGGGGTGGCTGATGGGACTCGAACCCACGACGACCAGAATCACAATCTGGGACTCTACCAACTGAGCTACAGCCACCGTCGTGCGAACAGCAAAAACTCGACGCTGCTCGGCGAAAACCAAAATTATACAAACATTCTTTCTGGGTGACTAGGGGGTGGCGCAATTTATGCAGCGACCATCTCTTCACCCTGCTCTTCGCCACGCCGCAAGTGGCTGCGCGCCTCGGCAAACAGCGCGTGCGTATCGTCCAGCGTCTTGACGCGACCCAGCGCTTTGGCGTCGGACAGTACACGCCGCCACCCGCGCGCGCCGGCAACGCCACGATACAGCCCCAGCATGTGGCGCACCGCCGCGCCGGCGTAACCACCACGCTCCACCCAGCGGCCGACGTAGGAGATCATCGCGTCCTCCACTTCGACGCGCGTGCGCGCCCCAGTGCCTGCTCTGTAGTAGCGTCCATCGAACGTAGCCATCAGGTAGGGATGGTGATAAGCCTCGCGGCCGATCATGACGCCGTCGACGTGTGCCAAATGCGTGTCGATCTGCTCCAGCGTCTGCACGCCGCCGTTGAGCAATATTTCCAGATGCGGAAAGTCTCGCTTGAGTTGGTACACGACCTCGTAGCGCAGCGGCGGAATCTCGCGATTCTCCTTCGGGCTTAAGCCCTTCAGGATGGCGTTGCGCGCGTGGACAATAAAAGTCTCGCAACCCGCCTCAGCGATGATTCCGACGAAATCGCGTACGAAATCATAGGTTTCGATGGCATCGATGCCAATGCGGTGCTTGACCGTGACCGGAATCGATACTGCATCGCGCATGGCCTTCACCCCCTCTGCGACGAGCTTGGGCTCGGCCATCAGGCACGCGCCGAACGCGCCACGCTGCACGCGCTCGGAAGGACAGCCGCAGTTCAGGTTGATTTCCTTGTAGCCCCACTGCTGGCCGAGGCGCGCGGCCTGCGCCAGGTCGTTGGGCTCGCTCCCGCCGAGCTGGAGCGCCACGGGGTGCTCGGCTTCGTCGAAATCGAGGTGACGCGGGACGTCTCCGTGCAGCAGCGCGCCGGTGGTCACCATTTCCGTGTAGAGCCACGTGTGGCGGGAAATCTGGCGATGGAAGAACCGACAATGTCGGTCAGTCCAGTCCATCATGGGCGCGACCGACAAGCGGCGGGGGTTGGGCGTGGGGCGTTCAGCGGTCACAGCGAAGTCAACGATTCAATGCAGGCGAGCAGTTTACCGCTTCTAGTCCGACAGCCCCAGCAGCGGATGCTGCTCGCGGCGCCACGGCGAGACGAAGAACGCGGCCACCTCCTCCTCGCGCACTGCATCAATGCTGGCATGCTTCCACTTGGGTGTATGGTCCTTGTCGACCGCCAGCGCGCGGATGCCTTCGATACCATCGCCGTCCGCAAACACGTGGGTCATCATGTCGAGCTCACGCCGAAGCTCATCGGCCAGCGTGGTGTGACGCCCGCGGCGGATTTGCTCGAGCGTCACGGCCATCATCAGCGGCGAGCGTTTCGCCATGTATGCGGCGGTCTGTGCCGCCCAGTCGTTGCCGCCGTTGCCAGCCAGATCGGCCAGAATGCCTTGCACCGTATCTTGGCTGAAGCATGCATCAATGGCGCCGCGACGCGCTGCGATGACGGCCTTGGATGCGTCCGGCGCCGACGCGGCATCGACAAAGCAGGCCGCGATCTCACCCGCGCTTTGCCAGTGGCCATTGCGCAGGCGCCGTACGACAGCTGCCAGCGCATCGGCGCCCATGTGGCAATCCGCCAGGCCGATCGACAGCGCATCGGCTGCCTCGATGACCTGCCCGGTCACGCCGAGATACTCACCCACGCTGCCCGGCACGCGTGCCAGGAACCAGCCGCCGCCCACGTCCGGGAACAGGCCGATATTGGTCTCGGGCATGGCCATCTTGGTGCGCTCAGTCACCACGCGCAGCGATGCGCCCTGCGAGATGCCCATCCCGCCGCCCATCACCACGCCGTCCATCAAGGCGATATAGGGCTTCGCATAGCTGAAGATGAGGTGGTTGAGGCGGTACTCCTCCGTAAAGAAGGTGATGAGCTGCGGGTCGCCGGCCGTGGCAGCGCGGTGGAAGAAGCGGATGTCGCCGCCGGCACACAGGGCCTTGCCGCCCTCACCGCGCAGGATGACGGCGTGAACCTCCGGGTCGTGCTGCCATGCGAGCAGCGCATGCGACATCGCCCTGATCATCTCCAGCGACAGCGCGTTGAGCGCCTGCGGCCGGTTCAGCGTGAGCCAGCCGATGCCGCCCCGAACTTCGGCGATCACGTGAGGGTGGACCTCAGCTTGCGGCGCAGGTGAAACGGTGGATTCCATGTCTCTCAAATGTTGTTGTGCGGATAACGGCTGGACTGTACACGAGGGCGACGTTTAGCGAGGAAGGGTTCTAACGTCCCCTCTTTCCCAGCGTGCATGTTGGGCGTATATCTGCCGATTGGAGACAACACATACATCACAACAATCAGATGACCCCTGCCACTGTCACACCAAGCGCGCCCAGCTTCGACCCCGGCTTGATCCTGCTGGCGTTTGCGCCGGTCTTCCTGCTCACCATCGGGGCGGAGGCATGGTATTGGCGCAAACGCGATCCGTCCGTCTACAGCCTCAAGGACACCGTTTCAAACGCGGGCCTGGCGCTCATGCACCAGGCATCGGATGCCTTTTTCTTGTGGCTGATGGTCAAGACGGTCTATGCATGGACCTACGCCCACGGCTTGCGCGCCGTACCGGAAACATGGTGGTCATTCTTGCTGCTCCTGCTACTGCAGGACTGCCTCTACTATTTCTTCCACCGCGCCAGCCATCGCGTGCGCTGGATGTGGGCCTCACATGTGACGCATCACTCATCGGAGGGTATGAACTTTTCGACCGCCTTTCGCCAGAGCCTGACGTACCCGGTTTCAGGGATGTGGCTCTTCTGGATTCCGCTGGCGTGGGTCGGCTTTACGCCGGACTGGGTCATCCTGGCCGTCGGCCTGAATCTGGCATTCCAGTTCTTCGTGCATACGCGCTTGGGTGCGCTGGATTCGCGCTATGCGGGCTTCTGGCGCTGGCTGGGGCAGTATGTGAATACGCCGTCGGTGCATCGCGTGCACCACGCCAAGAACCCCCAGTACATCGACCGCAACTACGCCGGCGTGCTCACCATCTGGGATCGCATGTTCGGCAGCTTCGTCCCCGAGGAAGAAGCGCCTGTCTTTGGCATCACACGACAGGTCCACACGCACAACCCGATCACCCTCACCTTCCACGAATGGCGCGACATGTGGGCCGATGTGTTCCACGATCGGGACATCCGTTATCTGTGGAAACCGCCCGAGTGGCGCAGCCCGCGCGCTGCCGTCGCCTCTGAGCCCATGCCGCTTGTGTGACCCGGGCCCGGACGCCGCAATTCAGGCAGCCTGTACGCTCTCGACGATCCTGCCAGCGTTCAGGGACATGGATACACGCAGGCACAACCAAAAAAACGCCCCGACATGTCGGGGCGTTTTCTCTGACCGATCCGTCGTGGATCAAGCGGCTTCTTCGCGCGCAGCACGCTTACGTTCGTGTTCCTTCAGATGACGCTTGCGCAGGCGGATGCTCTTCGGCGTGACTTCCACCAGCTCGTCGTCGGCGATGAATTCCACCGCGTATTCCAGCGACATCTGGATGGGCGGCACCAGGCGTACGGCTTCGTCTGTCCCCGACGCACGCACGTTGGTCAGCTGCTTGCCCTTGATCGGGTTGACGACCAAGTCGTTGTCGCGGCTGTGGATGCCGATGATCATGCCTTCGTAAAGCGCATCGCCAGGCGACACGAACATGCGGCCGCGATCCTGCAGCTTCCACAGCGCGTAGGCCACGGCAGCGCCGTCGTCCTGCGAGATCAGCACGCCGTTGTGGCGCTCGCCCAGGTCGCCTTCCTTGACCGGCGAGTAATCGTCGAAGATGTGGCTGATCAGGCCGGTGCCGCGCGTCAGCGTCAGGAATTCACCCTGGAAGCCGATCAGGCCGCGGGCCGGAATGCGGTATTCCAGACGCGTACGGCCCTTGCCGTCCGACGCCATGTCGAGCAGTTCGCCCTTGCGGCGGCCCAGCTCTTCCATCACGCCGCCCTGGTGGCCGTCTTCCACGTCCACGGTCAGGCGCTCGAACGGCTCGCACTTCACACCGTCGATTTCCTTGAACACCACGCGCGGGCGCGACACGGCCAGCTCGTAGCCTTCACGGCGCATGTTTTCCACCAGAATCGTCAGATGCAATTCGCCACGGCCCGACACTTCGAAGATCGTGTCGTCGCCGGTGTCCTTCACGCGCAGGGCCACGTTGGACTTCAGCTCGCGGTCCAGACGATCGCGCAGTTGGCGGCTCGTCACGAACTTGCCTTCGCGGCCAGCCAGGGGCGAGGTGTTGACGCAGAAGTTCATCGTCAGCGTCGGCTCGTCCACCTTCAGCATCGGCAGCGCTTCCTGAGCGTCCGGCGCACACACGGTGCAGCCGATACCCAGTTCTTCAATACCGTTGATCAGCACGATGTCGCCGGCTTCGGCTTCCTGCACCAGTTCGCGCTCCAGGCCACGGAACTTCAGCACCTGGTTGATACGACCCTTGATCGGGTTGCCTTCCGGGCCGAACTTGACCACCACGTCCTGCAGCGGACGCACGCGGCCACGCGTGATGCGGCCCACGCCGATCTTGCCGACGTAGCTGGAATAGTCCAGCGAGATGATCTGCAGCTGGAACGGGCCGTTCGGGTCGTCGTTACGCTGCGGCACCTTGTCGAGAATGGTCTCGAACAGCGGCTTCATGTCGCCTTCGCGCACGTCGTCAGTCAGGCCGGCGTAACCGTTCAGGCCCGAGGCGTACACGACTGGGAAGTCGAGCTGGTCGTCGTTGGCGCCCAGCTTGTCGAACAGGTCGAAGGTCTGGTTGATCACCCACTCCGGACGCGCGCCCGGACGGTCCACCTTGTTGATCACGACGATCGGCTTCAGGCCCAGGGCCAGCGCCTTGCGCGTCACGAAACGCGTTTGCGGCATCGGGCCTTCCACGGCATCGACCAGCAGCAGCACGCCGTCGACCATCGACAGCACACGCTCCACCTCGCCACCGAAGTCGGCGTGCCCCGGCGTGTCGACGATGTTGATGTGCGTGCCGTTGTATTCGACCGCGCAGTTCTTGGCCAGGATCGTGATGCCGCGTTCTTTTTCGATGTCATTCGAATCCATCACGCGTTCAGCAACCTGCTCGTTCTCTCGGAACGTGCCGGATTGGCGGAGGAGCTGGTCGACCAACGTGGTTTTGCCGTGGTCAACGTGGGCAATGATGGCAATGTTGCGAAGCGCGCGCATGGGAAGTGAACTCGAAAAGACGTGACGCAAGCCTCGGAAACAGCTCGCGGAATAACCTGACATTCTAGCATGCTGCAATGCGCAAGGGATGACACTCGTGATGAATCTGTAAAGTACCAACATAAAAGTGGCACATGAATCACCAATTATTTCTAAAACTGGAATCACTCATTCAGTACCTTGCCGTTTGCTGCGCAGATTCGTATATTTGTCCCGACAATGATTGTGCATACATAAGATGTCCGAACAAACAAGACCTGCCGCCGAAATCGCTTCTGGAACGCTGTTCCGGGTGGAGGACTACCGCATGTGCGAGAGCGTGGGCTACCTCGTAGGGCGTACCAAGACGGCACTGTCCATGGCGATCGAGCAAGAGGTGGCGCAGATGGACGTGACGCACTCCCAGGCGAGCTGCCTGGTGTTGCTCGCCAACGGCCGCTGCCAAACCGCCACCGACCTCGGCCGCGAACTGAATACCGATATCGGCTCGCTCACTCGCATGCTCAGCCGCATGGAAAAGCGCGGGCTGATCGAGCGCGTACGCAGCGAATCCGACCGCCGCGTCGTGCATCTCGATCTGACTGAAGCCGGTCGGGCAATGGCCGACCGCATGCCGGCCATCTATACCCACGTGTTGAACCGCTTCTTTGCCGGCTTCTCGCCTGCCGAAGTCCAGACCCTGCGTGGACTGCTCAAGCGCGTGCTGGACAATTGCGCGGCGAGCGAGAGCAACCGCCCTCGCGCCGCCGGGCATTGACACCGCACGGCTACAACCGCTCCCAACGTTTACCTGATTGCCTGACACCCCAGAACAACATGAACGCCTCAGACTTTGCCCCCCAGGCTCTTCCGCTCGCAGGCCGCGCACCGACGCAATGGCCGGCGCGCCTGGGTGTGGCGCTCTCCACGATTGCGTTGGCCGCCCTGGCCGGCTGCGCCGACCTCGGCAACTCACACAGCACGCAAACGCTTACGTCGCCTGGACAGCTCGCTAGCGCCAAGACGCTGCCGTCGCAGGGCGGCCAATGGCCATCGCAGAGCTGGGTCGATCAGTTCAATGATCCCCAACTGCGTGCGCTGGTGGATGAGGCGATCAAGGACAATCCGAACCTGCAGGTCGCCTTTGCCCGCGTGCGGGCCTCTCGCGCGATGGCCGATATCGTACGCGGCAATCTGTACCCGAGCGTCGGCTTCGATGCGGAAACCACGCGCCAACGCCTGTCGGAATACGACCTGTTTGAAGGCACGCCGTTGGCCGGACGCTGGTTCACGGAGTCGAAAATCCAGCTCGGCGTGAGCTACGACCTGGATTTCTGGGGCAAGAACCGCTCCGCGCTGGAAGCCGCACTGTCGGACGACAAGGCCATGGAAGCCGAAAGCCAGGCCGCGCGCCTGATGCTCTCCACGACGGTCGCTCGCACCTACGCCAAGCTGGCCGCACTGTATGCGCAGCGCGACGTTGCAGAACGCGCGATTACGCAGCGCAAGGACCTGACCTCGCTGGCAAGCCAGCGCCTGCGCGCCGGGCTGGACACGCAGGTCGAAACCACGCAGGCACGCGCCAACGTAGCTGCCGCGCAAACCGAGCTGGAGCAGGTCGACGAGCAGATTGCGCTGGCGCGTCACCAGCTGGCTGCGCTGTTGGGCAAAGGCCCCGATCGCGGTCTGGTTATCACGCGCCCGACGCTGCTGGCACAAGCAACGCCCAAGCTGCCGAACGACCTGACCATCGACCTGATCGGCCGCCGGCCGGACCTCGTGGCCGCGCGCTGGCGCGTCGAGGCCGCCTCGAAGGATATCGACGTGGCCAAAGCCGAGTTTCTGCCGGATATCAGCCTGACCGCATTCCTGGGCCTCGTATCGATTGCGCCGGAAAACCTGCTGCTCGGTGCATCGCGTCAACTCGGCATTGGCCCCGCGCTGAAGCTGCCGATCTTCGAGGGCGGCAAGCTGCGCGCCAATCTGCGGGGTAAGTACGCCAGCTATGACGCCGCCGTTGCCAGCTACAACCAGACGCTGACCGAGGCGCTGCACGATACCGCTGACCAGATCACCGCACTGCACAGCATCGATGCGCAGATCGCCATCCAGCGCACGGCGCTGACCGAAGCCGAGCGTGCGTACAGCCTGGCACGCACACGCTATGGCGCAGGTCTCGGCACGCAACTGACCGTACTCAACGCCGAAACCACTGTCCTGCAGCAGCGCAAGCTTGCAACCGATCTGCAGGCGCGCCGTCTCGACGCACAGATGGCACTGATCAAGGCGCTTGGCGGCGGCTATACGGCAGAAGACCTGCCCGGATCCGTGCCCCACCACGCGACCACCGGCGGAGCGGCCCAACCCGCAACGTCGCAAAGCTGACCTGAATTGAACCGAACGTTCCCACGCATTCTTTCGAGCCAACATCATGAGTGACAACAAGCCCCAAGCCGCCCCGTCCGCAGCCCCCGCAGCAGCGCCTGCGGCCGCCCCGAACGGCAGTGGCAACGGAACACGCAAGCGCATGCTGACCACACTGACGGCCGCCCTGGTGATCGCAGGTGTCGGTTATGGCCTCTACTGGGGCCTGTATGGCCGCTGGTTTGAGTCGACCGACGATGCCTACGTGCAGGGCAACGTGGTTCAGGTGACGCCGCAGGTGGCGGGTACCGTGGTCGCCATCCGCGCCGACGACACGCAGCTCGTCACCTCCGGCCAGCCGCTGATCGAACTGGACCGCGCAGATGCGCGCGTCGCGCTGGAACAGGCCGAAGCCGCACTTGCGCAGACGGTGCGCCAGGTGCGCACGCTGTACTCGAATACCAGCGCCTACACCGCTACGCTCGCGATGCGCGAGTCGGACCTTGCCAAGGCAAAGGATGACCTCGCACGTCGCAAGCAGATCGCGGGGACAGGCGCCGTGTCGCAGGAAGAAATCTCACACGCTGAAACCGCGGTACGGGCAGCACAGGCGGCACTGGAGACGGCCAAGGAACAATTGCAGGGCAATCGCGTATTGACGGAGCAGACCACGCTGGAGCGTCACCCCAACGTACTGCAGGCCGCCGCCAAGGTGCGTGAAGCCTACCTGGCCTACGCGCGTACGAGCCTGCCTGCCTCCGTGACGGGCTATGTGGCCAAGCGCTCGGTGCAGGTTGGCCAGCGCGTTGCCCCGGGCACGCCACTGATGGCCATCGTCCCGCTCGACCAGCTTTGGGTCGACGCCAATTTCAAGGAAGTGCAGGTGCGCCACATGCGCGTGGGCCAGCCAGTGGAACTGGTGGCCGACGTGTATGGCAGCAGCGTGACGTACCACGGCAAGGTCGTGGGTTTCTCTGCCGGTACGGGCTCGGCTTTCTCGCTGCTGCCGGCGCAGAATGCCACAGGCAACTGGATCAAGGTGGTGCAGCGCCTGCCGGTGCGTGTGTCGCTTGACCCGACGGAGCTGAAGGATCATCCGCTGCGTGTGGGTCTGTCGATGGAAGCCAAGGTCGACATTCACGACGAAGGCGGACAGAGCCTGGCCACCGCGCCGACGGCATCACCGCTGCAAACCTCGGTGTATGACCAGGCGGGCAAGGATGCCGATCAGATCATCGCCAGCATCATCGCCAATAACGCCGGCCGCGGTGTCTCCACCGCGCCAGCCGCATCCAATGTGCCGGCCACTTCCGCGCCGCGCGCTTCGCAACCTGCTCCCAAGGTCTGACGCATGGCAACTGCCGCGCCAAAGCCACCACAGCCACTGACCGGCGCCAAACTGGCGATCGGTACCGTGGCACTGTCGCTGGCCACCTTCATGAACGTGCTGGACTCGTCCATCGCCAACGTGTCGATCCCGGCCATCTCAGGCGACCTGGGCGTTGCGCCGAACCAGGGCACATGGGTCATCACCTCGTTTGCCGTGGCCAACGCCATCTCGGTGCCGCTCACGGGATGGCTGACGCAGCGCTTCGGACAGGTGCGCCTGTTCATCACGTCGATCATCCTGTTCGTGCTGTCATCGTGGGCATGCGGGCTGGCACCCAACATGGGCATGCTGATCACCGCACGTATCATCCAGGGCGCTGTGGCCGGCCCGATGATTCCACTGTCGCAGGCGCTGCTGCTGTCGACGTATCCACCCGCGAAGAGTTCGATGGCGCTGGCACTGTGGGGCATGACCACCCTGGTGGCGCCCATCATGGGGCCCATTTTCGGCGGGTGGATCTCCGACAACATGACGTGGCCGTGGATCTTCTACATCAATATTCCGGTCGGCATTCTGGCTGCGTACGCTACGTGGGTCATCTATAAGGACCGCGAATCGCAGACACGCTCCCTTCCGATCGACAAGATCGGGCTGGCGCTGCTTGTCATCTGGGTGGGTTCGCTTCAATTGATGCTGGATCGCGGCAAGGAGCTCGATTGGTTCAACTCCGCCGAAGTCATCACGCTCACCGTCATCGCGATCGTAGGCTTCGCGTTCTTCCTGGTGTGGGAGCTGACCGAGGACCACCCGGTGGTGGACCTGACCTTGTTCAAAGGCCGCAACTTCAGCGCCGGGGTGGTCGCCATCTCAGTAGCGTATGGATTGTTCTTCGGCAACCTCGTGATCCTGCCGCTGTGGCTGCAAACCATCGTCGGCTACACCGCCACCGATGCGGGCCTGATCATGGCGCCCGTGGGCATCTTCGCGATCATCCTGTCGCCAGTCATCGGCAAGAATCTGCCGAAGATGGACGCACGCTGGGTGGCGACTTCCGCATTCATGACGTTTGCGCTGGTGTTCTGGATGCGCTCGCACTTCACCACACAGGTGGACACCTGGACGCTGATGATTCCGACGCTCATCCAGGGTGCGGCCATGGCGATGTTCTTCATTCCGCTCACGTCGATCATCCTGTCTGGCCTGCCGCCCGAACGGATTCCCGCGGCGTCGGGGCTGTCGAACTTCGTGCGGATCATGTTCGGCGGCATCGGCGCATCGATCTCGACCACCGTATGGGACAACCGCTCCGCGCTACACCATGCTCAGCTGGTCGAGCACACGAACCCGTATAACCCCGCCTATACCGCGTCCATCAATCAATACACGCAGATGGGCATGCCGAGCCTGCAAGCCAACGGCGTGATCGAGCGCGTGATCTCCCAGCAGGCGGCGATGCTTGGCGCGAACGATATCTTCTGGGTATCAGCGGTCTTGTTCCTGGTGCTGATCGGCTTCATCTGGCTCACCAAACCGGCAAAATCGGCAGGCGGCGCAGAGGCGGCAGCCGGCGCGCACTGACGAAGCCCGCCCTCCCGACAACAAAAAGCCACGCCTAGCAGCGTGGCTTTTTGTTGGCCGTAAATTGCATTACAAGTGCACCAGACGCTCGGGCCGCAACACGCCGCCTTGCCAAGCAGCCACGCCCAGCAGCGCCGCCATGCCATCATTGCGCACGCCGTAGACTCGCACCTGCTCGGCGTTCGGCAGCGACAATCTCAAAGGCAAGCGCTGACCGTGTAGAAAGCGACGACTGTCTTCCGCGTCAAGCTCCACGCGCGGCAATGTCTGCAGCAGCGCATCGACCGGCGCAAGCATGGCCACACGTTGATCCTCCGGCGCAGCCTCCAGGGCTTCAAGCGTGACCGCTCCTTCGAGCGTCAGGCTGCCTACTCGCGTTCGGCGCAAAGCGGCCAAGTGAGCCCCACAGCCCAATGCCTCGCCAATGTCCTCGCCCAGCGTACGAATGTAGGTGCCCTTGCTGCATGAAACACGCAGAGTCACCGTTGGCGCGTCCGATTCCAGATCCGCCGCCAGCACATCGATGGCGTGGACCGTCACGCGGCGAGGGGAACGCTCCACCGTCTGCCCCGCGCGGGCGTATTCGTATAACGGCTTGCTGTCCTTCTTCAATGCAGAGTGCATCGGGGGTACTTGGTCGATCTCGCCGACAAAGCGCGCGATGGCCGCCTGCAGCTGCTCGGGCGTGACCGATACCGGGCGCTCGCTCAGCACCTCGCCTTCCGCGTCTGCGGTACTCGTCTTGATACCAAGCCGCACGACGGTTTCGTACGTCTTATCCGCATCGAGCAGGTCTTGCGAGAACTTCGTCGCCTCGCCGAAACACAGCGGCAGCAAACCTGTCGCCAGAGGATCCAGCGTGCCGGTATGTCCAGCCTTCTTGGCCCAAAGCAGGCGCTTGGCACGCATCAGCGCGTCGTTGCTGGACCAGCCGATCGGCTTATCCAGGAGCAACACGCCATGCACGTCCCGGCGTGGCGGCTTCTGGGGCTTGGGCGATTGTTGCGCTGCCATCGTCAGTCGTCTTTTGCACGCGTGGCGTTGGCTTCGTCGATCAGGCGCGACATTTCGATGCCGCGCTCGACCGAACCGTCAAAATGGAAGTGCAGCGTCGGCACGGTATGGATGTGCAATCGCTTGAAGAGCAGCGAGTGCAGATAACCGGCCTTCTCGTTCAGGATGGCGGCAGCCGCTTCCGGCTCGGCGCCCAGCACCGTGAAGTAGACCTTGGCGTGCGCATAGTCGGGGGTAAGCGACACCGATTGCAGCGTCACCAGACCCATCGCCGGGTTCTTGATTTCGCGCTGGATCAGTTCGGCCAGATCCCGTTGAATCTGGTCAGCAATGCGAACGTTACGGCCGGAGGCCGAGCCCGATTTCTTCGGCATAGTGTATTCCTCATACGGGCACCACCAGTCGATGCTGGCCGCCCAAAAAAACAAAACGGTGGCGCGGGACGCTCCCGGGCCACCGTCGCAAAGACACGCCGGACACCGAAGCGTCCGGCCCACGCATTACAGCGTACGCGCCACCTCGGTGATCTCGTAGACCTCGAGTTGATCGCCTTCCTTGACGTCGTTGAAGTTCTTGATCGACAGGCCACATTCGAAGCCTTGCTTCACTTCCTTCACATCGTCCTTGAAGCGCTTGAGCGAATCCAGCTCACCCGAGAAGATGACCACGTTGTCACGCAGCACCCGCACCAGCGAATTGCGCTTGACGAAACCGTCCAGCACCATACAGCCTGCCACCGCGCCAACCTTCGGCACGTGGAAGACCTGGCGCACCTCGACGAGGCCCGTCGACTCTTCGCGCTTTTCCGGCGACAGCATGCCGGACATCGCCGCCTTCACCTCATCCACAGCGTCATAGATGATGTTGTAGTAGCGGATGTCGATGCCTTGATGCTCGGCCAGCTTGCGGGCGCCCGCATCGGCTCGCGTATTGAAACCGATGATGACGGCCTTCGACGCAGTTGCCAGATTGACGTCCGACTCGGTAATGCCACCCACGGCGGCGTGCACGACCTGCACACGCACTTCGTCGGTCGACAGCTTCTGCAGCGAGTGCACCAATGCTTCCTGCGAACCCTGAACGTCTGCCTTGATGATCAGCGGCAGCGACTTCACGTCGCCTTCGCTCATCTGCTCCAGCATGTTCTCCAGCTTGGCAGCCTGTTGGCGCGCCAGCTTCACGTCACGGAACTTGCCTTGGCGGAACAGCGCGATTTCGCGGGCCTTGCGCTCGTCCGGCAGCACCAGCACTTCTTCACCGGCGCCAGGCACTTCGGACAGACCCTGGATTTCCACCGGGATCGACGGACCGGCTTCCTTCGCAGGCTTGCCGTTTTCGTCGAGCATGGCGCGCACGCGGCCATAGGCAGTGCCTGCAAGCACCACGTCACCGCGCTTGAGCGTGCCGCTCTGCACGAGCACCGTCGCGATCGGACCCTTACCCTTGTCCAGCTGGGCTTCCACCACCAGGCCCTTGGCCGGCGCTTCAACCGGCGCCTTCAGTTCCAGCACTTCCGCCTGCAGCAGCACGTTCTCCAGCAGGTCATCGATGCCTTGGCCGGTCTTGGCGGACACGGGAACAAACGGTGCATCGCCACCGTACTCTTCCGGAATCACGCTTTCTGCCACCAGTTCCTGCTTGACGCGGTCCGGGTTGGCTTCGGGCTTGTCGATCTTGGTGATGGCCACCACGATAGGCACGCCAGCAGCCTTCGCGTGCGAAATCGCTTCCTTCGTCTGCGGCATGACGCCGTCGTCCGCCGCCACCACCAGGATCACGATGTCGGTCGCCTTGGCACCGCGCGCCCGCATAGCCGTGAACGCTTCATGACCCGGCGTGTCCAGGAACGTGATAACGCCACGCGCCGTCTCGACGTGATAGGCACCGATATGCTGCGTGATGCCGCCAGCTTCGCCCGCCGCCACCTTGGCGCGACGGATGTAGTCAAGCAGCGAGGTCTTGCCGTGGTCGACGTGACCCATCACGGTGACGACCGGAGGACGCGTCTCAGCCTCGACGTTGGTTTGTTCTTCCACGCCCTCCACCAGCAGCGCTTCAGGATCATCCAGCTTGGCTGCGACCGCCTGGTGGCCCATTTCCTCGACCACGATCATCGCGGTCTCCTGGTCCAGCACCTGGTTGATCGTGACCATCTGGCCGAGCTTCATCATCTGCTTGATGACCTCGGCGGCCTTCACGGACATCTTGTGGGCGAGATCGGCCACGGAGATGGTTTCCGGCACATGCACTTCACGCACTACCGGTTCGGTCGGGGCCTGGAAGGCGTTGCGGTTATCGTCGCCGTGACGATTGCGGCCGCCCTTGGAGCCGGCGCGCCAGCCATCAACGCCACCACCGGTGTCGCCACGCGTCTTCAGACCGCCACGCTTGCCGCCGCGGGAGTCATCTTGCCAATTGCCGGACTTGCCACCGCGACCACCCTTCTTGTCGCCGGCCGGTGCCGCAGCTGGCGCGGCAGCAGGCGCCGCAGCTGCCTTCTTCGCAGCCGGTGCGGTACGCGTTTCGCCGGCCGCCTTGACAGGCTTGTGCAGCGTGCCAGATTGCTCGGCCTTCTTGACCTCTTCCGCCTTGCGCTCCGCCGGCGTCTTCAGAACGCGGGCCGGGGCGCTCATCATTTCGCGAATGGCGCGGGCTTCAGCCTCGGCTGCTTCACGGCGCTTGCGCGCAGCGTCTTCTTCAGCCTTGATCTTGTCAGCAGCGGCACGCGCTTCTTCAGAAGCCTTCTGGGCCGCTTCACGCTCGTTTGCCAGACGCGCTGCGTCTTCCTCGGCCTTACGCCGCGGGGCCTCGTCGGATGCTTCAGCGGCAGCACGCGCAGCAGCGGCTTCCTCTTCCGCCTTCTTGGCGGCGAGTTCAGCCTGGCGCTTCTGCTCAGCTTCCGCGGCTTCCTGTCGGGCACGGCGCTCGGCTTCCTCGCGCTCCATCGCTTCCTGGCGCGCCTTCAGCTCGGCTTCTTGACGGGCCAGTAGTTCGGCCTGACGACGTTGTTCTTCCTCTCGGCGCGCGATCTCTTCAGCATCGACCACCGGGGCAGCCGGCTCGGCTTCCGCTTCTGCGGGTACCCCGCTCGGCTCATCACGTTTGACGAGCACGCGCTTCTTCTTGACTTCCACTTGCACGGTGCGCGTCTTGCCGGTGGCATCCGCTTGGCGGATTTCACTGGTTTCACGCTTGGTGATCGTGATTTTTTTGCGCGCGCCATCCTCGGCACTGCCGTGGGCTCGCTTGAGATAGTCGAGCAGACGGGTCTTGTCCGATTCGGTGATGACGTCTTCCGGCGTCGCCTTTTGCACGCCCGCGGCCTGCAATTGTTCCAATAGCGCGGATGCGCTACGGTTCAATTCGCCAGCGAGTTGGGCAACTGTTGTGCTTGCCATTCAAACCCTTTCGATGCTTGGTTTTAAGTGAGATTGCGAGAAACGATCAACGCTTGGTCGCAACGTCACGAAAACCAGTGTTCACGCGCCTTCATGATCAGCGCCTTGGCCTGTTCTTCGTCGACGCCGGTCATCTCGACCAGTTCGTCCACGGCCAGCTCAGCCAAGTCGTCGCGCGTCTGGATGTTCCCCTCGGCCAGCTTGCCGATCAGCTCCGGGGTCAGCCCTTCGAGGTCGCGCAGGTCTTGCGACACCTTCTCGACCTTTTCTTCCTTCGCCAGCTCCATCGTCAACAGCACGTCGCGGGCGCGGTTGCGCAGCTCGTTGACAGTGTCTTCGTCAAACGCTTCGATCTCGAGCATTTCCTGCAGCGGCACATAAGCCACCTCTTCGAGAGAGCTGAAGCCCTCTTCGATCAGGATGTCCGCGACCTCTTCGTCCACGTCCAGCTTTTCCATGAACAGCTTGCGGACCACGGAGCTTTCCTCGGCCTGCTTCTGCGCGGATTCCGCCGGCGTCATGATATTGATCTGCCAGCCGGTCAGCTCGGACGCCAAACGCACGTTCTGGCCACTGCGGCCAATGGCCACGGCGAGGTTCTCCTCGTCGACCACCACGTCCATGCTGTGCTTTTCTTCATCCACAACGATGGACTGGACCTGCGCAGGCGCCAGCGCGCCAATCACGAACTGCGCCGGATCTTCAGACCACAGCACGATGTCCACGGCCTCGCCGCCGACCTCGTTGCGCACCGCCGTCACTCGTGTGCCACGCACGCCGACGCAAGTGCCGATCGGGTCGATGCGCTTATCGTGCGCCACCACCGCGATTTTCGCACGCACGCCTGGATCACGTGCGGCCGCCTTGATCTCCAGCAGGCCTTGCTCCATCTCCGGCACTTCGTTTTCGAAGAGCTTGATGAGGAACTCGGGGCACGTGCGTGAAAGCTCGATCTGCGGGCCGCGTGCGGTGCGGTCGACATTCAGGATATACGCGCGGACACGGTCACCCGTGCGCAGGTTCTCCTTGGGGATCATCTGATCGCGCGCCAGCAGCGCCTCGACGCGACCGGACTCGACGATCAGACCCTTCTTGTCGGCACGCTTGATCGTGCCGGTCATGATCTTTTCGCCGCGATCGAGATAATCGTTCAGGATCTGCTCGCGCTCGGCATCGCGAATGCGCTGCAGGATGACCTGCTTGGCCGCCTGCGCACCGATACGGCCGAATTCGACCGACTCGATCTGCTCTTCAATGAACTCATCGACGTTGACGTCAGGGTCCTGTTCCTTGGCTTCGAACAGCAGAATCTGCTTGTCCGGTTCCTGCAGACCTGCATCGTCGGGAACGACAAGCCAGCGACGGAACGTTTCGTGTTCGCCAGACTCGCGGTCGATCGCCACGCGCACGTCCACGTCTTCTTCAAAGCGCTTCTTGGTCGCCGAAGCCAGCGCGGCTTCCAGCGCACCAAACACCACATCCTTGTCGACGTTCTTTTCGCGCGCAAGCGCATCGACGAGCAACAGAACTTCGCGGCTCATTGCTTGTTCCCTTTGTTTCGATTTCCTTTGAAGTCCAGCACGGGTACCAGCCGGGCACGATCCAACTCGGCCAGCGTGAATTCCAGCAGCGCCGGGCCATCCTTGCCCTCGAATTCGAGGCCAATCCGTTCTTGGCCGGGCTCCCCCGTCAGACCTTGAATAAATCCGGTGAAATTCTTTTGCCCGCCAACCGGCAGGCGCAACGTCACTTTAGCCTCGAGGCCAGCGAATCGCGTGAAGTCAGCCAACGTGCGCAGCGGCCGATCCAGGCCAGGCGAGGACACCTCAAGCCGCTCGTAGTTGACGTTTTCAACTTCGAACACGCGCGTGAGCTGGTGGCTCACCTTCTCGCAATCCTCAATGACGATGCCGTTTTCCGCCTGATCGATATACACGCGCAGCAATCCAGCCGGCGCGCGTTCCACTTCCACCAGCTCGTAACCCATGGCGGTGAGGGTTTTTTCAATCAGATCAGTCAGATGCACGTTTTTCCTGAAGAATTTCCCGGTGTTGCCAACCTGCCGAAGCAAAAAAAAATGGGCGCAATGCCCATATCCTTCGCCCATCTTCTGCGGGATGACTTTTGATTAGACTCGTATTGTAATGCGTCTCCGGGCAAAACGCAAAATATGCCCGGAGAGATTGCAGACGCCGGCATCATGACCTATACGTCACAACGCCGGCCGTTTCAACGCTTGCCGCCGCGTTTGCCACCGCCACGCGGTGCCTTGTTGCCGCCGGGCATGCCGCCGGCCTTTCCGCCGCGCTTGTTGCCAGGCCCGCGGTTGCCGTCCACCAAGCCGCCACGACCCTCGGCGCGACCACCCATGCGGCCTCGTGCTGTAAGCGTCGTGGGGCCGCCGACGTTGATGTATCCCATCGACGTCTGCATCGGATCCGGCTGACGCGGGGCCGACTGCCGGCGCTGGGCCGGCGCTGCTCGGTTACCGTTTTCAAGGCCAAATCCGCGCGACTGGAAGTTTGCCTCGCCCGTAAAGCCGGATGACATCGGCCCCATCAGGACCGGCGCCGGCTCCCGGCGGCGGTTGCCTTGACGATTCTGGCCGGCGGAGCTCTGCGCAGGCACCTTCATACCCAGGTTGCCCATCAGCGTGCGTACGTCGTCAGCCGACACCTCCTGCCAGCGCCCGCGTTTCAGGCCACGCGGAAGAACAAAACTGCCGTATCGCGTACGGATCAGGCGCGACACCGTGAGGTTGACGGCCTCGAACATACGGCGCACTTCGCGGTTGCGCCCCTCGGTCAGGGCCACATGGTACCAATGGTTGACACCCTCACCGCCACCATCGACGCAGCGCAGGAAGTTGGCCTCGCCGTCCTGCAACTGGACGCCGTGGAGCAGCTTCTGGCGATCCGCCTCCGGCAGTTCACCGAGCGTGCGGACCGCGTATTCGCGCTCGACGCCATAGCGTGGATGCATGAATCGGTTCGCAATGTCACCGGAGGTCGTGAAGATCAGCAGACCTTCAGTGTTGAAGTCCAGGCGGCCGACCGCAACCCACTTACCGGTCTTCATGCGCGGCAGGGCGTCAAACACGGTCGGACGACCTTCCGGGTCGGACTGGCTGACGATTTCCCCGGCAGGCTTGTGGTACAGCAGCACGCGTGGCGGCTTGCTGGGCAATTTGCGCTGAATCAGCTTGCCGTTCACGCGCACCTGGTCAGTCGCGAGAATGCGCTGACCGATGTGCGCCGGCAGTCCGTTGACGGAAACGCGGCCCTGCAGGATCAGATCTTCCATGTCACGGCGCGAGCCGAGACCGGCGTCGGCCAGGATCTTGTGCAGCTTGGGAGCATCGTCCTCGGAAGTAAGCTCGCGCACCTTGGTCGGCTGCGATACTGCGCCACCCGCGTCGGTTTCGGAGTCATACGCACCGGAAATGACGTACTTGAAGACATCTTCCGCGCCCTTTCCGCCCGTGCCTGAACGATGCTGCGCGCCCGGCTTGGTTTGCTGCTTGCCCCCGCGGCCCTGGCCTTTGCCACGACCCGCGGCGGCATTCTTGTTGCCGCCGCTGTCAGCGCGCTCGCCTGCTGGCTGGCCTTCGCCCGGGCGGCGGCGGTTCTTGCCGAATCGGCCACGCGGGCCACGTCGCTCGCCTCGTTCGCCTTGGGTTTCCGCAGAAGCACCCTCGGCGGGTACGGCGGCTTCTTGCACCCCCTGCACCTCAGCCGGGGCGCCTTCCTTCGGTTTGCGCGCACGTGGGTTGCGGCTCTTGCGCGGCTGGGCCGGCGGACTGGCATCGGCAGAGGCAGGCTCGCCAGTGGCCGCATCCGCTTCAGCGCGGCCATCCTGCGACTGGCGGCGCGACCCTACCAGGTTGCGCAGTCCGCGACGCAGACCTTTGCGGCGCGGCGCCTGCGATTCTGCGCCATCGCCGTCCTGTCGGGGCGTCGAAGCGTCCGCCTCGTGCGGCATACGTGTATCCATGGAATCTGGCTGAGTACTCACAACGTCTTTCAATTCAGAAGGGTTCGGGCCAAGCGCCGGTCGGGGACCGGCTTGGCATTAGGAGTGTTCGTTTGGGGAACCGGATGATGGCTCGGCCAGCGCCCTACGTTCGTCTTCGGGGGTTGTCTCACTCGCCTCGGGCGGAGCAGCAGGCACCGTCTGCAGTGGCGAGCCCGGATCAGCGGGCTCTTTAAATGTTCCGCTCGCAGCCGCCACTTCGGCGCCCGACATAGGCGCAACGGCTTGCTCGGTTTCGGCCGCCACCAGCAGCTCGGCGCCTTCAGCCGGTGAGGCCACAGCGCCCTCGGCAGCAGGCTCGTCGTTCACAAGCGCCGTCAGCTGATCCACTGCGATGGCGCCGCCCTCAAACTCGATCGCGCCCTGCTCCAGCAAGCTGGCCTGCGCCTGGGCACGCGCGTCTTCGAGGGGCGGCAGTTCGTCCAACGAACGCAACCCAAGGTCATCAAGGAACTGCTTGGTAGTGGCATACAGTGCCGGGCGCCCGGGCACGTCGCGATGACCAATCACCTCGATCCAACCGCGGTCTTCGATCTGCTTGATGACCTGCGTATTGACCGTGACGCCGCGGATATCTTCGATATCCCCCCGTGTGACGGGCTGACGGTAGGCAATGATCGCCAGCGTCTCCATCACGGCGCGCGAGTACTTGGGCGGCTTTTCCGGATGCAACCGGTCAAGATACACACGCATCTCGGGACGGCTCTGCAGACGCCAGCCCGAAGCCAGTGCAACCAGCTCGACGCCGCGATCAAGCCAATCCTGGCGCAGCTCTTCGAGCAGCACGCGGATGGTGTCCGCGGAAACTTCTTCGTCGAACAGCTTGCGCAAGTCATTGACTCGCAACGGGTCCTGCGCACAAATCAGCGCGGTCTCGAGGACGACTTTCGCCTCTTGGGTATTCATCGGGTTGAACGGTTCGTCATTGCTCGCGCGCGGCCGGTCGCCGTCACGCTTGAAGTTTGTCGTTCCGCCGCGACGCACGCGGCATATCTGAATGCATGTCGCCCGCCCGGGCCAAGCGCGCAAACGCCGTGAAGCCTTGCACCGGAACGCAGTGGGTGAGCCCAAAAAAAAGGCCGGAGGAGCGAGTTGATCCGGTGCCAGTCAGGCACCACAAGGGCAATTTCTTCCGCCGCCATAGGGACGGATGCTGCACCGGGCGGCTACCGACAAAGGCTGGGGAGCTGCCCGACTCGACTGTCCAGGGCGGCATTACCACTGGATGGCGTCGCCTGAAGCCGCGCTTGGGATTGTTGATCTGCGCGGAAGGCGAGTCGAATTGCGTCTGATTGTAGGGCAATATCGCCTGGCGCCGCAACCGGGAAGATGCCCGAGTGCCCCGACCGCCCGGCGCCACGGCTGGCATGTCCTTCAACGGCTCACAGGACGAGACAGAAACCGTGTGCGTTAAGCATCTCTGGCAACCAGGCAGCGCACACCAGCCCCCAGGTTCCGAACCCGGTGATGATGACCCCTGCGGCGCCGCGAGCCCATCGCTGGCGGGATAGCCCGCGCAACCAGCCAGCCAGGCCTGACATCATCAGCAGATTCGGCAGCGTACCCGCCCCGAAAGCGAGCATCACCACCGCCCCGGACGCCGCGTTGCCTGCCAGCAACGCAACAGCAAGCGCGCCATAGACCATCCCGCAGGGCACGAGTCCCCAGGCGAGCCCGATGACATACCGTCGAACCAGCGGGTGTGCGGCGCGAAATCCGCCGCCCAACCGGGAGGCCAAGGCCGACAACTTGCCCGACAGGCGGCCCAGCATGCGTTCCAGCCCCGGAGCACGCCATGCATCCCCCGTCGCGCGCAGGAGCAGCAGCAGACCGTACGTCAACAGCAGCGCGCTGGCCAGCGCAAACAGACCACGCTGGATCGGCAGCCATTGCTGGCGCCACACGGTGGCACCAAGCGCCCCCATCGCTGCGCCCAGCGATGCATACGTCGTCAGCCGCCCGGCATGCATGATCACCTGCTCGAACCACAGCCGACGACGCGACACGATACGCACGGAGACCCCGCCCTTCTCCGCGGCGAGTGCGATCCCGCTGCACATCGCCAGGCAATGGACCCCGCCAAGCAGCGCGATCAAGAAAACACTCAGAAGCACAGCGGCACTCATCTTTGTGATGCTCTTTTGATATGGGCTAAGGTTATTGACCGGCTTTCGGGAATTAAGCGCATTTCACGCGATTCACCACATCGGAAACGTCCGATAAGCGCAAGGTCATCGTTATAATAAAGCGCAGCTGCACCATAAGAATTTCCTACTTCACCAACTCGAAAGTCATTCGCCCCCACCCGTGCTTACACGAATCGCACTTTCCGACCAAGCCTCGCGTTGCTCCACTTGTGTACTCGGGCAAATCTGCCTGCCAGTGGGAATGAATTCGGACGATGTACGCAAAATGGATGAGCTGGTGTCGGAGCGCATCCGCGTCAAGAAGGGGCAAACGCTGTATGCCCTCGGCGAACCTCTCGAGGGCGTCTATGGCATTCGTTTCGGTACGCTCAAGACCCACCTCACCCTCGAGGACGGCCGTCATCAGATCACCGGCTTCCATCTGCCGGGCGAGATTGTCGGACTGGATGGCATCGGCGACATGCGGCACGTGTCCGACGCCACTGCCCTGGAAGACACCGAAGTCTGCGTGGTCCGCTATGACCAGTTGCAGCAGCTCTCACGCCGACTCCCTTCGTTGCAGCATCAGTTCCTGCGCCTGATGAGCAAGGAGATCTCACAAGATCACCAGATGCTGCTGACGCTCGGTTCGATGCGGGCCGAAGAGCGTCTGGCCGCTTTCCTGCTCAATCTGTCCAAGCGCTCTGCCCAGCGCGGGTATTCTTCGACGGAGTTCGTGCTGCGCATGAGCCGCGAAGAGCTTGGCAGCTACCTGGGCCTGAAGCTCGAAACCGTCAGCCGCTTGTTCTCGCGCTTTGCCGAGGCGGGTCTGATCCAGATCCGCCAGCGACACGTCAAGCTGATCGACATGGCCGGCCTGCGCCACGTGATGAGCGGCCAGGCCAGCTGAACCGTCTGCCTGCATCCGCTCAAACGAGCGGATGCTCGTGCGCCTCCAACTTGCCGATGCCAGGCGACACATACAGCGTGAGCGCGCTGGATAGGCCACACAGCAGCCAGAACACAAAGAACGACACCGTGTAGACCGCTTCGGCCGACACGGTGATCTGTTCACCAAAAAAGCGCAGGTCTGCCGGATCCACCACCGCGAAGACCACTAGTTCGGCCAGCGCGGCGCTCAAGAACGCCGGCCACAAGATCCACATCAGCAGTCGGCGTTTCATCGGACCTCCCCGTGAGCGGCTTGGGCCGGCACGGTGACGCTCTTCTCCACGACCAGACCGCGCCGCACAACGTTATCCTGGATGACCGGATCGGGATGCGAGATCGCCAGCCAGATGGTGACGCCGCATCCGATCATGGCGACGAGCGGGCCGGCCATGAGCAGCCACGGCCAGGGCTCGCGCCACCACGGCCGGGCTTGAGCGGAAGATTGCGTTGCGTGCATCGTTGCCTCCTGTTGGGGATGCCGCGTCAACGCGGCACGATAAAGCTCGACGGCTCGCGCAGCACGAGACTGTCGCCGTCGCCGTCGCCGTCCGCCTGGATGACGAAACGGATCTTGTGTGAGCCAGGTGGCACGTCGTCGGCTGGACGGCGTACCAGCACCGGCAGCAGCCGATTGGCCGCCGGAGCCAACTCGAGGGTCGTCGATTCTCCGCGACCGCCAAGCACCTGCAGTTCCGGCAGGCCTTCGGCCGTGACGGTGACGCGAACCGGATGTTCAGACGCATTCATCAGCTGCAGGCGATAGACGTTTTCGATCTTGTCGCCATCCACCTCACGCGCCAGCGCACCGCGATCTCGAATCACGTCCACCTTGAGCGGCTTGCGCATCGCCAGCGCGGTCACGAAACCGGTGGTGAGCACCAACATGATCGCGGTATAGATCAGCACGCGGGGGCGCAGCAAATGCCGCCGCGCTTCCTTCGGACTCAACCGATCCCGCATCGCCCGCTCGGATGTGTAGCGGATCAGGCCGCGCGGATAGCGCATTTTGTCCATGACCTGATCGCACGCGTCAATGCAGGCGCCGCAGCCGATGCACTCATACTGCAGGCCCTGGCGGATATCGATACCGGTCGGGCACACCTGCACGCAGATGCTGCAGTCCACGCATGCGCCCAGACCTTGCGCCGCGAAGTCGGCGTTGCGAGAACGGCTGCCGCGCGGCTCGCCACGCTGCGCGTCGTATGTGACGACGTAGGTATCGGGATCCACCATGACGCTCTGGAAGCGTGCGTATGGACACATATACCGACAGACCTGCTCACGCATGAAACCGGCATTGCCCCACGTTGCAAACGCGTAAAAGAGCATCCAGAAGGTCTGCCACGGACCGAGCGAGAGGGTCCACACCTCCATGCCCAACTCGCGGATCGGCGTGAAGAAGCCGACGAACGAGAAGCCGGTCCACAGTGCAATCAGGACCCAGGCTGTATGTTTGGCGGCTTTCAAGCGGAGCTTTCTCGGGCTCCAGCGCTCTCCATCCAGGCGGATACGGGCAAAGCGGTCACCTTCGATATGCCGCTCGATCCACATGAAGATCTCGGTGTAGACCGTCTGCGGACAGGCATAGCCGCAAAACAGCCGTCCCGCGACCGCCGTGAACAGAAAGAGGCCGAGCGCCGACAACACCAGCAGCAGCGTCAGGTAGATCACGTCCTGCGGCCACAGCACCAAACCGAACAGGTAGAACTTGCGCGCACCGAGATCGAACAGAACCGCTTGACGCCCATGCCACTGCAGCCACGGCAGGCCGTAAAAGACGGCCTGCGTCGCCAGCACCAGCCAGACGCGCCAACTCGCGAATGCACCCGTCACCGCGCGCGGATAGATCTTCCGGCGCACCTCATAGAGCATCTGCTCCGTCGGTGCATCTTCGGCGCCCGCCGCCGAAGTGGCGGGCGTCATGGGGCGCCAGGCAGGTTCTTGGTCGCTCATTGCTGGGCGCTCGGGTTAGTGTTCGACAGGCCCCACACGTAGGCAGCCAGCATACGGATCTTCTCAGGCGACAGCAGGTTCTCGTGCGCGGGCATGGTGTTGTCACGACCCTTGAGAATGGTCTCGACGATCGTCGCCTCCGCGCTGCCGTAGAGCCACACGCGGTCGGTCAGATTCGGCGCGCCAATCGCCTGGTTACCCTTGCCTGTGGCTGTGTGGCACGCGGCGCAGACCGTCTTGAAGGTCGGCTCGCCACGCGCTGCCTTGATGGGGTCATACGACAGGCCCGACAGCGAGCGCACATAGTTCGCGACATTGACAGCCTGATTGCCGTCCACCACTGCGGCCAACGATGGCATGACGCCATGGCGGCCCTTGGTGATGGTGGTCAGAATCGTGTCCGGATCCCCGCCGTAGAGCCAATCGGTATCCGTCAGGTTGGGAAAACCCTTCGCACCGGCGGCATCCGAACCGTGGCACTGCGCGCAGTTATTCAGGAACAGGCGCTGGCCGATCTCGCGTGCCTGCGGGTCCGCGGCGATCTGCTTGATATCCATGCTGGCGTAGCGCGCATAGAGCGGACGTACCTTCGCATCGGCTTCCGCACGCTGCGCAGCCAACTCACCGCGCGTGGAAAAGCCCAGCACGCCGCCGAATGAACCCAGGCCCGGGTAGAGGATCAGGTACGACAAGGCGAAGATGCACGACAGCAGGAACATCCACATCCACCAGCGAGGCAGCGGGTTGTTCAGTTCACGCAGATCGCCGTCCCACACGTGGCCCGTGTCCTCGCCGGCGCCATGGCCCGGCGCGACCTGAATGCGCCGCTGGGAGAACAGCAGCCAGACACACCACACGATGCCGACCAAGGCGATCGCCGCGATGTAATACCCCCAAAACTCCGAAATGAAGTCGCTCATGATTCTGTGTCCTTATTGATGCGGGCGCGACGCGTACGTGCGTGCACCGGCGACCTCGGCTTCATCAGGCAGCGAGAACGGCAGCATGGCCGATTCCTCGTTGGCGGCGCGACGATGCGCCGAGAACGCCCACCAAGTGATGCCCACGAACAGCACCAGGAAAACGGCTGTGGCGATTGCGCTCAGCATGGCCATGACTCACTCCTTGGCGGCGACAGTGGCAGGCGACGCGGTCGGCGCGCCGGCAACATCGCGCAGGTTGCGCATCTCGACGCCGAGTCCTTGCAGATACGCCACCACGGCATCTTCTTCAGTCTTGCCGGCGAGCTGTTCGCGCGCACCGGCGATCTGCGCATCCGTGTACGGCACGCCGAGCTTGCGCAGGACCCGCATCTTCTTTTCGATGTCGCTGTTGTCCAGCGGTGTCTTCGACAGCCACGCATAGGAAGGCATGTTCGACTCGGGCACCACCTCACGCGGATCGCGCAGGTGGATACGGTGCCAGTCGTCCGAGTAGCGCTGGCCGACGCGTGCCAGATCCGGACCGGTACGCTTCGAGCCCCACAGGAACGGGTGGTCGAACACCGATTCGCCGGCCAGCGAATAGTGGCCATAGCGTTCGGTTTCAGCCCGCAGCGTACGAACCTGCTGCGAGTGGCAGCCGACGCAGCCCTCACGGATGTAGATATCGCGCCCGGCCAGCCGCAGCGGCGAATACGGCGCGATGCCCTTGACCGGTTCGGTCGTGGAGTGCTGGAAGAACAACGGCACGATCTGCACCAGACCGGCGATGCTGACCACGATGAGCGTCATCACGATCAGCAGACCGATATTCTTTTCCAGCGTCTCGTGCGTGAAGAAGCGATTGTTCGATTGATTGCTCATGTTCGTCTCCTCACTGTGCCGCGACCAGCGGAGCCTGCGCAGGTTGAGGAATTGGTGCGTCGACCGCCTTGTTGCCCTGGATCGTCTTGAACACGTTGAAGGCCATCAGCAGCATGCCGCCCAGGAAGCACAGGCCACCCATCAGACGGATCACGTAGAACGGATACGTTGCCTTCACTGCCTCGACGAAGCTGTAGGTGAGCGTGCCGTCCGGCTCGGTGGCACGCCACATCAGGCCCTGCATCACACCGGCGACCCACATGGCGGCGATGTAGAGGACCACCCCGATCGTAGCCACCCAGAAGTGCACTTCGATCAGGCGCGTGCTGTACATGCGCTGCTGGCCGAACAGGCGCGGAATCATGTAGTACATCGAGCCGATGGTGATCATCGCGACCCAGCCGAGCGCGCCGGAGTGGACGTGACCGATGGTCCAGTCCGTGTAGTGCGACAGCGCGTTGACGGTCTTGATCGACATCATCGAACCCTCGAACGTCGCCATGCCGTAGAACGACAGCGCCACCACGAGGAACTTCAGGATCGGATCGGTGCGCAGTTTGTGCCAAGCGCCCGACAGGGTCATGATCCCGTTGATCATGCCGCCCCACGACGGCGCCAGCAGGATCAGCGAGAACACCATGCCCAGCGACTGCGCCCAGTCCGGCAGCGACGTGTACTGGAGGTGGTGCGGGCCCGCCCACATGTAGGTGAAGTTGAGCGCCCAGAAGTGGACGATCGAGAGCCGATACGAATAGATCGGACGCTCGGCCTGCTTGGGCACGAAGTAGTACATCATGCCCAGGAAGCTGGTGGTCAGGAAGAAGCCCACGGCGTTATGGCCGTACCACCACTGCACCATCGCGTCCTGCACGCCTGCGTAGGCCGAATACGACTTCCACATCGTCACCGGCAGTTCGGCGTTGTTGACGATATGCAGCAGCGCAATCGTGAGGATGTAGGCGCCGAAGAACCAGTTCGCCACGTAAATGTGCTTGGTCTTGCGCTTGAGGATGGTGCCGAAGAACACGATGGCATAGACGACCCAGACCAGCGTGATCAGGATGTCGATCGGCCATTCCAGTTCTGCGTACTCCTTGGAGCTGGTGTAGCCCAGCGGCAGCGTGATGACAGCAGCCACGATCACCGCCTGCCAGCCCCAGAACGTAAAGGCCGCCAGCGTGTCGGAAAGCAGCCGGACCTGGCAGGTACGCTGCACGACGTAGTACGAAGTGGCAAACAGCGCGCTGCCGCCAAACGCAAAGATGACGGCATTCGTATGCAGCGGCCGCAACCGGCCGTACGTCAGCCAGGGTACGCCGAAGTTCAGTTGCGGCCAGATCAACTGGGCCGCGATCAGCGCACCGACCGCCATACCAACGATGCCCCAGACGATCGTCATGATCGAGAACTGGCGAACAACGCGGTAATTGAAGGTCTGGGTGTGCTGCAACGCGCTGGATGATGCCATGCTTGCTCCCCAAGGTAGTTGGTTTGATGCGGTCATGTTAAGAATCGGGCGACCTCGGGGTCTTGACGTGCGTCAAGGCACCCCGGCCATTGTGGTTAAGCAGTTCAATCGCGCGGCGTTGTGTCGCGCGCAGGGGTATCCGGATCCAGCAAAATCGATTCAGCGGGCGCTTTCAGATCGTCGTACTGACCCGAGCCGACCGCCCACCACAGGGCGCCCACAATCGCGGCCACCGCCATCAGCGACAGTGGAATCAGCAAGAACAGTGTTTCCATCTCCCCTCCTAAACCGCCCGCGACAAACGCCACGCGTTAAGTGCCACCAGCAGCGACGAGACCGACATGCCGATGCCCGCCTCCAGCGGCGACAGCCACCCCAGGGTGGCGAGCGGAATGCTGATAGCGTTATAGGCAAAGGCCCAGCCCAGGTTCTGGCGCACCACGCGCAATGTGCGACGTCCGATCGATATGGCTTCGCTGATGGCTGGCAGGCGCGGCTCGGTCAGGATCGCGTCGGCGCCGGCCTGCGCGAGCGGTGCGCCAGTGCCAATGGCGATCGACACCTGCGCCTGCGCGAGCAATGGCGCGTCGTTGATCCCATCGCCCACGGCCAGCACGCGAGCGCCGTCTGCCTGCAGCTCGCGCACGTAGGCGCGTTTGTCTTCGGGGCTGGCACCGCCGATGGCGTGGTGGATGCCGAGGCGCTTGGCCCACCAGTGGACAGTCTCGGGGGCGTCCCCGGACACCAGGTGCAATCGCAGGCCTTGGGCTCGGAGCGCATCCAGGCAAGCCGGCGCGTCGCTACGCGGCGTATCCGCCAAGGTGAAGCGTGCGAGCGGCCGGCCGTCACGGCCGAGCCAGATGGTGGTGCATGCAGCCGCCGGGGGAACGTCCTCCATCGGCGCCTCACTGCAATAGCGCGTCGACACCACAGGCTGATCTACATAGCGCGCGGCGGCGAACGATCGCGTCCCAAGACGTACGGATTGCGCGTCGATCTGCACATGCACGCCCTGCCCCGGTACGTTCGTGGCGCGCCCGACAGCCGGCAACGCCAGCGCGGCCGGTGCAGCCGCCCGCAGGGACTGCGCGATCGGATGATTCTCCGCCTGCTCCATCGCGCAGGCCATGGCCAGACAGGCCTCGGCATCCACCTCCGCGTAGGTCTCGATGCTCAGCAACCGCAGGCGCCCTTCAGTCAGCGTACCGGTCTTGTCCAGCAACACATCCGTCACGGCGGCCAGGCTTTCGATGGCATGCCCTCGCGTGACGAGCACGCCGCGCCTCGCCAGCACGCCACTCGCCGCTGCCAGCGCAGCAGGTGTGGCCAGCGACAGCGCGCACGGGCAGCTCACCACCAGCACCGCCACCGTGACCGCAAAGACACGGGCGGGGTCAATCCACCACCAGACAATCGCCGTCAGCAGCGCCCAGCCCAGCAGAACGGCCACGAAGCGGCCTGCCACGCGATCGGCGAGCTCAGCCATGCGGGGCTTGTCGTTCAAGGCGCGGTCGAGCAACTCGACGATCGCGGCCAAGCGTGTCTGCGTGCCCACGCGGTTCACCCGCATGCGGACCGCACTGACCACGTTATAGCTTCCGGCCAACACCGTCGCACCCGCGCTGCGTGGACGCGGCACGCTCTCGCCGGAGAGCAGCGACTCGTCGATTTCGGACTCGCCCTGCTCGATGACACCATCGGCAGGAAGCACCTCCCCTGCCCGGACTTCGACGCAATCCCCCGCGCAGAGGGCGGCAACGGGGATGGTCTCGACCGCGCCGGAGTCGCCGTCGATCCGGCGGCAGGTCGCAGGCAACTGCCGCACCAGGGCCTCCGCGCCTGATGCGGCGCTCTGCCTGGCTCGCAGTTCCAGGTAACGCGCCGCCAGCAGAAACGCCACGAACATCGTGACCGAGTCGAAATAGGTCTCGCCGTGGCCCCGCAGTGTGGCGACAACACTGGCGATGAACGCCGCACCGATGCCGAGCGCCACCGGCACATCCATGCCAACGTGGACGTGGCGAACCTGTCGCCACGCACTGCGAAAGATTGGGCCTGCCGAGACCACGACCACCGGCGCCGTCAGAACCAGGCTGGCCCACTGCATCAGGCGCGTCTGATTGAGTGGAATCTCGCCGCTGTATAGGTACACCGGCCACGCGTACATCATGACTTGCATCATGCCGAGCATGGCAATGCCCAGACGGATGAGCAGGCTGCGGCGCTCGCGTGCCTCGGCGGAGCGGCGCGCGGATGGCTGGTCTGGCCAGGCCTGGTAGCCAACATCGGCGATGGCGGCAAACACGTCGGACAAACGCATGGCACCCGCATCGCCAACTATCCGGACGCGCTCGGTCGCGTAGTTGACGGTGGCTTCACGTATGCCCGCCACGCGCGACAGGGCGCGTTCGATCAGCCAGACGCATGCGGCGCAACGCATGCCGCTGACCGCCAGGGAAAGGTCTTCGGTGCCATCGTTGCGCGCACGCACAAAGCGCTCGCGCATGACAGGCAGATCATAGGTCGCCCATACGGCTTCGGCTTCGGCGCGCTGCTCACCATCAATCGGCTTGGCGAAGGCGATCGGGCCATCGTAGACATGCCCCATGCCGGAGGCGTGCAGCGTCTGCGCGACGGTCTGGCAGCCTGCGCAGCAGAAATCGCGGGCGTGCCCAGCAATGTCGCCGCGGAGGGCAGTGCCCGCATCCAGGGCCGTGCCGCAGTGGTAACAGGTGACGTGCGACGCGCGCGAGCTGCCGGCTGCAACCGGCGAGCCGGAGCCAACGGCCGAAGGGGCCGGAAGATTGGGGGCGAGTGTCGTCGTCATTATGGGGTGATGCTAGCCAGCAACCCAAAAGCCGCTCTTGACGCGCGTCAATCACGGCCCATTAAAAATTCGACGGAATAAGCGACTTTCACGCCACTCTAGGCAACTACCGGCCCTCCCGCAAAAAAATACGCCGCCTATAGTGATAGCCGCACCAGGCAAACAGGAGGGCGTCGTGGCAACCGAATTCAGCTTGTACAACGTTCACTGCGAGTGGGGAGAGCATGGCGCATCCGCGCTGGCGCCGCATTGCGATGCGGTCATCGTCGTCGACGTGCTGTCCTTCTGCACCTGCGTGGACATCGGCGTAGCGCGCGGCGCACGCATCTACCCCTACCCATGGCGGGACGGCAGCGCCGAAATCTTCGCCCGCCGGGCGGGCGCCATGCTGGCCGGCACCAACCGCGGCCAGCCCGGCTACACGCTGTCGCCGGCGTCCCTGCGCGAGCTGCCGATAGGCAGCAGCCTGGTGCTGCCGTCGCCCAACGGGGCGACGCTGGCGCTGGCCACCGGATCAACGCCGACATTTGCCGGCTGCCTGCGCAACGCGCGCGCAGTGGCCGAAGCTGCGTCGCGGCTGGGCCGGCGGATTGCCGTAGTGGCTTCCGGAGAACGCTGGCCCGACGGCAACCTGCGCCCCGCCCTGGAGGACTGGCTGGCCGCTGGTGCCATCGTCCATCACCTGTCGGAAACGGTTGCGGGCTTCCTGCCGCAGGCCCTATCGCCCGAGGCGCTTGCCGCCCGCGCCATCTACCGTGAGGCCTCGCAAACCGGCATGATGAAAGCGTGGCTGCTCGACTCAGTGTCGGGCCGCGAGCTGTGTGAACGCGGCTTTGCGGAGGACGTGGCAATCGCTTCGCAGACCGATGTGAGCCATATCGCGCCCATGCTGGTGGAGGGCGCGTTCCGCAACGTCAATCGCAAGAACGAATCCGTCACCCACGACTTCCTGGGCGGGAGCCTGCGGCCGTCGCCGTCCGCCCATCGCAACCCGCCGCTTTCGCATTAGACTGGCAAGCGGTAATCAGGTCAGCGACGTGTCGAACTCGCGACGAGGCGCCTCGAGGTACTCCCGCGATTGCATCTCGATGATGCGCGAGACCGTGCGGTGGAATTCATTGGCCATCTGGCCTTCCACATACAGCTCGTCGGCGGGCACCTCGGCAGACATCAGCAGCTTGACCTTGTGGTCGTAGAACACGTCGATCAGCCACGTGAAACGGCGCGCCTCGGAAGCCATGCGCGGTGTCATTTTTGGCACGTCTGCCAGGATGACCGTATGGAAGCGCGAAGCAATTTCGAGGTAATCGTTCTGTGAGCGAGGCCCGCCGCACAGCGTCGCAAAATCGAACCACACCACGCCGCCTGCCTTGCGCTGGGCGCGGATTTCACGGTGCTCGATATGCAGCACCGGAGATTCATCCGGCACTTCCGCCACGGCAACGAACGCGTCGCGCAGCGCCGAGTTGGCCTTGGCGCCCAGGGGTGTGTGATACGCCTGCACCTGTTCCATCGCACGCTTGCGGTAGTCGATGCCGGCATCGACATTGAGGACGTCGAGCTTGTCCTGCAGCAGCGCGATGGCTGGCAGCACGCGGTCTCGATGCAAGCCGTCCGGATACAGCAGGTCTGGGCGATAGTTGGAGGTCATCACAAACTGCACGCCATTGGCAAAGAGCTGATCGAGCAGGCGGTACAGGATCATCGCGTCGGCTACGTCGCTGACGTGGAATTCGTCAAAACAGATCAGCCGGTATCGCTTGGCAATGCGGCGAGCCAGTTCATCGAGCGGGTCGGCGCGACCGCGCAGGTCTTCCAGCTGTCGGTGTACCTCGCGCATGAACTCGTGAAAGTGCAGCCGTGTCTTGCGCACCACGGGCACGCAGGCATAGAAGGCGTCCATCAGGAACGACTTGCCACGCCCCACCCCGCCCCACATGTAGACGCCACGCGGCAATTCCGGATGCACCAGCATCTTGCGCAGCGCGTTCGACCGCCGGGACTTGTAGCTGACCCATTCGTCGTAGCAATGCTGCAGGCGGTCGACGGCGCGCTGTTGCGCCTCGTCCGGCTGGTAGCCGCGCACCTTCAGTTCCTTGAGATAGGTTTCCTGGACGTTCATCTGCGTGGGGCCAGCCTTTCGGTGGCCCAAATGGACCAATGCCCGGCAATCCTGCGGATTGGCCGGGCATCGTGCTTGCCTCGCGGCGAGCGATTACATGTTGAGCTGACGCTTGTCGACAGCCAGCGCGGCTTCGCGCATGACTTCCGACATCGACGGGTGCGGATGGCAGATGCGGCCGATGTCTTCGGCTGCCGCCTTGAACTCCATCGCGACCACGGCTTCGGCCACCAGATCCGAGGCGTTGGCAGCCACGATGTGCACGCCCAGGATTTCATCGGTCTTCGCGTCGGCGATGACCTTCACGAAACCGTCGGATGCGCCCATGCCAAGCGCACGGCCGTTCGCCATGAACGGGAACTGACCGGCCTTGGTCTCGCGGCCTTCGGCCTTGAGCTGCTGCTCGGTCTTGCCGACCCATGCGATTTCCGGGTACGTGTAGATGACCCACGGAATGCAGTTATAGTCGATGTGCGGCTTCTGGCCGACGATGCGCTCGGCCACGGCCACGCCTTCGTCTTCTGCCTTGTGCGCCAGCATCGGGCCGCGCACCACGTCGCCGATCGCCCACAGGTTCGGGAGCTTGGTCGCGCAGTGTTCGTCCACCTCGATAAAGCCACGCTGATCCGCCGCCAGGCCGATCGCTTCCAGGCCCAGGTTGTCGGTATTCGGCACGCGGCCGATCGACACGATCAGCTTGTCGCACTCCAGCACTTGCGCAGCGCCGGCAGCGTCGGTGTAGTTCACCTTCACGCCCTTGCCCGACGATTCGATCTCGCCGACCTTCACGCCGACATTGATCTTCAGGCCCTGCTTGGTCAGCAGCTTGTTGGCTTCCTTGGCAACGGATTCGTCAGCCGCACCGAGGAAGCTCGGCAGCGCTTCGAGAATCGTCACTTCGGCACCCAGACGGCGCCACACCGAACCCAGCTCCAGGCCGATCACGCCAGCGCCGATCACGCCCAGCTTCTTCGGCACTTCGCCAAACTTCAGTGCGCCTTCGTTATCGACGATGGTCACGTTGTCGACCTTCACGCCCGGCAGGTGGCGAGCCTTCGAGCCCGTGGCGATGATCACGTGCTTGGCGGTCACGACTTCCGTGCCGGCCTTGCCTGCGATCTCCACCTGATAGCCCGCGTCGGTCTTGCCGACGAACTTGCCGTGGCCCTTGAGCAGCGTCACCTTGTTCTTGCGGAACAGGAACTCGATGCCCTTCGTCATCTTGCCGACGATGTCGTCCTTGCGCTTGAGCATCTTGGCGACATCGACCTTCGCGCCTTCCACCGTGATGCCGTGGTCGGCCAGGTGGTGGTTCACGTTCTCGAACTCTTCCGACGAGGCCAGCAGCGCCTTCGAGGGAATGCAGCCGACATTCAGGCAGGTGCCGCCCAGGCGCGGCTCGCCCTTCGGATCGTCGTAGGCGTTGTCTTCGCAGCAGGCTACGTTCAGGCCCAGCTGGCCAGCGCGGATGGCGGCGATGTAACCGCCGGGGCCGGCGCCGATCACCAGCACGTCAAATTCTTTGCTCATGGAGAAATCCTCGATTCGGACGCCGCCGCACAGCGTGGGCGGCGTCTCGTGTCATCAACGCGGTCGATTACAGGTCCAGCAGCAGGCGTGCGGGATCTTCCAGCGCTTCCTTCATCGCCACCAGACCCAGCACGGCTTCGCGGCCGTCGATGATGCGGTGGTCGTAGGACATGGCCAGGTAGTTCATCGGGCGGACGACGACTTGGCCGTTCTCCACCACGGCACGATCCTTGGTGGCGTGCACGCCCAGGATGGCCGATTGCGGCGGGTTGATGATGGGGGTGGACAGCATCGAGCCGAACGTACCGCCGTTCGAGATCGAGAACGTGCCGCCGGTCAGGTCGTCGAGCGTCAGCTTGCCATCCTTGGCCTTCTGGCCGAATTCGGCAATCTTCTTCTCGATGTCGGCCAGGCTCATCTGGTCGGCGTTACGCAGGATGGGCACCACCAGGCCGCGCGGCGAACCGACAGCGATACCGATGTCGAAGTAGCCGTGGTAGACGATGTCGTTGCCGTCCACCGATGCGTTGATGATCGGGTACTTCTTCAGCGCGTGGACAGCCGCCTTCACGAAGAACGACATGAAACCGAGCTTCACGCCGTGGGTCTTCTCGAACTGGTCCTTGAACTTGGCGCGCAAGTCCATCACCGGCTTCATGTTGACTTCGTTGAAGGTGGTGAGGATGGCGTTGGTCGATTGCGACTGCACCAGGCGCTCGGCGATACGGGCGCGCAGGCGGCTCATCGGCACGCGCTCTTCCGGACGATCACCCAGCACGGCAAAGTCGACCGGTGCCGCGACTTGCTGCAGGGCCGGACGCGCAGCTTGCGGAGCGGCGGCCGTCGCCGGCTTGGCACCACCAGCCACGGCGCCCAGGACGTCGCCCTTGGTGATGCGGCCATCGCGGCCCGTGCCAGCCACCTGGCCAGCCGACAGGTTGTTCTCAGCCATCAGCTTGGCAGCCGACGGCATGGCCACGCCGCCCGTGGCGGCAGCAGCCGGAGCCGCGGCAGCCGGTGCGGGGGCGGCAGCGGCAGGCGCCGGAGCGGCAGCGGCCGGAGCAGCTGCACCCGCCTTGCCTTCGGTATCGATCTTGGCCAGCAGCTGTTCCGACGTGACAGTCGCGCCGTCCGCCACCAGCACTTCAGCCAGCACGCCAGCCGACGGGGCCGGCACTTCCAGCACGACCTTGTCGGTCTCGACTTCGATCAGGATTTCGTCCTGGGCCACGGCTTCGCCCGGCTTCTTCTTCCAGGAGATCAGCGTGCCCTCTTCAACGGACTCGGAAAACTGCGGGACCTTGACATCAACGATAGCCATTTCGGTGGTTCCTTGAATTCATGTGTGCGCGCCCCTGTTCGGCGGGGGCGCGCCTTGATGCGATGTACGGTGGAATTCGGGAGCGAGGACACATCGGGGCGGCAGCGCCTGCCCCGATGCGCTCTTGTCGCTTACTTGTTCAGCACGAAGCCCTTGAGCTTGGCGAATGCCGCATCGATCAGCGCCTTCTGCTGCTCGTTGTGCTTCGCGTAGTAGCCCACGGCCGGCGATGCCGAGGCCGGGCGGCCTGCGTAGCCCAGCTTCTGACCCTCGGCCATGTTCTCCATGATGTAGTGCTGCACGAAGAACCAGGCGCCCTGGTTTTGCGGTTCGTCCTGGCACCACACCACTTCAGCGAGGTTCGGATACTTCTTCAGCTCGGCTGCGAACGCCTTGTGCGGGAACGGATAGAGCTGTTCCACACGGATGATGGCCGTATCGGTCAGGCCACGTTCCTTACGGGCGTTGACCAGGTCGTAGTAGACCTTGCCCGAGCAGGCCACGACGCGCTTGACCTTGGCGGCGTTCAGATCTTCGGCCGTATCGGCGATCACCGTTTCGAAATGGCCCTTGGCCAGATCCGACAGCGGCGACACAGCGTCCTTGCTACGCAGCAGCGACTTCGGCGTCAGGATGATCAGCGGCTTGCGGAACATCCGGATCATCTGGCGACGCAGCAGGTGGAAGATCTGTGCCGGCGTGGTCGGCTGCACCACTTGCATGTTGTGGTCTGCGCAGAGCTGCAGGTAGCGCTCCAGGCGTGCCGAGCTGTGCTCCGGACCTTGGCCTTCGTAGCCATGCGGAAGCATCAGCGTCAGGCCGGAGGCGCGGCCCCACTTCACTTCGCCCGACGAGATGAACTGGTCGATCACCACCTGTGCGCCGTTGGCGAAGTCGCCGAACTGGGCTTCCCAGATCACCAGGGTGTTCGGCTCTGCCGACGAATAGCCGTACTCGAAGCCCATCACGGCCTCTTCCGAGAGCACCGAGTCGATCACGGTGAACGGAGCCTGGCTGTCCGACACATTCTGCAGGGGAACGTAGCTGCCGGCATCCCAGCGCTCGCGGTTCTGGTCGTGCAGCACCGCGTGACGGTGCGTGAACGTGCCGCGACCGGCATCCTGGCCGGTGATGCGCACCGGGTATCCCGAAGCCACCAGCGAGGCGAAGGCGAGGTGCTCGCCCATGCCCCAGTCCAGCGACAGGTCGCCCTTGCCCATCTTGGCGCGGTTGTTGACGACGTTCTCCACCAGCGGGTGCAGCTTGAAGTGCTCGGGAATCGTGGTGATGCGCTCGGCCAGTCGCTTGAGTTCGGCCATCGGCACAGCGGTATCGGCCGAGTCCGTCCACTTGCGGTTCAGGAACGGCATCCAGTCCACGGCGAACTTGTTCTTGAAGTTCGACAGGACGGGGTCGACCGTGTGCTTGCCGGCGTCCATGGCGGCGCGGTATTCCTGCACCAGGCCATCCGGCTCTTCGGTCTTGAGGGTGTTCTGCGTCACAAGCTTGTCTGCGTACAGCTTGCGCGTGCCGGGGTGCGTGCCGATCTTCTTGTACATCAGCGGCTGCGTCATCGCCGGCGTGTCTTGCTCGTTGTGGCCGAGCTTGCGGTAGCAGATGATGTCAACCGCGATGTCCTTCTTGAACTCCGTGCGGTAGTCAATGGCCAGTTGCATGGCCAGCACGACGGCTTCCGGATCATCACCGTTCACGTGCAGCACCGGCGCTTCGATCATCTTGACCACGTCGGTGCAATACAGCGTCGAGCGCGTATCGCGCGGGTCCGACGTGGTGAAGCCGATCTGGTTGTTGATGACGATATGGATCGTGCCGCCCGTACCGTAGCCGCGCGTTTGCGCAAGGTTCAGGGTTTCCATCACGACACCCTGGCCAGCGAACGCCGCATCACCGTGCACTTGCACGGCCAGCACTTGCGCGCCGGTCTTGTCGTCACGGCGCTCCTGGCGTGCCTTGACCGAGCCTTCCACGACCGGGTTGACGATTTCCAGATGCGACGGGTTGAACGCCAGCGAAAGGTGAACGGGGCCGCCAGGGGTGGTCACGTCGCTCGAGAAGCCCTTGTGGTACTTCACATCGCCGGCCGGAAGATCGTCCACGTGCTTGCCTTCGAATTCGGCAAACAGGTCGGCCGGCATCTTGCCCAGCGTGTTCACCAGCACATTCAGGCGGCCGCGGTGGGCCATGCCGATCACGATTTCCTGCACGCCCTTGGCGCCGGCGTGCTGGATCAGTTCATCCATGGCCGCGATGAAGCTCTCGCCGCCTTCCAGCGAGAAGCGCTTCTGGCCGACGTACTTCGTATGCAGGAAGCGCTCGAGACCTTCAGCGGCTGTCAGCCGTTCGAGGATGTGCTTCTTCTTTTCGGCCGAGAAGGTCGGCTTGGAGCGAATCGACTCCAGGCGCTCTTGCCACCAGCGCTTCTGCGCCTGGTCGCTGATGTACATGAATTCGGCGCCGATCGAGCCGCAGTACGTCTCGCGCAGGTTGTTCACCAGCTCGCGCAGGCTCATCGTTTCCTTGCCGAAATACGTGTTGCTGGCATTGAAGACGATGTCCTGATCCGCTTCGGTGAAACCATAGAAGGCCGGGTCCAGATCCGGCACCGGCGGGCGCTCCTGGCGCTTGAGCGGATCCAGATCGGCCCAGCGCAGGCCCACGTTGCGGTACGCGGCAATCAGCTGCGTCGCGGCCACGCGCTTGCGACCCATGTCGGAATCGGCAGACGCGACAATCGTCTTGATCGGGCCGGACTTGGCGCGCTCAGCAAACGACGTGATGATGGGGGCGTGGGGGATATCCCGGGCGTTGGAACCGTCAACAGCGGGAACGTTCTGCAGCGCATCGAAATACGCGCGCAGTGCCTCGCTGACGGACGTGGGATCTTGAAGATAGGCTTCGTACTGATCTTCAACGTATGCGGCATTGCCGCCGGACAGGTACGAAGTATCCAGGTACTGCTTATACAGCTCAGTCATCGGGCGCTCACCTTTCTCCGGGTCTGCCGGAGTTCAGCGGGTTTATCAACCTTCCGCGACACGGCTTGACCGGTTAGCGGATCGCAAACTTTGAATCGCCTGGAATCACCTGGTCGGACCGGATCGCGTATTGCGGGAAAGATGGTGCCGAGACAGCTTTTACAGACAAGTTGTGCGGGAAGGACCTAAGTCTTCACGGGCAGGAAGCATAGCACGTTTATCAGGAATATTCCGATTCTTTGACATGACAAACGACCGTTGTTCGGGCATGTCAAAGCATCGGTTTCATCACATTTCCGCAGGCGAAATCTGGCCCACCCAATCGGTGATCAGGCCGTCCAGTCCGGCGCTCCACAGCAAGCGGGCACGCTCCATGTCGTTGACCGTGTAGCAGCAGACGCGGAAACCCGCCGCATGCGCCGTCGCGATGATCTCCGGCGTCAGTTCGCGATGATTGGCATCCAGGGCGACACAGTCCAGCGCACGCAGGCGATCCAGCCAGTCGCTGGGCAATTTGTCGAGCAGGAGCGCGCGCGGCAATTCCGGTGCCGCCTCGCGAGCCGCTGCCAGCGCCTCTTCGGAAAACGACGAGAGCAATGGCGGCACGTCCGCGCCGGCCCACAGGGCGCGTGCATCCAGCGCCACCGCTGCCCCGGTACGCCATTCGGCGCCGGGCACCGGCTTGATCTCTATGTTGGCGAGGAAACTGTTGGCGCGCAGATAGCGCGCGATCGCCGCCAGCGTCGGCACCGGTTCACCGGCGTACGCCGGGCTGTGCCAGCTACCGGCATCCAGTTGCACGATCTGAGCAAGCGTGAGTGCATCGAGGCGGCCGCTGCCATTGGTGGTGCGCTCCAGCGTGGCGTCATGCAACAGCACGGCGACGCCGTCGCCCGACAGCTTGACGTCGAATTCGAACATGCGATAACCGAACGATGCGCCATGACGGAACGCGGCCAGCGTGTTCTCCGGAGCCAGCTTGCCCGCTCCACGATGCGCAATGGCTCGCGGATACGGCCAGGCCGGCAAGTTGCGTGCGCCGCTCATGCCAGCGCCTCGATGCGCCGGGTGGTGTGCGGATCAAACCAGTGCAGGTGCTCCGCCGAAGCCGTGACAGGCAGCCTGTCACCGCCCTGCACCCTGGCATGCGGCTCCAGGCGCACGACGATCGGATGACCCGCCAGCGAACCGTATGCGAAGGCATCTGCGCCGAGGGCTTCGACCACACGCACGTCAATGAACGCAATGGCCTGGTCGGGCGCGCACGGCTCGATATGTTCCGGCCGCAATCCCATCAGTGCTTGCTCGGGGAGGTGCAGGCCCATCGGCAGGTGGCCGAGCGTTGCGCAAGCCACGCCCTCCTTCGCGCCATCGACGCGAATCTGCGGCCCCCCCCCTGCCTGGCGCGACACGGGCACGAGGTTCATCGGAGGAGAGCCGATGAAGCCAGCCACGAACGTACTGGCCGGGCGCGAGTACACCTCCAGCGGCGTGCCGATCTGTTCGACCCGCCCCGCATTGAGCACCATCATGCGATCGGCCAGCGTCATGGCTTCAACCTGATCGTGCGTGACATACAGGCTCGTCGTGCGCAGGCGCCGATGCAACTCTTTCAACTCGAGTCGCATCTGCACCCGCAGCTTGGCATCGAGGTTGGACAGCGGTTCGTCAAACAGGAACACGGCAGGCTCCCGCACGATCGCGCGACCCATGGCCACGCGCTGGCGCTGTCCACCGGACAACTGGCGCGGCTTGCGATCCAGCAGCTTGCCAAGTTCGAGAATGCCTGCAGCCTGCTGCACGCGCGCCTGGATGTCGCTCTTTGGCAGGCCGCGAATCTTCAGGCCGTAGGCCATGTTGTCGAACACGGTCATATGCGGATACAGCGCGTAGTTCTGGAACACCATCGCGATGTCGCGCTCTGCCGGTTCCAACTCGTTGACGACGCGATCGCCGATCCACACTTCGCCGCCCGTGATCGGCTCAAGGCCCGCCACCATGCGCAGCAATGTGGACTTGCCGCAGCCCGAGGGCCCGACGATGACGATGAACTCCCCATCGCCGATTTCCATGTCGATGCCGTGCACGACCTGGAGGTTGGCGTAGTGCTTCTGAACGTTGCGTAGCGACAGTTTTGCCATCTTGCTTCTTTTACTTTTCGGTTTCGACGAGGCCCTTCACGAACCACCGCTGCATGCCGATCACCACGGCCGCGGGCGGCAGCATGGCGAGCATCACGACGGCCATCAGCAGGTTCCAGTCGGTGGCGGAATCCCCCGAGCGGGAGATCATCTGGGTCACGCCCAGCACGATGGGTGTCATGTTCTTCTCGGTCGTGATCAGCAATGGCCAGAGGTACTGGTTCCAGCCATAGATGAACTGGATGACGAACAGCGCTGCAATGCTGGTGCGCGACAGCGGCAGGACCACGTCCCAGAAAAACTTGAGCGGCCCTGCCCCATCAATACGCGCGGCCTCCGCCAGCTCATCGGGAATGGTCAGGAAGAATTGCCGGAACAGGAACGTCGCCGTCGCCGACGCAATGATCGGAATCGTCAGGCCAAAGTAGCTGTTGAGCATGCCGAGGTCCGACACGACCTTGTAGGTCGGCAGGATGCGGACCTCCACCGGCAGCATCAACGTGACGAAGATGAGCCAGAAGAACGTCTTGCGCAGCGGAAAGCGGAAGTAGACGATCGCGAAGGCGGAGATGATGGAGATCGCGATCTTCCCGAGCGAGATGCCCAGCGCCATGATCAGGCTGTTCATCAGCATGGTGCCGACCGGCGTGGCGGAGTTGCCCATGCCGTGCGTGAGCACTTCGCGATAGTTCTCGATCAGGTGCGGCCCGGGAATCAACGTCATTGGCGCCTGCAGCACCTCTTCGGTGGTCAGCGACGAGGCAACGAAGACCACATATACCGGAAAGGCGACGATGACCACGCCCAGGATCAGCACAACGTGGGTGAGGAAGTCCAGGAATGGACGGCGTTCGATCATGGTCCGCTCCTTAGTATTGAACCTTGCGCTCGACGTAGCGGAACTGCACGATCGTCAGCACGATCACGAGGCCCATGAGGATCACCGACTGCGCCGCGGAGCCGCCGATGTCCAGCCCGCGCACGCCGTCCTGGTAGACCTTGAAGACGAGCGTTTCGGTCGCCTTGAACGGCCCCCCTTGCGTCACCGAATCGATGATGGCGAAGGTATCGAAGAACGCGTACACGACGTTGACGACCATCAGGAAGAACGTGGTGGGCGACAGCAGCGGGAAGACGATCGACCAGAAGCGCTTCCATGGTCCCGCGCCGTCGATCGCTGCCGCCTCGATCAGCGATTTCGGGATGCTCTGCAACCCGGCCAGGAAGAACAGGAAGTTGTAGCTGATCTGCTTCCACGCCGCGATGATCACGACCAGCAACAGCGCCTGGTTGCCGTTGAGCACGAAATTCCAGTCCACCCCCAGCTTCCGGATCACGAACGACACGATGCCCAGCGACGGATTGAACAGGAAGCTCCACAGCACGCCCGCCACGGCCGGCGCGACCGCGTACGGCCAGATCAGCAGCGTCTTGTAGAACGTGGCGCCGCGCAAGGCGCGATCGGCGAAGTACGCCAGGGCCAGCGACGTGCCCAGACCCACCAGCGTCACGCCGATGGCAAATACCGCCGTGGTCTTGAATGACTCGAGATACGTCGGATCGGCAAAGAGATCGCGAAAGTTCTCCAGTCCGACAAATTCAAGATTGATGCCGAAGGCATCCTGACGCAGCAATGACTGATACAGCGCCTGTCCCGCCGGCCAGAAGAAGAACACCAGGGTAATGACGATCTGCGGCGCTACCAGCACGTAAGGCAGCCAGCGCGATCGGAAAACGACGCGTTTTTCCATGCGACATTCCAAAAACGCACCGCCGGCCGGTGCAGGTGCACGTGGCCGGCGGTTGACGACGAGCGCCGAGGGGCGCTTATTCCTTGACGGTCTTTTCGAAGCGGGCGAGCAGTTCGTTGCCGCGCGCCACCGCTGTGTCGAGCGCTTCCTTCGGCGACTTCTTGCCAGCCCAGACGGCTTCGAGTTCCTCGTCGATCACCTGGCGGATCTGCGGGAAGTTGCCCAGGCGGATGCCGCGCGACTTGTCGGTCGTCTTGACGATCATCTGCTTGACGGCCACGTCGGCACCCGGGTTCTTATCGTAGTAGCCGGACTTCTTGGTCAGCTCGTAGGCAGCCATCGTGACAGGCAGGTAGCCGGTCGACTGGTGCCAGTCAGACTGAATGTCCGGACGCGAGAGGAAGGTAAAAAACTTGGCCACCCCCTTGTACTCCTCGGCCTTGTGACCGCCCATCACCCACAGCGAAGCGCCGCCGATGATGGTGTTCTGCGGGGCGCCGGGCACGCCTGCCTCGTAGGGCAGCGGCGCCGGGCTGAACGCGAACTTGGTACCCACGCCCTTGCGGATATTCGCCAGCGCCGCCGACGAACCCGTGTGCATGGCGCACTCGCCCGCGATGAACTTCGCCTTCGGCTCGTCCTTGCGGCCGGCGTAGGTGAAGTAACCCTTCTTCTCCATGTCCAGCAGGTTCTGGATGTGCTGGACCTGCACCGGGCCGTTGAACACCAGCCGCGCCTTCGGGCCGCCAAAGCCGTTGTTCTCGGTCGCGAACGACACGTTGTGCCATGCCGAGAAACTTTCCAGATGTACCCACGATTGCCAGTCGGTCGTATAACCGCACTGGAAGCCCGCGGCCTTCAGCTTGGCCGCGTCGATAGCCACTTCCTGCCACGTTGCGGGCGGCTTGTTCGGGTCAAGGCCGGCCTTCTTGAAGGCGTCCTTGTTGTAATACATGATCGTGGTCGAACTGTTGAACGGGAACGACAGCATCTCGCCCTTGTTCGACGTGTAGTAGCCGGCCACGGCAGGCACATAGGCCTTCGGGTCGAACTTCTCACCAGCGTCCTTCATGACCTTGGCCACCGGCACGATGGCGCCCTTGGCGTTCATCATCGTCGCGGTGCCCACCTCGAATACCTGAAGAATGGCCGGCGCGTTGCCGGCGCGGAAGGCTGCGATGCCTGCCGCCAGCGACTCATCGTACTGACCCTTGTAGACCGGTACGATCTTATAGTCGGACTGACTGGCGTTGAACTTGTTGGCGATCTCGTTCACCTTGTCGTTCAAGGCGCCTTCCATCGAGTGCCACCACTGGATTTCCGTCACTGCGTACGCGGCCTGCGCAAACGTACACGCGGCCAGCACTGCAGCTGCCCCCGCAATCTTCTTGACCGTCATCATTTCTCCTTGTTTTCGGACCTGGCGGCTCCCTCGCTCGCCCACGGTGCACCGACTCTATAAGAACGATCGGGCATTTTTATGACAGCGGGATGTTACTTCTCTTTCTGTCACAAAGAAATTGGGAAAACCCTCCAAGGTTTGGGGCGCGCCGGCCGTTAGAATGCATCACAGCCATCCTCTTTTTGCGCTCGCAGCATGCTCGCCCAACCCACCCCGCCCACTACCCCGGACTCGCCTGAAATCTCGCCCGCCATTGCCGCGCGACGCGTTCCGCAAGCCCTGCACCAGCTCCCCGATGACGCACTGCGGAACATCAAGGGCGTGTTCACCGACGTGGATGGCACACTCACCACGCGCGGCAAGCTGCCTGCGCAGACCTACTCGGCGCTGGAGCGCCTGCACCGCGCAGGCATCAAGATCGTTCCGGTGACGGGCCGCTCGATCGCCTGGTGCGAAGTCATCGCGCGCCTGTGGCCCGTGGATGCGGTCATCGGCGAGAACGGTGCGTTCGCCATGCGCATCGACGCTCGTGGACACCTGGCGACCGATTTCGTTGATGATGCCCAGACGCGCCATCGCAATCTCGAGCGGATCCGCGAAATCGGGTCCGAGATCCTGCGCGCAGTCCCGGGCGCGGCGCTTGCCTCCGACCAGGCCTGGCATGCGGCCGATCTTGCCATCGACCATGCCGAGCAGGTGCCGCCCCTGCCGCAGAATGCCGTGCAGCATATCGTCGACATCATGCGTACGCATGGCATGCATGCCACCGTCAGCTCGATCCACGTCAACGGCTGGTTCGGCAAGCACGACAAGCTCAGCGCAAGCGTGTCGCTGGCCCGCCGTGCCTTCGGCATCGACCTGCATACCGAGCGCGAGCAGTGGGTATTCGTGGGCGACTCAGCCAACGACGCGGCGATGTTCGAGTTCTTTCCACTCTCGGCAGGGGTGGCCAACGTTCTGGACGTGATCGATGCGCTGCCCGTACCGCCGGCGTATCTGACCTCCGCCGAAGGCGGCGACGGTTTCGCCGAAGTGGCCGAGCGCATTCTTGGCGCACGTGCCCCTGCCCTGCCGCCGCCGCGTGCCTGAAGCCTCGGCACCCCCGCGGCTTCGTCAGCGCTTCGTCGGGCGCCATTCGGTGCAGCCTGCCGCATACGGCACGGTGCTTGCGCCACGATGGGGCGTTGCACCGCTTTGCATCATGTGATCGCCTCACAACGGTGCATGCGGAGGCAACGTCCCTGCAACGCCCTGACAGGAGGCTTCCCATGCAAACCCAGGAAATGCGCCGACGGTTCGAACACGCTGAAAGCGCCATCGCGCAACTTGCACAAACCTGTGCAGCCCACCAGAACGTGCCCGACGCTCTGAAGCAATCGATCCAGCAACTGGACCAACAGGCCCGCGAATGTCACGCCCGCGTGCAGTCGGGGAATGAGCAAACCGTCATCGAAGCGGTAGACAAGCTCGAAGTCTGCTCCGACCGGGCGAAGCTGGCCTGCCAGCACGCTGACAAGGTGGATCCGACCGTGCAGTCTGCCGTCATGCGCACACATCAGACCCTCTCTCAGCTCAAGCACAGCCTGCACTGAGCTGCGGGCGAGCGGCAAAAAAAGGCGGATTCCCTCTTCGGAAATCCGCCCAATCCCAATCGCCAAGCTCGACGATATTCTGTGAGGCCGGCTTCAACCGCGCGTCAGTCGAAGCCGAGCTCCTGCAATTTGCGTGTGATGGTGTTGCGGCCGATGCCCAGACGCGTAGCCGCTTCCACGCGGCGCCCGCGCGTGACGCTCAGCGCCGCTTCAAGAATCGCCTTCTCGAAGCGGCGTGTCAGCGCATCCATCACCTCGGGCTGACCGGCTTCGAGCATCGCCTTGGCCTCGCCCGCAAGCGCACGCTCCCAACCCGCTACCGAGGAAGCGCCCGCGGCGGCTGTCCCTGCCATCGCGTCGCTTGATGGCGCGGCGCCATACGGCTCGCCGCCCTGTGAAGGTTCGGAAACGAAGAGCGGACGCGCCGTGGCGACGTCGCCCATGGCTGGCAGCATCTGCGCGTTGCCCCGCACTAGATCGGCCGGCAGATCCTTGATCTCGATGGTCTGCGCCGGCGCCATGACGGTGAGCCAGTTGCACAGGTTTTCGAGCTGCCGCACGTTGCCCGGGAACGGCAGCGTGGCGACATGCGCCAGGGCCTCATCCGACATGCGCTTGGGCTCCACACCCAGCTCCTTGGCGCTCTTCTGCAAGAAGTGGCGCGCCAGCAGGGTGATGTCTTCCGGGCGCTCGCGCAGCGCCGGCAAGCGCAGCCGGATCACGTTCAGGCGGTGGAACAAGTCCTCCCGGAACAGGCCATCCTTGACGCGCGTCTCCAGGTTCTGATGCGTGGCCGCGATGACGCGCACATTGGCCTTGAGCGGGTTATGACCGCCAACGCGATAGAAGTGGCCATCCGACAGCACGCGGAGCAGGCGCGTCTGCAGGTCGAATGGCATGTCGCCGATTTCATCGAGGAACAGCGTCCCGCCCTCTGCCTGTTCGAAGCGGCCGCGTCGCATGGTCTGCGCGCCGGTAAAGGCGCCCCGCTCGTGGCCAAAGAGTTCGGATTCCAGCAGGTCTTTGGGGATCGCCGCGGTGTTCAGCGCGATGAACGGGCCGCTGGCACGCGGGCTGTGCTTGTGCAGCGCGCGCGCCACCAGCTCCTTGCCGGTGCCCGATTCGCCGGTGATCAGCACCGTCACGTTGGACTGCGACAGCCGCCCGATCGCGCGGAACACGTCCTGCATGGCCGGCGCCTGCCCGAGGATCTCGGGCGCATCGCTCAGGCGATCGTCGATTTCCTCTTCGCGCAGGCTCTCTTCCAGCGCGCGGCGGATCAGCTCGACCGCGCGATCCACGTCGAATGGCTTGGCGAGGTATTCAAACGCGCCGCCCTGGAACGCAGCCACGGCACTATCAAGATCGGAATACGCGGTCATGATGATGACCGGCAGCCCCGGATGCCTGGCCTTGATGGCCTGGAGCAGATCGAGCCCCGAGCCGCCCGGCATGCGGACATCGGAAATCAGGACCTGGGGCGTTTCTTCGTCCAGCGCGTTGAGCGCATCCCGAACGTTGGTGAAGCTTCGCGACAGCAGGCTCTCGCGCGCCAGCGCTTTCTCAAGGACCCAGCGGATGGATTGATCGTCGTCGACTATCCAGATTGGCTTCATGTGTTGGTTCGTCTGCTTGACTTCGTCTTGCCTGGGCCCGCGCACCCTGCGCTCAATGCAGGGGCACGAGAATGCGGAAATCCGTCTGGCCTGGCCTGCTCTCGCATTCGATCAGGCCGTCGTGCTGCTGCACGAACGTCTGCGCGAGTGTCAGGCCCAGCCCGCTTCCCCCTTCCCGTCCTGACACAAGCGGGAAAAAGATGCGCTCGCGTATGTCGTCCGGGATACCAGGACCGTTGTCCACCACATGCAAGTCCAATGCCAGCTTGTACAGACGTTTGGCAATCGTGACTTTTCTTGCGACACGTGTGCGCAAGATGATTTCTGCATCGCCCTGCGCGATGCGCGGCCCCAGCGCATGCGCGGCGTTATGGACGATATTGAGCACCGCCTGGATCAGCTGTTCCTTGTCGCCGCGAAACTCAGGCAGGCTTGCGTCGTAATCGCGCACGATGCGCAGTCCCTGCGGAAACTCGGCCAGCACCACCGAGCGCACACGCTCGAGCACCTCGTGGATGTTCACGTCACCCACGATATGCGGGTGCCGGTGCGGCTCCAGCAGGCGATCCACCAGCGTCTGCAGCCGATCGGATTCCTTGATGATGACCTGCGTGTACTCGCGCAACGACCGCTCCGGGAGTTCGAACTCCAGCAATTGCGCAGCGCCTCGGATGCCGCCGAGCGGATTCTTGATCTCGTGCGCAAGGTTACGGATCAGTTCCTTGTTGGCGGAGGTCAGGTCCAGCAGGCGTTCTTCGCGTTCGCTCCGAATCTTCTGCTCGTTCGGCAGCAGCTCCATCAGTACGGCGCCGGGCTCAAAATCGACCGCGCCCACCACTGCGTGCGCGTGCAGGGGTTCGTGACCCGGCCGCTCGAGCGATACATCGCGCCGCTTGGCATCGAACTGGCGCCCCGCCACCGTGGCGATCATCTCGGCAAGCTCCGAAGGATCGGCAAACAGCTCGTGCAGCGACATCTCCACCAGTTGGCGGCGCGACACCGCCAACGCAGCCTCAGCGGCCGGGTTGGCGTAGAAGATCGTCAGCGCCGGATAACGGATGAACAGGATGGGGTTGGGCACAGCATCAAGCCCGGGGTACGACGGGGGCCCGCTGTGCGAGAAGGGAATGGGCGGCGGCCCATCGATGGTTTCGCCGGGAGGCACGCCCAACCCGGCGAATGACGCTGACGGCGCGGAGGGCGTCGTCTGTTCCTGTTCATCGCGGGGGGCCGCTTTGCGGATCAGTCGACGCATCGTTCAGCTACTCCTTGAGGTTGCCCAGCTCCCGGCGGATGGAATCGACATTGGCTTGGCTGCGCTCGATGTCGCTCTTCAACTGCGCGGTGCGGTCCAGATACTTCTGATAGTTACGTTCATTGCCCTGGCGCTCGGGCTGACCATTGTTGTACTCGGCCTGCAACGCCTGCAGCTTGCGGTCTTCTTCGGCCAGTTCGGCTTCCAGCACTTGACGGCGTTCGCTGTCGCGCGCCTTCTGGGTAGCGCTGTCCACGCGCGGGAAGCCGCCACCCGCATTGCCCTGCGCCGGTGCAGGCGCGGCACCGGCACTGCGCGGGCTGCGCGTGCCTGGTACGGTCACCACGTCGGGCAGCACCAGCTTCCTGCAACCCTTCACGTTGCCGCTGTTACGGTACTCCGGCACACCGTTCGGGCCCGTGCACAAATAAACATCGTCGGCGAACGCGGGCGCCTGCAAGGACATAAGCCCGAGCGCCGCCATGGCGGCAAGCAGTCCGGATGCGATGCGTGGAGAAAGACGGAGCATGGATGGAATCTGGCTGAAACGTCGGTCGGTCGCCGGAGACCGGCAGACGATCATTCTAGCCACAAACCCCGCCTTCACAAAAAGGAAGGGCGACCTGAGCCGCCCTCCCTTCACAACCGTCGCTTCGCCCCGACACATCGATCGGGGCGCTCGCCAATTACAGCGAGTAGTACATCTCGAACTCGACCGGGTGCGTCGTCATGCGGAAACGCGTGACTTCTTCCATCTTCAGCTCGATATAGGCATCGATCATCGAGTTGGTGAACACACCGCCGCGGGTCAGGAACTCGCGATCCTTGTCCAGGTACTCGAGGGCCTGATCCAGGCTCGAGCACACGGTCGGGATCTTTGCGTCTTCTTCCGGCGGCAGGTCGTACAGGTTCTTGTCGGCAGCTTCGCCCGGGTGGATCTTGTTCTGCACGCCATCCAGGCCGGCCATCATCAGTGCCGAGAAGCCCAGGTACGGGTTCATCAGCGGATCCGGGAAGCGCGTTTCGATACGACGGCCCTTCGGGTTCGCAACGTACGGAATACGGATCGAAGCCGAGCGGTTGCGTGCCGAGTAAGCCAGCTTGACCGGAGCCTCGAAGCCCGGCACCAGACGCTTGTACGAGTTCGTACCCGGGTTGGTGATGGCGTTCAGCGCGCGAGCGTGCTTGATGATGCCGCCGATGTAGTACAGCGCGAATTCCGACAGACCGGCGTAGCCGTTGCCTGCGAACAGGTTCTGGCCATCCTTCCAGATCGACTGGTGCACGTGCATGCCCGAACCGTTGTCGCCCACGACCGGCTTCGGCATGAACGTGGCGGTCTTGCCATAGGTGTGTGCGACGTTCTGGATCACGTACTTTTGCAGTTGGGTCCAGTCGGCGCGTTGCACCAGCGTGCTGAACTTCGTGCCGATTTCGTTCTGGCCCTGGCCTGCCACTTCATGGTGGTGCACCTCAACCGGAATGCCCAGCGATTCCAGGATCAGGCACATTTCCGAGCGGATGTCTTGGAACGTGTCGATCGGGGCAACCGGGAAGTAGCCGCCCTTCTTGCCCGGACGATGGCCCGAGTTGCCGTGCTCGAATTCCTTGCCCGACGACCACGGCGCTTCTTCGGATTGGATCTTCACGAAGCAGCCTTGCATGTCGACGTTCCAGGTCACGCCGTCGAAGATGAAGAATTCGGGTTCCGGACCGAAGAAGGCGGTATCGCCCAGGCCCGTGCTCTTCAGGTACGCTTCAGCGCGCTTGGCGATCGAGCGCGGGTCGCGGTCGTAGCCCTTGCCGTCCGAGGGCTCGACCACGTCGCAGGTCAGCACGAGGGTCGGTTCTTCGTAGAACGGGTCAACGTGGGCGGTGTTCGAATCCGGCATCAGCAGCATGTCCGAGGCTTCGATACCCTTCCAGCCGGCAATCGACGAGCCGTCGAATGCGTGGCCGCTTTCGAACTTGTCTTCGTCGAAATGCGAAACGGGGACCGAGACGTGCTGCTCCTTACCCTTGGTGTCGGTGAAGCGGAAATCGACGAACTTGACGTCGTTTTCCTTCACGAGCTTCATCACGTCTGCAATGCTTTGGGACATGCCATTCTCCTGGTAGCGCAATAACGCAAAGTATTGTGAGCCGGATGTGTGACGGATCAGCGCGATCCGTCCCCACCCCGAAACATCTTCTTCCTCGCAAGGTCGTCCGACATGCCGAACGCCCTTGAAAAAGACCGCGGGAATCTTAGCAGAAAGCATGCCAATTGCGGCCAGCTGACGGGCATGAACTCCCGCAAATAGTGCAGCCCCTTGCGAGCCCACGCAAGACGCGGTACGCCGCCCCTCGCCGTCAGCCTCAAGGTGCTGCACTGACAACTTTTCTTCCTGACCGTCGTTGTTCACGAAAGAAAGTCAACGCACATAAACGGTGCACAGAAATCGAGACTGCACCAATGCGGGGCTCGCTTATTCGCATTGCACCGTTTCTGGGATTTTGACCCGAGAGGCTGGTAGGCGGCGCTAGAATAAGCCCTTTCCATCCCGCCCATTGCCATGACTGCCACCACACTCACACGTGAGTCTTTGCTGGAAGCGGCCGCTGCCCGCCGTGAAGCCGACCAGCTGCAGTATTTCGGCGCCCTGTCGCCCCAGGAGGCTGCCGCCCTGTTGGCTGCCGATCCGCAGGCGCGCCTGGTCGACGTGCGAACCCGTGCTGAGCTCGATTGGGTCGGTACGCCGGACGTGTCGCCCGATCAGTTTGTGCATGTGGAATGGAACCAGTACCCGGGCGGCGTGCGCAACCCGAACTTCCTCAGCGCACTGGAGGCGTCCGTCCCGAAGGATGCTCCGGTACTCTTTCTGTGCCGCAGCGCGGCCCGCTCCAAGCATGCGGCAGTGGCTGCCGCGCAAGCGGGCTACAGGCACGCGATGGATGTACTGGAAGGCTTCGAAGGGGCCAAGGACGGCGAAGGTCACCGTAAGACCGTGGAAGGCTGGTGCTTCCGCGGCCTGCCGTGGCACGGCGCCTGACCCTGCCGGCTACGACGTTCCGGGCGCCGTTGCGGCTTCCGTATCGATGACCTCGCCGCCGAGCGCGAGCGCGCCTTCGCGCAGAATCGCATAAGCCGCGGCGACGCGCTCCGGCGCGCCCTTCACGCCCAGATCGATATGCGAGCGCGCATAGCGCTCGCCCCTCGCGGCATCGCCCACGCTGGGCAAGCTGAACACCTTTACGCCATCGAATTCGGCTTCGATACGCTCCATCAGGGGGGTCAGCCGGGATTCCGGCAGACCGAACACCAGAAACGAGCGCTCCTCGCGCGGGGCACGGTGGAACTGATCGGCGTAGTAGGTATCGAGCACCCACTCCATCATCGGCCACGCCATGACCGGAAAGCCCGGCATGAAGTGGTGGTGCGCTACCGAAAAGCCCGGGATACGGTTGTAGCTGTTGGGGATGATGCGCGCTCCCTCAGGAAACTCGCCCATCTTGAACCGGTGCTGGTTCTCGGGTGTGGAAAGATCGGCCTTGACCGGGTCGCCGGCGGATGTCTCGGCGATGCGCCGTGCAATCTGCTCGCGCGCATCGGGGTGCAGGATGAGCGGCACGCCGAGCGCGGCGGCAGCGCATTGGCGGGTGTGGTCATCCGGTGTAGCACCGATGCCGCCGGTGCAGAACACCACGTCATCGCCAGCAAACGTGCGCTTGAGCACGCTGGTGATGCGCGCAGGCTGGTCGCCGACATACTCGGCCCATTCCAGCGTCAGGCCGCGCGCGCCGAGCACTTCGATCAGCTTGCGCAGATGCTTGTCTTCGCGGCGGCCAGAGAGGATCTCGTCGCCGATGATGATCATGCCGAATGCCATGTCAGTCCTCGTTACTCGCGGGGCAGTTCAATGGTCGCGACTTCAATGATGCCAGCTTCGACCATCCGCGCAGGCGGCGCCTCGGCCCTCAGGCGCGTCAGTGCGCGCAGGCAGAAATGACCAAACCACAGCGCGGAAAAAATGAAGATCAGCACGTAGAGCCAGATGACCGCGATGGCAATGATCGGAAACAACACGATGGTCACCACCGACGATACCCACAGCAGCGTCGGCGCAGAGCCGAGCATGCCAACCGCGACGCCGATACCCAGCAGCGGCAGGCGATAACGCTGCATGATCGCGCGGCGCTCCTCTGCCGTGGCGTGATCGGCAAGGGCATCGTAGGTCATCACGCGATAGGTCAGCCAGCCCCACAACAAGGGCGGAATCAGCGCAAAGAAGGGCGGGATCAACCACAGTGGCAAAGTCACGACCGCCACGGCGATGAACACCAGCGTGCACAGCAAGGCATGCAATACGCTACCCGCAAGCGAGCCGCCCTTGCGACGCTCGAGCTGGGGGTAGCTGCGCTCCAAAAAGCGCATGACCCGCGGCACCACCGTCACGCTCACGAAGACGAGGATCGACACCACGATCACCGGCACCAGCAGCGTGATCACGAGCAGCGGCGCGATGGCCGACCATAGACCCGCCATGCCGATGGCATTGAGGCCGCTCTTGATCCAGCCCATGAAGGTCCAGCTCTCGACCGCGTTTCTGGCGATGCCGTTCATTGCATCCCAGCCGAAATACAGGACGGCGCCCCACAACAGCAGCGCAACAACGAACGGAAGCACCGTCAGGAACAGCATGCGCGGATGCAATTGCGACAGCAGCGCACGGCCAAACGAGCGGATCAGGTCGTTCATGCGAAAACCGGAAGATGGAGAGGGAGACAGCCTAGCACAGCAGGCCGACATGCCGCCGGCCGGTTCTTGAGGCGCAGCTTATGCGCGGCGGAACAGGCGTTTGAGGCCGAGCCATTGCTGACGCAGCACGCCGCGCCCGTAATCACGCGAACGGCCTTGTGGTGCAGGAAGCTGATCACGGATGCCCGTAGCGTGGAACTCGGGCGAAAAGACGGCGGTGCCAAACAACATGTCCCACCAGGGGAACAAGACACCGAAGTTGCAGCCGCCGAGCACGCCCGGCTTGCCCTGCACTTCGTGCCCGATACCGATGGCATGGTGCAACCGATGGAACCGCGGCGAGATCAGCAGGCGCTCACCCAGCCAGCCGAAATGCAATCGCACGTTGGCGTGCTGCAGGCTTTGCAGGAGCTGCGAAATGGCGACCAGCAGGACGTACTGCGACGGCTCCACCCCGATGACAAGCGCGGCGACCGCAAATACGGCCCCGCGCAGCACGTCATCGATGATGTGATTGCGGTTATCCGACCATAGCGTCATCTGCCGCTGGCTGTGGTGCAGCGCGTGCAGGCTCCACCACCAGTCAAACTTGTGCGAGAGACGGTGATACCAGTAATCGAGCAGATCGAACAACAGCAGGTAAATGCAGAAGCTGACGATGGCAATGGACGTGACGCCCGGCCACCAGTCTTCGACATTCAGGTGAGCCCATCCCCAGAAGCGCAGCTTGCCGTCGAGACGGTCGATCAACGGCTGCAGCGTGAAGAACATCAGCAGCGGAAAGAAGCCGAGCCGATGAAACAGTGTGTAGATGATGTCAGCGCGCACGGCCTTGCGGTCGTGCATCGGCTCGACCGGGCGCCAGCGCTCGAGCGGCCGGAACACCAGCAACAGCACGGCAATCTGCACCAACCCCATCAGCAGCCATTCGGTGCCCGGGTAAGCGTCTTCCACGTATCCGCCCAGACCAACGGCATAGGTCACCGGCATCACGACGTACTGGAACAGCAAGTCCTGCGTCTGGGTGAAGGTGTCGGCAATCCAGTCAAGCATGGCGAAGCGATCAGCGTGCGGCCGGATGCGTGGCAAACCAGGCCTTGTACTGCGGATGGTCGCGCAGCGTGGCGAAGCAGAATCCCTTGCGTTCCAGCCCTGTAATCAACGGCTCGAGATCGGCGGGCGCCCATGGGTCCTTGCGCGACCAGATGCCCAGGTGCGCCACCGCAATGTCCCCATCGCGCAGATTGGCCAGGGCCTTGTCCAGCAGCATCGCGTTCGGGTAGCGCTCGGACGGCAGTTCGTCGCCCAGGAAACCTGCCGACGCCCATGCCACGTGCGCATAGCCGCACTGCTTGGCCCACGCCTCGGTCGTCGCGGACAGATGACCACCCGGCGCACGCCACAACGGATCCATTGGCAGCCCGGTCATGGCCTTGAATCGGTCAGCGCTGCGCTTGAGTTCGGCACAGAATTCTGGCTCACCCCAGACGACGTTGCGACCGCCCTGCTCGCCGAACTGCGGGCGGAAGCGCACCTTGCCGGCACCCGCCTCGCCCTTGTAGTAGACGTGGTCGAACGTGTGCGTACCGAAGGCGTGACCGTCCGCGGCCAGCGACTTCCAGTAGGGCGCCCAGGCCTCATCCAGCGTGCTGTCTCCGTGGATGGTTTTCTCGTTGGCGAGGAAGAACGTCGCGTGGATCCGGTGCCGGCGCAGCGTGTCGGCAATCAGCTGTGCCTGGCTCATGCTGCCGGTATCGAAGGTCAGGTAAATCGTACCCTTGCACGCGCCAGCGTTGACGCCGCCAGGTGCCGCTGCCGCCAGCGCACACACACCCAGCGCAGCCATGGCGGCCGCCTTGCGCAGCATCGACAGGCCGATGTTCATGATCGTCACACCTTAAATGAGCGGAGCACGCGAGCGGAAGTAGATACCGTGCGGCGAGCGTCCGACCTTGATCTCGTCCACCACCTTGCGGCTCGCCACGTCGACGATCGCCACGCGCTTGGCCCAGCGGCAAGTCACCCAGAGCTGTTTGCCATCCGCAGTCAGTTCCATGTCATCGGGACCCGGAGGCAGGCCGGTGATGTCACCGACCTTGGTCAGCGTTTGCTCGTCGATGATGCTGATCGTGCCCGACACGCGGTTGGACAGGAACACATGCCGCTTGTCACCCACCGCGCGGAAGTTATGCGCCGCCTTGCCGGTCTGGATGCGCTTGACGCTGGTACGCGTGCGCCAGTCGATCACCTCGACGTAGTCGGCGCCGGTCATGCCCACAAGCAGGTACTTCTGGTCCGGCGTCACCCACACGCCTGCCGGCGCGGAGCCGGAGGTCATGCGCCACATCACGGTCTGCGTAGGCAGATCGATGGCGACGATTTCGTTCGAATCCTGCAGCGTGACGAATGCCACCTTGCTGTCAGCGGTAAAGGCGATGTGGCTGGGCGTCTTGGCCAGCGGCAACTGCTTGGCGATGGTCAGCGCGTGGCCATCCCAACGGTAGATGTCGACGCGATCCAGGCGGTTGCCCGTCGTCAGAAACCACTTTTGGTCCGGCGAAAAACCGATCTGATACGGGTCATCGATGTGTGGCACGCGTTGCTGAATCTTGCCGGTGAGCGGGTCGAGGAAGACCAGCTCGTTACCAACCGCGTTGGCAACGATCAGCGACTTCTCATCTGGCGTGACAATCAGGTGGTGCGGCTCCTTACCGATTGGGAAGGTCTCCAGGACCTTGCGCGTGTCCTTGTCGATCAAGGTGACGCTGGCATCGCCTGAATTGAGGACGGTGACGACTTCACCACGCGCCGTGTGAGCCGCTGCAAGGAGCGCAGCAGACAGGGCAAGCGTAGAGAACCAGCGGGAAGCAAAGGAGGCGCGCGAGGCAGACATGACGATACGATTCAGCAACTTAGCCAGTCATTCTAACGCTCGCCCTCAAGCCAACGCTGACAGAAATCAAAAAAAGAAAGCGGGAACTTTCCGTGCCCGCGGGCAAACATCGCCACTATCGCTGCATCGACTCCCACACCTTCTGCAACCGTTTGACCGACATCGGTACCGGCGTGCGCAATTCCTGCGCAAACAAGGCGATGCGCAGCTCTTCCAGCATCCAGCGGAACTCCTCCATGCGCGGGTCGTTACCGCCCTGCCCTTGCACGCGCAATGCCTTTTCAGCGCGCTGGTATTGCTGGATGAGTGGCGTCATCTCCTGCATGCGCTGCGTATCGCGTGACGGATCCGCCTTGAGCTTGTCGATGCGCAGTGCAATCCCCTTCAGGTAGCGCGGGAAATGCGTCAACTGCGCATATGGCGTCGCCTCGATGAAGCGCTTGTGCATGAGCGCCTTCAACTGCGCGTCAATATCGGCATGGGCAGCGGCAAACGGCTTGGCGATCTGCAGCTTGCGCGGCAATTGCGCGTATTCGGCCAGGATGGCACCAACCAGCCGTGCGATCTCCTGCGCGAGCAGCGTCAATCGGGCCCGGCTCTCATCCTTGCGCGCACCGAAGGTGGCGTCGTCGGTGGGCAGCGGGTCCTGCAGGCAAGCGCGCTCGAGCGTCGCATCCAGGATCTGGTTGCGCAGGTCATCCTGCGTGCCCAGATTCATGAACTGGATGGCCATCTGCGACAGCCCGGGAATGTTCTTTTCCAGATACTTCAACGGCTCACGCAGTTGAATGGCAAACAACCGGCGCAAACCCAGCCGGTGGATGCGCGCCGCCTCGGCCGGATCGTCGAAGACTTCCACGTTGCAGTGATCGCCAGCGGCGACCAGCGCCGGATAGCCAAACAGCGTCTGACTGCCCTTGCGGATTTCCAGCAGCTCTGGAAGTGCACCAAAGTTCCAGGTGGTCAACCCGGAATACAGCGCCGCATTGGCCGGTGCCTCACTCTTGCCGGCCTTGCCCGGTTTGCCGCTCTCGCCCTGTGCGCCAACGACGGACGCGTCCTTGGCGGCGATCGACTGAAACGTCTGCTGTGCCCGTCCGCCCAGTTCGGCACGCAATTGGGCGAGGTTGCGCCCCATGTCGAGCTGACGGCCGTGCTCGTCGATCACCTTGAAGTTCATGAAGTGATGCGCGGGCAGCGTTTCGAGCTTGAAGTCGGCGCGCTTGAGCGGCGTGCCGGTCTGCTCGCGCACGTCGGCGATCAGGCGGTCGAGCAGGTCGCCGTCGCCCAGCCTGACGCGCGAGACAAAGCCGGCCGCGTAATCCGGCAGCGGCACACAGTGGCGGCGCAGCTTTTGCGGCAGGCTCTTGAGCAGAAGATGCACCTTCTCCTTCAGCATGCCGGGCACCAGCCATTCGGCGCGCAAGGCGGGCACCTGGTTGAGCGCATACAGCGGCACCGTGAGGGTCACGCCATCACGCGGGCTGCCTGGCTCGAAGTGGTAGGTCAGCCCCATGTCGATGCCCGCGATCGGTAACGTCTTGGGGAACAGGTCCGTCGTGATGCCGGCCGCCTCGTGGCGCATCAGATCATCGCGATTCAGGTACAGCAGCTTCTGGCTGCCCTTGGCGGCCTCGGCATACCACCGTTCGAAAGCGACAGTGTTGTGGATGTCGGCTGGAACCTGGCTGTCGTAGAACGCGTAGATCAGCTCGTCGTCGACGAGCACGTCCTGGCGACGCGATTTGTGCTCGAGGTTCTCAATTTCACGCACGAGGCGCTGGTTTTGCGTGAAGAACGGCAGGCGCGTTTCGAACTCCCCATCGACCAGCGCGCGGCGGATGAACAGCTCTCGTGCTTCCCTGGGCTGCATGGGCCCGAAATGCACGCGTCGCTGCTGGTACACCGGCAGACCGTACAGCGTGCCGCGTTCGAACGCCATCACCTGTCCGGCCTTTTTCTCCCAATGGGGGTCGCTCCACGACACCTTCAACAGATGCGCGCCGACCTTCTCCACCCATTCGGGTTCGATGCGGGCCAGCGTCCGGCCGAACAAGCGGCTTGTCTCGACCAGCTCGCCCGCCATCACCCACTTGCCAGCCTTGCGCGAGATGGCGGAGCCCGGCCACAGAAAGAACTTGATGCCGCGCGCTCCAAGATATTCACGGCCCTTTCCATCGGCCTCTTCAATGCGCACGCCGATGTTGCCGAGCAACCCCGTCAGCAGCGCCAGGTGCAACTGCTCGTAGGTCGGATCGGACGCATTGAGCTTCCAGCCTTGCTCGGCCACCGTGGTGTGCAGCTGCGAATGCACGTCGCGCCACTCTCGCAACCGCACGTGCGACAGAAAGTGCAAGCGGCAACTTTCCTGCAGCTGCTTGTTGGACTTCTTGTGCGCGACAGCCTCTTCAAACCATTTCCAGAGCTTCACCCAGCCCAGGAATTCGGACTTTTCGTCGACAAACTGACGGTGCGCCTGGTCTGCCTGCTGCTGCAATTCCTGCGGGCGCTCGCGCGGATCCTGCACCGACAATGCACTGGCGATGATGAGCATTTCGCGCAGACACTGGTGATCGCGTCCGGCCAGGATCATCCGCGCCACGCGCGGGTCCAACGGCAGCCGCGCGAGCTGCTTGCCCAGCGGCGTCAACGCATTCTCGTCATCGACGGCGCCGAGCTCCTGCAGGAGCTGATAACCGTCGGCAATCGCCCGGCCAAGCGGCGGTTCGATGAACGGAAATTGCTCGACGTCGGTCAGGCGCAGCGCCTTCATCCGCAGAATGACCGCCGCCAGCGACGAACGCAGGATTTCCGGATCGGTAAAGCGCGGCCGCGCGATGAAGTCTGCCTCTTCGTACAGGCGAATGCACACACCATCCGCCACCCGGCCGCAGCGGCCGGCACGCTGATTGGCTGCCGCCTGCGAGACCGGCTCGATCTGCAGCTGCTCGACCTTGTTTCGATACGAATAGCGCTTGACGCGCGCCAGCCCCGTATCGACCACGTAGCGAATGCCCGGCACCGTCAGCGACGTCTCGGCCACGTTGGTTGCCAGCACGATGCGGCGCGCATTGGACGGCTTGAAAACACGTTCCTGCTCCTGCACGGACAAGCGCGCAAACAGCGGAAGAATCTCGGTATGCGCGGGATGATGCTTGCGCAGCGCCTCGGCGGCCTCGCGAATCTCACGCTCGCCCGGCAGGAAGATCAGAACGTCGCCCGGGCCTTCGCGCGCGAGTTCGTCGACCGCATCGACGATGCCGTCGTACAGGTCGCGCTCCTTGTCTTTTTCGTCCCGCTGGACCGGGCGGTAGCGCACTTCCACGGGGTACAGCCGGCCGCTCACTTCGATGATGGGCGCCGGCCCCTTCGGTCCCGCAAAGTGCTCGGCAAACCGCTGTGCGTCGATGGTGGCCGAAGTAATGATGACCTTCAGGTCCGGCCGGCGCGGCAGAAGCTGCTTGAGATAGCCGATCAGGAAGTCGATGTTGAGGCTGCGTTCGTGCGCCTCGTCGATGATGATCGTGTCGTAGGCGCGCAGCAGCGGATCGTTCTGCGTCTCGGCCAGCAGGATCCCGTCGGTCATCAGCTTGACCGATGCACCCGCCGACAGCGTGTCGTTGAAGCGCACCTGGAAACCCACGTGCTCACCCACCGGCGTCCCGATTTCCTGCGCGATGCGCTTGGCCGTCGACGTGGCGGCAATCCGCCTCGGCTGCGTGTGCCCGATCAGTCCGGTGCCGCCGGCGCCAATGCCGCGCCCGATCGACAGGCAGATCTTCGGCAACTGCGTGGTCTTGCCCGATCCGGTTTCGCCGGAAACAATCACCACCTGGTTGGCGGCGATGGCCCGGGCGATTTCGTCGCGCCGGGCCGACACGGGCAGCGCTTCCGGAAACGTAATCGGCGGCACCCGGTTGGCACGCGCGCGGCGCGCCTCCAGCGCGGCGGCGAGCTGCTCGGACGTAGGCTTGGGGCGGCGCGGCGGACGACCGTTGCCGCCGGGCCTGCGCTCGTGCGGCGGGGTGTCTTTGGGCGATTTCGGTGAGGGCGCTGCCGGGCGTGGCCGGGGCGGCTGGGCATGGGAATCTGACATCGGGCGGGATTATAATCCGCGCATCTTTCCTGCACCGGCCGCGCCCCTGCGCCACCCTCCCCATCCGCCCGTGACCGCTCGTTCCTCTGCCCCCGCCTCCGGCGTCTCGCTGGTGGCGCACACGCCCGCCCCCGTCGACGTTGCGCCCATCCCCCCCACGCCGGAACAGCAGCAGTTCGTCGACTGGCTGCGCGCGGTGGCGCCGTATATCCACGCCTTCCATGACAAGACCTTCGTGATCGGTTTCGGCGGCGAGCTCGTCAAGGCCGGATTGCTGGGATCGCTGGTGAACGACGTAGCCCTGTTGCAGGCCATGGGGATGCGCATCGTGCTGGTGCACGGCTCGCGCCCGCAGGTGGAAGAGCAACTGGCCCTGCGTCATGTGCAGACACAGTTTGTCGATGGCATCCGCGTCACGGACAACGCCGCGCTGGAATCGGCCAAGGAAGCCTCCGGCGAACTGCGCCTGGATATCGAAGCGGCTTTCAGCCAGGCCCTGCCCAATACGCCGATGGCCGGCGCACGCGTCTCCGTGGTATCGGGCAACTTCGTCACGGCACGGCCGGTCGGCATCGTCAACGGGGTGGATTTCCAGCACACGGGGCTGGTGCGCAAGATTGATGCGGAATCGATCCAGCATTCGCTGTCGAACCGCAAGATCGTGCTGTTGTCGCCGCTGGGTTTCTCTCCTACCGGGCAGGCATTCAACCTGTCGATGGAAGATGTGGCAACCAACACGGCCACCGCGCTCAAGGCGGACAAGCTGATCTTCATCACCGAGGTGGCCGGGCTGGTGGACCGCGTGGGCAAGCTGCAGCAGGAGCTTTCGGTGGAATCTGCCATCGAGCGCCTGCGCGAAGGCAGCCTCTCGCACGACACGGCCTATTACCTGCAGCACATCGTCAAGGCCATGCGCGGCGGCGTGCGCCGGGCACACCTGATCCCATTCGCGCTGGATGGCTCCATCCTGCTGGAACTGTTCCAGCACGACGGCGTGGGCACGATGGTGTCGCATACCGATCTGGAATACCTGCGCGAAGCCACGCTCGACGACGTGGGCGGCATCGTGCAGTTGATCGAACCGCTGGAGGCCGACGGCACGCTGGTGCCGCGCGAACGCCGGCTACTGGAACGTGATATCGCCAACTTCTCGGTCATCGAGCACGACGGCATCATCTTCGGTTGCGCGGCGCTGTATCCCTACGCAAAGGAAAGCGTGGGCGAAATGGCGTGCCTCACCGTTTCTCCCGAAAGCCAGGGCACCGGGGACGGCGAGCGCCTGCTCAAGCATATCGAGGCGCGTGCCCGCGCCATTGGACTCAAGCGCCTGTTCGTACTCACCACGCGTACCGAGCACTGGTTCCTCAAGCGCGGCTTTGTGCATGCGTCGGTGGATGACCTGCCGGAAGACCGCCGCAAACTGTACAACTGGCAACGCCGCTCGATGGTGCTGATGAAGAAGCTGTAAATACCCAGCCGGCATGCCGGAATCCCGGCGGCGCCCGGTCCGCGGCTTACAATAGACGACTGTGCGCCCCCTGGGCGGCGCATCCGCCACAAGAGAGGAAATCCCCATGGCCCGCATGGTCCACTGCGTCAAGCTCAACAAGGAAGCCGAAGGTCTCGACTTCCCGCCCCTGCCCGGCGAACTGGGCAAGAAGATCTGGCAAAGCGTATCGAAGGAAGCCTGGGCCGGCTGGCTCAAGCACCAGACGATGCTGATCAACGAAAACCGCCTGAACATGGCGGATTCGCGTGCCCGCCAGTACCTGCTCAAGCAGACCGAGAAGTATTTCTTCGGTGATGGCGCTGACGAGGCCGCAGGCTACGTCCCCCCGCCCTCGGCCTGACCGGGGCTAAAAAAGAAGAATGCCGTTCAGTTTGCGCTGAACGGCATTTTTTCTTGGCTGCGCCGCCATCCGGCAGCGCCATGCGCTTCAGAAATCCCGACGCTGCACGCCAGCCTCAGTGCCCAGCAGTAGAACATTGGCGCCGCGCTTGGCGAACAGCCCCACCGTCACCACGCCGGGCATGTCATTGATGACCGACTCGAGCCCCTTGGGATCGGCGATCTGCAGGCCGGAAACATCGAGAATCACATTGCCGTTGTCGGTCTTGTAGATCTGACCTTCCTTGGTCATGCGCAGGCGCGGCTGGCCACCAAGTGCCGCCAATTGGCGCGCCACGGCCGCACGGGCCATCGGCACGACCTCGACCGGCAGCGGGAATACGCCCATCGTCTCGACCAGCTTGCTGCCATCTGCGATGCAGACGAATTCCTTGGCAACGGAAGCCACGATCTTCTCGCGCGTGAGCGCGCCGCCGCCGCCCTTGATCATGGCGCCCGACGCATCGATTTCGTCAGCACCATCCACGTACACGGGAATCACGTCGACTTCGTTCAGGTCAAGTACCGCGAAGCCATGGCCTTGCAAGCGGCGCGTCGATGCCTCGGAACTGGACACGGCACCGGCGAAGCGCGCTTTGTGCGGCGCCACTGCATCGATGAAGAGATTGGCGGTCGAGCCCGTGCCGACGCCGAGCACCGCGCCCTCGGGCACATTGGCCAATACATAATCTGCGGCAGCCTGCGCCACCAGTGCCTTCAATGCATCCTGCGTCATGGCAAACACTCCCAAACCCGGTCCGAATCGGAAAGCCCAGTAGTGTACCGGATCAAGACAACGGCACGGCGCCGGCTGGTGCAGGCAGAAGCCCAGAGTACAATCGGCTCAACGTCCAACCCCCGACGCCTTGCCGGCTTTGCTTCTGCCAACATGAATCAGCTCGATCAACTCAAACAGTTCACCACCGTCGTCGCCGACACGGGTGATTTCCAGGCAATGCGCGCCTACGCGCCGCACGACGCAACCACCAACCCTTCGCTGATCCTGAAGGCCGTGCAGAAGGCTGAATACCGCCCGTTGCTTGAGCAAGCCGTGCGCGACGCCCGCAGCGGCAGCGTGGAAGACATCATCGACGCCGTGCTGGTCGCATTTGGCTGTGAGATTCTGTCGATCATCCCGGGCCGCGTGTCGACCGAGGTGGATGCACGCCTGTCGTTCGACACGGAAGCGACCGTCGCCAAGGCCAGGCACCTGATCTCGCTGTACGAAGCGCGCGGCATGGCACGCGAACGCGTGCTGATCAAGATCGCCTCGACCTGGGAAGGCATCCGGGCAGCAGATCAGCTCCGCGCCGAAGGCATTCGCTGCAATATGACGCTGCTGTTCTCGCTGACGCAGGCGGTGGCGTGTGCGGAAGCCGGCGTGCAGCTCATTTCGCCTTTCGTGGGACGCATCTACGACTGGTACAAGAAGGATGCCGGTGCCGAATGGGATCCTGTGGCGCAAGGCGGCGCGAACGACCCGGGCGTACAGTCCGTCGTGCGCATCTACAACTACTACAAGAAATTCGATTACCCGACCGAAGTCATGGGTGCGAGCTTCCGCAACACCTCGCAGATCATCGAACTGGCGGGCTGCGATCTGCTGACGATCAGCCCGGACCTGCTCGCGCAGTTGCAGGCGACCGACTCGCCTGCCGAGCGCAAGCTCTCCCCGGACAGCGCGAATGCGGCCAACATCGTGCGCCTGCCCGCCGACGAGAAATCGTTCCGCTGGCACATGAACGCCGACGCCATGGCCACCGAAAAGCTGGCGGAAGGGCTGCGCCTGTTTGCGGCGGATACGGTGAAACTGGAAGCGTTGATTCAGCCGCTGCTCGCGGCCGCGTAATGAAGGTTCAAGCCAGCATGGCGGGAAGGCACGTGCCCGCCGGCTGGTGGATGACCAGGTCGGCCGTTGCATCCAGCGCGCTCGCCTCGGGATTCACAACGATCACCCTCGCGCCATGGTCTTTGGCCAGGCCCGGCAGACCGGCTGCCGGATAGACCAGGCCGGACGTCCCCACCACCAGGCACACGTCGCACGAACTGGCTGCCTCTTCGGCGCGGTAATTGGCGACCAGCGGCAGCGGCTCACCAAACCACACGACACCTGGGCGCAGCATGGCGCCGCACGTGGCGCAACGTGGTGGTCGACCCGTTTGCGCCGTGGCGATATCGCACTTGCCGCATCCGCCCAGCCACTTGTTGGCGAACAGGTTGCCATGCAGCTCGATCACGCCTTCGCTGCCGGCACGCTGGTGGAGGCCATCGACGTTCTGCGTCACCAGCGTCACCGTCTTGCGCCTGGCCAGGTCGGCAATCGCGAGATGCGCGGGATTAGGCTGGACCTGCAGCACGCGTTCGCGGCGCTGCTGGTACCAGTCCCACACCATGCGTGGATGCTTCCGGTATGCAGCCTCGGTCGCCATGTCTTCCGGGTTGAACCGCGCCCACAGACCCGTGAGTGCGTCGCGAAAGGTCGGCACACCGGATTCAGCCGACACGCCGGCCCCCGTCAGCACCATCACACGTTCCGCCGCTTTGACCCACGCTTGGGCCTGCACCAACGCGGCCGCGTCGGATCTGGCCGCCGGTCCGGCGTCCATCACTTCTTCGCGGATGCTACCGCGCGCTGGCGCACGGCTTCAAACAAACACACGCCGCTGGCGACCGACACATTCAGGCTTTCCACGCTGCCCGCCATCGGGATGCGGACCAGCGTGTCGCATGTCTCGCGGGTGAGGCGTCGCATGCCCTCCCCCTCCGCCCCCATCACGATGGCAATCGGGCCCTTGAAGTCGGCTTGATAGAGATCCTGCTCGGCTTCGTCAGCCGTGCCGATCACCCATACGCCACGTTCCTGCAGTTCACGCAGCGTGCGCGCGAGGTTCGTCACAGTGATGTAGGGAACGGTTTCGGCGGCGCCGCTGGCAACCTTTGCCACCGTCGCGTTGATGCCGACGCTGCGATCCTTCGGTGCAATCACGGCGTGTGCGCCAGCCGCATCGGCCACGCGCAGGCAAGCGCCAAGATTATGCGGATCGGTCACACCATCGAGCACCAGCAGCAACGGCGTGCCCTGAATGCCGTCAAGCAGCTCGTCGAGATTGAGTGCCAGCGAAAGCGATTCCGCTTTGGCCACCACGCCCTGGTGGCGGTCGGTGCCGGCAATGCCGCGCAGCCGGTCATTGTCAGCGGGAATGAGGCGCACGCCCGCTGCTTCCGCGGCTTTCAGGAAATCCTGCATGCGGCGGTCGCGGCGGTTGGCTTCGAAGTAGATTTCGTCGATCGACCGCGCGTCATGACGCAGTCTGGCGGTGACGGCGTGAAAGCCGATGAGGAGCTTGGATTGGGACATGGCGCGATTGTACCTGTCTGCCCTCGCTCCCCGGCTGTTTTAGCGCCCCTTGGACTTCCGGGCCGCCTTGCTTGCCGTCTTGCGCGGCGCGGCGGGCTTCGCACCCTTCGGTTTGGTCACGCGCGCGGGCTGCTTTTTGCGAGCGGGCTTAGCGTGCGCATGGCCGGGTGGCACAGCACGCGAACCCGGCTCGAACACCGGCTGCTCTTCGAAGACGCGGTCGAGCGTCTCGTCGAATGACTCCTCCGGCTTGGCCGTACCGCCCAGCAGTGCCGCCAACTGGCGCGGCTTCTTGCGCCCGACCGGCGGCGCGGGCGTGGCCACGGTCGGTTGACGCCCGGCCACCGCTTCGGGTGCCCCAGCCACCTTGGCCGGACGCAGCGCCTTTACCGAGGGCTCCTGAATCAGGCGGAAATCCATCTTCCGCGCATCCAGGTCGACTCGCAGCAGCTGCACGCGCACGCGATCGGTCAAGCGGTAACGGATGCCGGTCCGCTCGCCCCGCAGCTCGTTACGGGCTTCTTCGTACTGGAAGTAATCGCTGCCGAGCTCGGTCACGTGCACCAGGCCCTCCACATACAGCTCGTCGAGCTGCACGAAGATGCCGAATGACGTGACGGCACTCACCGTGCCTGAAAACTCGTTGCCCAGCTTGTCGCGCATGAAGTAGCACTTGAGCCAGGCTTCGACATCACGCGACGCCTCGTCCGCACGGCGCTCATTGGCTGAGCAATGCGTGCCGAGTTCATGCCAGATCGCCTCAGCCTTGGCCTTGTTGACGATGCTTGCCGGCACGCCCTTTTCCGCTTCAGCCTGAAGGCGGCGCGCCTTCGGCGACAGCGCGCTGTTCAGCTGGACGCCCGCCCCCAGGGATGGCACATACCGCGTGCGCTGCAGGATCGCCTTGATGGACCGATGTACCAGCAAGTCCGGATAGCGGCGGATCGGGCTCGTGAAGTGTGCATACGCCGGATAGGCCAAGCCAAAATGGCCGATGTTGTCGGGGCTGTACACCGCCTGCTGCATCGAGCGCAATAGCATGGTCTGGAGCATGGGCGCGTCGGGGCGCGCCGCGACCTTCTCCATCAGCTCGGCATAATCGGCGGCCTGCGGTTTGTCGCCTCCGCCCAGCGTGAGGCCATTCGTCTTCAGGAAGGCACGCAGGGCCTGGAGCTTTTCCTCGGTCGGGCCGGCGTGCACGCGATAGAGCGCCGAGTGCTTGTAGCGCTCCAGCATCTCTGCTGCGCAGACATTGGCCGTCAGCATGCACTCTTCGATCAGCCGGTGCGCATCGTTGCGGGTGCGCGGCAGGATCTGCTCGATCTTGCCCTGTGCGTTGCAGACGATGTAGGTCTCGGTCGTATCAAAGTCGATCGCACCACGCTCACGGCGCGACTTGAGCAGCGTCTGGTACAACTCGTACAGGTCCTGGAGATGCGACACCAAGGGAGCACGCTTGGCAGCCTCCGGACCCTTCACGTTGGCGAGGATCGCCCAGACCTCGTTGTAGGTCAGGCGCGCCTTCGAGTGCATCACCGCCGGATAGAACTGGAACGCCTTGATCTGCCCCTTGGCCGTGATCACGGCGTCGCAGACCATGCACAGGCGGTCCACATCGGGATTCAGCGAGCACAGGCCATTGGAAAGTTTCTCCGGCAGCATCGGGATCACCCGGCGCGGGAAGTACACCGAAGTGGCACGGTCGATGGCGTCCGCATCGAGCGGATGCCCCGGACGCACGTAATGCGAGACGTCCGCAATGGCCACGATCAGCCGCCAACCCTTGCTCCGCCCGATCTTGATCGGCTCGGCGTACACGGCATCGTCGAAATCGCGTGCATCTTCGCCATCGATGGTCACGAGCGGCACGTCACGCAGATCGATGCGGCCGGCCAGATCGGCATCACGCACGACATCAGGCAGCGCCTCGGCCTCACGTTGCGTCGGCTCGGAAAACTCGTGCGGCACACCGTACTTGCGCACGGCAATTTCGATCTCCATGCCGGGGTCGTCTATCTCACCCAGCACTTCGACCACGCGACCAATCGGTTGCACATAGCGATCCGGATACTCCAGGATCTCGACGCTCACCACCTGGCCAACCTTGGCCTTGCCTTGCCCCTTGGGCGCGATCAGGATGTCGCGGCCCAGGCGCTTATCTTCAGGCGCCACGACGAGCGTGCCGCTTTCCGACAGCAACCGCCCGATGACGCGCTTGTTTGCCCGCTGCAGGATCTCGACGATCTGCCCTTCGGTACGCCCACGCCGGTCGTAACCGACAGCACGCACCAGGGCGCGGTCCCCGTGCATGGCCTTCTGCATCTCGCGCTCGGGCAGGAAGATGTCCGGTTCGCCGTCATCCCGGACAAAGAAACCGTAACCGTCGCGGTGGCCGATCACGCGCCCTTCAATAAAGTTCGGCTGGTGCGCCAGTTCGTAGCGCCCCTTGCGATTGAGTTCGATCTGACCGTCCCGCTCCATGGCGGTCAGCCGCTTGAGAAAGCCGTCATGCTCTTTGCGCGTGACCGACAGCGCCTTGGCGATATCGGAGGCAGACAACGGAGACCCCGACGTGCGGAGCACACCAAGGATTTCCTCGCGGCTCGGGATCGGATATGTCGGTTGATTCAATTTTTTCTTCTAGAATGTTGACAGGATCGCTCGATCCCGTAATAATTACAGCTTCTGCACACGCACACCTGCCCAGGTGGCGGAATTGGTAGACGCACTAGTTTCAGGTACTAGCGGGTAACTCCGTGGAGGTTCGAGTCCTCTCCTGGGCACCAGAGTTTAGAAACGGCGCAACGCAAGTTGCGCCGTTTTTCTTTTCCGAAACCGGGTGGTTGTTCAGTTGCTGACGCGGCGCTCCGCGAAAAACGACAGGCATTGTGTCTTGGCTATCACGCCTGGGCTGGACAAACCTCACCAACCGCTCCTGCCCCAGACGCTGGGTGGGCTCGATGCCTGGTTCGTCGCGCCGGACATACCACACATCGATCGACCCCACATACGAACCGCAAAGCCAGTCCTTGCGGGGGTTTCGGACCAATGTTGCAGCCCGTGTCACGAGGTTACCGAAGTGGCACGCACGGCGCAAGCCGCTCACGCCACTCCGCACGTCCTTCGACGCAGCCCTCCGATGGATCAAACCGCTGGCGCTTCACCGTTACCGGCAGCGCGGGCCTTGCCTCGCTTGATCCACGCGGCCAGATTGTGCGGACGCAACGTGTCATATTCCTCGAATGGCTGATGGATCCAGGGATTCGTCGGCAGAAACTGCACCGCATAATCCGGCTTGATCTTCGAGCATGCCTTATGCCACAGCACGGCGGTACGCACGTCGGTCACGGCGGGATAGCGCTCTTTGAGGTGACGGCCCACGCGCTCAAGCGTGACACCGGAATCCACCAGATCATCCACCAGCAGCACACGGCCTGACAGTTCGCCACGCGTCATGGTGATGTACTGGGCAATATCGAGATCGCCCTGCTGCGTGCCGGCGGCCTCACGATAGCTGCTGGTCGCCAGTATGGCCAGCGGCAGGTCGTAGATGCGCGAGAGCTGGTCGCCCACGCGAAGGCCGCCCCGCGCCAGGCACAGAATCTTGTCGAACTTCCAGCCGGACTCATGGACGACCAGCGCCAGGCGCTCGATCAGACCGTGGTATTCGTCCCAGGATACCCACAGGTGCGAGTCATCGTTGATCGGCTGGTTCATGGTGCACCTCTTCGTCATCGGTAATGCGACGTGAGTTGTCGCAGTCGTGTTTTATTTGTGTTGCAGGGAACGCCGCTCCAATAAAAATTCGCCCGGCGGATCACCGGGCGAATCGGAGCGCTGCGCCTCAATCCTTGTACGGATGACGCAGCAGAATGGTCTCGTCGCGATCGGGGCCAGTCGAAATCATGGCGATCGGGATACCGGCCACTTCCTCCACGCGCTTCAGATAGGCTTGCGCGGTCTCGGGCAGCGCATTCCATTCCTTCAGGCCAAAGGTGGACGTATTCCAGCCCGGGAATTCTTCGTAGATCGGCTGGCAACGCGCGACGGCATCAGAGCCACGCGGCAGGATGTTGACCTCCTTGCCATCCAGCATGTAGCCGACGCACAGCTTGATCGCCTCCAGCCCGTCGAGCACGTCAAGCTTGGTGATGCAAAGTCCCGACACGCCGTTGATCTGGATCGCGCGACGCAGCGCCGCGGCATCGAGCCAGCCGGTACGACGGGGACGACCGGTCACCGAGCCGAACTCCTTGCCAACATTGGCCAACCGCACGCCAGTCGGGTCCTGGCGTGCAGGGTTGTCCGCATCGTACAGTTCGCTCGGAAACGGCCCTGAGCCCACACGCGTGCAATACGCCTTGGTGATCCCCAGAATGTAATGCAGTTGGCCCGGGCCCACGCCTGCTCCGGCGGCCGCATTACCTGCCACGCAATTGCTGGACGTAACGAACGGATAGGTACCGTGATCGATATCGAGCAGCGTGCCTTGCGCACCTTCGAACATCAGATTCTTGCCCGCAGCATTCGCGGCAAACAGCTCGGCCGACACGTCCGTCACCATCGGCGCAAGGCGCTCGCCATACGGCAACATCTCGTCCAGCGTCTGCTGGAAGTCCAGCGCGGGGTGGTTCAGGTATTGCGTCAGGACGAAGTTATGGAAGTCCAGGTTCTCGCGCAGGCGCTCGGCAAAATACGCCGGATCGAACAGGTCTTGCACACGCAGCGCACGGCGGGCGACCTTATCTTCGTACGCAGGACCGATGCCGCGGCCGGTGGTACCGATCTTGGCAGCACCGCGCTTCAGCTCGCGCGCCTTGTCGATGGCGACGTGGTACGGCAGGATCAGCGTAGTCGCTTCCGAGATGCGCAGACGGTTCTGCACCTGCACGCCGGCCGATTCCAGCTCGTCGATTTCCTTGAACAGCGCCTCAGGCGACAGCACCACACCGTTACCGATGTAGCACGCGACGCCATCGCGCATGATGCCCGACGGGATCAGGCGCAGGATCGTCTTCTTGCCGCCGATGATGAGGGTATGGCCTGCGTTATGTCCGCCCTGGAAACGAACCACGCCTTGCGCATGATCGGTCAGCCAATCGACGATTTTCCCTTTACCTTCGTCACCCCACTGGGTGCCGATGACGACGACATTGCGTCCTTGGCTCACTGCTGGTGCGGACATGTTGAATTTGCAGATGGGTTAAAAACGTATTCTACCCTTGTTGTCAGGGCCTTCCCCGAAATTGCCGGGTTTTGCAGAACGTTATGCAACAGCCTCAAGTGGAGGCCTTGCGGGGCTTGACGATCCACACGCCGCCCTCTTCCACGAGCTGACGATCGTAAGCAAATTCGTCCAGATCTTCCGGATGCCCGGGCAGCGACTGAATGACGATCTCTCCGGCGGCGCGCAGGACGGCAATCGCCTCGCGCAGCCGGGCATCGCCAGACCAGGGAGCGTGGATCGCGGCAGCGCGCGCTTCCACAGGCGAAATACCGGCGACTTCCCGCAGGTCGAGCGAAAAACCGGTGGCGGGACGCGCCCGGCCGAAAGCCTCGCCGACCTTGTCATAGCGGCCACCGCGCGCCACGGCGTTCGGTATGCCTGCCACATAGGCCGTGAACATCACGCCGCTGTGGTAGTGGTAGCCGCGCAGATCTGCCAGGTCGATATTGACCGTGGCACCGCCGGCACGCTCGGCCAGGGTGGAAAGATCATCCAGCGCGCGACCGATGGCCGGCTGCGCCGGCAGTTCCGCCCGGGCGCGGGCCAGCACATCGACGCCGCCGTACAGCGACGGCAGCAGGTTGATTGCGTCGCGCTGGGCCGCCGGCAGCCCAGTCGTGATGGCGCGCAGTGCGGGCACGTCCTTGGAAGCCAGCGCGGCAAACAGATCATCCTGTACGTTCAAGGCGATGGGCGACTGCTCCAGCAACGCCGCCACCACGCCAACATGGCACAAGTCCAGGCGCACGTCGGCCAAGCCAGCGGCCGACAGTGCAGCCTGCATCAGCTCCTGGATTTCGAGGTCGGCTTCCAGACCGGCATGACCGTAGATTTCAGCGCCAATCTGCAACGGCTCTCGCGTGACGTTAAACCCACTCGGACGGGTATGAAGTACCGAGCCCGCGTAGCACAGGCGCGTCACGCCGGCGCGATTCAGCAAATGCGCATCGATGCGCGCCACCTGTGGTGTGATGTCTGCACGCAGGCCGATGGTGCGCCCGGAAAGCTGGTCGACCAACTTGAAGGTCTTCAGATCGAGGTCATGCCCCGTACCGGAGAGCAGCGACTCGATGTATTCCAGCATCGGCGGCATGACCAGTTCATAGCCGTAGGTACGGAACAGGTCGAGCATGCGCCGGCGCAGCTCTTCAATCTTGCGCGCCTCGGAGGGCAGCACGTCGGCAATGGATTCGGGCAGCAGCCAGTTGGTCGGCATGGCGGTCTCGGTCAACAGTCTTGGTACGGCGGATTTCTGAAAACGTGGGGAATCGGTTAGCGGTGCAGCAGTCGCAGCAGGATCAGTCCTGCTGCCATCGATACCAGCCCGATCACGCGCAGCTTTTCATCCGGCAATTCAGTCAGCATCTGGAAGGCGCGGCGCCAGGCTTGCGGCGCCACAAACGGCAGAATGCCCTCGAATACGAGCACCAGCGCGCACGCGGCCAGCAAAACAGTGGGGAGTGACTCTTCCATGGGAGGCGATGGGCGAACGAACAAAACCCCGGCAAGCCGGGGTCTGTCCGCCGCAAATACGGTCAGCGACGCATTGTACTAGCGATGACGTCCCGACTGTGCAGCCGGCGCTACCGCTGTCGAGCTGCCGCCATTCGGGCTGCGCATGTACTTGAAGAAATCGCTGTTCGGCTGCAACACCATCACGTCCCGGCGATCGTGGAACGACGCGCGGTACGCTTCCATGCTCCGCCAGAACGCGGCGAACTGCGGATCACGGCCAAACGCATCGGCGTAGATGTCGGCGGCACGGGCATCGCCTTCACCCTTGATCTTCTGGGCATCGCGATAGGCGTCTGCGAGCACGACTTCGCGCTGGCGATCCGCGTCGGCGCGGATCTTCTCGCCTTCGGCAGCGCCGGTCGAACGCAACTCGTTGGCAACACGCTTGCGCTCGGCTTCCATACGCCGGTACACCGATTCCGTGACGCTGGCCAGCAGATCGACGCGCTTCAGGCGCACGTCGATGATGTCGACACCCACCGACTTGCCGTACTCCTGTACGCCCTTGAGGATGCTCTGCATCACCGCTTCGCGATCAGTCGAGACCACATCGGACACGGTGCGCCTTGCAAACTCATCGCGGGCAATGGCGTTGATCTTCTGCGTCATGCTGTCCTGCGCAAGGCGGTTGTCGCCCTTGAAGCTGACGTAGAACAGGCGCGGATCAGCCACTCGCCACTTGACGAACCAGTCGACCAGCAGGTTCTTCTTCTCGGCCGTGATGAAGCGATCTGCGCCAGCGACGTCGATGGTCTGCAGGCGCTTGTCCATGAAGACGACGTTCTGCAGCGGCGGCGGCAGCTTGAAGTGCAGCCCCGGCTCCTTGATGACCTGCTTGATCTCACCGAAGGCAAACACCACGGCGTACTGCCGCTGGTCCACCACGAACACGACCGACGAAAACACCGCCAGAGCGATCACCAGCGCCACGAGGGCGGAAATCAGACGATTCATGTGCCCTCCTCTTAGCGGGAATCGCGGTCGCGGTTACGCAGCGCTTCGCGCGAGCGCGAGTCGGCGTCACTTGTCGACGACGGGCTTGAGGGGGTCGGCACGCCCTGCGCCGAGCCGCTGTCCTGGGGCGAGGCACCAGGCGCAGCCGCCGGGCGCGAACTGTCGCCCTGCGTCTGAGCCATCAGCTTGTCGAGCGGCAAATACAGCAGGCTGCCGTTGCTCTGGTCGACCATCACCTTGGTCGCATTGGCGTAGATGTCCTGCATCGTTTCCAGGTAAATGCGGTCCCGCGTGACCTGCGGGGCCTTGGAATATTCGCGCTGGACTGACGCGAAGCGCGCGGCATCGCCCTCTGCGCGTGCCGTCACGCGCGCCTTGTAGCCCTGCGCTTCCTCGAGAAGCCGCGCGGCGGTTCCCTTGGCGCGAGGCACGACGTCATTGGCATATGCCTGGCCTTCGGAGATGGCACGCTCGCGATCCTGGCCGGCCTTCGTCACGTCGTCGAACGCAGCCTGCACCTGTTCGGGAGGCTGCACGCTCTGCACGTTGACGCTGAGAATACGAATACCGGTCTTGTATGCCGACAAAATGCGCTGGATCGATTCGCCCAGATTGCGACTGACGGCATCGCGGCCCTCGTAGAGCACCGCGTCCATCTTGTTTCGGCCAACGATCTCGCGCACAGACGTTTCAGCGGCTTGCGTGACGAGTTCCTCGTCGCCACCGCGGTCCGTGCGATTGAAGAACAGGTACTCGACCGGGTCTGCGATGTTGTATTGCACCGAAAAGCGGACATCGACGATGTTCTCGTCTTGCGTCAGCATCGACGAATCTTTCAGATTCGTGTCCTTGATCTGGGTGGTGCGGCCGATCTCGAGCGTGCGCACGCCTGACAGATTGACGATCTCGTGTGACTCGATCGGATACGGCAGACGCCAATTGATACCCGGCGTCGCCAGATACTTGAAGCGACCGAACTGCAGGATGACGCCAGTCTGCCCTTCCTGCACGATGAAGAAGCCGCTGGCCAACCACAGGCCCGCCAGCACAGCCAGCAATACGCCGACACCCAGACCAGAACCACCTCGGCCATTTCCGGGGCGCAGCGGTGACGGAGCGCCGTCTCCACCGTTACCGCCATCCTTGCGACCGAACAGATTGTTCAAGCGGCGATTGAAGTCGCGCCAGAGCTCGTCAAGATCCGGCGGGCCATCCTGCGGCGGCTTGCTCTGGCGCTTCGGCTCGTCCATGTCATTGCGCTGGGCGTGATGGTCATCGCCGCGCCCCCAGCGCGGATCGTTCAATGAAAGCAGCACCCGCAAGCGGTGCCACAACCCCCGCGCCGGACTGGGCGAGGCCGTGGAGGATGACTGGGTCGAAATCTCGGGCATGAGCGGTCGGGCTTGTCCTGATGTCTGACTGTGAAAGAAGTGACAGGGGATTCTATCAGCCCTGTCCGTCACCTTCGGCGGAAGCGCCACTGCTCTGCAAGCTTTGCGACAGTTCGTCACGGTGTGCAGGCTGCGCATCGCGACGCCGGTCGAAGCGCGGATCGAAGTCCGCGTCGTCCGACGGCGGATGCTCGCGCAGGCGGATTGCTGTTTCGACGAGCGCTTCGCGCAGCAGATCCAGCCCCGCCCCCTCGATGGCGGAGACGAAGACCCGGCGCACCGCGCCGGTCTCATCGCGCTCGATGCGCGGACCCTGGGCGCGCAGCTCTTCAGCCGCATCGATCTTGTTCATCACGAGAATCTGCGGAATTCCGCTGGCATCGATTTCGTGCAGGACGCGGCCCACCTGCTCCATCTGCTCGTGCTTCACCGTGCTGGCCGCGTCGACCACGTGCAGCAACACGTCAGCGTGCACGGTTTCCTCCAGCGTCGCACGGAATGCGGCCACCAGCTGGGTAGGCAGGTCGCGGATGAAACCGACCGTATCCGACAGCACGACGTTACCCAGCCCTTCGAGGTAGAGACGGCGCGACGTCGTATCCAGCGTCGCGAACAGCTGATTCGCCGCGTACGTGCGCGCCTTGGTCAGGGCATTGAACAGCGTCGACTTGCCGGCGTTGGTATAGCCGACCAGCGACACGGAGAACGCATCGTTACGGCTGCGCGCACGGCGCTGCGTATCGTGCTGGCGCTGCAGCTTGTCGAGCTCGGTCGACAGACGCTTGGCGCGTTCGTCGAGCATCCGGCGATCAAGTTCGAGTTGGCGCTCGCCCGGACCGCCGCGCATACCGATCCCGCCCTTCTGGCGTTCCAGGTGGCTCCATGCCCGTACCAGGCGCGAGGCCTGATAGCGGACGCGCGCAAGCTCCACTTGCACCTTGCCGACATGGCTTTGCGCCCGCTGACTGAAAATGTCGAGAATGAGACCGGTCCGATCGACAACATGACGGCCGAAAAAGCGCTCAAGGTTACGCTGCTGCGCCGGGCTCAGTGCGTGGTTGAAGATGACGATCTCGGCGTCCTCTTCGTCCGCTGCGATCTTCACCTCCTCAGCCTTGCCCGCACCGATGAACAATGCTGCGTCCGGCCTGGAACGCTTGCCCGTAACGGCGCGCACCGGCTCCGAGCCAGCCGTGGAGGCCAGCAGCGCCAGTTCACTCAAACTTTCCTGGAAATCGTGCTTACCGAAATCGACGGCGACCAAAATGGCGCGTGTCGGCTCCGAATCGGAGGTGGGATGGGATGCCAAGCGGGGAAATGAAGAAGGGGAAACCGAGGATGGGTGCGTCCCGCCGCTCGGACGGCGGCGGGAGCGAGGCAGATCAGGCGTCGGACGCTTCGTCCACGCGGAAGCTCACGGCACGTGCCGGCACCACGGTGGAAATTGCGTGCTTGTACACCATCTGCGTCACGGTATTGCGCAGGAGCACGACGTACTGGTCGAACGATTCGATATTGCCTTGCAGCTTGATGCCGTTGACGAGATAAATCGACACCGGCACATGCTCCTTACGCAGCGCATTCAGAAACGGGTCTTGTAGCAATTGCCCTTTGTTGCTCATGGCACACTCCAGATTTATAGGTTTAGTGGTGGGTTATGGGGCTGGAAAGCCCGGGTTCAAGCACTCGACGCAAAAAAAGTTCGTCAAAAGAGTCGGCCAGACGCGTCCGAATGACGCCGATGGCGCCTGGGTTTGCAGACACCAAGCTCCATGTCTCGAGAATTTAGCCTCAGAAATCGGGGAAAGCAAACGGAAAACCGATGACCCCGCCATATGAAATGGCTCGGCCTTTTCGGCGATCCCTCGCCCAAATGCCCCCGAATCACACGCCGCCCTAGAGCGTCAGGCGCCCGACGCTCAGTCGTTGGATTGGGCGTAGGGGTTTTTGTTCGTACGAAACTCGATCCGAAGCGGAGTTCCCTTCAACTGGAAGGCGTCGCGGAAGCGTCCCTCCAGGTAACGGCGGTACGTTTCCGGAATGTTCGAGAGCGCGTTGCCGTGAATCACCACGATCGGTGGATTGGAACCACCCTGGTGCGCATAGCGCAGCTTCGGACGCGATACGCCGGCACGACGTGGTTGCTGGAACTCGACGGCCTCCTGCAACACGCGGGTCAGCTTGGGCGTCGGCAACTTGACCATGGCGGCAGCGTATGCGTCGTCCACGGACTTCATCAGCGCGCCAATCCCGGTCCGCTCCTTGGCAGAGATGTAATGCACATTGGCAAACGACAGGAACTGCAGCTTGCGCTCCAGGTCATGCTTGATGCGGTCGCGCGCATGGCCCGTCAGGCCATCCCACTTGTTCACGCCGATCACGAGCGCGCGGCCCGATTCCACGATGAACCCTGCGATATGCGCGTCCTGGTCTGAAATATCCTGCTGCGCGTCGAGCAGCAACACCACCACGTTGGCGTCTGCGATCGACTGCAACGTCTTGACCACCGAGAACTTCTCGATTGCCTCGAAGACCTTGCCGCGCTTGCGCAGGCCGGCCGTATCGATCAGCGTATAAGGCTTGCCGTTACGCTCGAAATCCACATAAATGGCATCGCGCGTGGTGCCGGGCATGTCAAAGGCGATCACGCGCTCCTCGCCGATCAAGGCGTTGACCAGCGTCGACTTGCCGACATTCGGACGGCCAACGATGGCGATGCGGGTGCCATGGTCGTGCGCGTCGGCTGCCTCGGCAAGCTCCGGGCGCTCGGCAAAGGCCAGGTCGAGCGCTTCGTCCACGAGATCTCGCACACCATCGCCGTGGGCCGACGAAATGGCACGCGGGTCGCCCAGACCGAGTTCGTAGAAATCCGTGGCCACGGCGGTGTATTTCATCCCCTCGGCCTTGTTCACCGCGAGCAGGATGCGGCGGCCCGTCTTGCGAAGATAGTCTGCGATCACCCGGTCCTGGGGCGCCAGGCCGAGGCGCCCATCGACGAGGAAGATGACCACGTCAGCCTCGACCACGGCTTGACGTGTCTGCTTGGCCATCTCGGCAACGATACCTTCCTTGGCGACCGGCTCGAATCCGCCCGTATCAATTGCGATGAAGGGACGCTCGCCCACGCGGCCCTCGCCATAATGGCGGTCGCGCGTCAGGCCCGGCATGTCCGCGACGAGCGCGTCACGCGAACGCGTCAGACGGTTGAACAGGGTCGATTTGCCGACATTCGGCCGCCCAACGAGGGCAATCACTGGTTTCATGCTTGCGTACCGTGCGCGAGAGGCGTCACGGCAAATTCCGGTAGTTGCAACTGCTGTTGGCATCCGAACGGCCTGCCGAACAGATGCAAGACGCCCGCGGGATACGCGGGCGCGGGTTTGAGACGGTAGTGCCGCCTCGTATGATTCCTGTGCCGCCGCATGCTATCGGCATGCGGCGGCCAATATTACTTGGGCAGATAACCGTAAACGCCCCCGCCGCGCGTCTGCACGACCAGCGTCTGGCCAACCACCACCGGTGCCGCTCCGATGGGGTTTCCGTCTGTCTTCACGCGGGCGATGAACTTGCCGTCGTCGCGCGAGAGGAAATGCAGCCAGCCTTCGAAGTCACCGACGATGACTGCACGACCGAACGCCAGCGGCGTCCCAAGGTCACGCCACAGCAGGGATTCGTTCTTCCACAGATCCGCGCCGTTCCGTGCGTTGAAGCCGTACACGATCGACTTTTCATCAGCAGCGAAGAGCGCGCCGTCTCCCTGCGTCACGCCGGTCGGTGACGAGAAATCACGCCCCCAACGCGGCGCACCGGTACTGATATCGAAGCAGGCAACGCGCCCCTGGAAACTTGCCGCGCAAACCTGCTGGCCGTCGATGGATGGGGCGCCGGTCACATCGTTCAGGCGCTCGATTTCCGACACGCCGTGCGGATACGACACCGCAGCTTCCCAGCGCAGCCCACCGTTGCTGGCAGCCAGCGCACCCAGCTTGCCACCGGCAAAGCCGAGGATGATGTTGTCACCAGCGAAGACCATCGGCAGGCTGCTGCGCAGGTTCAGTGCAGACGGCGAGCGCTGGTAGATCCATTTGCGTTCGCCGTTGGCGGCATCCAAACCGAAGATGCGGCCGTCCGTGGTACGAACGACCACCAGCCCCTGCCCGACCAACGGCGCCGTCAGCACTTCGCCATTGACCGCAATCTTCCATTTCTGCGCGCCTTTCTCGTCGAACGCCACAACGGCGCCCTTCTCGCCGGCGACGGCAGTCAGCGCGCCGTCGCTGCCCGGGCCCGAGGTCAGATCCACATCAGCCTTGCCCTGCCACACGGTACGGCCCGTCGCGCCCTCCAGGGCAGTCACGGTACCGCCAGCAGACGACACGTACACGTTATTGCCGGCGACGGCAGGCTGCATCACGTAGCGACCACTCTTGCCGACGTTCACGCTCCACACCTGACGAACGCCCAGCACCTGCTGAACGTCCTGCAGCGTGGCCGGCTCATGCTTGTTCTTGCTGCTGAACAGCGAGCAACCGCCGAGGACGGCCACTGCGGACAGCGCCAGCACCGCCGCGCGCGCGGAACGTGCAATACCACTGCGTGCGACACCACTCTGCTCAAGTGCGTGAATCATGAAATCGGGATCCTTTGTTATGCGTTGAATTGCGCGCGACCTGCGCCTGCTCAGGCGCCGCCCAGGGCATCCAGCTTGAACTGCACGATCTGGCGCGCCGAAGCGTCTGCCGGGCCGAACTTCTCCAGCGCAAGCTTGTAGGCTGCGCGCGCGTCTTCCGCCTTGTTCTGCGCGGCGAGCAGGTCGCCACGGCGATCGGCATACAGCGCCGCAAAGGCAGGGGCAACTTCGCCGGACACCAGCGCGAGGCCCTGATCATAGGCTTTCTCGTCAAGCAGCAGCCCCGCCAGGCGCAACTTGGCTAGCGCTTTGTACTCGTCATCGCGCGCGTGGTCGATGGTCCATTGCAACTGGGCCTTGGCGCCGGCCGCATCGTTCGCTTCATATAGCGCCTTGGCCGCAGCCAGCGCAGACATCTGCGCATAGGCGGTGCCGCCGAATTTGTCTTCCATGTCGGTGGCCGCGCGCTTGAGCTTCTCGGCGTCCTTGCCCTCCACCGCCTTCTGCACTTGCTCGTACAGCACCGATGCCTCGCCGGCCTGCTTGCGCTGCCAGTTCTTCCAGCCGAACCAGCCGGCCATCGCCAGCAGTACCACAATGGCAACCCACGTCACCGCGTTGCCGTTATCGCGCCACCAGTGCTTGAGGCTCTCCAGTTGTTCCTGTTCTTCGAGATCGTAGGCCATGCTTTGCGGAGCTTGAGGTATTTGGGGTTGAGTCGCGGAATGGAAAAACCGTGGTCAGTCGCTGCTGGCCACCATGGCATCGATCAGGCGATCGACCAACTGGTCGGACGGCACAGACTGCTGGGCGTCGGCATTCGGGGCGCCGCGCAGCGGCTTGATCTGCACCACACCTTGGGCGACTTCATCGTCGCCAATGATAACCGCATAGGATGCACCACTCGCGTCCGCGCGCTTGAATTGGGACTTGAAGCTGCCATTACGCCCTTCCGCAGAAGCGTGAAGAATGACGTCCAGACCCGCGTCACGCAGCCGCTCGGCCGCCACCAGCGCCTGGACCTGCGCCTCGTCTCCCTGGTGAACGATATAAACATCGCAGCCTTGCGCTTCCGGCTCCAGCTTCTCTTCGCGCAGCAGTTCGATGATGCGCTCGACGCCCATCGCCCAGCCGCATGCTGGTGCGGGCTTGCCACCGATCTGCTCGATCAGTGGATCGTAGCGTCCGCCACCCGCCACCGTGCCTTGCGCACCGAGCTTATCGGTCGTCCACTCGAACACGGTGAGGTTGTAATAGTCCAGTCCACGCACCAGACGCGGGTTGATGGTGAACGGAATGTTATTGGCCTTGAGCAGCTTCTGCACCCCTTCGAAGTGCGCGCGCGACTCCTCGCCCAGGTAATCAATGAGCTTGGGTGCGCCTGCGGCCATCTCTTGCAGCGCAGGATTTTTGGTGTCGAGCACGCGCAGCGGGTTGGTGTAGAGGCGGCGCTTGCCGTCTTCGTCCAGAATGTCCTGGAAGCCTTCCAGATACTGGATGAGATCAGCGCGATGTGCGGCGCGCTCTTCCGCCTGGCCAAGCGAATTCAGCTCCAGTTTCAGGCCGACGAGACCGAGATCGTCCCATAGGCGCTGGCACATCAGGATGACTTCGGCATCGATGTCCGGGCCTGCAAAGCCAAGCGCCTCCACGCCAACCTGGTGGAACTGACGATAACGACCGCGCTGGGGCCGCTCATGGCGGAACATCGGGCCCGTGTACCACAGGCGCTTCGGGCCGTCGTACAGCAGGTTGTGTTCGATCACGGCACGCACCGCGGCGGCCGTGCCTTCAGGGCGCATGGTCAGTTGCTCGCCGTTCAGCGCGTCAGTGAAGGAGTACATCTCCTTCTCGACGATGTCCGTCACCTCGCCGATGCCGCGCACGAACAACTGTGTCTGCTCGACGATGGGCGTGCGGATCTGCTGATAGCCGTACGCGCGCAGCATGCTGCGCACGGCATTGTCGAAATGCTCCCAGAGCGGGGCATCACTGGGCAACAGGTCGTTCATGCCCTTGACGCCCGCGATCTTTTGCGCCCGTAGTTGTTTGGATTCGCTCATGATGTCACGTTAAAAGCCGGCCTCTTCTGCAGGCCGGCTTATGGATGCTTGCTATGAAACCGGATGCCGTCTCAGGCCGTCACCGGGGGTTGCGCACCGTAATGCGTGCGCACGTACTCGTCGACAATCGCCTGGAATTCCTCGGCAATGCGCTCACCGCGCAGCGTCTTCACCTTCACGCCGTCGACGAACACCGGCGCTGCCGGCGATTCACCCGTACCCGGCAACGAAATGCCGATATTCGCGTGCTTGCTTTCGCCCGGTCCGTTGACGATGCAGCCCATCACCGCGACGTTCATTTCTTCGACGCCAGGGTACTGCTGCTTCCACGTCGGCATCTGCTCTCGCAGATAGGACTGGATGCGCGCCGCCAGTTCCTGAAACACCGTGCTGGTGGTGCGGCCGCAACCCGGGCACGCGATGACCATCGGCGTGAAATTGCGCAGGCCCATCGTCTGCAGGATCTCCTGCGCAACGATGACTTCCTTCTCCCGCGGGGCGCCCGGTTCGGGCGTGAGCGAAATGCGGATCGTGTCGCCAATGCCCTCCTGCAGCAACACGGACAGCGCGGCCGTCGACGCGACAATCCCCTTGCTGCCCATGCCGGCTTCGGTCAGGCCGAGATGCAATGCGTAGGTACAGCGCCGCGCCAGCTCCCGGTAGACCGCAATCAGATCCTGTACCGCAGACACCTTGCACGACAGGATGATCTGGTTGCCAGGCAAACCCAGCTCTTCCGCTTTCTGTGCCGATTGGATCGCCGACGTGATCAGCGCCTCGACCATCACCGTGCGGGCATCCCACGGCGTGGCACGGCGGCCGTTCTCGTCCATGATGCGGGCAAGCAGATCCTGATCGAGGCTGCCCCAGTTCACACCGATCCGCACCGGCTTGTCATAGCGGCAGGCAATCTCGATCATCTGTGCGAATTGCGTGTCGCGCTTCGCACCCTGACCCACGTTTCCGGGATTGATTCGATATTTCGACAGCGCCTGCGCGCACTCCGGATAGTCCTGGAGCAGCTTATGACCGTTGTAGTGGAAGTCCCCCACCAGCGGTACATCGACCCCCATGCGATCCAGTTGCTCCCGAATGGCCGGCACTGCGGCCGCGGCAGCCGGTGTGTCGACGGTAATGCGCACAAGCTCGGAGCCGGCCCGCGCAAGTTCCTTGACCTGAACCGCCGTACCGATGGCATCCGACGTGTCGGTGTTCGTCATCGACTGCACGCAGACCGGCGCATCGCCGCCCACATGCACAATGCGTCCACCCCAGCGGATTTCTGCCGCACGCGAGTTCCGGCGCGGCAGCGGGCCTACCAAGGCGGGAGCGCAATCGAGAGGCGTGGAGGTTTCCATGATCATGCAGGGTGCCGCGCCAAAAGGGCGCCGCACCATTCAACAAAACGGTTCAGGGCAGGATAGCCCGTGCCACGCGATTGCGGGCGTACTTGCGGATGTCGACGGATGCACCGTTCACCGTCAACGCGTCGACCGCTTCGGCATTGCCGAAGACGACCTTGAAGGGCGGCATGCCGGTGAGGTCATGCGATTCGCCTTCCTTGGACAGACCACTGGCGAGTGTCTTGCCGGACTTATCCTTGATCTCGTACCAGGAGGCACCGGAAAACCGCACCGAGACGGTACCGCCGCTGGCCGACGATTCGGCGGGCTTGGCCGTCGTGGCGGCCGGAGTGTCCACCTCAACCAATGCAGGTTTCACATCCGCAGCGGCGACGGCAGGCGCCGAGGCCGCGTTGTTATCCGACCGAGGCAGCACTGGCGGGACAACCAGCGGCGCGGTCACCACGCCCGAGGCTGGAGCAGCCGGCGCAGTGGGCGTCAGCGGGACCGGCATCGATGCTGCGGGCGCTTCCGACTGAACAGTCGCAGGCGCCTGTGCCGTCTCAGACGGCGCCTGCTGTTCCGCAGACGCGGCCTCGCTTGCTGCAGGCCCCGCGGTCTGCGTGACGGCCGTCTGCGTGGCCAGCCACTGCTTCAGCCGGTCCATGCCGGCCAACGTAGCACCCACCACAACAGCGGCGACCAGCGCTCCAATCAGCCAGCCCCGGCTGCCACGTCGCTTGGCAAAACTCGGCCTGTCGGAGAACGACTCCCCCAACCCGCCTTCCGGCCGCAAGCCGATCGTGGTCACAGGGACGCGCGCATTCAGGCGTGCCAACTGATCATCCACATCAACCTGCAGCGCACGTGCATACGCACGGATCAATCCCTTGGCGAAAGTCATGTCAGGCAATGCTCCGACATCCGCCGATTCCACCGCCCGCAGTTTTCCCGGCGCCACTTTCAGGCGCGTGGCCAGATCCTCAACTGTCAGACGTTGACGCTCTCGGCCGTCACGCAGTCGCTCGGCAATTTCGCGCAGCGCGCTGTCGCGCTCCGGCGACGCGGATGCCGGCGCATTCGAAGCAGGCGTTCCCCCTTGAGACGGGGCATCAGCGCTCGCCACGTCACGGTCAATCATCCCAGGCTCCTCGTTCGAAAGCCGCCTCTTCGGGCGCGTTGGGGAATCGGCGCTGCAATTGCGCGCTCCATGCATTCTGCTGGGAGACATCCCCCAGACGACGCGCAATACGGGCGCCGAGCCATAAGCTTTCGGCGCTCGGACTGCGACTGTTGACCCGTTCGATGAACGGCATGGCGCGCGCGTATTCGCGGCGCTTGTAATAGAGTTCCGCCAACGTCACGTTGGTCAGCGGATTATTGGCGTCGATGTACGTGGCGCGCGTGAGACTCTTCTCCGCGCCGTCCAAGTCACCCTGCCGCATCTGGCAGACGCCGAGGTTTGTCCAAGGCTTGGCCGGGCTGCCGGCAGCAGGCGTCTCGATGGCCTGGCGCAGCATCGTCATTCCCTGCGCGGGCTTCCCGCCCTGCGAGCACAGGAACCAGCCGTAGTTGTTCAACAGGTCCCCATCCTGCGGGGTAACCGCCAAAGCACGGCGGAAGCTGTAGTCGGCAAGCTCGTGCTGACCCAGGTTCATGTAGGCCAGCGCCCGGATGTGGTACGCCCCCGGCACGTTCGGATCGATCGCCATGGCGCTCTTGACCTCGTCAAGCGCCGTGGCGGCCTGCCCGGCCTCGAGATACTGGGTCGCCAGCTGCAGCCGGATCGCTGCGCGACGGCCTGTATCAGCCTGTTCGGAAATGGGCGTCTTGACGTCTTGCGTCTGGGCCGGCGGCGGCAATGCGCACCCGGCGGCTGCCAGCGTGAAGACCAGACTGACAGCAGTCGACCAACGCTTCATGCGGTACCCATACGTTGTGTGGATTCGGCCTCGACCACCGGGACCGGAACGATTTTGCCGAACTTCCCGCGCTCGGCCAGGCGGGTGCGATCCTTGACCTCGCCCGCCAGCTGGCCGCAAGCCGCATCGATGTCATCGCCACGCGTCTTGCGGATGGTGGTGACGATGCCTGCGTCGAGCAGTACCTGCGAGAAACGACGGATCTGCTCGTTGTTCGAGCGCTTCAGCCCTGATTCGGGAAATGGGTTGAACGGGATCAGGTTGAACTTGCACGGCACGTCGGCAACGACGCGCAGCAGTTCGCGGGCGTGCTCGACGGTGTCGTTCACGCCGTCCAGCATGCAATATTCGAAGGTGATGAAATCGCGTGGCGCAAACTCGAGGTAGCGGCGGCAGCCCGCCATCAGTTCGGCCAGCGGATACTTCTTGTTGAGCGGCACGAGGACGTCGCGCAGCGCATCGTTTGACGCATGCAGTGACACGGCAAGCGCCACCGGCAGATCGCGCGATAGCCGATCCATCATCGGCACTACGCCAGAGGTGGACACGGTCACACGACGGCGCGATAGCCCATACGCGTTGTCGTCCAGCATGAGGGACAACGCCGGCACCACCGCGTCGTAGTTCAGCAGGGGCTCACCCATGCCCATCATCACGACGTTCGTGATGACGCGATCATCCTTGGGGCCGCGACCAAGCTGCTTGCGCATGGCGAATTCAGCCATCCACAGTTGGCCGACGATCTCGCCCGTGCTCAAGTTGCGCGAGAAGCCTTGCTTGCCCGTCGAACAAAAGCGGCAGTTGACGGCGCATCCCGCCTGAGACGACACGCACAAGGTGCCGCGTGTCTCTTCGGGGATGTACACCGTCTCGACAGCATTGCCCTGCCCCACGTCGACCAGCCACTTGCGCGTACCGTCAGACGAGAGATGATCGGAAATGACCGCCGGTGCCTGAATGGTGGCGCGGGTCGCAAGCTTTTCGCGCAGCGACTTGGCGAGATCGGTCATCTCGCCAAAATCACATGCGCCCGACTGGTGAATCCAGCGCTGCAATTGCTTGGCGCGAAATGATTTCTCGCCCAGGCTCTCGCAGTATGCGAGCAGGCCCTGTGCGTCGAAATCGAGGAGATTCACCATATCGTTCATGACTTGCAACCCGAAACCGCCAACGTGGTTCAGTGTTGACGCTCAGCGGCTGTAAATGTTCAGACCCGGGAAGAAGAAAGCCACTTCCACGGCGGCCGTCTCGGCAGCGTCGGAGCCGTGCACGGCATTCGCGTCGATGCTGTCGGCGAAGTCGGCGCGGATCGTGCCCTTCTCGGCTTTCTTCGGATCGGTTGCGCCCATCAGGTCGCGGTTCTTGGCGATCGCGTTTTCGCCTTCCAGCGCTTGCACCATCACCGGACCCGAGATCATGAAGTCGACCAGATCCTTGAAGAACGGGCGCTCCTTGTGCACAGCATAGAACTGCTCGGCTTCTGCGCGCGACAGGTGAATCATCTTGGCAGCGACGATCTTCAGGCCAGCGCCTTCGAAGCGGGCATAGATCTGGCCGATGACATTCTTGGCCACGGCATCCGGTTTGATAATCGACAGAGTGCGTTCGATCGCCATCAAAAACTCCAAAAAATGAAGGTGTTACGTCAAAGATAAACGTCGGATTCTAGCACGGGGCGGGGCCGGATTGAATCTCAGGCGGTGCAACCCAGGCCAATGCCTGGCAGGCGCGGAAGGCGCCGCCAAGATCACCCGCCGCAGCGGTACGCGTGCCTGGGGCTGCACGGCCTTAGGATCGCCTTACTGAGCGCACAAAAAATCACCCCAAACCGGCGTTTTTGCGCAGGATCCTCCCCCGAACGCAGGAACCGCGTGGCATCCTGTCCCTCCAAAGAGGGACGATGTGGCTTGCAAAAGCAACCTCCGGATGCCACATTCGGTGTGTCGTCACATTGTCTGCAATGTCATCTACCCAAGGAGTTCGCATGGACAACCAACTCAACACGTACGGTTTTGGCGCTTCCGGCACCGCCGGCGCGTTGGCCGTCCGCAACCGCGTGCTGCGCAATACGTATTGGCTGCTCGCAATTTCCATGATCCCCACCATCCTCGGTGCGTGGATTGGCGTCGCCACAGGCTTCAACCTGATGGCACGCAACCCGCTCATGGGCTTCGTGCTGTTCATGGCCGTGGCCTTCGGCTTCTTCTACGCCATTGAGCGTTTCAAGAATAGCGGCCTTGGAGTCGCCCTGCTGCTCGGCTTCACGTTCTTCATGGGCCTGATGCTGTCGCGCCTCATCGGGATGATTCTCGGTTTTTCGAACGGCGCCTCGCTCATCATGACTGCCTTTGGCGGCACGGCCATCATCTTCGGCGCGATGGCTACGGTCGCCACGGTCAGCAAGCGCGACTTCTCGGGCTTGGGCAAATGGCTGTTCATGGGCGTGCTGGTGCTGATCGTCGGCTCGGTGGCCAACATCTGGCTACAACTGCCGGCAATGATGCTCACGATCTCGGTGCTGGCCATCGCGATCTTCTCGGCCTACATCCTGTTCGACGTGCAACGCATCGTGAATGGCGGCGAAACCAACTATGTAACCGCTACCCTGGCGATCTACCTGGACGTCTACAACATCTTCACGAACCTGCTCGCCATCCTCGGAATCTTCGGCGGCAATCGCGACTGACGTCGCGCTGCGCCGCTGGCGGCACAGCAAAAAAGAAAAACCGGCGCACCAAGCGCCGGTTTTTTTGTCGGCTGCGCGGAGCCCGCCATCAATTCCGCTCAAACACCGCCATTGATTCCACATGCGACGTGTGCGGAAACATGTTCACCACACCCGCCCCCGCCAGCCGATAACCGGCTTCGTGCACGAGCAGACCGGCATCACGTGCCAGCGTGGCCGGATTGCATGACACGTAGACGATGCGACGCGGCAGCAGCGCTGCTGCGTCGCCACCACGCTGGGCCAACTCCGCCAGCGCCTTGGACACAGCCAGCGCCCCCTCGCGCGGCGGGTCGACCAACCAGCGGTCGAACTTGCCCAACGCGGCAATATCGTCAGCCGTCACTTCGAACAGGTTCCGGCACGCAAACGTCGTCTTCGAATCGAGTCCGTTGTGCTTGGCATTGGCAAGCGCACGGGTGGTCAGCGCCTCGCTGCCCTCGATGCCCATGACTTCGCGGGCCCGGGTCGCCATCGGCAGCGTGAAGTTGCCAATGCCGCAGAACAGGTCGAGCAAGCGGTCGGCAGGCTGCGCGTCCAGCAGCTTCAACGCGCGCGACATCAACACGCGATTGATCTGGTGGTTGACCTGGGTAAAGTCCGTCGGCTTGAACGGCATCGTGATACCGAACTCAGGCAACGTGTAGGTCAGTTGGCGGTCAAGCGGATAGAACGGGTAGACCGTGTCTGGCCCCTTAGGCTGCAACCAGAACTGCACGTCATGCTGATCAGCGAACGCTCGAAGTTCGTTTTCATCGGCGGGCGTAATGGGTTCCAGATTGCGCAGCACCAGCGCCGTCACATCCTGACCGACTGCCAGTTCGATCTGGGGCATGCGCTGCACGATCGACAGGCGCCCCACCAATTCGCGCAGCGGCACCAGCAACGCCGACACATGCGGCGGCAACACCTCGCAGGAAGTCATGTCGGCGACATAGCTGCTCTTGCGCTCGTGAAAACCGACCAGCACACCACCCTTGGCCGCCACATGCCGCACCGTCAGGCGGGCGCGATAACGGTAACCCCAATCGGGCCCCGCGATCGGCCTGAACACGACATCAGGCCGCAGTTTGGCGAGGTGCCACAGGTCATCCTCCAGGACACGCTGCTTGATGGCAACCTGCGCTCGAGAGTCCAGATGCTGCATCGAGCAGCCGCCACAGACACCAAAGAACTTGCATGGTGGCCTCACGCGCGAAGCGGACTGGCGCAGAATAGTCACCACACTCGCCTGCTCGTATGACGGCTTGGCACGATGGGTGCGATACATCACCCGCTCGCCCGGTAACGCGCCTTCCACGAAAACAACCTTGCCGGGCGTGCCGTCTTCGTTGACCAGGCGACCGACACCGCGCGCCTCGCTGTCGAGGGAGACAATCTCCAGCGGGCCCGCCACAGGCATCTCGGGCTTCCTGCGGCCCCGCGACACCTTGGCTGGCTCAGCGGCTGCTGGATCAGAAGACGAAGGCGTGACATTGGATGCAGCTTGAGACACGGGCGAGCCTGGGAAAATTGGGGACAAGGGCGGCATTGTAAGACACCGGAGGGCCAGCATGGGCACCATCATCCTGACGTGGAACATCCAATGGGGCCGCGGCGCCGACGGGCGCGTTGACCTCGCACGCCAACTCGGCGAAGCAAGCGCCATGGGGAAGCTTGACGTGCTGTGCCTGCAGGAGGTGACCGCCGGCTTCGGCAGCCTCCCCGGTCACCCGGGCGTCAATCAATGGGGAGAAATCGCGAACGCACTTGGCGCGCAGTACACCGTGATCGGGGGCTTCGCGCTCGAACGCGGCGACGGCACGCGCGTACAACGCCTCGGCAACGCCATCGCTACACGACTGCCCGTGCTGTACGTCATCCGCCACGCGCTCCCTTGCCCGCCGGATACGACGCCGACGATGCCCCGCATGGCCATCGAGGCGGTTCTGCAGGCCCAGTTTGGCCCGCTGCGCGTCATCACGACGCATCTGGAGTATTACTCGGAACCTCAGCGGCTTGCGCAGGTTGACGCGCTACGCGCCATCCACGCGGAAGGCTGCGCCCGAGCAGCCCACCCGCCCATCCTTGGCCCCGAACCGGAAGATGGCCCCTTCCGGCCGCTCGCGCAAACCATGGCGACCGTCATCTGCGGCGACTTCAACTGCAGAACGGATTCGGCGCCGAAGCACTTGGCCACCGGTCCGTTCGCGCAGGAACCCTCATTGCACGACGCATGGCAGGTCGCTCATGGGTCGACGCCGCAGCCGCCCACCTTCGGCGTGCATGACCGCGCCGGCTGGGCCGAGCCCGCCTACGCATGCGATTTCATGTTGATCAGCGAACCGCTGAGAGAACGCTTGCTGCGCGTCGAGGTGAACGGCGCCACGCAGGCATCGGACCATCAACCAATGCTGCTTGAACTGAAAAACGATTGAGGGATAAAGAAGACGAGCAGCGGGGTCTTACAGCACCGCGTCTTTCCGTACGCCTTGCGAGGCGAAATGCCGCTTGAGCTTGACCAGCGCCTCTTGCTGGATCTGGCGAACGCGTTCACGCGTGAGGCCCATCTCGGCAGCCAATTCTTCCAGCGTCGCAGGCTCGATGTGGTTGAGACCAAAGCGGCGCTCGACCACGTAGCGGTGTTTATCCGACAGCCGCGCAAGCCACGATTTCATCAGGTGCGACAGCTCGCGATGCGCGACCTCCTGATCCGGCGAGGCGCCATGTTCGTCCGACAGGAAATCGAGCAGGCTCGTACCTGGATCAAGATCGAAAGGCGTATCCAGCGAAGTCGTGTGCTCGTTGAGCGAGAGCACGTCCTGCACTTCGTCAGTCGTTTTGCCGAGCAGGTGGGCGATGTCTTCCAGGCTCGCGTCACGGCCGTCGACACCGCTCTTCTCCAGATGGCGTTTGGCACGCAACACCTGGTTGAGTTCGCGAATCACATGCACGGGCAATCGCACCGTACGCGCCTGATTCATGATTGCGCGCTCGATGCTCTGGCGAATCCACCACGTTGCATATGTCGAGAAGCGGAATCCGCGCTCAGGGTCGAACTTCTCGATCGCGTGCATGAGGCCAAGGTTGCCCTCTTCGATGAGATCGAGCAGCGGGACACCGCGGTTCAGATAACCCTTTGCGATGCTCACCACCAAGCGCAGATTGCGCTCGATCATGACCTGCCGCGCAGTGAATTCGCCCGCCTTGGCCAGTGTCGAGAAATGCAGTTCTTCGGCCGGCGTCAGCAGTGGCTTGATGCTGATGCGATTCAGGTAGTGCTGAACGGTGTCGGCCGCAAGCTCTGCCTGCAGCACCTTGCGAAAATCCTCTTCCGGTGCAGGCTCTTCCGCCTCCGCCGATTCTTCCTCGTCTTCGTCGGACTCTTCGACGTCAGCGTTATCACTGAGATCGGTCGCGTCGGCAACGGGTGCGTCTTCGATCAATGCATCGACGACTTCGATGTCTCCCGCGGGAGCCTGCGCCGCGCCGCGCGGACGCCGCCCCGCGCGCCCATTGGCGGCGCTTTGGCCATCTGCAGCGTCGATGTTGTCATCGGCGGGGCTGGCGGGCGTGGCGGCTTTCTGGCGCGGCATGCATTCCTCTATTGAGGCGGCAGGAAACGCATCGGATCGACCGGCTTGCCGTTACGGCGCACTTCAAAGTGAAGCTTTACGCGATCCGCATCGGTACTGCCCATTTCGGCGATCTTTTGCCCTTTCTTGACCGTGGATTGCTCGGTGACCAGAACCTTGTCGTTGTTACCGTAGGCGGTCAGGAACGTGTCGTTGTGTTTGATGATGACAAGATTCCCGTACCCACGCAAGGGTCCGACGTGGATCACTTTTCCGTCATCGGCAGCGACCACCGGCTCACCGCGCTTGCCACCGATATCGATGCCTTTGTTGCCCTTGTCATCGAAACGGTTGATGAGCGTGCCGCGTGCGGGCCAAGCCAATGCAATCGCGCTGTCGCTTGCCCCGGCAGCGGTCCCGGACGCAGTCGCGGGCGACGGGGTCACCGGCGCGGAATCGACGGGTTGCGCGGTCGTGTTGGCCGGGCGGACGGGCGTGACGACAGCCCCGCTGCTGCTCACGTCGGCATTCGGGGGCACCACACGGATCAGCTGATCCACCTCGATCTGATTCGGATTGGCGATGTTGTTCCAGGCCACCAGGTCACGCGGGGCCTGGCCATTGCGCAGGGCGATGCTGTACAACGTATCGCCACGCTTGACCCGATAATAGCCCGGGGGTGGCGGCTCCTGCGAAACGGTGGTCGTGCTGCCGGCACGCGAGGTGCGGTCGAGAACAGGCGCCTGGTTGCCGGAGGATGCGCAAGCCGCCAGCAATGCGGTCGACACCATGGCCACAGCGAGCCGGCCGGCGCGTGCGGGGCTTGGACGGTTCATGAAGCTCCGGGAAGTGGACATGCTAAACAGTTCCTGATTTTAACGGGACAAAGAAAACGCCTTCAAGGGCGGTACTGTGAAACTGGAATCGGCTGCTGCGCTCGATCAGAACGAGCTGCTGAGCCGGACCGCCGCTACGTTCGGCCGCCACGGGAGCGATCAGACGGCCCCCGATGGCAAGCTGGTCGAGCAGCGCCTGCGGCACCTCCATCCCCGCCGCAGCCAGGATGATGGCATCGAAGGGCGCAGCCTTCGGTAGCCCGAGCATGCCGTCGCCGTAGTGCAGCCGGATGTTTGGCACCCGGAGTGGCCGCAAGTTCGCTTTGGCTTTTTCATGCAGCGGCCGCACGCGCTCGATCGAGTACACCTCGTCGGCAAGCTGCGACAGCACGGCCGCCTGATAACCACAGCCTGTTCCGATTTCCAGCACGCGCGCCAGCGGCGCACCCCGGCGGGCAGGTCGGTCGCGCACCAGCAACTCGATCATGCGGCCGACCACCGAGGGCTTAGAGATGGTTTGCTGATGGCCGATCGGCAATGCGGAGTCTTCATAGGCCTGCGAGGCCAGCCCAGCATCGACAAACAAATGACGCGGGACAGCGCCAATGGCTGCGAGGACGCGGGCACTGCTCACCCCTGCGGCCTGCACGCGGCCTACCAGGGCCTGACGTGCACGATCCGATGCCATGCCACCCGCTGCCGCATGGGCTGCCTGCGTTCGAGCCTGCACCGCGCTGGCGGCAACGGCTCCGACTGTTGCGTCGACGCCAGCGACGCGCTGCGCCGCGGGCGCCGGCACAGGCGCAGACCCCAGACGCTCAACGGACACGGCACGGGCGGGCGTGGGTCTGGGCACAGCGCTGACACCGGAGGAGATCCGTGTCTCGCGCTGGCGCTCTGCAGGTTGACGCTCAACGACGGCGTCGAGGGTCAGGGGAAAGCGCCGGCCGCGCGGACGCTCAGACATGAGCCACCAGGGCAATCATGACGTTTGCCAGCGGCGCACCGCGCCCAATTGCGCCGTGTCGGTCAGGTCGAGTTGCAGCGGCGTCAGCGAAACGAAGCCATTCGCGACAGCGTGAAAATCGGTGCCCTCACTGGCATCCTTTGCGTCACCGGCCGCGCCGACCCAAAAAATGGGCTCCCCACGCGGATTGGCCTGGCGGATCACCGGTTGCGACTGGTGCCGCTTGCCGAGGCGTGTTGCCCGCCATCCCGCCAGTTCACTGTAAGGGACATTCGGAATGTTGACGTTGAGCAGGACGGAACCGTCGAGCGGATCGGCCAGATAGCGCTCCACCACTTCACGGACGACCCGCTCCGCGGCATCGAGATGCGTCCAGCCTTTGTCGACCTGCGAGAAAGCGATCGACGGAATACCGAACAGGTAGCCCTCGATGGCAGCGGCGACGGTGCCGGAGTACAACACGTCCTCGCCCATGTTCTGACCCTGGTTGATGCCGGAGACGACCAGGTCGGGCCGCTCGTCGATCATGCCGGTGAGCGCGATGTGCACGCAGTCCGTCGGCGTGCCATTGACGAAGCGGAAACCCTTCTGGGCTCCTTCCGTGGCTTCGAACACCGAAAGAGGACGTTGCAGCGTGAGCGAGTTGGACGCACCGCTGTGGTTCTGTTCCGGCGCCACCACCGTTACGCGGCCAAGCGGCGCGAGCGCACGATGGAGCGCCGCAAGACCGGGCGCGAGGTATCCGTCGTCATTGGCGATGAGAATATGCATGGCGCGGATTGTAACCGAGCGGCGTTCCCAAATCGTGTCCGCCCGCGTGCCGAGCGCACCGACGAAAGCCCATCGACGCATCCGCCCGACGACATCACGAAACCGAATCGAACGATCGTGCTTTTATTCGGTTACACTGCCAGACGAGATCGCGCGCGATGCACGCGCGATGGCGAACAATCCAACACTAGATTGATCAGGAGACACACCATGAAAGCCGTCGTCTGCAAGACCTGGGGCCCGCCCGAATCGCTGGTGATCGAAACGCTGCCGGACCTCTCGCCGGGCGCCGGCGAGGTCGTCATCGATGTCAAGGCGGCAGGCGTGAACTTCCCCGATGTGCTGATCATCCAGAACAAGTACCAGTTCAAGCCGGAACTGCCTTTCACGCCGGGCTCGGAAGTCGCGGGTGTGGTGCGTTCCGTTGGCGAGGGCGTGGCGCACGTCAAGGCCGGCGACCACGTCATCGCTTTCCTTGGCCAGGGCGCCTTTGCGTCGCAGGTCAAGGCACCGGCGAAGGTGGTGATGCCAATGCCGCCGGGAATGGCCTTCGATACGGCGGCCGCCTTCACGCTCACCTACGGTACGTCGCACCATGCGGTGGTCGATCGCGGGCAACTCAAGGCCGGCGAGACGATGCTGGTGCTGGGCGCTGCCGGCGGCGTCGGGCTGGCGGCCATTGAGATCGGCAAGGCCATCGGCGCGCGCGTGATCGCCGCCGCGTCGAGCGATGAAAAGCTCGCTGTCTGCAAGGACCATGGCGCGGATGCGCTCATCAATTATTCGACCGAAGACCTGCGCGAGCGGATCAAGGAGCTCACCGACGGCAAGGGGCCGGACGTGATTTACGATCCGGTCGGCGGCATTTACGCGGAGCCGGCCTTCCGCTCGATTGCCTGGCGCGGCCGGTACCTTGTGGTCGGATTTGCCAATGGCGAAATTCCGAAGATGCCGCTGAACCTCGCGCTGCTCAAGGGCGCGTCGCTGGTTGGCGTATTCTGGGGCGAATTCGCCCGACGCGAGCCCAAGGCAAACCTGGCCAACATGATGCAGATGCTCGGCTGGATGCAGGAAGGCAAGATCCGTCCGCACATTTCGGCGCGTTATCCGCTGGAACAAACCACGCAGGCCCTACTTGACATGGCCGCACGCAAGGTGACGGGCAAGGTCGTCATCCAGCCCTGAGTGTAGACAGCGCTTGGAAAAAAAGCCGTGTCGGGTTGTGCCCGGCACGGCTTTTTGTTTGCGGATAGCCCGTCTGGTCAGGCCGCCGCCTCCAGCGTCGGATAGTCGGTGTAGCCCTTTTCCTGGCCGCCGTAGAAGGTTGAACGGTCCGGCGTGTTCAGTGTTGCACCCGCGCGGAAACGCGCAACCAGGTCGGGATTGGCGATGAAGGGACGGCCGAATGCCACGGCATCCGCCAGGCCGGAAGCAATCATCTGTTCGCCCTCTTCCGCCGTGTATTGGCCGCAGACGATCAACGTGCCCTGGAAGGCGTCGCGCAGCTGGCGACGGAAATCCGTCGTCAGCTCCGGGCCACCTGCCCAATCCGGCTCGGCGATGTGCAGATAGGCGATGCCGCGCTTGGTCAGTTCACGCGCGAGGTACAGCGCGCTGTCTTCCGCCTGCGTATCGGCAATGTCGTGCGCGACAAAGTGCGGCGACAGGCGGATACCCACCCGGTCAGCACCGATCTCGGCGATGGCCGTGTCAACCACTTCCAGGATCAGCCGCGCGCGGTTTTCCAGCGAACCACCATATTGGTCGGTGCGTTGGTTGCTGTTGGTCGACAGGAACTGATGCAGCAGATAGCCGTTGGCGGCATGGATCTCGACAAAGTCAAAGCCGGCGCGGTGTGCGCGCTGCACGGCCTGGCGGTATTGCGCGACGATGCCGGGAATCTCTTCCGTCGCCAAGGCACGCGGCTCGCTGGTCGGCGCGTTGCCAGGCGTACCGTCCGGATGCACGACAAAGCTCTGCGCCCCCTTGGCGACAATCGCCGACGGTGCGACCGGTGCCTGGCCGTTTTCCTGGAGCAGCGTGTTCGAGATCCGGCCCACATGCCAGAGTTGCTGCGAAATACGGCCGCCCTTGGCGTGCACGGCATCCACCACCGCCTTCCAGCCGGCCTCCTGCGCGTCGGTGTACATGCCGGGCGTCCAGGCGTAGCCCTGGCCCTGGCGGGAAATTTGCGTCGCCTCGGTCACGATCAGGCCAGCGGTGGCGCGCTGCGCGTAGTAAGTCACGTTCAGTTCAGTCGGCACGTCGCCGGGCTGGCCGGCGCGAGAGCGCGTCAGCGGCGCCATCACAACGCGGTTGGCGAGGGTCGTATGACCGACCTGGATGGGGGACAGCAATTGTTGGGTCATATCAGCTCCTGAAACAAACTATTCGACCGGTCATCTAGAACCGGAATCAAAGAAAAAGCGAGGAACATGCCTCGCCGGCAATCGCGTTCATTGAAATCAGTGCGTGGGCTTGGTCAGCAAGCGTTCGGTCTGTGCAACACAACTCTGGAACGCCGCGACGCTACGATGCGCCTTGGCCAGCAGCGCCCCGCCCATCCACATGGCGTAAAGCCCTTCGGCCAGATGGCGGGCGTCTTGCACCGGCGCCAGCGAACCGTCGGCAACGCCTGCTTCGATGGCCGCGGCTATCCGCTCGACCATACGCGTCATCCCCGCAGACAATACCTTGCGCATCGGCTCCGACAAATCCGATACCTCGCCCGAGAGCTTGACTGCCAGGCAGGTGACTTCGCATGCGCTGCGTTCGTGGAGATCGATCCACGCGGTGAAATAGCGCAGCAGCCGCTCACGTGCACTCAGGCGCGTGTCGCCGAACAAGCTGACGACGCCCGCATCGTAGTCCTGGAAATAGCGCTCCAGCATGGCAACGCCAAAATCTTCCTTGGACCCGAAGTAGTAATAGAACGAACCCTTGGGCACTTGCGCGCGGCCGAGAATCTCAGCCAGCCCGACGGCCGAGAACCCGCGCCCGAGGATCAGTTCGGCACCGGCGTCAAGAATGCGATCGCGGGTGTCGTGCCGGGCCTCGGCGCCTTCAGCGGTGACAGGTTCGGGGTGCTTGCTCATGGTGACCCGGATTGTAGTAGACCGACCGTCTAGTTGCATGACCCTGCACGATGCAGGGTTGATGTGACGGCCAACGCATCAGAGCTGTTCGGTTTCGCCGGTCTTCGGTTGCCAGCGCATCAGGCGCTTTTCCACGAGCCCGACCAGCCAGTCGAGCACCAGCGCAAAGGCCGTCAGCACGACGATTCCGGCGAACACCGTGTTGATGTCGAAGGTGCCTTCAGCCTGCAGGATGAGGTAGCCGACCCCGCTCGCAGAGCCGAGGTACTCACCCACCACCGCCCCCACAAAGGCGAGACCCACCGACGTGTGCAGCGACGAAAACACCCAGCTCGTCGCGCTGGGCAGATAGACATGACGCAGCAACTGGCGCTGCGATGCGCCAAGCATGCGCGCATTGGCCAGCACCACCGGACTGACCTCCTTCACACCCTGGTAGACGTTGAAGAAGACGATGAAGAAGACCAGCGTCACTGCCAGCGCAACCTTTGACCAGATACCCAGCCCGAACCACACGCCAAAGATCGGCGCCAGAATCACACGCGGCATCGAGTTGGCCGCCTTGATATAGGGATCGAGCACTGCCGATGCGGCCGGGCTCAGCGCCAGCCACAAGCCGGCGCCCAGGCCGCTGGCGGTGCCGATCGCAAACGCCAGCACGGTCTCGGCCAGCGTGACGCCAAGATGCAGGTAGATATCGTGCTCCGTCACGAACCACGCCCAGATGCGCTGGGCGACGATGAGCGGCTCACCGAAAAAGAACGCGACGTCCTGCGAACGGGTGGCGACATGCCACACGCCAAGCGTGATGACCAGCAGGCCAAGCTGCCACGTGCGCAATGCAACAGGAGAAAGCGGACGATTTGCCATGGGAGAGATCGATCGGATTCGGTTCAGGCCACGCGACGATGCTGCGCGTACCCCTTGAGCACTTCTTCGCGCAGCACATCCCAGATGCGCGAGTGGAGGTCGACGAAGCCGGCCTGATCGCGAATCTCGGCAACGTCGCGCGGGCGCGGCAGGTCGATCACAAATTCCCCGATGGGATGCGTGCCGGGGCCGGCGGCCAGCACGACCACGCGGTCGCTCATGGCGATCGCCTCATCCAGATCGTGGGTAATGAACAGCACCGCCTTGCGCTTGGCAGCCCAGAGATCGAGCACCTCGTTTTCCATCAGCTGACGCGTCTGGATGTCGAGCGCCGAGAACGGCTCGTCCATGAGGATGATGTCTGGGTCCAGCACCAGCGTCTGCGCCAGGCTGACGCGCTTGCGCATCCCGCCCGAGAGCTGGTGCGGATAGCGGTCCTCAAACCCTCCCAGACCAACGCGCGCAAGCCAGGACATCGCAAGGTCGCGCGCCTCTTTATCTGGCATCCCCCGAAATTCCAACCCGGCCAGCACGTTGTCGAGCGCGCTGCGCCATGGCATCAGCGCTTCGGCCTGGAACATGTAGCCGGCGCGGCGGTTGATGCCGACGAGCGGCGCCCCGAAGACCCTCACCTGCCCTGATGACGGCTGGAGCAGCCCGGCCGCAAGATTGAGCAAGGTCGATTTTCCGCAGCCGGTCGGCCCGACCACCGAGACAAACTCGCCAGCCTGAATATCGAGCGTGGTGTTCTGCACGGCGTTGTAACGCTGCCCCGGTTGATCGGCGGAGATGAAGGTACAGGTGATCTGATCGAACGAAAGCGCGGGCGTCGTCATGAGATGCGTCCCAAAAACAATGCGCCCGGACAAACCGGGCGCGCTGTCAAAAGCCTGTGAGGCTTACTTGTACTTGGCGTTGGCCTTCTGGACGAAGGCGTTGGTGAAGGTCTGGTCGAGCTTGATCTGCTTACCCTTCACTTCCGCGTCGAATTCCGACAGCGTACGCAGTGCCGTGACGGGGCCATCGACCGGCATCGTGCCATCCGGCGAGATCGCCTCGCGTACCTTGTCCCACGCGGCCAGGTAGAGAGCGCGGTCGCCCAGCAGATACGTTTCGGGAACCGTCTTGACGATGTCCGACGGTCCCGCCTTCTGCAGCCACTTGAGCGCACGCACCATGGCGTTCGTCAGCGCCTGCGTCGTATTCGGGTTCTTCTGGATGAAGGCGGTCGACGCGTACAGGCAGCCAGCGGGCATGTTCCCGCCAAAAACGGCCCTGGTATCGGCCAGCGTGCGGGTATCGGAGACGACGCGCACTTCATTCTTCTGCGTGAGCATCGAGATGACCGGGTCCAGGTTGGCCAGCGCGTCGATCTGACCGGAGCGCACCGCGGCAATCGCGCCGTTGCTCGGGCCCACACCGATGATCGACACCTCGTTCGGTTTGATCCCGGCACGTGCCAGCACGTAGTTGAGCATGATGTTGGTCGACGAGCCGGGCGCCGTCACGCCGATCTTCTTGCCCTTGAGGTCCGCAATCGACTTGTAGTTAGGCATCGTCTTGTTGCTGACGGCCAGCACGATCTGCGGAGCGCGGCCCTGCAGGACGAACTCCTGGTACATCTGGCCCTTCGCCTGCAGCACCAGCGTGTGCTCATAGGCGCCGCTCACCACGTCGGCGCTACCGCCCACCACGGCCTGCAACGCCTTGGCGCCGCCAGCGAAGTCGACGATCTCTACGTCCAGGCCTTCATCCTTGAAGTAACCGAGGCGCTCCGCGATCGTAAGCGGCAGGTAATAGAACAACGCCTTGCCGCCCACCGCGATCGTCACCTTGCTCTTCTCGGGCTTGCCTTGTGCGAGCACGGCGGGGCTCGACGCCAGCAGGCTTGCCGCGCACAGCGCTGCGCCCATCCATTTCGCCCAGCGGCTGATGCCTCGTGCTTCCATGCTCATCTCCTGGTTGCGTTGTTCTAGGCGGTTCACTGCCTTGGCGGCGATATTACCGCAACGATTTGCCACACAACATGCGGGATCGTCCTAGCTGTTCAGCCCTTGGCCTCGGCGACGATGCCTTGCGAAACCAACGTGTCGATCTGCGCATCGCTCAAGCCATGACCGCGCAGCACGTTGCGCGTGTGCTGGCCCAACCGTGGGGCGCTCGTCTGCACGGCACCGGGTGTGCCGGACAGCTTCGGCACGACGCCGGGCATTTCCACATCGATGCCCGACTGCGCACGCACGGTTGCAATCACGCCGCGCGCACGGTAGTGCGGGTCTGCAGCGATGTCGGCAACGGTGTAGATCGGCCCGCTGGGCACTTGGGCCTCATGCAGCGCGGCCAGGACATCGCCGATGGGCAACGCACCCGTCCAGGCGTTGATCGCAGCGTCGATTTCATCCGCGCGCGCGGCCCGGCCATCGTTGCGGGACAGTCCGGGATCGTCTGCCAGGTCCTGCCTGCCCATCCTGAGCATCAGCCGACGGAAGATGTTGTCGCCATTGGCAGCGATCAGCACGTATTCGCCTCCGGCACAGCGATACGCGTTGGACGGCGCGATGCCGGGCAATGCCCCGCCGGCCGGCTGCCGTATCGCACCGAAGACCGAGTATTCGGGCAGCAGGCTTTCGGTGATGTTGAAGACCGATTCGTACAGCGCCACGTCGATCACCTGACCCGTGCCGCCACGCGCATCACGTTCGTACAGCGCCAGCAAGACGCCGAGGGCGCCATGCAACCCCGCGATCGTGTCGCCGAGCGACAGCCCGGCGCGCGCTGGTGGCCGGCCCGGCTCGCCGGTGAGGTAACGGAGCCCGGCCATGGCCTCGGCAATGGCGGCGAAGCCGGGTTCGTCACGCTTGGGGCCGCTCTGGCCGTAGCCGGATACGCGCAGCATGATGAGCTTCGGGTTGATGGCTGAAAGCGCTTCGTACGACAGGCCCCATTTCTCCATCGTGCCGGGGCGAAAGTTCTCGATCAGCACGTCCGCTTCCGCGGCCAGCTTGCGCACGACATCCTGGCCTTCGGGCACGCGCAAGTCCACACACACCGATAGCTTGTTGCGCGACTGCGCCTCCCACCAGACCGATGTGCCCTCATGCAGCATGCGCCATTTGCGTAGCGGATCGCCCTGCCCCGGCGGCTCGATCTTGATGACCTGTGCGCCAAAGTCGGCGAGCGTCTTGGCGGCAAACGGCCCGGCGATCAATTGCCCGAGCTCGAGCACGCGGATGTCCTGCAAAACCTGTGTTGGCATGGTCGTACGAAAAAGGAATTCAGAGAGCGGCAGGATTGCCGAGCAGATGCGTCATCAGCAGGCGCGCCGAACTGGTCAGCGCATCGGGGTCGCGCACGCCCACCAGCAGCCGGCGATGCGCCCATTCGTTCTGCAATGGCACCAGCGCCAGGCCGGCACCGGGCAAGCTCGACACGTGCCCCTGCGCAGCAATGCGCGGTAGCACACCGACACCCAGACCCGAGGCGACCATCCTGCAGACGGCTTCAAAGCTGCGCACCTGGATGCGCAGGCGCAGCGGTTTGCCCAGCCGCAGGCTTTCCTCCAGCAGCTGCGCTGCCAGCGACGTGCCGGGTGGCAGGCTCACGAAATCAAAATCCACGGCTTCGGCAAAGTGCACGTGCTTGCGTCCGGCGAGCGGGTGGCCGCGCGGTGTGACGAGGGCGAGGTCGTCCTCACGGTAGTCAAACGATTTGAGCCCCTCGCAGGGTGTGCCAGCGGCAAAAATGCCAAGATCCGCGCGGTTCTCGCGCAGCGCGGCCACGATATCGCCGCTGTCCTGCTCTTCCAGTGCGATCCGGATGGCCGGGTTGGCGAGCATGAATGCTGCTAGGTCATCGGCCAGGAACTGCGTGATCGACGACGTATTGGCCCACACGCGCACTAGCCCGCGGGTGCCCGCTGCAAAGTCGGACAGCGCTCCAGCCATGCGCTCGACATCTTGCAGGATGCCCACGGCATGGCGGAAGCAGGCCTGACCCGCCTCCGTCAGTTCCACGCCGGCGGCATGGCGGTACAGCAGCGGCGCACCGACGGCAGTCTCGAGATCCGAAACGCGCTTGCTGGCCGCCGCAACCGCCAGATGCGACTGGCGCGCACCGGCCGAAATACTGCCCAACCGGGCCACCGCCACAAACAGGCCGAGAGTGACGAGATCGAAACGGGCGAGGTTCATCGCGGAGGCAAAAGGTGGAAAAGATGCAACATTGGAGGCGTTCGGCGTACGTTTCATTCAGGCGTCACCGGTACGCGGCTAACATGGCGGGCTTTGGCCGTTTCCCATTTCGCAGACGCACTGGGATTCTAACGGCGTTCACCCCGCTTGCTCCCATGTTGCTGCCGTTCCGCTCCCGTCTCCTCTGCCTGACCACCCTTTCCGCCCTCGCGCTGTGCGCCGGCCGCGCCTTGGCTGACGAGCAATCGACAGGCTGGGCGATCAACGACCCGGACCGTTTTGCCGTGCACGGTCAGGCGACCTATGTATGGCAGCACGACCTGTCGTTCCACTCGCCGTACAGCGGCCCGAACAGCCTGTCGGGCCGGTCCACCAGCAGCTACTCGGTCACGACCACGCTCGATCTCGGCATGCGCCTGTGGCAAGGCGCCGAGGTGCACATCAACCCGGAAATCGCCTTTGGCCAGCCTTTCTCCGGATTGCACGGCCTGGCAGGCTTCACCAATGGTGAACTCGCCAAGACCGCTGGACCCAACCCGACGGTCTACCGCGCCCGCGCATTCGTTCGCCAAACCGTCGGCCTGGGTGGCGGCAGCGAGGATCAGGAGGCCGCGATGAACCAGTTTGCCGGCCCGATCGACAAACGCCGTCTTGTCTTCACGGCGGGCAATATTTCGGTCCTCGACGTCTTCGACGTCGTGAAGTATGCGCACGACCAGCGCACGCAATTCCTGAACTGGTCATTCCTGACGCACGGCGCATTCGACTATGCGGCCGACGCGCGCGGCTACACCTGGGGGGCCGCCCTGGAGTACTACGACGGCGACTGGGCCTATCGCGTGGGCCGCTTCATCCAACCACAGGATTCGAACGGCCTGCCGCTCGACACCCGCATCGCCCGCCACTACGGCGATGTGCTCGAAGTCGAGCGCAGCCACACGCTCGCCGGACAGCCTGGCAAGCTGCGCGTCATGCTTTTCCGCAACAACGCCGTGATGGGGCGCTACGACGATGCCCTGTCGCTCGGCCAGTCGACAGGGACCGCGCCCGACATCAGCCTGGTGCGGCGCGATACCACCAAGGTCGGCGTTGGCATCGGCGGCGAACAGCAGATCAGCGATGACGTCGGCGTGTTTGCGCGCGCCTCATGGGCAGACGGAAAGACAGAAACCTACGCTTTCACGGAAATCGACCGATCGGTATCGTTCGGCACGCTCGTCAACGGAAGCAAGTGGGGGCGCTCGGACGACACGGTGGGGCTGGCAGCCGCCATCAACATGCTGTCGCCGGACCACCGCCGCTACCTGCAGCAAGGCGGCATGGGCGTGTTCTTGGGGGATGGTCAGTTGAACTACGCGCCCGAGCAGATCGTCGAGGCGTTCTATAGCATGCAGGCAGCCAAGCACCTGTGGATCAGCGCCGATGTGCAATGGATCCGCAATCCGGGCTACAACGCCGACCGAGGCCCCGCCGTCTTCTTCGGCACACGGCTGCACACGGAATTCTGAGCGTCGAACGTCAGTTCAAAGCTGGCGTCGGTCCAGCACCGCGCGGGCGATCGTACCCGCATCGACGTATTCCAGTTCACCGCCCACCGGCACGCCGCGCGCCAGCCGCGTCGCCTTGATGCCGCGCGCCTTGAGCATCTCGCCGATGTAGTGCGCAGTCGCCTCGCCTTCGCTGGTGAAATTCGTGGCCAGTATCACCTCGGTGCATGGGCCGCCCAGCGCGGGGTCGGTTGCGCGGGCCAGGAGGCGCTCCAGGTGGATCTCCTTGGGGCCGATATTGTCGAGTGGCGACAACCGCCCCATCAGCACGAAATACTGGCCGCGGTAGGTGAGCGTCTGCTCGATCATCATCTGATCGGCAGGCGTTTCCACCACGCACAACAATGACGCATCGCGCCGCGTGTCGAGGCAGGTTTCACAGACATCCTGCTCGGTAAACGTGTTGCAGCGACTGCAATGCTGGATGGACTCCGTGGCCTCGGCCAACGCCTGCGCCAACCGCGCCGCACCCTCGCGATCATGCTGCAGCAGGTGATACGCCATGCGCTGCGCCGACTTGGGGCCGACGCCCGGCAGGACGCGCAGCGCCTCCACCAGCATTTGCAGCGCAGACGGTGTGCCAGGGCCATTGCGCATCACGCGTGCTCCAGAACCGTCATGTGGTGCAGCACTTCCGGCATCGGCTCGTAAAAGTGATGCAGCAGCGCGCGCCAGCGCTGGTACGCCGCTGATTGTCGGAAACCTACGGTATGGTCTTCCAGCGTCTGCCACTGCACCAGGAGCAGGTAGTCGCTGGCCCGCTCCACGCAACGTGACAGCGACAACGACACGAAGCCGTTCATCGCGCCGATGGTGTGGCGAGCCTCGTCAAAGGCTGCCTCGAAAGCCGCCTCCTGGCCGGGCTTGATGTGCAAGAGCGCAGATTCCAGCACCATGGCGCAATCCTGGTTGATGCCGCGTCAGAACGGCAGCTTGAAGCCCGGCGGCAGCATGCCGGCCATACCGCCCAGGCCGGAGGTCACCGACCCCATCTTCTCCTGGGTGGTGGCCTCGGCCTTGCGCACGGCATCATTGAACGCGGCGGCAACCAGGTCTTCCAGCAGCTCCTTGTCCTCGCCCTCCGCCAGCAGGCTCGGGTCGATCGACACGCGCTTCACATCGTTCTTGCAGGTCATCACGACCTTCACAAGGCCGGCGCCGGACACGCCTTCCACCTCGATCTGGCCGAGCTGCTCCTGCATCTTCTTCATGTTTTCCTGCATCTGCTGGGCCTGCTTCATCAGCCCGGCGATCTGGCCTTTCATCATGTTCGCTGCTCCTTGAAATGGGTCATACGAGGCGCGCCGCTAATAAGGGCGCGCCGGCAATCAGTCATTGGGGTCCTGAGGAATATGGTTCAGTGCGCGTGCGGTTGGATCGAGCCCGGCACCACCTGCGCGGCAAAATCCCGGATCAGCGCCTGCACGAACGGATTCGCCGCGATGGCGTCTTCGGCATCGCGCTGGCGCTTGGCACGTTGCTCGGCATCTACCGCTGCGGCAGTGGCGCGCGCTGCGCCGATATCGCAGGCCACACGCACCGGCGTGCCGAAGTGATCAGTCAGCGCGGCTTCCAGTCGCTCGACGACGCCCGCCTCGGTGAGAGCCGGCAGCGGTACGCGCAAACGCACGGTAAGGCCATCCACGGCTGTCAGTTCACTCTGGTAGGCAAGCTGCTGTGCCAGGCCCCGCAGCGGCAAGCGCGCGGCCAAGGAGGGCCAGTCACCGTCGAACGTTGCCAGACCACTGGCGCTCAGATCAGGCCGCGTGGCAGCCGCTTCCGGTTCGGACGCGGCTTCCTTGGCTGGCGCGGAGACAGCCGCCGGTGCCTCAATCTGTGCAGGCGGCGCGGCCGGCGCAGGAGTTTCCGTTCGCGTCGTCGAAGCCGCATCCCAGCCAGCAAACGCTGCGTCGATTTCGTCGAGCGAGGGCGAAGCGAACTCGCCGGGCATTGCATCCCATGGCGGCGGACCGGAGTCGTCTGACGGCGCAGGCCTTGCAGCAGGCGGCTCACGGCGTGGTGCCGGCGACGCAGGCGCCGCGGCCGCGTTCGGGCGCGGGCCCACGCCTGTCGGGCGCGCCGGCGACGCAGGTGCTTCAGCCGGCGCGGCAACAGGCGCAGCCGCACCGTTCCGACCCCGGCTCGATGCCTGACGTGCAGCCGCCAACGCTTCCATGGCCGGCGACCGTCGTGCTGGCGCTGCAGCTGTTGGCGCTGCCGGAGCGGTCGCCGCTGGTGCCGGTACCTGTGGGCTCACCTGATATGTCGCGCGTGGGGCCTCCGCCACCGGCTCCGCACGCACTGCCGGCGAAGCTTGCGCGACGGGCGCCGCGTCAGGGGCAGGCGAGGCCGCCGCGATAACCGGACGGGCCGGCGCTGCCGCCGCACTCGTCGATGACACAGTCCGCTTGCCACCACCCGAAGGCCCTGGCGTGTCCCCGCCCGACTGTCCGGGCTGGAACGCCAGCATGCGCAGCAGCGTCATCGTGAAGCCGGCGTATTCATCCGGCGCAAGCGCCAGTTCGTTCCGGCCCAGGTTGGCAAACTGGTAGAACAGTTGCACCGACTGCGCATCGAAGCGCTCGGCAAGGCGGCGCACATCGTCGGCCTCGGGCCAGTCGTCCTGCACGGCAGCAGGCACGACCTGCGCCAGCGCAATCTTCTGCAACAGGGATGCAAGATCCTGCAGCGCGCCCGAGAAGCTCAGACTGCGCCCGGCCATCTCGTCAGCGATCTCGACAAGCGCCGCGCCATTCTCATCGGCCAGCGCATCGAGCAGGCGCACGAGGTAGCTCTGATCGATCGCGCCAAGCATGCCGCGTACGGCAGCTTCGCTCACTTCGCCGGCGCTGTAGGCAATCGCCTGATCGGTGAGCGACAGCGCATCGCGCATCGAACCTTGCGCGGCAGCCGCCAGCAGACGCAACGCATTCGGCTCGTGGGCGATGCCCTCTTCGCCAAGGATGCGGTCCAGGTGCGACACGATGTGCCCCGGCGGCATCTGCTTGAGGTTGAACTGCAGGCAGCGCGACAGCACCGTCACCGGAATCTTCTGCGGATCGGTGGTCGCGAGGATGAACTTGACGTGCTCGGGCGGCTCTTCCAGCGTCTTCAGCATCGCGTTGAAGGCGTGGTTGGTCAGCATGTGCACTTCGTCGATCATGTAGACCTTGAAGCGGCCGCTGGTTGGCGCGTAGACCGCGCGGTCCAGCAACTGCGCCATCTCGTCGACGCCGCGGTTGGAGGCGGCATCCATCTCGATGTAATCGACAAAGCGCCCGGCATCGATCTCGGTACAGGCGCGGCACACGCCGCACGGCTGCGCGGTAATGCCGCCCTGCCCGTCCGCGCCGACGCAATTGAGCGATTTGGCAAGGATGCGCGACAGCGTCGTCTTGCCGACACCGCGCGTACCCGTGAACAGGTATGCGTGGTGCAGGCGCTGCTGTTCGAGCGCATGCGTGAGCGCTTTCACCACGTGTTCCTGACCGACCAGCGTGGTGAAATCGCGAGGGCGCCACTTGCGGGCGAGCACTTGATAACTCATGCGGCGGATTGTAGCAAAGCGAGGTGGATTTCCGACGCGCTTTCCGACGGTTGAAACGCCGTGCGCGTCGAGCGAATTGCAAGGATATTCAGGTGGGGACGTGGGAGTCGGTTACAATGCCGGTCGGACGGGCCTCCTCGCATGGTGGCGCGGTCAACCTGGTCAGGTCGGGAACGAAGCAGCCACAGCCGTTTTCCGCCAGTGCCGAGGGTCAGGCTCGTCCCCCACTTCCTTTTATTCCGTCCTCTCCCCGCTTTGCCTTTGCAGCCCGCGTCAGAACAACGCGCCTTGCGTGCTCTCGCGTGACGGGCTTGCCGGCCCGGGCAGCGCCTCCAGATCGATCCATTCGCCCTGTGCAGTGGCCACGCCGGCGCGCACTGCGCGCCCGGGATACATCGGCTTGACGGCCGCGACGTAGCTGCGCAACTGATCGGCATAGGCTGCGCGCTCGACTGGCAGCAGCCGCAGCTTGTAATCCACGACGAGCACTTCGTTACCGCGCTCGATCAAACGATCGATGCGCAGCAGCGCGCCCTCCGGGCTGAACAGTTCGATCTCGTTATGCGCCGCATCGAAGCGTGCGGGGTCGAACACATGGGCCAGCACCTCGGACGCCAGCATGCGATGGACGGCCTCCGCCACACGGCTGGCTTCTGCCTGCGTCGTCCCCGTCGCGCCAAACCAGCGGGCAATGGCGTCAGCGTCGGGCGCACACTCGGGACGGCCGCGGCGCGTCAGACGCTCCAGCACAGCGTGCAGGAGCTCGCCTTGGGCGACCGCACCTTGATCGAACACGGCATCCGCACCCTCAGCCTGGACGACCGCGCCGCCCACGCGCACGGTCACTGTCAGTGGCGAGCGGAAGTCGTGGTAGGAAACCGTCGCGGCTTGTGCGGCCAGACGATGCGCTGCCCCCGGGGCATCCTGCACAGGCGCGGGCGAGGCCACTCCGGCGGCGGCCAACAGCGTGTACCAGCTTGCGGTGCCATCCACCTCGGGCCCATCGCCTTCGTCGACAGATTGAGCGGCCGACGCATCCCGCCGGTTGGCAACGCCGGAAACGATCAGCGCCTGCCGGGCCCGCGTCATCGCCACGTACAGCAGGTTCCAATTCTCTCGCTCGGCAAGAAAGCCCTCCTGCTCGAACAGCGGATTGCGCGCGCGGCCCCGTTCTGCTGCCTTGCCAAATGCAGAGAAGTGCGTGGGCGCCGCCGCGCCCGGGGGCCAGTCGATGAGGATGCCGGCGTTATCAGCCCGGGGGTCGCTGTGATGGCTGTCGAGCAGCACCACGAAGGGCGCCTCCAATCCTTTTGAGGCATGCACGGTCAGGATCTGCACGGCGTCCAGGCCGTCGCTGACGACTTCGGCATCGATGGCATCGGGCGCCTCGGCGGTGTCGGCTTGCATGCCTTCGTCGGGGCTTTCATCGTCATCGCCCTGGCGGATGGCGCGCAGTTCGGCCATGAACTTCGGCAGGCTCGGATAGCGGCCGCCATCCAGGTCGAGCGCGAGCTTCAGGAAGGCATCCAGATTGGCAAGCACCTGCTCCCGGTTGGCGGCAGGGGCACACTCGGCATACCGGCGCTTGAGCTCACCGGTGTAGACAATGTGGTCGAGCAGGTCATGCACGGGCAGCGTCGGCGCCGCCGCCAGCCAACGCGACAGCATGCGATGCGCGTGGCGCAACGCATGCGACGCGTCGGCGTGACCGGCCTGCGCACTCAGCCGCTCCCACCATGTCGGCGCGAACGGGCCTTCGCCGGACTGCGCAATCGCGATCAGATCATCGTTGGAGACCGCGAAGATCGGGCTGCGCAGCACGTGCGCGAGCGGCAGATCCGCCTGTGGCGTCATCAGGAAATCCAGCAGCGCACACAAATCGAGCGCCTCCAGCGTGGCGAGCAAACCGCCACGGCGCGGACTCACATACGGCACGCCTGCGTCGCGGAGCGCGCGCTCGTAATCGGCAAGATAGCGCTTGCGACGCACGAGCAACTGAAAATCGCTCCAGCGGACCGGGCGCTCGGCACCGTTCTCGCGAACGCATTCGGTCGCATGCAAAGCGAGCAGGCTGGCCGCAACCTGACGGCCCTCTTCGTAACGCTGGGAGTCACCCACCTCTTCACGCGACTCGGTCAGCGTGTCGCGCGGCGTGGACTCACCGGCCTGCGCCACCTCGGGCACCGGCACCAGCGGAAGCAACAATGCCTGCCCGACCGGCGCCTCCACCGCAGTGCTTTGCTCGGCGTAGATCGGGTAATCGCCGCGCGCACGCGCCTGCATGAACACCGCATTCACCCACTCAAGTACCGCTGGCGCATTGCGCCGCGTACGGTTCGTGCGCAGGACGGTGGCGCCAAATTCCGAGACGAGCATCTCGCGTGCGGCATCGAACAGCCGCGCGTCCGCCCGGCGAAAACGATAGATGGATTGCTTCGGGTCGCCAACCAGAAAGACGCTTGGCCGGGTGCCTGTGCCCTCGTATCCGCGCAACCAGCCTTGCAGGATGCGCCACTGCATCGGGTTGGTGTCCTGAAACTCGTCGAGCAGCAGGTGCTTGTAGCGCGCATCCAGCCGGACCTGCAGATACGCGGCCGTATCCTCCTCCTGCATCAGGCGGGCGGCCTCCCACTCGAGATCGGTAAAGTCCATCGCACGCGCCTGCCGCTTGTAGGCCTGGTAGCGCTCGATCAGCGCGTCGCCCAGCGTGAAGAGGGCGGCATTGACGGCACGCACGCGCGCTTCCTGGCGGCGCCCCTGATACACGGTCAGCGCTTCGCACAGGGCGGCGTGCTGTCCGACCAAGCGCTGGGCTTGATCCTCGCCAATGCCTTTGATCAGGGCCTTCGTCGGCTTGCAGGCGCGGGCCTTGCCGGCCTGGGTGTAGAACGCGGCGAACAAGGCGTCGAACGCCTGCGCGCGTGCTGCTTTATCGAAGACGTCAATCGCGCGCGCTGCCGTCACTGCGGATTCGATCTGCACGGCGCGTTTGCTCTCGGTGGCGCCGCCCTGCCCCAGCAAGCTCGCAACTCGCAGCATGCCGGACAGCAGCGCCTCATCCTGCAACGCTTCAATCAACGGGTCGACGGTGGCATCGTCACCCAGCAGTGCATCGAGCGGCCCGAGCGGCTCCGCGCCCGCCTGCCCTTTATAGGCCCACCAGTCGCTGCGTTGATGGAACATGGCATCAAGGAACCGTCCAGCCTGAAAATCGCCAACCAGATCGGCAAGCGTCTCGTACGCTGCGCGCAGCCCCGCCTGGTTCTCGGCCAGCAGGCCGCGCCAGAACGGCGCCCAGGCCTCGCGACGCAGGCGTCCGGCGTCCTCGCGCAACGACGCCCCCTGGGGCACACCGGACGACAGCGGCGCGCCGCGCAGCAACGACCCGAACCAGCCGTGGAACGTGTCGATTGCCATGCGTGACGGCGACTCCAGCACGCGCGCATACAGTCCGCGCGCCGTTTCGATCATGCTGTGCGCCTCGTGCGGATCGACGGTGCGCGCGACGAGTTCCCGCACCACACCCTCGTCGTCCGCGCCTGCCAGTTGCGCCAGAATGTCGAGCAGGCGCTGCCGCATCTCCTCCGCAGCCTTGCGTGTGAACGTGATGGCAAGAATGTCCGCTGGCGCCGCACCAGCCAGCAGCAAACGCAGCATGCGCGTGACCAGCAGCCACGTCTTGCCGCTGCCGGCGCAGGCCTCGACCACGACAGAGCGCAGCGGATCGCACGCCGCGCGCGAAAAGGCCTCTGGCGAGACAGCGACGCCGTCGCGCTCGTACGCGTGGTCGCTCATGCTTCGCTCCCCGGCTCACGTGGGGCGCCTTCGGTCCAGTATCCCTTGCGGCACAGGCCGCGCGCCGCACAGTAACGGCACGCCGATTCATCGCCAAACGCTGGCAGTGGTGCGCCAGCGGCCAGGGCGGTCATGTCTTTCTGCATCTGTTCGATCAGCCAGTCGACGACTTGCGTGAAATCGGCCAACGCCACGTCGCGCTTGTCGCCTCGCGCTTCGCCGTCGAGCGAGACCCAGCCGCCCGCGCGAGCGCGGGCGTCAAGCACACCGTAGAACGGCAGTTGGCAATCCTCGAACGGCGTCTTGGCACGGCGCGCCAGCGCCATGGGCGATTGCGTCTTGTAATCCAGCACCGCGACACCGTGTTCACCATGCGCGTCAACGCGATCGATGCGACCACGCAAGCGCAGCGGGCGCTCGCCCGGCAGCATGATCGACGTATCGACATCGACTTCTCCCGCCTCGAAGCGCCACCCCTCGGCTTCGCGTGCGGCCTGCCACGCCAGGTAAGAGGGCATCACGGCCAGCCAGCGGCGATAGAAACGCAGCGCGTTGCCGTCCTCCGCCAGCAGCGGGCCAAAGTGTTCGTCGGTGATGGCTTGCAGGGTGCCCTGGCGATCGTTGTGGTCGTGTGTGGGCGCCTCCTGCAACTGCCGGTGGAAGCGATGCAGGATCGCGTGCAGGATCTCGCCGATGTCGCGCTTTTCCAGTTCGTCCGACACCTCCTCCAACTCTCCGAGCCGAAGCATGCGGCCCACAAAGAACTGATATGGGCAGCGACGCAGGCTGTTGTAGGCGGCAGCGCTCAGCGTAGAGGGTACGAGCGTTGGCGCAGTTGGCGCAGGCATGTCGATCGGGCGGGTGGTGGTCTGCAGGCTCGGTAAAACGACCTGCGTATCGATGCGCATGCCGCTCGCTGCGAGGCGGCGCTGCAGACGCTCGAGCCAGCCGGACAGACGATGCGGCTCGCCGCGCCCGCCATGACGCTGCCACGTCAGTACGACCTCGGGCTGATTGAGCAGAACTTCCGCCAGGTCGCGCGCCTGCTGGGCAAATCGCTGTGCACGGTCTGGCAGGCCCAACTCACGGCGCACGTCGTTGGAGAAGAACAACCACTCCGGTTGCGCGGAGGGCAGTTGCGCATCATCACAACCGACCACCACCACGCCATCGAAACGGCGCATGCGCGCGCCGTTCAGCGGCAGGATCACCACACGGCGGTCGGCGGGCGGGGACGGCTCACTGAAGACGGCGGAGTCGAGCAGCATCGAGAGCAACGCACGCCATTCAGCAAGCGAGAAGCGCGCTCCAGCATCGGTGGAGCCATGCACCGACATGCGCAAGCGGTCGATCCAATCAAGCAGTTGCCGGCCAGCATCGTCATGCTGCAGGCCGGTGCGCATATGGAAGCGGTCGAGGGTGCCCGCCAGCAGGGTCACCCACGCTTCGAGCGATGCATTGCCGGCGCGGCGCCACAAGGCAGCCTCGTCAGCCAGCACGCCAAGACGATCAGCCAACCGGTTGACCGATGGTTCGCCATCGGCGTCGTCAGCGGGGCGATCAGCCACCAGACGCCGCAAGCGCCCCCATCCGCCGGTGACGTTATGTCGGCGCACGCGACGCTCCAACTCAGCGACCCACGCGGGCGTGGCGGCACCGGCCTCGGCATCACGCAGGCAAAAGGGACTCTTGACGAAGTCGAGCAGCGCCGCGGTATCGCCATCGCCCTGCACCACGTCCAGCCAGCGCATCAGGGCGGCTGCGGCGCGCGTGGTCGACAGCTTCCAGCCGGTCTCATCCCGCACCGGGACGTTCACGCGCGCGAGCAACGCCCGCACGCGCCGGGCGACAATGCGGTCCTGCGCCACCAGCGCCAAAGACCGGCGCCCAGCGTTCAGCCAATCCACGAGTGTGTGCGCGGCGAAGGCGGCTTCGTCCTCGAAGCGGGCTGCGCCTGCAATGCGAAGAGCGGGCCCCGGGAGCCCCGCGTCGGAGTCGCCGTCCTCAGCCGGGGCCGTCGTCGCGCATTCTGGCCAGGCATGCAGCAGCAGATGACGAAAATCCGCGTGCGTGACCGGCGGCGCCGATGCCGTTGCGGACGACCGATCCGGTGTATTCCAGTCGTAACCGATGACGAGCACCGGCACCCGTTCGGACGCACGCTCGAGGAAATCGCGCTCGACGCCATCCGCGTCGGTCGGGTTCATCCATGCGATCGGTCCATCCAACGCGTCGAGCAGCCGCCGCATGGCGCGCAATCGCATCGGGATCGGATCGGCCGCGCCCGACAGCAGACGCCAGAATGTGAGCACGATGCGCGACTCGGTGCCCAGGAAGCGCTCGGACAACTGCGCGTAGGTCTGCTCCAGCGCCTGGGCCAGTGCGCGCTCCAACTGATCCTGTCGCCCTTCGGCTTCGCTATCCGCGGCATCCAGCGAAAGCCAGCGTTGCGACAGTTCATCGGACACGGTCACGAGCACCTGCGCCACCCCCCACAACGCCGCATCGTCCTGGGCACCAAGCGCTTCCCGCAGCCAAGCCTGCGTCTTGAGTGCCTGTTGCACCGCGAGCAGCCGCGCGAGCGTCGTGCGTGCAGCGGGCAGACCCGGCTCGGGTGGCAGGTCCAGCAGCCAGTGACCCAGCGTCACGATGCGGGGCAACAGACGCGGCGTGCCCGACGCTTGCGCGCTGTCGTGCAGAGCGGTCCGTACACCAGGAATCTGCGCGGCGGTCGGCACGACGACGGTGCCTGCGCCGGCCGATCGTGCATGCGCGTCAAGAAAGCGCCACGTGGCATCTGCGGCACGGGAGAGGAATGCTGGGCCGGGCGCGAAGGCAAGCGTCTGCATGCGGCGGAAAACAGGTGACGACAAACTGCAGTCGCGGCTATCACCGTGATAGCGACAATCAACAGTTGAAAAGGAAGGCGCCGGTACTATATCAGCAGCACCCGCACTGACAGTGGCCCCAATACACGCCGGTTCGCGTAATCGTGTAATGTATGGGTTCGGCGCACGTCGCCAGCTTTTACGAAAAAACAGAGGTTCCCGCCATGAGCGAACAGATCAAATATGTGAGCGACGCGTCCTTCGAGGCCGACGTACTCAAGTCCGATAAACCCGTGCTCGTCGATTTCTGGGCCGAATGGTGCGGCCCGTGCAAAATGATCGCCCCGATCCTGGATGAAGTTTCCAAGGATTACAGCGACAAGGTGCAAATCGCCAAGATCAACGTCGATGAAAACCAGGGCGTGCCCGCCAAGTTCGGCATCCGCGGTATCCCGACGCTGATCCTGTTCAAGAACGGTGCCGTGGCTGCCCAGAAGGTCGGCGCGCTGTCCAAGTCGCAACTGACCGCATTCCTGGATAGCCACCTGTAAGGTGTCCTCGGACGGCGGCGCGGTGCGATTCCGCCGGTCCGACAAACGCTGGTGAGCTTCCGCCCGGAAGCGCGCCAGCGTTGTGCTAAGATTGCAGCCAATCCGTTTCTCCGAGCGTTCGCTCGATCTTTCCCCCTCCCCGCGTTTTCCCGTTTCGCTGCCCGTTCGGGCTCTTCCCATTCCTTCGTCTATGCATCTGACAGAACTGAAATCCTTGCATGTGTCCCAATTGCTGGAAATGGCGGGACAGCTGGAGATCGATAACGCGCAGCGCATGCGCAAACAAGAATTGATGTTTGCCATCCTGAAAAAGAAGGCGAAACAGGGGGAAACCATCTTTGGTGACGGCACGCTGGAAGTGCTGCCCGATGGCTTCGGCTTTCTGCGCTCGCCCGAGACCTCCTATCTGGCCAGCACGGACGACATCTACATCAGCCCGTCGCAGATTCGCCGCTTCAATCTGCATACGGGCGACACCATCGAAGGCGAGGTGCGCACCCCGAAGGACGGCGAGCGCTACTTCGCGCTGGTGAAGGTCGACAAGGTCAACGCGCAGCCTCCAGAGGCGGTCAAGAACCGCATCATGTTCGAGAACCTGACGCCGCTGCACCCGAACAAGCCGCTCACGCTCGAACGCGACATCAAGGCCGAAGAGAACATCACCGGCCGCATCATCGACATGATTGCCCCGATCGGCCGCGGCCAACGCGCGCTGCTGGTGGCAAGCCCGAAGTCCGGCAAGACCGTGATGCTGCAGCACATTGCGCACGCCATCGCGACCAACCACCCGGAAGCCGAGCTGTTCGTGCTGCTGATCGACGAGCGCCCCGAAGAAGTGACCGAAATGCAGCGCACCGTGCGCGGCGAGGTCGTGGCCTCGACGTTTGACGAGCCTGCCGTTCGTCACGTGCAAGTGGCCGAAATGGTCATCGAAAAGGCCAAGCGCCTGGTCGAACTGAAGAAGGACGTGGTGATCGTGCTGGACTCGATCACGCGTCTGGCCCGCGCCTACAACACCGTGGTGCCGACCTCGGGCAAGGTGCTGACTGGCGGTGTCGACGCCAACGCGCTGCAGCGTCCGAAACGTTTCTTCGGTGCGGCACGTAACCTGGAAGAAGGTGGTTCGCTCACCATCATCGGCACGGCGCTGATCGAAACCGGCAGCCGCATGGATGACGTGATCTATGAAGAGTTCAAGGGCACCGGCAACATGGAAGTGCACCTGGAACGCCGCTTGGCCGAGAAGCGCGTCTACCCCGCCATCAACCTGAACAAGTCAGGCACGCGCCGCGAAGAACTGCTCATCAAGCCGGACATCCTGCAAAAAGTGTGGATCCTGCGCAAGTTCATCCATGACATGGACGAAGTCGAAGCAATGGAATTCCTGCTCGACAAACTCAAGTCGACCAAGAACAACGCCGAGTTCTTTGACATGATGCGACGCGGCGGCTGAGCCCCGCGGGACGAATCAAAAAGCGCACCCTCAGTGGTGCGCTTTTTTATTGCCCCAGCAATGGGCTGATTTATCGGCAGATTTTCTCGGCAAGGAGATGAAATTCGCTAGTTCGTTCGCATTACGTGCGCTGGACGCAAGCGTTTGCTCCCCTCGTCCTTAAACGTCATCGCAAAAGAGAAACCCGGCAACCATACTGCAAGCCTGCCCGGGTTAAGCCGCTTGGGCAGGCAATCAGGGCCACGAAAAATCGAACGGGGGATAACCATGCGCGATGCGTCGCTGGAATGTACAGGTGCATGCCGAACCGTTGTGGTTGCGTCACGCACCGGCATGGGGGAGATTGACGAGACAATTCTGGGCGCGGACTGGCAGGTGCGGCGGGTGATGTCGGTACGGGAGCTTGGCTGCGCGATCCGTGACGGTGCGCCCAAAGCCGGCCTGATCGATTTCGGAAGTGCCTTCTCGACCGCCGAACTGGATTTGCTCGAGCGCTGCATGCAGGCACCGCATGTCGGCTGGGTCGCTGCACTGCCGGCAAACATGCTGAGCCACGAGCGCGTGCGCCAGCTGGTGCGCGACTACTGCGTCGACTATGTGCAGATGCCGCTGCGTGCAGAAGAAACTGCCTATTCGTTGCGTCACGCCTGGGGGATGGCTGCGCTTGCGCAGGAGGCGACTCCAACGCCCAAGCTCAACAACGCGCGTATGCTCGGCGAATGTCCGGCCATGCACAGTCTTTTCCGCGCCATCCGCAAGGTCGCGCAGAACAGCGCCCCGGCATTCATCGCGGGCGAGTCGGGCACCGGTAAGGAATTGACAGCGCAGGCAATTCACGAGGCCTCCGCGCGGGCGGGCGGACCCTTCATTGCGATCAATTGCGGCGCCATACCACCGCACCTGATCCAGTCGGAACTGTTCGGCTACGAGAAAGGCGCGTTCACAGGTGCACACCAACGCCATATCGGCTGGGTCGAGCACGCCAACGGCGGCACGTTGTTCCTCGATGAAATCGGCGACCTGCCGCTTGAAAGCCAGGTCAGCCTGCTGCGCTTCCTGCAACAGGGCACGATTACGCGGCTGGGTGGACACCAGGCGATTCCGCTGGACATCCGCATCATCTCTGCCACGCACGTGGATCTTGAAGCCGCGCAGCAGCACGGCGGATTCCGGACTGACCTGTTCCACCGTTTGTGCGTGCTGACGTTGTCTGTGCCGCCGCTGCGCGAGCGCGGCAGCGACATCGTCCTCTTGGCCGAGCATATCCTCGCGCAGCATGCCAGCGAAGCGTCGCATCGCATTCGCGGTTTTACGCCCTGCGCATTGCACGCGATGATGCATTACCCGTGGCCAGGCAACGTACGCGAGTTGATCAACCGCGTGCGCCGCGCACTGGTGATGACCGACAACCGCAAGATCTCCGCCGCCGATCTGCATTTGGAAGGCTACGCGTCGGTCTCGGGCCAGACGCTTGAGGAAGCACGCGAAGGCGCCGAGTCCGACGCCATCCGCACCGCCATTGCGCGCAACGGCTTTCACATGGGCATGACCGCGCGCGAGCTGGCTGTGTCGCGTGTGACGTTGTATCGATTGATGCAGAAACACGGTATCCGCGCAGAACAGTTGCATACCGCCTGACGGGCGCCTTGCGCGCCTACGCGGGCGCCGTACCGCGCTGCACTCCGTTCCGTTTTCCTGGCAGGCACCCGTCGCGGAGGGTCAGGCGATGGGCTTTGCTGAACGCCGGGCGAAACCCCCGCTGCACCATTCGCGCCAGGAAAGTGCGGCGTAAAGCATTGTCTTGCCCGACTGGCGCGAAAAAGTGCTGTCAGTGCGGCCCGATTGCGTCGCAGTTAGCCGCCTTTTACCATGGCTGCGTGTGGAATACCGCGCCATGGGCAAGCCTAAAACCGAACCCCCACTTCCGAGGGGATTGCGCATAAATCCTCGCCGGGAGATTGTTAAGCCACGCATGCGACGTACCGAGTTCGCCGTCCGAGAGCAGGGACGCGACGAAACCGATGGATGAATCGAATGCGCGGGTGGGATAAGGACCGTTGGCAGTTTTCACCGGCAACGTATCGGTGGGAATGCCGCGAAAGGCGATGACGTGCACACAAGCACGCGCAACGTCGAAGTCGCCGTCTACTGTGAACGCCGGCGCCATGATGACCATGGCTGCAACGTTCGCGACCATTCCGATCAGATCGATCGTCCGCTTCGGTGGCGAACGCCGGGCACAGCGCTGCGCGTTGATGGGCATGACCCGCCCCTCCCAGCCAAGGTGGGAGCGGCATCCGTGCAATAACAATCAACGACTTGTATTGACTGGATATTCCGCAAACGGAAAGATAATCGCCCAAGCGTGGCATGCGTTTTTGTGTTGTGGCTGAATAGCCGCCTCCAAAAATCCGCTGTCATCGCGACGGCCCGTTTCCCGATGCGTGAATTGCACGCCCTGGCAAACGCTGGACTCCGGTCGCCAGGATGTGCCGACAAAAGTCCGAGACATAACCGTGACATCTGTCATTTTCTTGATACGCCACTAAAATGATTCGGACGGGGGTCTGCTCCGGCCCGCTTCATCGCCGGAGGCGACGTGGATGTTCGCAAGATCGGTAACAGGTCGAGAACAACATGAACACTGTTTTGATCGAAGGCCATCCGTTGGTGCGTACGGGCATCGCGCATCTGCTGCGTACGCTCAAGGGTGTCACCGGCGTCACTGTGGTCGAACCCGACGAAGGCATGTTCGACGCCATCGAAACGAACGCTGATGCCGGACTCCTCGTCATCGGACTGCCGCTGCCACAGTTGGACGAGCTCTCCGCCATTGGCGAGATCATGCATCGGCCGCATGCCCGTCACGTGGTCGTATTGGCGGAATCCGAATCCCCCGACATCATCCGCACCCTCATGCAGATGGGCTTGTCCGGCTACACGCTCAAACACTCGCCGGGCGAGGTCATCGCGGCTTCGCTGGAGTTGGTGCTGGCGGGCGGCCAGTACATTCCGGCCAGCGCATTACTGCCGGAGTCACGACTGGACGGCGCCCCGAACCCCGCACTGGCGGGTGATCCGCAAACCGACCCCAAGCTGCTGGGCATCACGCCGCGCCAGTACGAAATTCTCGTATTGCTCTCGCGCGGACACCCAGTCAAGACCATCAGCCGCATGCTGAATATTTCGGAAGCTACGGCCAAGGCTCATATCAGCACGCTCTATCGGCGCGTGAAGGTGCGCAGCCGCACTGAAGCGGTGTACGTTGCCAACCAGCGCGGCGCCCGCCTGCTGTCAGTGGCCTGAACTGCTCCGCGTCAGGACGATCACCGGCATCGATATACTGGACGCATGTTTTTGTCCGTCTTCCATTGGCTGTCCAGTCGCATGCGTTCGCGGCGCCTGGCGCGCTACGCCATCCCGGATGCATTGTGGTCACGCACGCTTGCCGGCCTGCCCTTCTTGGTGGATTGGTCTGCTGCCGACCTTGCACGCCTGCGTGAAACTGCCACGCTCTTCATCGCCGAAAAGGAATTCACGACCGCGCACGACCTGCCGCTGACAGACGACATGGTGGTCGCCATCGCGGTGCAGGCGAGTGTGCCAATCCTGGAACTGGGTATGGCGTGGTACGGCGGGTGGCATGGGGTGGTCATCTACCCCGGCGAATTCATCATCCGCAAGGATGTGATGGATGAAGACGGCGTTGTCCATCACGTCCGGGAAGAGGCCGCCGGTGAGGCATGGGAGCACGGGCCCGTCATTCTTTCGTGGCAAGACATCCAGCTCGGCAGCGGTTTGGCAGAGCCGAACACGCAGCCCTACAACGTGGTCATTCACGAATTTGCGCACAAGCTCGACATGCTCAACGGAGCGTCTGACGGCATCCCCGCATTCTCGTCGCAGTTGCATACCGACGTTGCCCGGGAAGCGTGGGCCGATCATCTCCACGCCGCGTACGACGCCTTTGCCGACCGATGTGAACAGGTTCCCGAGCATCGCTGGGGGCGCGATCCGGTCCTCTCGTTGCTTGACCCCTATGCCGCGCAACATCCGGCCGAATTCTTCGCGGTCGCTTCGGAAGTGTTCTTCACCGAGCCGGCGGCGTTGTTCGAAAGGCTGCCGGCGCTCTACTCGCTCTTGCAAGCGTTCTATTTGCAAGACCCGGCACGCCGCGTGCTGCAGGTAGGGCATCACCAGGACAGGTGCCTGCCTTGACGACATCCCGCCTGTTTCATGTTGGCTTGCTGGTCCTGAGCATGACTGCCTCGGCAGCCTGCGCGCAGCCAATGCCACCGCTGATCTTCCGAGTCACAGCATGGCTCGACGGCCAGTCTGAAACCCAACGGCTGACGATGCCAGCCGCGCCGTCAGCCACGGGCCAGCACATCACACTGCTCGCGCACACGCATACCTATGACGTTGGCGGATCGATGCCGCGGGCAGAATGGGAAAAGCGGTTCGCCGCCGGACTTCCCGACAGTACGATCCCCCTCGGCTGCGACACCACCGCATGCCAGTTCATACGCCACCGCTGGGCCAAGACGGGGATCGATGTCACGCTGCGGCCAGTGAGCGCCTCAGGCACGTTCCAGGCACTGTCGATCGGGGTGACGCTGCATCGCTTCCGGCCGTCGTCCGACGCTCAGGTGCCCTCCCTGGTCGACACGTGGACCCACGATATCGACACCTCGTTGCGCATGGGCGACAGCCGAACGCTGGATCTCGACGGCCAGGGCACGGTCACCATCGAACGTCTGGCCACACCTTGAGCGCCACACAACAAAAAAAGGCTTTATGCGCCACTTTCGACGCGGCAGGCCGACGGATTTCAGGACGAGTGCGTTGCCCAAGCCTTTGTTTCTCTGGCATAATTGTCGTTTATTCACCCGGCAAGTGATTCACGGCTGGTCGCACGGTCATCAACCTGAAGCGCGCCGCGAATTGGCTACCTCAACCCCAGGGCCCATCATGAAAGAAGGCATTCACCCGAATTATCGCGAAGTCGTGTTCCAGGATATGTCCAGCGAGTTCAAGTTCATCACCCGCTCGACCATCCAAACCAAGGAAACGATTACGCTGGACGGCAAGGAATATCCGCTGGCCAAGATCGAAGTCTCGTCCGAATCGCACCCGTTCTACACGGGCCAGCAGAAGGTGCTGGACACCGCCGGCCGCGTCGAGAAGTTCCGCAACAAGTTCGGCAGCAAGATCGGCAAGGCTGCCAAGTAATATCGGCGCCGGAGACGGCTCAGCGCATGATCCGCTCAGTGCAGACCGTCTTAGTGGTCAGAAAAAGGCAGCTCCGGCTGCCTTTTTTGTTTCTCGGCACATGGTAGGCCGTTGGTTCGGCCGCTCTTTACGATCCGCACGTCGCTGTGCAACCCCGGCTGGGCTCGCCCGGTCTGACACCCGATGAACACCAACCGCGTCTCGCGCATCCGCCTGACCGCCGCCGCCACCCGCGAGTTGCCGCGTTGGCTGCTGCTCGCCATCTGCGTGATCTACGGCCTGTCTGGTCTGTTCTCACGCGACCCGTGGAAGAACGAAGACGCCGCGGGCTTTGGCGCGATGTGGACGCTGGCCACCGGCAACATGCAAGACTGGCTGATGCCGAACATCGTTGGGCGCCCGGTTGTGCAGGCGGGTCCCTTGGTGTACTGGATCGGCGGAGCATGCATTCGCCTGTTCGGGCAGTGGCTTGGCCCATCCGATGCGTCGCGCCTGGCAACCGCCCTCTTCTTCTTCGTTACGTGCGCCTGCATCTGGTATGGCGCATACCTGCTCGGTCGCCGCGCCGAAGTCCAACCCTTTGAATTCGTCTTCGGCGGCCAGCCCAATGCGCGCGACTACGGCCGTACGCTCGCGGACGGCGCCCTGCTGATCTTCCTGGCTTGCGTGGGGTTGGCGCAGCGCGGTCACGAGACCACGCCGCTGGTTGGCGCGCTCAGCTTCGTGGCCGTCAGCGTCTACGGGCTCATCCGGGCGCTCGATAAGCCAAAGTCGGGCAGCCTTATTTATGGCATCGGTATCGGTTGCCTGTCGTTGGCGGGCGGCCCCATTCTGCCGCTCGCCGTGACCGTGGCCGTACTGATCACGGCGCGAGCGACGCGCGTGCTGCCAGTGCAGCCGCTGTTGACGGTGGCATTGCCGGTTTCGCTGGCGCTCGGTTGGTCTTGGCCGGCCATGGCGTACGTGCTCGCTGTAAATCCGACAGACGCGGTGACATACGTGCGCGAATGGGCGCGCTTCGATCGCCACCAATACGCTGGCCCGACGGGCTATTCCCTCGGCTTCATCGCGCGCAACCTGCCGCTGTTCGCCTGGCCGGTCTGGCCCCTCGCTGCCTGGGCCTGGAGAAGCTGGAGCGGCATGCGCACGGCCCCGCATATCGTCCTGCCACTGGCCGTGCTGGCGCCTCAGATGCTGCTCTTGCTCTTGCAACCGCACCCTGGCGACGATAGCTTCCTGCTCCTCATCCCGCCGATGGCCGTCATGGCCGCCTTTGCGCTGCCCACGCTCAAACGCGGAGCGATCAGCGCCATCGACTGGTTCGCACTACTGGCGTTCACGATCCTTGGCGGTACCGTATGGCTGCTGTGGATTGCCAAGATGACGGGCTTCCCCCCGCAACTCGCGCGCAACGTATACCGCATCGTTCCCGGCTACCGGCCGGAATTCAGCTGGACAGCCCTCGCTTGCGCGCTGCTGGTGACAGCGGCATGGGTCCTTATCGTGGCGTGGCGCACGTCCCGCGCACCCAAGGCGATCTGGCGGGCGGTAGTGATCTCGGCTGCCGGCACTACGCTACTGTGGGTGTTGATGATGACCCTGTGGCTGCCCACCATCAACTACGCCAAAACGTATCGCGACGTCGCGCAGTCTGCGGCGCTGGCACTGCCGCAGACGTATACGTGCGTGCAACCGATTCGCATGGGCGATGCACAACTCGCCTCGTTCGCCTACTTCGGGCATATCCGCTTCGGCAGCAGCGAAGACCATTGCGACATCCTGCTGCGCCACGACCCGTACGACTATGGCGCCCCGTCGAGCATCTCGAATTTCGAGTGGCGCCTCATCTGGGAAGGTAGGCGCCCCGCTGACCGTGACGAACATTTCCGTATGTATCGACTCACCGAAGCGGCCGCGGCAACGCATCCGCCCCCCACCCCGGCAACGGCGCGCCGGCGCAAGTTGCGTCAATAACGCCATCGGGTGCGTCTGCGATGTTCATTGCCGACATCCGTCGCATTGCCGCCCTGGCATGGCCGGTACTGATCGGCCAACTGGCTGTGATCGCCTTCGGCGTGCTGGATACAGCCATGGCCGGGCGTGCCTCTGCAGCCGATCTGGCGGCCATCGGGCTCGGCGGATCGATCTACGTGACGGTGTACATCAGCCTGATGGGCGTGCTGCAGGCGCTCGCCCCAGTCGCCGGGCAGCTCTACGGCGCGCAGAAATACAGCGAGATCGGCGAGGAAGTCCGCCAGGCCGTTTGGCTCGGCCTGGGGCTGGCGGCCATCGGCATAATGATCCTCTGGTTTCCGGCCCCACTGCTGCGGCTAGCGGATGCGACACCGGAGCTGTCGGCAAAAGCGACTGCCTACCTGCGTTATGAAGCGCTGGCCCTGCCTGCGGCGCTCGGCTTCCGGATCTATTCGGCGCTGAACAACGCGCTAGCCCGGCCGGTGATGGTCACCGTGCTGCAACTGGCCGGGCTGGTACTCAAGCTGCCGCTCAATGCACTCTTCCTGTATGGCGGCATGGGACTGCCGGCGATGGGCGGTCCAGGCTGCGCACTTGCCTCCATGATCGTCAGCTGGCTGTGGTTTGCAGCGGGAGCGGTCATCTTGGTGCGGACTTCGGCTTACGCACCGCTCTCGATCTTCACGCAGTACTCGCCACCCAGCCGCTCCCGATTGTGGGCACTTGTCCGTCTGGGCGTACCGATGGGCTTGACCTATCTGATCGAGATCACGTCATTCACGCTGATGGCAATCTTCATCGCCCGGCTGGGTACGGTCGTGCTCGCCGGACACCAGATCGCTGCCAACCTGGGCGCCGTGGCTTACATGGTGCCGCTCTCGCTGTCGATCGCCACGTCGACGCTGACGGCGCAGTCCATCGGCGCTCATGATCGAGCAGCGGCCCGCCGAATCGCCATGAATGGCATCAAACTCGCGATCCTTTGCGCAGCGATCGTCGGAACAGCGGTGCTCGCCCTGCGTCAGGAATTGGTCAGTCTCTACACGCGCGACACAGCCGTGATGGCGATAGCGGTACCGCTCTTACCCTTCATCGCGTTCTATCAGATGTTCGATGCGCTGCAGGTGATGACGGCGTTCATCTTGCGCGCCTACAAGATTGCGCTGATTCCGACTGTCATCTACGCACTCTCGCTCTGGGGTGTAGGCCTGGGGGGCGGCTACGTGCTGGGTTTCGGGCTTCTCGGGGACATTGCCGCCATGCTGCGCGGACCCTCAGGGTTCTGGGCCGCCAACGGCTTGAGCCTGATGGTGGCTGGGGCTTTGTTGATCAGCTACTTCAATCGCATCAGCCGCCATCCTGATTAAAGCGGGCGGCTTAATCCTTCTTTAAAGGAAAGCGAGAGGGATCACGATTGCATTACACGCGCAAAAGAAAAAACCCGCTGCAAGCAGCGGGTTTTGATTTGGCGGAGTGGACGGGACTCGAACCCGCGACCCCCGGCGTGACAGGCCGGTATTCTAACCGACTGAACTACCACTCCTTGTCGGTTCGCTCGACCAGCTTGCGCCGGCCTTGCTAACGAGCTTCTGGTTAAGCTCTTGTTTTGGCGTCCCCTAGGGGATTCGAACCCCTGTACTCACCGTGAAAGGGTGATGTCCTAGGCCTCTAGACGAAGGGGACAGAAACTGTTTTGCAACGCTTTCTGTCTTGACGCTGCGAAGACCGCGATTATAACGAGCTTCTTAGCGTTTTGGAAGCCTCTTTTCAAATTTATCTTTGAATCGAATCTTCCGGTATTTTTGGTGGAGCTAAGCGGGATCGAACCGCTGACCTCTTGCATGCCATGCAAGCGCTCTCCCAGCTGAGCTATAGCCCCGAGTTACTGCTTTTTACTGCGTTTTCGCTTCGTGTTGCAGCGAAAACAAGAGTATAGGGGAAGTATTTGTCGCTTGGCAATACCCTCCCCTAAATTTTTTCTCGAGACGCCTCACCCAGCCAGGCGGCACAGGACGACCTCGCGACCAAACAGCTCGAGCACGGCATCGATCGAGGGGGTCTGCAGTTGCCCCGCCACAAGAAGACGCACGGGCATGGCGAGCTTTGGCATCTTCCAGCCATGCGCGGCGAGGACGTCCTTGAAGGCAACGCCAATGGCTTCACGATTCCACTCCGGCAGTGCGCCCAGCTTCTCGGCAAGCGCGGCAATACCGGGACGCACGTCATCCGTAAGATGCTGTGCCGCCAACGCCGGATCGATGGTCAAGTCGGTGCGGTAGAACAGCAGCGCAGTCTGCGCGACTTCACGCAGCGTGTTGGCGCGATCCTTCACCAGCGCGATGACGTCAGCCAACACCGGGCCACCATCGACCTTACCACCCAGCTCCTCAATGAAGGGCTTCACCAGGTCAGCCAGACGCGCGTTGTCGGCTTGCTTGATGTAATGGTTGTTCAACCAGGCGAGCTTCTCGGGGTTGTATTGTGCGGGCGACTTGCCCAGATGCTCGAGGTCAAACCATTCGACGAACTGCTCACGAGAAAAAATCTCGGCATCGCCATGCGCCCAGCCGAGGCGGGCGAGGTAATTGACGACGGCCTCAGGCAGGTAGCCGGCATCGCGATAACCGGTCACGCTCATGGCGCCGTGGCGCTTGCTCATTTTCTCGCCCTGCTCATTGAGCACGGTCGGCAGGTGGGCGTACACCGGCGGCGTGCCGCCCAGGGCACGAAGAATGTTGATCTGGCGCGGCGTGTTGTTGACGTGATCGTCGCCACGGATCACGTGGGTGATCTGCATGTCCATATCGTCGACGACCACGCAGAAGTTATATGTAGGCGTACCATCCGGCCGGGCGATGACAAGGTCATCCAGCTCATCGTTCGAGATTTCGATGCGGCCCTTGACGGCATCGTCCCAGGCCACGCTGCCGCCAATCGGGTTCCTGAAGCGGATCACGGGCTGCACGCCTTCCGGCGGCGTCGGCAGGACCTTGCCGGGCTCGGGGCGCCAAGTGCCGTCGTAGCGGGGTTTCTCGCCGCGCTCACGCTGCGCCTCCCGGAGCGCGTCGAGTTCTTCGGTGCTCATGTAGCACGGGTAAGCCAGATCCTGGCGGACCATCTGCGCGATGACCTCGCGATAACGGTCCATGCGCTGCATCTGATAGAACGGGCCTTCGTCGATATCCAGATCCAGCCACGCCATCGCTTCCAGGATCACGTCAACGGCTTCCTGCGTGGAGCGCTCCACGTCGGTATCTTCGATGCGCAGGATGAAGTCTCCCTTCATCTTGCGGGCGAAGGCCCATGGGTACAGTGCCGAGCGAATGTTGCCGAGGTGGATGAAGCCGGTGGGGCTGGGAGCGAAACGAGTGCGGACGCGCTGGGTCATAGGAATGGCTGAAAGAACAAGGCCGCACGACCGAATCAGTCGCGAGCGGCCTTTATCGAAACCGAAATTATACCAACCGCACGTGGTGCGCTTGGCCAGTCCGCCGCCAAACTTTGGCACAATGACGACCGATCACTGCGCGCCTCGACGCGATCCAACCCTCATGCAACGCCGCCTCTTCCTGGGTGCCGCCGGCGCCTCCTTGCTCTCCGCCTGTACCGTGACCGGCCCATCGTCCGGCAAAACCGAAACGCCTGCGACGCCAACGACGGCCGTCCTGCCGCCATCCGCACAGCCTGCCACGCCGCCGGTGCGTGTCGGCCTGGCCCTGGGTGGCGGCGCCGCGCGCGGCTTTGCGCATATCGGCGTCATCAAGATGCTGGAGGCACAGGGCATCCAGGTCGACTACATCACCGGGACCAGCGCGGGCAGCGTGGTGGCCGCGATCCATGCGTCCGGCATGTCGGGCCTCGAGATGAATCGCATGGCACTCAAGATGGACGAGGCCATGATCGCCGACTGGGCGCTGCCGTTTGGCACCCGTTTTGGCGGTTGGCTCAAGGGTGAAGCACTGGAGAATTACATCAACCGGCTGGTCAGACACAAAACCATCGAGCAAATGCGGATTCCGCTAGGCATCGTGGCCACGGACCTGTCGAGCGGCAAGCCGATCCTGTTTCGACGCGGCAATACGGGCCAGGCAGTACGCGCTTCGTGCAGCATCCCCGGCGTGTTCCAGCCCGTGACGATCAGCGGCCACCAGTACGTGGATGGCGGCCTGGTGGCACCCGTGCCCGTGAGTTACGTCAAGCAGATGGGCGCCACATTCGTGATTGCCGTGAACATCTCGGCGGACCCTTCCACCCAGCCGGTATCGGGCCAGGCCAGCATGCTGCTGCAGACGACGGCGATCATGGGCCAGAGCATCAACAGGACCGAACTGGCCCAAGCCGATGTGGTGATCACGCCCTCGCTGCCGTTCGTGAAGGGTAGCGACTTTACCGCGCGCAATGAGGCCATCCTCGCGGGCGAACAGGCCGCGCAAGCTGCGCTGCCGCTGCTGCGCGCCAAGCTGCGCCTGCCGCAGACCGTGCTGGCCTCACCACTCCCGCAGCACTGAAACAGCCCAGGCGCAGCCAACAAAAAAGACCGCTTCTGCGGTCTTTTCTTTTGGTGCTTGAGCGACTCAGCCGCCGTACAGTGCCAGCGGCTTGCCAGCGGCATTCGGGTCGACGCGCTTGAGCGTTTCGACGAAGTTGTCGACGCTTCCCTTGACCGCGGCACCGGTGTTCCCTTCGATACGGCGAGCACCGTTGTAACGCGTCACCCAGTACGAGGCCGTCATATCATCCACACGAATCTTGCTGCCGGTCGACGGCGCGTGCACGAACTTGTTGTCACCGATATAGATGCCGACGTGCGAGAAGGTGTGGCGCATGGTGTTGAAGAACACCAGGTCGCCGGGACGCAACTCGGCCATATCGACGCTGGTACCGACACGGCTCATCTCCACGGCGCGGCGCGGCAGCAGAAAGCCAAACGTGTCGTTGAAGACATAGCGGACGAAGCCGCTGCAATCGAGGCCGGACTCGGGAGTGTTGCCCCCGAAGCGATAGCGCAGGCCAATCATGCCAAGCGCGTTCATGACCACGTCGCCCGTCTTGCTCATCACATTCGAGATGAGGCCGGATTTGGCGTCGGGTTTGACGTCGGCGCGGACTTCCGTGTCCTTGAAGACCGTATCAGCATGTACTGCATTCGACACGATCACGCCGCAGCCGATCACAACCCCTACCGCCAGGCGCGCCATGGAATGAAATACAAAGTGCTGCATCGGTTCTCCCTCGGAAAATCGTCATCATCGGGCATCCATATGCGGAAGCAAAAGAAACCCGTCCGAATCCCGCTCAAACAATCTCGCAGGATGATAAAAGTGACACTTTGACTTGTCAAAGGTCGTTACAAATTTCCCTGAATTCATATGAGAATCATGCACTTACACATGACTTTGGATGCGCATTCTTACAAAAACCGCGCATCAAAGCGGCATGAAACGGGGGAATCAGCGGTGGATTTTAGGGGTTATCCCTCGACGGCATCAGCGAGGCTGCCGCCATCAGCTTGCAGGTATAGGGGTGCGAAGGCGACGCCAACACCGCTTCGGTGTCGCCCTCTTCCACCACTTTGCCGTCCTTCATCACGGCCACACGATGTGACATCGCACGGATGACGGCGAGGTCGTGACTGATGAAGAGATACGACAGGTTGTACTTTTTCTGAAGGGCAGACAGCAGCGAAAGCACCTGCTGCTGGATGGACACATCGAGTGCCGAAGTCGGCTCATCCAGCACCAGCACCTGCGGTTTGAGGATCAGCACCCTGGCAATTGCGATGCGCTGGCGCTGACCGCCTGAAAATTCGTGGGGATAGCGCCCCAGCACGGTGCGATCCAGACCGACTTCGCGCAGCGCCTCGATCACACGATGGCGCCGCTCGGTCGGGTTCACGTGGGGCTGGTGCAACGCCAAGCCCTCGCCGACGATTTCCTCGATGGTCATTCGTGGCGAAAGCGAACCATAGGGATCCTGGAAAACCACCTGCATGCGCGCCCGCACGGCACGTCGCTGGTCGCGTGAAAGACGCAGCAGCGAATTGCCCAGAAAGCGCAAGTCGCCGCCTTGGGGGGCTTGCAGGCCAAGCAGCGTCTGCGCAAGTGTGGTCTTGCCCGAGCCGGACTCACCCACGATGCCGAGCGTTTCACCTTCGCGCAGCTGCAATGACACGGCGTCGACCGCAGTAAAAGCGTCGCTGCGAAACCAACCGGCAAACCCTGGCCGATGGCGCGCGTACGTCACGGTCAACTGGTCGGCTTCGAGCAGCACCGGCGCAAGCGGCACCAGCGGCAGCACATCGCGCTGCGGCCGGCTCTCCAGCAGGCGCACGGTGTAGGGATGTTGCGGAGCGGCGAATACGTCGGCCGTCGCTCCGGTCTCGACGAGTACGCCCCGCTCCATCACGCCGACACGCTCGGCAAAGGCGCGAACCATGTTCAGGTCGTGGGTGATCAGCATGATGGCCATGCCGAACTCGACCTGCAGCTCGCGCAGCAATTGCAGGATCTGCATCCGAACCGTCACGTCCAGCGCGGTGGTTGGCTCGTCGGCCAACAGCAGTTTGGGCGAACAGGCCAATGCCATGGCGATCATCGCGCGCTGGCGCTGGCCGCCTGACAACTGATGCGGGAAGGCATCGAAACGGCGCGGGGCCTCCTTGATGCCGGTACGTTCCAGCAACGCAATGGCGCGCGCCTTTGCTGCACGCTTGCCCAGGCCTTCGTGCAGCTCCAGCGTCTCGACGATCTGGTTGCCGATGGTATAGAGCGGATTCAGCGCCGTCATCGGCTCCTGGAACACCATGGCGACATCCGCGCCACGCAGGCCTCGCATTTCACGCTCGCTGGCGCTCAGCAGGTCGCGGCCCTCGAAGAGTATGCGGCCGCTGTACTGGGCATCGGCCAGCAGGCGCATGATCGACAGCGCCGTGACGGACTTGCCCGACCCCGACTCCCCCACCAGGGCGAAGCGCTCCCCGACATGCAGATCGAGCGAAACATGCCTGACCGCCTCGGTCACGTCCCCGTGCTCGGATTCGAAATGCACGCACAGATCGTCCAGCCGCAGCAGCGGCCCGTCATACTTGGGCGCAGACGGCCGCAAATCAGCTCGGGTCATTTCACCCCCGCTGGTTTCTGGCGTGCACGCAGGTGCGCGAACGACAGGCGCGTGTCAAACGCGTCACGCAGCGCGTCACCCATGAAGGTCAGCAGAACGAGGGTCAACACGAGCACTGCAAAGGTCGACAGCGAGATCCACCAGGCATCCAGGTTGGCCTTGCCCTGTGCCAGGAGTTCGCCCAGGCTGGGCGTGGAAGGCGGCACGCCCAAGCCAAGGAAATCCAGGCTTGTCAGCGCAAGAATGGCCGCGCTCATGCGGAACGGCAGGAAGGTGATGACCGGCGTCAGGCTGTTGGGCATGATGTGGCGCCACATGATCTGCCAGTTCGAGAGCCCCAACGCTCGCGCAGCCTTGACGTAGTCGAGCGAGCGGTTGCGATAGAACTCGGCGCGCACGTAGTCTGAGAGGCTCATCCACCCGAACAGCGACAGCAGGATGATGAGCAGCCCCAGACTCGGGGTGAAGATCGAGGCGAAGATGATCAGGAGATACAGCTCCGGCATTGAGCTCCAGATTTCGATCAGCCGTTGAGACACCATGTCGAAGCGCCCGCCAAAGAAACCCATGAGCGCTCCAGTGAACGTACCGACCAGCAGCCCGAGCAGCGTGAGTGCCATCCCGAACAGCACCGATACGCGAAAGCCGTACAGCAGGCGAGCGAACACATCGCGGCCGCGGTCATCGGTGCCAAGCCAGTTTTCTGCCGACGGGGGCGCCGGATTGGGCTCTTTCGAGAAGTAATTCAACGTCTCGTATGAATAGGGATTGGGCGGAAAGATCGCGAAGCTGCCCGGCTCCTTGAACTTGTCGCGGATATACGGATCGAGGTAGTCCGTCGGCGTGGGGAAGTCGCCGCCGAAGGTTGTCTCGGGATAGGTCTTCACGATGGGGAAGTACCAGGTGCCGTGATACCTGACGACCAGCGGCCTGTCGTTGGAGATGAGCTCGCCCCCGAGGCTGAGGACGAACAGCGCGACGAAGAGGATCAGGCTCCAGTAACCCAGGCGGTGCTGCTTGAAACGCCGCCAGGCACGCTTGAGCGGCGATGGCGAATGCCGGATGGCATGGGGTGCCGGGGCGTTGGACGGGTGCGCGGCGGTCCGCAGATACTCGGTCATGATCGTCGTCCCGCCTAGCGCCCAACCGAGCCGAAATGGATGCGCGGGTCCACCAGCACGTAGCACACATCGGAGATCAATCGGGCAGCCAGACCGATCAGGGTGAACAGGTAGAGCGTACCAAGCACGACCGGATAGTCGCGCCGCACCACCGCCTCATACGACAGCAGCCCCATGCCATCCAGCGAGAACAGTTGCTCGATCAGCAGCGAGCCCGTGAAGAACGCGCCGATGAATGCGGACGGAAAGCCCGTGACCAGCGGCAGCAGCGCGTTGCGAAAGATGTGCTTCCAGAGCACGCGCCGCTCCGAAAGCCCTTTGCTGCGCGCGGTCAGCACATACTGTTTGCGAATCTCTTCGAGGAATGCGTTCTTCGTCAGCATGGTGCTAACGGCAAAACTCCCCACCACCGAGGCCGTCACCGGCAGCGTGATGTGCCAGAGGTAATCGGTCACCTTGCCAAGCAAGCTCATCTGGTCCCAGTTGTCTGACGTGATGCCGCGAATCGGGAACCACTGGAAGAACGTGCCGCCGCCAAACAGTACCAGCAGCAATACGCCCAGCACGAAGCCGGGGATGGCATAACCCACCAGCACGATGATGCTGGTGACCAGGTCGAACCGGCTGCCCGCCCGCACCGCCTTGGCGATACCGAGCGGCACCGCTATCAGGTAGGTCAGGAAGAACGTCCATAGCCCGATCGAGATCGACACCGGCAACTTCGATTTGATGAGTTCCCACACGCTGCGATGCTGGAAATAGCTCTCACCAAGGTCGAACCGCGCAAAGCGGCCAAGCATAAGGAAGTAGCGCTCGACGGGGCCCTTGTCGAAGCCATAGAGCGCGCGTATCTCCTTGATCTTGTCGGGATCGACGCCGCGACGGCCCCGATAGTCGAAGGCGCCGCCGCCGCTCGCCTCGCTCCCGGCACCGCGCCCTTTCATCTCCATCATCATCTGTTCGACAGGGCCGCCCGGCACGAACTGAATCACCACGAAGGTGAGCGTAATCACGCCAATCAGGGTCGGGATCAGCAGCAGCAGGCGTTTGATCAGATAGGCAAACATGGCTTCAGGCGATGCGTTCAGTTGCGGGACTCGGGGACACGCCACCAAGCCGTCAGCACCCAGGCCTCTGCCGAGTAGTAATACGGCAGACGATCCGGATACATCAGGTTCTTGTTGTATGCCACACGGTGTGTCGCCGAGTACCAGTGCGGAATGACATAGTAGCCGTGCATCAGCACCCGATCGAGCGCGCGGGACGCGATGATCAGCTCGTCGCGGCTGCCGGCGCGCAGCACGTCGTCGATGAGCGCATCCACGGCAGGCGACTTCAGCCCGATGACGTTGTCGGAACCTGGTTCATCTGCCGCGGCAGAGCCAAACCGGTCCTTCAGCTCGTTGCCCGGACTCTGCGAGTCAGGAAAACGCAGCGAAATCATGTCGAAGTCGAACTCTTCAAGACGCTTCTGGTAGAGCGCAAAGTCGGTCATGCGCTGATTGACCTCGATGCCGAGCTTCTCGAGATTGCGCGCGTACGCCGCCATCACGCGACTCATCGCACCGCCGTCGTCGAGCATCTCGAAGACAAAGGGCTCGCCTTTGACGTTACGCAGCGCTCCGTCGTAGTAGGTCCAGCCGGCCCGGGCCAGCAGGCGGCGCGCCTTGCGCAGATTGTCGCGCAGCGAACTCGGCGGATCGGTGGAAGGCGGCGCGGGCAGCACACCGAACACATCGGGATCAAGCTTGCTGCGTAGCGGCTCCAGCAGTGCCAGCTCACCCTTGCCCGGCATACCGGTGAGCGACTCGGAGGCGGCCAGTTCACTGTTGGCGAAATAACTGTCGAGCCGGCGATACGCCCCGTAGAACAGTTGACGGTTCAGCCATTCAAAATCGAGCGCGAGCGTCAGCGCCTGGCGCACACGCAGGTCACGGAAGAGCGGCCGGCGCAGGTTCATCACGAAGCCCTGCATGCCGGCACCGTTGCGATGAGGGAACTCGCTCTTGATCAGTTCACCGTTACGGAACTTCACGCCGACGTAGCTCTTGGCCCAGTTCTTGGCGCGGTATTCGACCATGGCGTCGTACTCGCCTGCCTTGAACGCTTCCAGGCGTGCGGTCTCGTCCTTGTAGAGCTTGTACTGGATGCGCTCGAAGTTGAACGAGCCACGCCGCACGTTCAGATCGCGCCCCCAGTAGTTCGGGTTGCGACGGAAGGTGATGCCGCGAGACGGATCGAACCGTTCGATCACGTAGGGCCCACTGGCAATCGGCTCCTGGAACGTGAGCTTGTCGAAAGCGACATCCTTGCCGCCGTCCGGATCCTCAGCCTTGCCGCTGCCCTTGCCCCACTTGGGCGAGAACACTGGCAATCCGCCGACGATGAGCGGCAGTTCCTTGTTGCGGCGCTTGAAGTCGTAGCGAATCGTCGCGGCGTCCAGCACCGTCACCTTCGCCACATCGGTGGTCATGCTGCGGTAGGCCGGGCTGGCGCCCTTTCCCATGAGCATGTCGTATGAGTACTTCACGTCAGACGCGCGCACCGCATCGCCATTGGAAAAACGCGCGCGCGGATTGATGTGAAAGGTGACGGAGAGCTCATCAGGCGCGACTGTCACATCGTCGGCGAGGAGGCCATAGCCACTGGCAGTTTCGTCCCAACTGGTGATCAGCAGGCTCTCGAACACCAATTGGTTGAGCCCGGGCGCAGACGTCCCCTTGATCGTGAACGGATTGAACTTGTCGAAGCTCGTCCGCCGATCAGGGTTGCCCAGCAACAGCACGCCACCGATGGGGGCCTTCGGATTGAGATAGGCGAAATGCGAAAATCCTGCGGGATATTTCAGATCGCCGTACTCGGCATAGCCGTGGGCTGCCCAGCTCGGTGCTGCGCCGGCGGCTGCCAGCAGGCAGACCAATCCCGCGATCAACCGCCTGAACGTCTTGTGTGCCGCTGCAAGCACGCTCATGCCGCCTCTTGCCCCCGTTTCTTTTGCATATCCTGCCCCCACTCCACCGTCGCCTGAATGCGTCGTTCAAACGATTCTAACGCGCTGTCGCCGCATTCCCGCCAAATTGGCTCCGGGGATCGTCCCGCATTGACAAGACTTGCAACGTGGCACGTCTGGCAGCCCGCAAAAGCGGAGCAGCCCTGCGCTTTCCGGTATGATCGCGCCGACCGAATCGCCCGAGTGCCGTTGATGCGAGATCGCCATGGCACGCAGGCGCGACTCAGAAGCCGCAGCGCATCGCCATGCCGAGGCGGCTTCTTCGCCCACATTTGTACGGAGAAACCATGGGATTCCTTGCTGGCAAACGCATTCTGATTACCGGCCTTCTGTCCAACCGCTCGATCGCTTACGGCATCGCCAACGCCTGCAAGCGCGAAGGCGCCGAACTGGCCTTCACCTATGTCGGTGAACGGTTCAAGGATCGCATCACCGAATTTGCCAACGAGTTCGACAGCAAGCTGGTGTTCGACTGCGACGTCGGCAGCGACGAGCAGATTGCCAAGGTGTTCGAAGACCTCGGCCAGCACTGGGGCCATTTCGACGGCCTCGTGCACTCGATCGGCTTTGCGCCGCGTGAAGCGATCGCCGGAGATTTCCTCGAGGGACTGTCGCGTGAGTCGTTCCGCATCGCCCACGACATCTCGTCGTACAGCTTCCCGGCGCTGGCCAAGGCCGCGCTGCCGATGCTCTCGCCGAATGCCTCGCTGCTCGCCCTGACCTACCTGGGTGCCGAGCGCGTGGTCCCGAACTACAACACGATGGGCCTGGCTAAGGCATCGCTGGAAGCCAGTGTGCGCTACCTGGCCGGCGCACTGGGGCCGAAGGGCATTCGCGCCAATGGCATCTCGGCTGGCCCGATCAAAACGCTCGCCGCCTCCGGCATCAAGGATTTCGGCAAGCTGCTCAAGTACATGGAAGATGTCGCGCCGCTGCGCCGCAACGTGACGATCGAAGAAGTCGGCAACGTGGCCGCCTTCCTGCTGTCGGACCTGGCGAGCGGCATGACGGGCGAGATCACCTACGTGGACTGTGGCTTCAACGTGACCGCGGGCGTGCCGGATGTCGTCGGCCAAGGCTGATGCCGCTCACACGCTGAGCCAAGAAAAAGCCCGCATGGTTTGAGCCTTGCGGGCTTTTTTTCGGTCTTGCGCCAGTGCATTGGCGCCGCAGTAGTCTTTCAGCGTGAAGCCCGGACGAGCAGCCAGAACACATTTCGAACAAAACCGGTCGCGCCAAAAAGAAAACCCCGGAAGACCGCGATCTTCCGGGGTTGTTCCGCCATTGCTGGCGGAGACGGAGGGATTCGAACCCTCGATCCAGGTTTTGGCCCGGATGCTCCCTTAGCAGGGGAGTGCCTTCGACCTCTCGGCCACGTCTCCCAAACCTGCGTCGCACGAAGGAGCCCGCGCGACGAAGCGCGTATTCTAGCCACTTCACCCCGCACGGTCAACGACAACTGCATGACAACGCGGTGAGGATGCGTGGCTCCGGATCGCCATCCGGCACGCGTTCAGCCGATCAGGCCTGATCCAGCTCAAACGCCTTGTGGAGCGCGCGCACGGCCAGCTCCATGTACTTCTCGTCGATCAGCACCGAGATCTTGATTTCCGAAGTGGAAATCATCTGGATGTTGATCCCCTCTTCCGACAGCGTGCGGAACATCTTGCTGGCGATGCCCACGTGCGAGCGCATGCCGACACCGACCACCGAGACCTTCGACACCTTCGGATCACCCGACACGCTCGCTGCACCGATATGCGCCTTCACGCTGTCGTTCAGGATCGCCAGGGCGCGCTGGTATTCGCCGCGCGGCACGGTGAAGGTGAAGTCCGTCTTCCCTTCGAGCGACTGGTTCTGGATGATCATGTCGACGTCGATGTTGGCGTCGGCAATCGGACCGAGGATCTGATAAGCGATACCGGGCTTGTCCGGCACACCGATGACGGTGATCTTGGCTTCGTCGCGGGCAAAGGCGATGCCGGAAATGGCGGCGGCTTCCATGTTCGAATCTTCCTCAAAAGTAATCAGCGTGCCCGAGTTCATCTCGACGTCGAGCGGCATCAGCGGGTCGGTCAGCGACGACAGCACGCGGGTCTTCACGCGGTACTTGCCGGCAAACTCCACCGAGCGAATCTGCAGCACCTTCGAGCCCAGGCTGGCCATTTCCAGCATCTCTTCGAAGGTGATCTTGTCCAGACGACGAGCGTCGTCCACCACGCGCGGGTCGGTCGTGTACACACCATCGACGTCGGTGTAGATCAGGCATTCATCGGCTTCGAGCGCAGCGGCGACCGCCACGGCGGAGGTATCCGAACCACCGCGGCCGAGCGTCGTGATATGGCCTTCGCTGTCGATACCCTGGAAACCCGTAATGACGACCACACGACCCGCGTCGAGGTCGGCGCGCACGCGTTCGTCGTCGATCGACTGGATGCGGGCCTTGGTATAGGCCGAATCCGTCCTCACCGGCACTTGCCAGCCGGTGTAGCTGCGGGCGTCGATACCCTCGGCGTGCAGGGCGATGGCCAGAAGACCCACGCTCACCTGCTCGCCGGTCGACGCAATCATGTCGAGTTCACGCGGGTCGGGCTGGGCCGAAATCTCTTTGGCCAGGCCCAGCAGGCGGTTGGTTTCGCCGGACATGGCCGATGGGACGACCACGATCTGGTGACCTGCGCGGTGCCACTTGGCGACGCGCTTGGCGACGTTCTTGATGCGTTCAACCGAACCCATCGAGGTGCCGCCGTATTTGTGAACGATGAGAGCCATCTTGGAAAGATCAGGAGGAGGCGGAGCGGTGCAAAAGCTTTTGAAAATACAGCAATTTGCAGCGATCGGCAAGCAAGCTGCCGGCCTAGCGTGTGCTGTAGCGGCCGCCTTCGGCAGCCGGATACCAGGAGACATCCCAGCCGGGCCCCGGACCGGTCGCCGCGCGATCGATGCCAAGCCCCGCCGCAAAAACCAGCGATTCACCGGCATAGAGCAGCGGAAGCCTTGCGCGCGCCCACGGCGGAATCCCGGCCTCCTGGTAGGCCTGCTTGAGCGCCCGCGACGGGCCGCCGGGGCGAAGCACGATACGCTCGCCGCCACGACGGGGGGCTAATGACAGCGGCGCCTGCAGTGTCCGCGGCTCGATGCCCGCCACCGCAGGTGAAAAAACGAGTTCTCCGCCCCACCCCTGGACGCTCACGCGTTGTTCAACACGGTGTGCCGGATCGAACCGGATGGGCTCAGCGGCAACAGGCCGGGCAGCCACGGCCTCCTCCGGCTCGATGACCGCCACGCCTCGATAGCGTCTGACACGATGCCCGGGTAAGTCGATGCATAAACGACCGTGTTCGCTCGCATGCAGCAGTTGCGCACAAAGGTCCTCCAAGCGACGCGCCGGCACTGCGCGCATGCCGGCCTGCGACAGCCACGCCCTCAAGACTGCCCGCTGACGCGCCCTCGGCAGCGCGGCAAGCTTCTCAACGTTGAGCCCCTGCGCCGAGGTCGCCCGCGCAAGATCCTCCTGTGCCATCTCGTCAATCAGTGCCGCGGCGTCCGCCAGATGCGCGGCGCTGCGCGCCAGCGCTTCGCGATATGCAGGGAAATGATCGGCCATGCCCCTCAGCAGCGGCCTTAATGCATTGCGCGCATAGCGGCTGTCATCGTTGGACGGATCGTCGACCCACACGAGCCCATGCGCGCTGGCATACGACTCGATCTCACTGCGCGGCACATCGATCCACGGACGCAGCAACGTCAGCTCGCCTTCACGCACCATCGGCATGGCAGCCAGGCCATCGACACCTGCTCCGCGCAATAGCTGAAGCAGCACGGTTTCGGCCTGATCGTCCAGATGATGCGCAGTCAGCAGAATGGACGCGCCGGTTCTTGCGCACATCGCTCGGAGTGCGGCATAGCGGGCATCGCGCGCCGCCGCTTCGATGCCTTTCCCCGCGTCGGCAACAACATGAACACGACGCGCGTGGAATGCGACACCCGCCGCTTCGGCCATGCGCGCACAGGCGCCTTCCCAGGCGTCGGCATCCGCATGCAGCCCGTGGTGTACGTGCACGGCGACCAAGCGCACGGGCGTGCCGGCATCGCGCCACGCGGCACATGCATGCAGCAGGGCTGCGGAGTCCCGACCACCCGACAGCGCAATCGCGACGGTTGGCGCCTCGCCAGAAACAACAAAGGCCGCACACGCGGCAACGCGTTGTGCGACCTTGTTGACGAGATCAGCCGACGAATCAGCGACCTTCGGTTTCCTTGAACTTGCCATAAGACATCAAGCGCTCGTGACGGCGCGCCTGGAGTTCCGACGTCTTCATGCCTTGGAACTGGCGCAGCGATTCTGCCAGGGCGCGCTTGAGCATCGTCGCCATGCCCTTCGGGTCACGGTGCGCACCGCCCAGCGGTTCGTTGACGATCTTGTCAATCAGGCCCAGCGCCTTCAGGCGATGCGCGGTCAGGCCCAGCGCCTCGGCGGCTTCCGGCGCCTTCTCGGCGGTCTTCCACAGGATCGACGCACAGCCTTCCGGCGAAATCACGGCATACGTTGCGTACTGCAGCATGATGACCGCATCGCCCATGGCGATGGCCAGCGCGCCGCCCGACCCGCCTTCACCGATGATGGTGGCGATCAGGGGCACCTTCAGGCCCGCCATCACGAACAGGTTGTGACCAATGGCTTCGGACTGGCCGCGCTCTTCCGCGTCGATGCCGGGGAACGCGCCCGGCGTATCGACGAAGGTGAAGATCGGCAGACCGAACTTGTTGGCCAGCTCCATCAGCCGCTTAGCCTTACGGTAGCCTTCGGGCTTCGACATGCCGAAGTTGCGCAGTGCGCGCTCCTTCGTGTCGCGGCCCTTCTGGTGACCGATCACCATGCACGCCTGGCCATTGAAGCGCGCCAGACCGCCGATGATCGACAGATCGTCTGCAAAGGTACGGTCGCCGTGCAGCTCGTGGAAGTCGGTGAAGATCTCGCGGACGTAATCGAGCGTGTACGGACGCTGCGGGTGCCGGGCGATCTGCGCAACCTGCCATGGCGTCAGGTTGGCGTACAGATCCTTGGTGAGCTGCTGGCTCTTGGAAGCCAGGCGGGAAATTTCTTCAGAAATGTCGACAGCGGAATCGTCTTGTACGAAGCGAAGTTCTTCGATCTTCGCCTCAAGTTCAGCGATCGGCTGCTCGAACTCCAGGAAGGTTGTTTTCATGGATCTTCTGAAAGGCTCTTGAAGGCGCGCATTCTACCGGATTTTGACCGCCCGGCGACGCGCGGCGTTTCATCGAAATGAACGGATCAATAGGTGGTCGCCGTGTCGAGGCTGCGCCACATGTACCACGTCGCCACGGTGCGCCACGGTTCCCAGTTGGCGGCCACCTCGCGCGCTTCGCTGCGCGTGACCGGCTCGCCACTGAAATAGTTCTGCGAGATGGCGTTGATGAGTCCGATGTCGTCCAGTGGCAATACGTTCGGGCGCATCAGATTGAATATCAGAAACATCTCTGCCGTCCAGCGGCCGATACCGCGGATCTGCGTGAGTTCGCCGATGACGTCCTCGTCTTCCATCTCGGCCCACTTGGCGACGTGCAGCGTGCCGTTGCGAAAGTGATCCGCCAGATCCAGGATGTATTCGGCCTTGCGCTTGGACAAGCCGCACCCTGCCAGCTTTTCCTGCCCGGCTCGCAGGAACTGCGCGGGCACCAGCCTGGGGCACGCATCCACCACCCGCTCCCACACCGACTGCGCCGCCTTGACCGAAATCTGCTGCCCCACGATGGATCGCGCCAACGTGACGAACGGGTCACCGCGCGAAGCCAAGTGGGCCGGACCATACGCGGGAATGATCTTGCGCAGGATGCGGTCCCGCTTCATGAGGTCTGCGCAAGCCTCCTGCCAATAAGCGGGGGGCCCGGAAAGCACGACCTCGGTTGGCAAGGGAACAGCCTCGTTGGCCCCGAGCGTTTCGGGCAGCGGCACTTTGGATGCGTTCGGGCGCTTGGCCGGAGCCTTCTTCGCCGCGACTTTCTCCGTCTTGGCCGCTGGACGCTTCGCAGCGACAGTCTTGCTCGCCACTCCATCGGCCTTCAACGCAGCCGCCTTCTTGCCCGCGGGCGCCTTCACGGCTGGGGCCTTCTTGGCCGCCGCCGCACGCGTTGTGCTGGCCTTCTTTGCCACCGCGGTCATGCGCGTCTCCACTCGGTCACGCCGCCAGGCTTGTCCTCGAGCACGATGCCTGCGGCAAGCAGTTCGGCACGGATGGCATCGGCGCGCGCAAAATCACGCGCCGCCTTGGCAGCACGACGCTCTTCGATGCGGGCTTCCACTTCAGAGGCATCGAGGCCATCCGCCATCGCCCCGCCCTGCAGGAAGGCATGCGGATCACGGCCCAGCAAACCCATCACACCGGCAAGCGCAGCCAACTGATTCGCCAACGCGGACGAGCGCGTCTTGTTGACTTCGCTGGCAAGCTCAAACAACACCGACACGGCCACCGGCGTGTTGAAGTCGTCGTTCATCGCCTCGCGGAAACGCTTGGCGTGCGGCTCGCTCCAGTCGGGCGTGGCATGCGCGACGGCGGGCACATCCTTCAGCGCCGTGTACAGGCGCGTGAGAGCGTGGCGTGCATCGTCCAGGTGGGCGTCGCTGTAGTTCAGGTCGCTGCGATAGTGCGAGCGCAAGATAAAGAAGCGCACCACTTCGGCGTCGTACACCTTCAGCACATCGCGGATGGTGAAGAAGTTGCCGAGCGATTTCGACATCTTCTCGTCGTTCACGCGTACGAAACCGTTGTGCATCCAGGTGTTGACGAAGGTGTTGCCATTGGCACCTTCGGACTGGGCGATTTCGTTTTCGTGATGCGGGAATTGCAGATCGGCACCGCCACCATGCAGGTCGAAATGTTCGCCGAGCAGATCGCAGCTCATCGCAGAGCACTCGATATGCCAGCCTGGCCGCCCCTCTCCCCACGGCGACGCCCAGCGCGATTCGGCTGGCTCATCGGCCTTGGCGGATTTCCACAGCACGAAATCGAGCGGGTCCTGCTTGGCGTCATTGGCTGCCACGCGCTCGCCGGCGCGCAGGTCTTCGAGCGACTTGCCCGAGAGCTTGCCGTAGCCGGGGAACTTGCGCACCGCGTAGTTCACGTCGCCATCGGCGGCTTGATAGGCCAGGCCATTGTGCTGCAGCTTGCCGATCATGCTCAGCATCTGCGGCACGTATTCGGTGGCGCGCGGCTCATGGTCCGGGCGCTGCACGCCAAGCGCGTCGGCGTCTTCGTGCATCGCCTGGATGAAGCGGTTCGTGAGCGCACTCATCGTCTCGCCGTTTTCGACCGCCCGCTTGATGATCTTGTCGTCGATGTCGGTGATGTTGCGCACGTAGGTCACGTGGTACCCCGACGCACGCAACCAGCGCTGCACCATATCGAAGACCACCATCACCCGCGCATGCCCGACGTGACAGTAGTCGTACACCGTCATCCCGCACACGTACATGCGTACGCGGCCGGGCTCGATGGGGACGAACGTCTGTTTCTCACGCGCGAGCGTGTTGTAGATCTTGAGTGATTCCATGAAGCGGTGTCGGGAGGTTCGGCACCCCGCGTGTGCGAGGTCAAACGATGCGGGCGGACCGACTTGGAGGCATACTGCTGCGGCACGGCGCCTGCAAAACCAGCGCCATATCTTACCGGAACTGCACCGACGAAGCGGGCTGCCGACGTGCTCGGCATGCTCCCCGTCAAGAACCTTTCCTGGCGCACGTCGCCGCTGCTGCGCCCAAGGGCGGTTTGTTAGAATGCGGCGGAGTATAACGGAACCCATTCTCATGAACAGTTCGCTGCGTCTGCACGGTGCCACCCTGTGCGCTGCAACCCTGGCCTGCCTGCTTGCCGTGTCGGCCGCACCGGTTTTCGCCCAGACCGCCGGCTTTGCACTACCGGCGGACCTGACACCGAGCACCCAGCAGCCGCCCCAGGTCGCGCGCCAGAAACGCATCGACGACGCGCTCGCCAAGAAGCGATATCGCGAGGCGCTGGCCGAACTCGACAAGGATGTCGCCGAGCAGCCGCGCAATGCGCAGGCCCGCTTTCAGCGCGGCGTGGCGCTCGCAGGCCTGGGGCGTGCCGACGACGCCATTGTCGCCTTCAGCCAGATGACACAGGATTTTCCTGAACTGCCCGAGCCGTATATCAACCTGGCGGCGCTGTATGCCGAACGCGGCGAACTCCTGCGCGCCCGCGACGACCTGATCATGGCGAGCCGCGTCGCACCCGAGAATGCCCTGGCGCAATCGAGCCTCGGCGACATCTATGTGCGGCTCGCGGCGCAGTCTTATCAGAACGCCATCAAGCTGAACCCGAAGAACGCAACCGCACGCACCCGCCTCGAGGCCCTGCCCGATCTGCCGGGCCTGCGTCCGGCGCCCAAGCCGGCTGCCACGCCACCGGCCGCGAGCGGCGTGAGCCCACAGCCGGCCAAGCGTCAGTAACGAGACGCCGCCCATCCCGTTTCCCCACCTGCAAATCTCTTCCTGACCATGCTCCGTTTCCGCTCCCTTCTTGCCGGGCTCGTCTGTGCGCTGGCCGTGTCGACTGCCGCCGCCGCAACGCAAGCGCCACGCGTGCAGTTCAAGACGTCGATGGGCAACTTCACCGTCGAGGTCTATCCGGACAAGGCGCCCAAGACGGTTGCCAACTTCCTGCAATACGTGAAGGACGGTTTCTACAAAGGCACGATCTTCCATCGCGTGATGGACGGCTTCATGGTGCAGGGCGGCGGTTTCACGCCCGACATGAAGCAGAAGGACACACGCCCGCCCGTCGAGATCGAATCGAAGAACGGCCTGAAGAACGACAAGTACACGATCGCCATGGCCCGCACGATGGATCCGAATTCGGCCACCGCGCAGTTCTATGTGAACGTGGTCGATAACAACATGCTGAACTACCCTGGTCAGGATGGTTACGGCTATACCGTCTTCGGCAAGGTGGTCGAGGGCACCGACACCATCGACAAGATCAAGGGCGTGGAGACCACCACCAAGTTCCCGTACCAGAATGTGCCCGTCAAGCCGATCGTGATTGAATCGGCCACCATTGTTTCGAAGTAACGCTTTGCTCCCGAAGGAATTCACCATGACCCAAGTCAAGCTGCATACCAACCACGGCGACATCACCCTCGCCCTGGACGCTGAAAAGGCACCCAAGTCGGTCGCCAACTTCATCAGCTATGTGAAGGACGGCCACTACAACGGTACGATCTTCCATCGCGTCATCAAGGGCTTCATGATCCAGGGCGGCGGTTTCGAGGCTGGCGAGAAGATGAGCCAGAAGCCGACCAAGGCACCGATCGACAACGAAGCGAACAATGGTCTGAAGAACGAGCGCGGCGCGATTGCCATGGCACGCACCAACGATCCGCACTCGGCGACGGCCCAGTTCTTCATCAATACGGTCGACAACGATTTCCTGAACCACACGTCGCCGACGCCGCAAGGCTGGGGCTATGCCGTGTTCGGCAAGGTCACCGAAGGCATGGACGTGGTGGACAAGATCCGCGCCGTGCGCACCGGCAACCGCGGCTTTCACCAGGACGTGCCGCTGGAAGACGTGATCATCGAAAGCGCTGAAGTGATCGAATGACCGAAGCAGCGCATGGGTCCGCGCTGAACACACCGGTCCGGGTTTCCGGGCCGGTGTTTTTTATTTCGGATCTGCACCTGACAGCCGGCATGCCCGCCACGGCCGCCGCGTTCGAGCGCTTCATGCGCACGCGCGCACGCGAGGCCCGCACGCTGGTGATCCTGGGTGACTTCTTCGAGTATTGGGTCGGCGATGAAGAGCTCGTGGATCCGTTCCACCAGCACATCGCCCGCCTGCTCGCCGAACTCGCGGACGCGGGCACACGCGTGCTGTTCATGCACGGCAACCGCGACTTCCTGCTCGGCCGGCGTTTCCTGACCGCCGCGCACGCCACGCTACTGCCCGACCCCAGCTTGCTCGAAGCCGACGGCCAGCGCATCGCGCTTGCCCACGGCGACGCGCTCTGCACCCGCGATACGGCCTACATGCGCTTTCGCCACTGGACACGCAAGCGCTGGGTGCAGCGGCTTTTCCTGACGATGCCCCTGCGCTGGCGGCTGAAGATCGCGCAGAAGATGCGCGCCGACAGCGAGGCCGGCCGGGCGATGTCCGCCAATGTGGCTGGCGAACCGCGCGCCGCGGCCGTGATGGGCGACGTGGCGCCAGAGGCTGTCGATGCCCTGTTCAAAAGCACCGGCGCGCCGACACTGATCCACGGCCACACGCACCGCCCGCAACGGCATCACGAGCCACGCGGAGAACGCTGGGTGCTGTCGGACTGGGACTTCGATCAGGGCCGGCCGCGCGGCAGCTTCCTCAAGCTGCAAGACGGCGTACTGACCGTGGAGCACGTGGCGGCTTGAGGCGCCGCCACTGCGCCACGCCTACTTGAGCATCCCCTTGAGCTGGCTCGCATCGAACGGATCATTCGGTGAGTTCTCGAGATGTGCCCCCAGACGGTCGAGCGCCGCCAGGATCGACTCGATGCGCTCCTGCTGAAGCGCGCTGTGGTCGATCAACCGCTTGAGCGCCAGCGATACAGGATCATCGGCATCGGGCGTGATGCCGTAAGCCGAGAACTCCTGCTTGAGCGCCGGCTCCTTCGCCGTTGGCACGTCGCGCTCGATGATGCGTGCCGGGATGCCCACCGCCGTGGCGCCAGCCGGCACCGGCTTGAGCACCACGGCGTTTGACCCCACGCGCGCGCCATCGCCGATCTCGAAGCCACCAAGCACCTTCGCACCCGCGCTCACCACCACGCCCTTGCCGAGCGTCGGATGCCGCTTGGCGCCTTTGTAGAGCGACGTGCCGCCCAGCGTGACGCCCTGGTAGATCGTGCAGTCGTCACCGATTTCGGCCGTCTCGCCAATCACGACACCCATGCCGTGGTCGATGAACACGCGCCGGCCGATGGTCGCTCCAGGGTGGATCTCGATACCGGTCAGGAAGCGCCCGAGGTGCGAGAACCACCGCCCCAGCAGCTTGAAGCCATGGCGCCAACACGCGTGCGCGACCCGATGAACGATGACAGCATGCAGCCCCGGGTAGCAGGTCAGCACTTCCCAGCGGCTGCGCGCAGCCGGGTCTCGCTCCATGATGGCGCGGACATCTTCGCGAATGCGTGTGAACATCTTGGTGTGTGTGGATCGTTATGAAACCGCCGCGCATCAATGTGCGCTGCGAAGCAGTGTAAGGCATTGCCTTACCGCACGACGGCAAGGGTCAAAGGCCCGTCACAGGTGGATTGCGCTGCGGCAGCGGCCCGCCGCGATCAGCGACAGTCGTCGGCAGCGCCCGTCGGGGAAGTGGCGCGCTGTCCTGGCGCGACCTCGGCGTCACGGCCGAGCATGCGCTTCGCGATGCCGCGCAGGATATTGACTTCCTCGGTCTCCAGCTGCGTGCGGGCAAACAGACGCCGCAGGCGCGGCATCAGCTTCTTCGGTTGGGCCGGATCAAGGAAACCGATCTCGACGAGACCTCGCTCCAGATGTTCGAACATCCCGTCGATCTGCTCTGCCGTCGCTGGCTCGCCGACAAAACCGACCCCCTCCATGCGCGTGTCTGCGGTGCCGGTTGCGGCGAGCAGGGCCATGCGCACTTCATATGCGATCAACTGCACCGCCTGCGACAGGTTGAGCGATGCATACGCAGGATTGGCGGGAATATGCGTCACGACATGGCAGCGCTCGACCACCTCGTTGGGTAGGCCGAAACGCTCGTTGCCGAAGACAAACGCGACGCTGGCATCGGGCGCCGCCAGCAAGGCCGCCACCTCCTCAGCCGCGGCACGCGGGCCGATGCGGCGCGGGCCGAATTCACGCGGGCGGGCCGTTAGCGCAATGGTGAGCGAAGCACCGGCCAGTGCCGCGCCAATGTCGTCGACCACGCGCGCGCTGGCGAGCACATCATCCGCGCCGCTTGCCATGGCGATGGCGTCGGCATGTGACTGGGCCCCGGCTTCACGCGGGCGGACAAGTACAAAACTGCCGGGCTCGCCAAAACCCATTGTCTTGAGCGCACGTGCGGCGGAGCCGACATTGCCTGGGTGGCTGGTCTCGACCAGCACGAAGCGGCAGCGTGCCGCACGCAGGCGCAACGTTTCAGGGTCGGCAGGCGCGCCGTTCGGTGTGTTTTCCGGGGCACTGGAGGCGGGGTTCATATACAATACGGCCACTCTTTTGACGGCGGGCAGGATCGTGAGATTGGCCCGCCGCTCGTTCTTCTACAATTCGCTGTGTTGTTCGCCTGCTGCCAAAAGCGTGTCAGGCGCGGAGATCCGTCATGCATCCGATGCTCAATATCGCCGTCCGGGCTGCCCGCAAGGCCGGCACCATCATCAACCGCGCGTCCTTCGACGTCGATAGCCTGCGCACCGAGCGCAAACGACACAACGATTTCGTCACCGAAGTCGATCGCGCGGCCGAGGCCGCGATCATCGAAGTCATCAAGACAGCCTACCCCGATCACGCGATTCTAGCGGAAGAGTCCGGCCAATCCTGGGCCGACGGCGAGACCTCCAGCGAAAATGTGTGGGTCATCGACCCGCTGGACGGCACCACCAACTTCATCCACGGCTTTCCGCAATATGGCGTGTCGATTGCGCTGATGCAACGCGGCGTGGTCACCCAGGCCGTGGTGTACGACCCGACGCGCGACGAACTCTTCACCGCCTCCAAGGGTGCGGGCGCCTTCCTGAACAACCGCCGCATCCGCGTCACGCGCCGCGACAAGCTGGCCGACTGCCTGATCGGCACAGGCTTCCCCTACCGCGACCTGGAAGGCCTGTACGACTACACCCGGCTGTTCGCCACCATGACGGAAAACTGCGCCGGCCTGCGCCGCCCGGGCGCCGCCGCGCTGGACCTCGCCTACGTGGCCTGCGGCCGGCTCGATGGCTTTTTCGAGCAAGGGCTGAATGCGTGGGACATGGCTGCCGGCTCGCTCCTGATCTCGGAATCGGGCGGCCTGGTGGGCAACTACTGCGGCGAGTCGGGCTACCTCGATCAGGGCGAAATCCTGGCCGGCAACCCGAAGGCCTTTGTGCAGATGATCAAGATCACCGCGCCGTTCTCGCGCGCGAAGGCTGAAGCCTGATCGGTCGGCACCAGAACAAAAAAGAGCCCGCTTCGCGCGGGCTTTTTCTTTACGCCAGCCAGCCGTTACTTTTTGGCTGACTGAGGCTGGTTCGGCGTAAAGCTCAGCGATGGCAGTTCAGCCTGCGCCTTTTCCGGCGTTTCCAGTTCCGGCACCACACGGCCGACAATCAGTCCCAGCGACGGCGATGTGCGCACGTACTTGGTCTCGCCCGCATCCAGTGCAAAGCTCAGCGTTTTCTCGGTCTCCGTGGCGGTCGACACGACGTACTTGCCAGCAGGGCGATCGACAAAGAAAAAACCGCCCGGCTTGGATTGACCCACCACTTCGCCATTGAGCTTGATGTCCGGTTGCACCGCCGCGCCGAACATCGACGACGAGCGGAAGAAGTACACGCGGCCCTGATCCTGCTTGAGCGTCGGAATTGTCGAAGCCATCTCCGAATACTTCACGCCCGACGCGCAACCGGCCATCAGGACGGTGATGCCGATGGCTGAAAGCAATGCGCGCAAAACTCCCTTCATTGTGATGCTCCTGTCGAAATGGAAATGGCTTTGGAAAGGGGGGAATACGCCTGCTCGCCGGGCAGATAGAAACCGACGAGGCGCCCGCCAGCGATCACGAGATAGGCTTCATGCACTTGCCGCCCCTCGATCGTGAAGATGGTGCCAACGGGCCGGTAGACATCACCTTGCGGCAGCGCGCCTACGCGTTGCCATCGGGAGCCGGCAGCGAGGGTGCGCGTGTAGCCCGTATCCAGCCGGATCTCTGCAGGCGCCGTCATCTGGATTCGCATTGGGCTTGCCGCGCTGTCGACGGCCAGCGCGGCCGGTGCGGTCGGGACCATCGGGGCACACGCACCCAGGCCAATCAAGGCAATGCCTGCCACAAACCAACGCAGCATCGGTTTTCGCACAACGCCCTCCAACATGGTCTTTCAGGTGCCGAGGCGGCACGCTTTGGCACTCGATCTTAAAGACGTGACACCGAAGCAGCATCCCCCCGAATTCCCTTTTTAGAGGGGGTCCATGATGCAGATTTTTATCGTCTGATATTAGCGGCTCTCAGTCAGCGCGCTCCGCGGGAACGCTGACGACCACCAGGGCCTGGGCCTGCTCCGCGCCCACGGAGCGCGTCCGATGCGGAATGCGTGCATCGAACATCACCGAATCGCCGACCCCCAGCCGCACGATCTGGCCGGCGAGCGCGACTTCGATCTCGCCGCGATGAACGAACAGCAGCTCTTCACCAGCGTGCTCCTTGAAGGGCGAGTCACTAAAGTCGGCGGGCGGATAGATCACGAACGGCTGCAGCGTCTTGCCGGCGCGCTGGGTGGCAATGCCTTCGTACCGTGGCTGCGTACCCGGCTTGCCGACGCGTGTGCGGTCCGCCGCCCGTACCACCGTCATGGCGGCAGTCGCGGCGTTCTCGCCAAACAACTCTTCAATGGGGATGCCCAGTGCCTGGCCCAGCCGCATCGCGACGGCAATCGACGGCACAGAGACCCCACGCTCGACCTTGGAGAGGTAGCTCTTGGTCAGGCCGGTCTTGTCGGCCAGGGTTTGAAGCGACCAACCGTGGTTCTTGCGTAGCGGTTTGAGGCGTACGGTCATGGAAACGAATGTGTCATGAACAGGCGAAAGATTGTCCCATATGACACACGGTGTCATAGAATACCGGCTTGCCGATCTGCCCGGCCCACCATGAAAACCGCTCTTGCCCTGCGCCACGTGCCATTCGAGCATCTCGGCCTCCTGCAGCCGCTGCTGGAAGCGCGCGGCTACGCCGTGCGGCACGTCGATGTGGGCATCCAGCCGCTACCGACCGCCGACCTGTCCGATGCCGATCTGCTGATCGTGCTGGGCGGCCCGATTGGCGCGTATGACGATGCGGTCTATCCGTTCATCCCCGAGGAGGCTGCCGTCATTGCCCAACGTCTGGCGGCGCGCAAACCGCTGCTTGGCATCTGCCTGGGCGCGCAATTGATGGCGCGGGCGCTGGGCGCGGCAGTCAGGCCGATGGGCCAGAAGGAAATCGGCTTTGCACCCATCACGCTGACCGCCGAGGGCGCAGACTCCCCGCTCGCGCCGCTGGCCGACGGGACACCGGTGCTCCACTGGCACGGCGACCAATACGAACTGCCGCCCGGTGCGCGCCGGCTGGCTTCGACGACCATGTGCCCGGAGCAAGCCTTTGCTATCGGCAACCACGCGCTGGGATTGCAATTCCATCTGGAAGCGAATCTCGAAACGATCGAAGCATGGCTGATCGGGCATGCGGCTGAGCTTGGCGCGGCGAGCATCGACCCGCGCATGTTGCGTGCACAGGCGCCCGTCGTGGCTCAACGGCTGTCACAGCGTGCCCGCGAGGTCTTTACTGCGTGGCTCGACCAAGCGGAGGCCGCATGACGCTCCCAGCGCCCATCCGTATCGACGCGCTCCTTGCCGGCCGCGCAGTCGATTACACCCGGCCTGGCTCGCGCAGCGCCATCCATAAGCGCCCGGTAACCGTGGCGGTGCAGGTCGACATCAACGGCATCTTCGGCGATGAGCAAGGCGACCGGCGCGTGCATGGCGGCCCCGACAAGGCGATCCACCACTACCCGTTCGATCACTACGCTGCGTGGCGCAACGACATCGGCCCGCACGCCCTGCTCGCCCGACCCGGCGCGTTCGGCGAGAACCTCAGTACCGCGGGCCTGACCGAAGGCGACATCTGCGTGGGAGATCGCCTGCGCGCAGGCAAGGTGGTGCTGGAGGTATCGCAACTGCGCCAGCCGTGCTGGAAGCTGAACGATCGCTTCGACACGCGCGACATGGCGCATCGCGTCCAGCATACGGGGCGCACAGGCTGGTATTACCGGGTGCTGGAAGGCGGCACGCTCCAGGCCGGCGATACGCTCGAGTGGGTGGAGCGTCCGTGGCCCCAATGGCCGCTGACGCGCGTGCTGGATGTGCTCTATCGCAACACGCTGGACCCAACGGCGCTGACGGCGATGCTGGCGCTGCCGCTCACCCCTTCATGGCGCAAGCTGGTGGAAGGCCGGCTCGCGCGCGGCGAGGTGGAAAGCTGGACCAAACGGATCGATGGCCCAGCATTGGGTCACTGATCAGAAGGTTTCCCAATCCGAGCCGGAGCCAGCGCCAGCCGCCGCCATGGGCTTTGCCCTGGCGGGCGCAGCCGGAACCGTGGCGACAGCGCCCACCCTGGGCTCGCGCCTGGGCAGCGCCGTACGCTGCGCCTTGGTCGGCTTTGCACCAACCGTAGCCACAGGCTTCGCGGGTTTGAATGCACCCACGGTTGCCTCCGATCCGTCGAGCCGGAACTGCGACACCACCTGCGTGAGGTTCTGCGCCTGTTCTTCGAGCGACTGCGCCGCAGCGGCAGCCTGCTCCACCAGCGCGGCATTCTGCTGTGTGACCTGCTCCATTTCCGACACCGCCTGGCCGATCTGCAGGATGCCCTGCGTCTGCTCGGCCGATGCGGCGGCAATGTCTTCCACGATGTTGGCGACGCGGCGTACGGCCTCGACAGTCTCGCTGATCGTCTCACCGGCCTGCGCCACTTGCGTATGGCCTGCCTGCACACGCGAGACCGAGTCGTCGATCAGCGTCTTGATCTCCTTCGCGGCGGCCGCGCTGCGCTGTGCCAGCGCACGCACTTCGCCCGCTACCACGGCAAACCCGCGTCCCTGCTCGCCGGCACGCGCCGCTTCCACCGCGGCGTTGAGCGCCAGGATGTTGGTCTGGAAGGCAATGCCGTCGATCACGCCGATGATGTCGGCCATCTTGCGCGAGCCCGCGCTGATGTCGTCCATCGTGGCGACCACGCCGAGCACCACCTCACCGCCTCGCGAGGCAAGATCGGCGGCGTTGGACGCCAGTGCGCTGGCCTGGCGTGCGCTCTCGGAGTTGTTGGTCACGGTGGACGTCATCTGCTCCATGCTGGCGGCGGTCTTCTCCAGCGAAGCCGACTGCTGCTCGGTACGCGAAGACAGATCCAGGTTGCCGCTGGCGATCTCATGCGCGCCCGTATTGACCGAATCGGAACTGCTGCGCACTTGCCGCACGGTGTTCACCAGACTCTCGCGCATGCGGGCCACCGCCGCGAGCAGACGGCCCAGTTCATTGCGACCGCCGGCTTTTACCTGAACGGCCAGGTCGCCCTCGGCAACGCGCGTCAGCACCTCGACGGCTTCGTTGAGAGGCGTGATGACGAAAGCCCTGAGCCCGTAGAACACCGCCACGATCAATGCCAGGGCCATGGCAATGCCCAGCGCAACAAACTTCAGGATCAGGGCGTAGCGCGTGCGGCCACCATCGGTCTGCTCCTGCGCAAGCCGTTTGACGAGCTGCTGAAAGCGCTCGATCTGCACCGACCAGGCTGTGCCCGTTGCAGTCACGTCCTTGTCGTTGATTTCGGTATAGCCGGCCGCATCGCCCGCACGCAACGCCGCCATGGCGCGCTGCACCGCTTCAATGTGCGTCTGGGCGGCTTTGACGATCGACTGATGCAATGTCTCATCGACGCCTTCGATGGGCGGCTCGTTCTTGAATGCCTCGACCTGCGCGATCGACTTCTTCAGTCCATTTTCCGAACTCTCGATGGCACCTGCCTTGGCAGCCTCGTCCATGTTTTCGCGCAGCGCGCCGTAGACGCGCGCCATGCCGGTGCGGGCGCGCTGCATGTCCTTGTATGCGTCATTCAGGAGCATGCTGCGATCCGAGATTTCGTGGACGCGCCCGGTGGCTTCGTTCGTGATGCGCAGGGCCAGCACACCGACCACCGCCCCCACCACGATCATCATCGCAAAGGTGAAGAGAATTGCCAGCAGGCCGGTGCGTACGCTGGTGTTTTTCAGAATGCGATCCATCTAGGTCTCCGGGTCCGGCCGGCAGACGACTGCACCATGCCGGAAGCAGGCACACGCGCGATTGCGCGCGCGAGATCAATGAAGGTCAGAACGTTTCCCAGTCGGCATCGTTGCCGGCGGCCACCAGCGATGGAGATTTGACGGCACCGGACGGCGCCGCTGCCGGCGCAGCAGGCTTGGCGAGTACCGGAGCCTTGCGGGCCCTGAGCCGCGGTTTCGCTGCTTCGGGACTCGGTTTAGCCGGTTGCGGGCGCGGTGCGGCATTCCCGCCGGCAATCGCCTTCGGCGCCGGCGGTGCGGCGCTTGCGGCCGGGCCGGCGCGCAACGCGTCTGAGTGCAGACGAAACTGCGCGACGATCTGCGTCAGGTTGCCGGCTTGCTCTTCAAGCGACTGCGCGGCGGCCGCGGCCTGCTCCACCAGTGCGGCGTTCTGCTGGGTGGCGTCGTCGAGTTGCGTGACGGCGTGGCTGACCTCTTCGATTCCCGAGCGCTGTTCCTGGCTCGCAGAGGAAATTTCTCCGACGATGTCCGTCACGCGCTTGACGCTGGCGACCACCTCGCGCATGGTCGTGCCAGCTTCTTCCACGAGTGCGCTGCCGGCCTCCACGTTGACCACGGAGTCGTCGATCAGCCCCTTGATCTCCTTGGCGGCTGCGGCGCTGCGTTGGGCCAGGCTGCGCACCTCGCCTGCAACGACAGCAAATCCGCGCCCTTGTTCGCCGGCGCGGGCAGCCTCTACCGCCGCGTTCAGCGCGAGGATGTTGGTCTGGAATGCAATCCCGTCGATCACGCCGATGATGTCGACGATCTTGCGCGACGAGGCGTTGATGGACCCCATGGTCTCCACCACGCGCGTCACCACGTCGCCGCCGCGTACCGCCACATCAGAGGCTGAGACGGCCAGTTGGTTGGCTTGCTGCGCGTTGTCGGCGTTCTGCTGCACGGTCGACATGAGCTGCTCCATGGCAGATGCCGTCTCTTCCAGCGAGCTGGCCTGCTGCTCCGTGCGCGAAGACAGATCGAGGTTGCCGCTTGCGATTTCGCGCGTCGCCGTGCCGATGGTGTCCGATGCGCTCTTGATGCTGCCGATGGTCTGCACCAGCGCGCCGCGCATGCGGCCCATCGCGTAGAGCAAGCTGTGGTCGTCACCAGGACGGGTCGAGATTTCCACGGTCAGATCGCCGCCCGCAATGCGATTGGCCACGTCGGCTGCGTAAGCCGGGTCGCCGCCCAGCGTGCGTTGCAGGCTGCGGTTCGCAATCGTGCCCAGCACGACCAGCAAGATCGCCACCAGCACCAGCACAGCGCCGGTCTGATACAGCGACGTCATGAACGCAGCGTTGATGTCGTCCATATAGGCGCCGGTGGAAAACACCCAGTCCCACGGCGCGTAGCGGATGGCAAATGCCGTCTTGGGCACCGGCTCCGTGCCGCCGACGTGCGGCCAGACATAGGTGGTAAAACCGCCGTTCGGGCCCTTGGCTGCCTCGGACAGGCCAACATAGACGGCGTTGCCCTGTGCATCCTTGAAGCCGGATTGATCTTTACCGACCAGCTCGGCCTTGATCGGGTGCATCACCACCACGTTGCTGGAATTGGTGATGGTGAAGTAGCCGTCTTTGTCGTAACGCAGTGCGCGAAAGCGGTCGAGTGCCTGCTTCTGTGCCTCTTCCTTGGTCAGGGCGCCGCTCTTGACCAGATCGTCATACTGACTGGCGAGGTTCAAGGCCATGGTGCTGACGCTGACCAGGTTGTTCTTGCGCTCTTCCATGCGGATTTCGCGCGCCTGATAGGCGTTGAACACCGACATCAAGGTCAGTGCAACGATGCTGATGACCAGCGGCAGCCAAAGTTTTTGGCGGAAGCTGAGCTTGCTCATTCCAGAGTCTCCGGAGCGGAAGACAGCGGCACTGCGTGCGCAATACATCTCCCGATGGTTTAGTGTTCCGGATGATGTATCGGCAACATGTTCACCAATCTTGAGCCGCCGCCGTCTGTCTGGCCGTCAACGATCCCATTCCGGGGCAATGGGCTGCCCGACTTCCGCTTTGTCCATGTCGCTCTGTACGGAATCGATCGCGGTCTGGCCCGTCAAGCCGAACGTGCCAGGACCGAAGGCAGGAACGTTGCAAGCAGCGTCCATGCGGTTGTCCTTTTGTTCATGGGATCGAATCAGTGACTGGCCGGCATGGGGCCATCAAAGCGCGGGCCGATACCGCTGCGGCGGTCGAGCACGCCGCTCCACGACGTGAGTGCCAGCGACACCAGTACCACCAGTGCGCCAATCCAGGGCGTGTGCATCAGGCCGAGGTGCGTGACGATCAGCCCGCCGGCCCATGCCGCGCCGGCGATCCCAAGATTGAAGGCTGCAATGTTCAGGCCCGACGCGACATCGACAGCCTGAGGCGTGAATCGCTCAGCCTGCTTGACGACATACACCTGCAGCCCGGGCACGTTGCCGAACGCCACCGCCCCCCACAGCAGCACCGTCGCCACGGCTGCCCACGGATGGTGCGCCGTGAATGTGAACAGGAACAGCACGGCAGCCAGTAGCGCAAAGATGATCTGCAGCGCGGCAATCGGCCCCTTGCGATCGGCCAGGCGCCCACCCCATAGATTGCCCACGGCAACCGATACGCCATACACCAGCATCACCCAGCCCACCGCCCCCGCGCTGAAGCCGGCTACATCCTGCAGGATCGGCGCAAGAAAGGTGAAGGGGATGAACGAACCGCCGTAGCCGATAGCCGTCTTGGCGTAGACCATCAGCAACCGCGGCTGCGCCAGCACCTTGGCCTGCTGCATCAGCGAGGCCGGCGGCGTATGCGCGATCTGGCGCGGCACGAACAGCAGGCTACCCACAAACGCGATCACGCCGAGTGCGGACACCGCCAGGAACGTCTCGCGCCAGCCGAAATGCTGGCCGATGAAGGTGCCCAGCGGCACGCCCGTCACCAGCGCCACGGTCAAGCCGGTGAACATGATGGCGATGGCGCTCGCGGCCTTCTCCTTCGGGACCAGCCCGGTCGCGATGGTCGAGCCGATGGAAAAGAACACCCCATGTGCCAGCCCCGTCAGCACGCGCGCGAGCACGAGTGATTCGTACGTCGGTGCACGCCACGCCAGCAGATTGCCCAGCGTGAACAGCGCCATGAGCGATAGCAGCAGCGTCTTGCGCGGCAGCCGCCCGGTCAGTGCCGTGAGCACGGGCGCGCCAATCGCCACGCCCAGCGCATACAGGCTGACCAGCAGCCCGGCCGAGGGGAGCGTGATGCCAAGATCCGCCGCCACCGTAGGAATCAGGCCAACGATGACGAACTCGGTCGTCCCGATGGCAAACGCGCTCAAGGTGAGCGCAAACAAAGCAATAGGCATGGTGCCCTCCATGAAACCGATGAATCGATGGCTGGAGTATCGGCGTGCCCGTCTTTGCAAAAAACCCCGCGTTGTGCAGAATACTTTTGACTGTGAATTGATAATCAACCATGAAAACGACGCTCGAAGAACTGCTCGCCTTCCGCACCGTGGTGGATACCGGCTCCGTGACGGCCGCCGCCGAGCAGCTTGGCCAGACGGTATCGGGCGTGAGCCGTGCCCTGCGCCGGCTTGAGGAGAAGCTGGAGACGACACTGCTCTCGCGCACCACGCGGCGGCTATCGCTGACGGACGAAGGCGCAGCGTTTCTGGCACAGGCACGCAGCATCCTTGCCGCGGTGGACGAAGCCGAGGAGCAGATCGCGCTGCGGCGCCAGCAGCCCGCCGGACGCCTGCGCGTGAACGCCGCCATGCCGTTCATGCTGCATGTGATCGCGCCGCTCGTGCCGGATTTCCGCGCCCGGTATCCGCAGATCGAGCTGGAACTGAACACCAACGACCTCGTCATTGATCTGCTGGAAGAAGACACCGACGTCGCCATCCGCATCGGCGCGCTGCGCAATTCCACGCTGCGCGCACGCCTGCTGGGCACGCGGCGCCTGCGCGTCCTCGCCAGCCCCGCCTATTTGAAAGCGCGCGGCCGGCCCCGCAGCGTCGATGCGCTGAAGGATCACGCACTGCTCGGTTTCGTACAGCCCGAATCGCTGAACCAATGGCCGCTGCGCGGGCCGCATGGCGATCGTCTGCACATTGAACCGGCGCTGAAGGCGTCGAGCGGCGAAACCCTGCGCCAGCTCGCCCTGCAGGGCGCGGGCATCGTCTGTCTGGCCGATTTCATGACGGCCCAAGACCGCCGCAACGGCGCTCTCGTGCAGGTGCTGCCCGAGACTACGGTAGAGGTATTGCAGCCCATTCACGCTGTCTATTACCGCAACACGCAGCTCGCTTCGCGCATTACCTGCTTTCTGGACTTCCTGGAGACGCGGCTCGCCCAAGCCGCCTGAAGTGAAACCGCCTCACGGCTGTGCAACAATTGCGCGATTCAACACCTTCCGCGTGCGACCGATCGATCGCGCGCCGCGCATTGACACCGCATGGCTGAACACTCCGCCGCTCCGGCTCTGGAGATCGACCCGAAATACGGCCCATTCGATAAGCACACGCCGATGATGCAGCAGTACCTGCGTCTGAAAGCGGGCCATCCGCACACGCTGGTCTTCTATCGCATGGGCGATTTCTACGAGCTGTTCTTTGACGACGCCGAAAAAGCGGCCCGCCTGCTCGACATCACGCTCACCGCGCGGGGCAGCACCAACGGCATGCCGATCCGCATGGCCGGCGTGCCGTTCCACGCCGTGGAGCAATACCTGGCCAAGCTGGTGAAGCTCGGCGAATCGGTCGCCATCTGTGAGCAGATCGGCGACCCGGCCACCACCAAGGGCCCGGTCGAGCGCAAGGTGGTGCGCGTGGTCACCCCCGGCACACTCACCGACGCCGCCCTCCTCTCCGACAAGGTCAACAACCATCTGCTGGCGATCGCGCATGTGCCGGGAAAGCGCGGCGCCGCACCGCTGGTCGGCCTCGCATGGCTGAACCTCGTGGGCGGCGAGCTGCGCGTGATGGAGTGCAGCCCGGATCAGCTCGAGCGCGAACTCGAGCGCATCCGCCCGGCAGAAGTGCTGGCCGACGATGCCACGCTCAACGCCATCCAGTACGACGTGGCCCGCACGCGGCTGCCTGACTGGCATTTCGATGTGGAGGCCGGCGCCCGGCGCCTGCGCGAGCAGCTCGGCGTGGCAAGCCTCGTGGCATTCGGCGCCGAATCGCTGACGGCGGCCCTGGCCGCTGCGGGCGCCCTGCTGAACTACGCCGCGGCCACCCAGGGCCAGTCGCTGCGCCACGTGATCAGCCTGACGGTCGAGCACGAAAGCGAGTTCATCGGCCTGGACACGGCCACCCGCAGGAACCTCGAACTGACCGAGACGCTGCGCGGTCAGGAGTCACCGACGCTGTTTTCGCTGCTCGACACGTGTGCGACCAGCATGGGCAGCCGCCTGCTGCGTCACTGGCTGCATCACCCGCTGCGCGATCGCGCGGTACCGCAAGCGCGCCAGCAAGCCATCGAAGTGCTGCTGGGCAGCGACTGGCAGGCGCTGCGCGCAATGCTGCGCACGTTGTCGGATGTGGAGCGCATCACCGGGCGGCTGGCGCTGCTCTCGGCACGGCCGCGCGATCTGTCGTCGCTGCGCGATACGCTGGCACGCCTGCCGGAGGTGCGCGAGCAGCTTCCGAATAGCGATGCCGCCCCGCTGCTGGCACAACTGCACGACGCGCTGGCCATTCCCGAAGAGGCGCACGCGCTGCTCCATCGCGCCGTCATGGCCGAGCCGGCGGCGATGGTGCGCGACGGCGGCGTCATCGCCCGCGGCTACGATGCCGATCTGGATGAACTGCGCGACATATCCGAGAACTGCGGACAGTTCCTCGTCGACCTCGAAGCCCGCGAGCGAGAGCGCACGGGCATTGCCAACCTGCGCGTCGAATACAACCGCGTGCATGGCTTCTACATCGAAGTCACCAACGGCCAGGCGGCCAAGGTCCCAGACGATTACCGTCGACGCCAGACGCTGAAGAACGCCGAGCGCTACATCACGCCCGAGTTGAAGGCGTTTGAAGACAAAGCCCTGTCGGCGCAGGACCGCGCGCTGTCTCGCGAGAAGCTGCTCTACGAAGCGTTGCTGCAAAAGCTGCTGCCGCACTTGCCCGAGTTCAAGCGCATTGCGGCGGCACTCGCGCAAGCCGACGTGCTGGCCACGCTGGCCGAGCGCGCGTACGCATTGTCGTGGTCGCGCCCCACGCTCACCGACGCCCCAGGCATCGAACTGACGCGTGCGCGCCATCCGGTGGTCGAACAGCAAGTCGAGCAGTTCGTCGCCAACGACTGCGTGCTGCAGGACGCCCGCAAGCTGCTGCTCATCACCGGCCCGAACATGGGCGGTAAATCGACCTTCATGCGGCAGACGGCGCTGGTGGTGCTGCTCGCGTACGTAGGCGCCTTCGTGCCGGCCGAGGCCGCGACCATCGGCCCGATCGATCGCATCTTCACGCGTATCGGCGCCGCCGACGACCTGGCGGGCGGGCGTTCCACGTTCATGGTGGAGATGACCGAAGCCGCCGCCATCCTCCATCGCGCCACGCCCAACAGCCTGGTGCTGATGGACGAAATCGGCCGCGGCACCAGCACATTCGACGGCCTGGCCCTCGCCTGGGCCATTGCGCGCCACCTGCTCTCGCACAACCGCAGCCACACGCTGTTCGCCACGCACTATTTCGAGTTGACGCAACTGCCGCAGGAGTTTGCGCAGGCAGCCAACGTGCATCTCTCCGCTGTCGAGCACGGTGACGGCATCGTCTTCCTCCATGCGGTGCAGGATGGCCCTGCCAGCCAGAGCTACGGCCTGCAGGTCGCGCAACTCGCCGGCGTTCCGCAGCCCGTCATCCGCGCCGCGCGCAAGCGGCTGGCGTGGCTGGAACAGCATTCTGCCGATACCGGTGCCACGCCTCAGCTGGATCTGTTCGCGCTGCCCGTCGATCCGTCGCTCGATGAGGGAGACGAGGCGCCGGCCGAGGCGCCGAACAGCGTGCTAGCCAATGCGCTTGCCGCGATCGACCCCGACGACCTGACGCCGCGCGAAGCGCTCGACGCGATCTACCGGCTGAAGGCGCTCTCCAACCCGGGTGCGTGATGAGCCGATCTTGCTTGGCCTTTCGCTCGCTGCGATGCATTGCTGTGACCCTGGCGATGCTCATTCCCCTTGCGGCACCTGCAGCGCCGAAAGGCCGAGCTGGCGCGCCGCCCGGATTCTCCTTCGCCGTGATCGGCAACCTGCCCGAGCGCGCCGAAGATGTCGGCCCAGCGCGCGCGCTGCTCGATGCCATCGACACAGCGCAGCCCGCCTTCGTCGTCCATCTCGGCAACCTCAAGGGCCGGGACGAACCATGCTCCGATACCCTGCTCGAGGCACGTCATGATCTGCTCGACAACCTGATCGCACCTGTCATCTACATCCCGGGCGACCACGACTGGAGCGATTGCCAGCGCCCCGCCGCCGGCAGTTACGACCCGGTCGAGCGGCTGCTTCGACTGCGCGAACTGTTCTACCCCGACGACAACACGCTTGGCCAGCGCGCGATGACGGTGATGCGCCAGTCCGACCAGGCGAGGTTCCGCAGCTACCGCGAAAATACGCGCTGGGAAACGAACGGCGTACTGTTCGTCACCCTCAACGTGCCTGGCGACAACAACAACTACAAGACGGCCGGCGGACGTAATGGTGAATACGAGGACCGCCTCGAAGCGAATCGGCAATGGCTGAGCCGCGCCTTCGGCATCGCCCGCCAGCGCAGACTGCCCGGCATCGTGATCATGATGCAGGCCGATCCGCTGTTCGACGATGGCTGGGAACGGCACCGCGCCCCGAACCTGTTTGACGGCCTGTTGCGCCGACCGCACGACGGCTATCTCGCGCTCAAGCGCCAGTTGCGCACCCTCACGCGTGAATACGGAGGGGCCGTCTTGCTCATTCACGGAGCCAGCAGGACGTTCCTGCTCGATCGCCCGCTCAAGGACGAAGACGGCCGCCCCGACCCCCACGTCATGCGCGCGCGCACCTATGGCTCACCCACGCTGGATCAATGGCTGGAAGTATCGGTGACGCCCGGCCGCTCTCCACTCTTCCATCTACGCACTCGTCACGTTGACAGCGCTGCGGCGCCCGAGGCAGCGCCCGCCGCCGCACAATAGAAAACGGGAGCCGAGGCTCCCGTTCTCATTGAGGCATAGACGCATCAGTGCAGCGTGTGCGGCTTGTCGTCTTCATCCTCGTCCACCACCTCGAGACCATTCTCGCCGTGCACGTGGCCGTGCTCGATCTCTTCGGCGGTAGCTTCGCGCACGTCCGTCACCTTGAGCTCGAAGCGCAGCGCCATGCCGGCAAGCGGGTGGTTGCCATCCAGCACAACCTTGTCTTCGGCCACATCGGTGACGGTGTAGACGATGGCATCTTCCTCGTCGCCGTCCTCTGGCACACCCTCGAACTGCATGCCGACCTCGAGCGGTTCGGGGAAGCGGTCACGCGGCTCGATCTTGATCAGCTCTTGGTCGTACTCACCAAAAGCGTCATCTGGCTCGAGCTGCAGCTGGGTCTCGAAGCCTTGCTCATGGCCGTCCAGCGCTTCCTCGATCTTGGGGAACGTGCCATCATAGCCGCCGTGCAAATACACCATCGGCTCATCGGATTCCTCGATGACGTTGCCCTGCGCGTCGGACAGTTTGTAAGCCACCGACACCACCGTATTCTTCGCGATTTTCAATTGCGCACTCCATGAACGAAGTCTCATTATACGCTGCCGATGGCGGCGTCCAAGGCAGCACCCAAACGGCCCTTCCGGTGAGCCGGCCGGCACAGTTGCTGGGGGGGCTGTCCCCGCGCGATTTCATGCGTGTCCACTGGCAGAAGAAACCCCTGCTCATTCGCCAGGCTCTGTCCCTGGAAGAGATGCGCACGCTGCACTTTCCGCTCTCGCCCGAACGCGTGCTGGCCCTGGCGGAGCGCCCCGATGTGGAGTCCCGCCTGATCGCCCAGTCCCGCGGCCGCTGGTCGTTCAACCACGGCCCGTTCGACGAACGCCCCCTGCCCTCACGCAAGACGCGCAACTGGTCGGTGCTCGTGCAGGGCGTCAACCTCGTTGAACCTGCCGTCGAGGCGCTCATGCAGCGCTTTCGTTTCATTCCGGATGCGCGACTCGACGACGTGATGATCAGTTTCGCCACCGACGGCGGCGGTGTCGGCCCGCACTTCGATTCCTACGACGTGTTCTTGCTGCAGGCACATGGAAAACGCCGCTGGCGGATTTCAGCGCAGGATGACCTCACGCTCGTGCCCGACCTGCCACTCAAGATCCTCGCCAATTTCCAGGCCGAGGAGGAGTTCGTACTCGAGCCCGGTGACATGCTCTATCTGCCGCCGCATTACGCGCACGACGGTGTGGCCGTGGGCGACTGCATGACCTACTCGATCGGCTTTCGCTCGCCGTCGTATCGGGAGTTGGCCGGTCACTTCCTTGGCTTCCTGTCGCAAACGCTCGAAGACGACCCCAACTTCGAGGGCCGCTACGCCGACCCCGACCAGAAGCCTACGGAGCACCCGGGGGAACTCCCGGCGACGATGGTCAAGGCCCTCGCGCAAAAGCTGAACGCGCTGCGCTGGACGCCGGAACTCGTCGGCGAATTCCTTGGCGCGTATCTTTCCGAACCCAAGGATCACGTCGATTTCGTCACGCAGCCGCGCCTGCCACTTGCGCGCTTCACTGCCCGGGCACGCAAGGAAGGAATCGTGCTGGATGCGCGCACCCAGGCGCTCTATGACAGCCAACGCTTCTGGATCAACGGTGACACATTCGAGCCGTCAGGTACGCTGCTTGCGTGGCTATCGGCGTTGGCGGACCAGCGTCACGCAAGTGCGGCCTCGGTCGACGCGGCTGCCGACCTCCCGGACCTCATGGACACGCTGCACGCCTGGTACGAAGAAGGCTGGTTGCGGCTGACAGGACCGACACAGCGCTGATCGCATCACTGAAACAGATCGTTACAAAAGCAAGCAAATCCAACGTGCGTCTGGCCAGACTCCGCTACACAGGGTAGGTAAAGGTCGCTATAATCTGATGCTAGCCTGCAGCTAAGAAGTTCCCTACTAATTGGCTGCCGGCACAGAAGAAGGTGTCGTACCTGCGCGATAATTACCGGTAATTATTCATCGCCCTTTCTGTTGTTCGCTTTCCATATTCAGTTTAAGGATCGAAAAATGAAAAAGTCTCTCCTGATCGCCTCGCTGATGGCTGCTGTGGCTCTGGCTGCTTGCGGTAAGAAGGAAGAAGCTGCTGCTCCGGAAGCTTCGGCTCCCGCCGCCGCTGCTCCGGCCGCTTCGGAAGCTTCGGCTCCCGCTGCTGCTCCGGCCGCTTCGGAAGCTTCGGCTCCCGCTGCTGCTCCGGCTGCTTCGGAAGCTGCTGCTCCGGCCGCTGCCTCGGACGCTTCGGCTCCGGCTGCCAAGCAGTAATCGCGGTTTTCGCGAGACAAAAAAGCCGACCAGCTGGTCGGCTTTTTTTATGGCCACGTCCCGGCCAACAGATCCCGGCACCTGCTGCCACTCAAAGTTGTTTCCAAATCCTACAGGTCATCGGCCGCAGAATCACACCGCGTGCCATATGAGCCCTTCCTCCTGATCGGCGATTGGAACATCGCTCGCATGGACACCTAGCGCGGCCGCGATCGCCTCGCCAGCCAGCCGCGGGGTATTGTTCTGTTTTGACAAATGTGCCGCCACTACCGTATGCAGGGCGTCATGGCGCACGCGTGCCAGGATGGTGCTGGCGATATCGTTGGCCAGATGACCGAAATCCCCGCCAATGCGCTGCTTCAATGACCACGGATACGCCGAGTTGGCCAGCATCTCGCGATCGTGATTGCACTCGAGCACCAGCGCGTGCAGACCTTCGAGATGGGCGCATAGGTATTCCGTCGACATACCGGCATCCGTCAGCACCCCCAGACGCCGCGCACCGTCGCTAAAGACAAACTGCAATGGCTCCCGCGCATCGTGCGGCACGGTGTAGGGCCGTATTTGCAGATCGCCGACGCAGAACAGCTCATCGGCACGACAGAAGCGCACGGCTGCGCGATCGGCACCACGCAGGTGATGCGTCGCGCGATAGGTGCCGTGACTTGTCCAGACGGGGATAGCGTATCTGGCAGCAACCGCGTAGGCGCTGCCGATGTGATCGCCATGTTCGTGCGTGACGAGGATGGCGTCGATGGATTCCGGCGCGCAGCCCAAACGTTCGAGCCGGCGCACGGTTTCGCGGATGCCGAATCCGCAGTCGAGCAGAACGCGCGTGCAGGTCACCCCATCGGTGGATTCGACCAGCAGCGCGTTCCCTTCACTGCCGCTGCCGAGGCTGGCGAATCTGAATGTCATCGCCCACCCCGGCAGCTGTCCTGCATGGCACGCGTCAGCGCAGTTGCTCGTCGAGCAGGGACAGGATGCGCTTGCCGATATCACCGGTCTGCGCGGAACCGTCGTCGTTCTGCACGGTCACGGTCGATGCATTGCCGCCATCCTTGACCACCACGCGATAACGCTTGGCACGCTTCAGGTCTTCGATCTTCGTGCCCGAGAACAGGCGAGAGAAGAAGCCCGGCGCGTTGGCCTCGGCGCGGGTGTCGGCATAGCGGACGAAGTACACGCCCTGCGTGCGGTCACGATCATCCACGGTGAAGTTGACGCGATCGAGCGCCAGGCCGACCGTGCGCCATGCGCGGTCAAATGGTTCCGGTACTTGCAGAGCCGGCTGGCCGTTCACCTGCGTCAGCAGCGAGGGGCCGGCAGCGCGCGTCGCGGGTTCGTTGGCGACAGCCTTGGTGCCATCTTCGATCGGGTGTGCCGTCTGCGTCTGGGCAAGCTTCTGCTGCGCGGCTTCCTTGCTGGCACCCAGGCGCTGCATCAGGCGCGCGAGGAATTCGGCCTCGAGCTCCGGATCGGCCGGACGCGGCGTCCATACGGTCTGGTCCTTGGTCGACCCCACCAGTTGCTCCTGCGCGCCGCGATGCGAGATGTACACCTCGACCGTGCCGTTCGGGCCTTTCTCGATTCGAGTCCGGAATTTGTCGCGCTCGCCGGTCGAATACAGACCGTCGAACACCTTGCCGATGGTGCGCCGGATGATGTCTTGCGGAATCTTCGCGCGGTTTTCAGCCCAGTCGGTTTCCATGATGCCGGTCTCGGGCGAATCGATCACCAGCAGGAAACCTAATTCCTGCCAGAACGTGCGCAGTTGCGGCCAGAGCGCGTCCGGCGTGGTCTTCACGACCAGCCAGCGCTGGTTGCCATCCCGTTCGATCCGCATGTCGGACACGGCCGGAAGCACGTTTTCCGTGCCCGCGCCCGGTGTCGTAACCTTCGGCGCCGTCGACGTATAGGCCGACAGCGTGGTCGTGCCCGTATCCGGTGCGGCATAACGGCGGTCCGCCTGGATGCCCGTCAGGTCGGGCGGCACTTCCAGCGTCGGGCCCTTCTTGGCTTGCGACTTGTAATCGATGCGGTCCGGCTGCATCACCTCATTGACGGTATCGCAACCGGAAATCATGGCAACCGACAGCGCGGCCAGCAACAGGTGAGCAGACGTCGCCACAGCCCCGCGACGGGTTTGGTGCAGTTTCATTGACTTGCGATCCTTCGGATGAGAACGATGGCTTGAGAGCCCAAGGAAGGGCTTTGAAACATCAGGAGAGCAGTCCGGCGTCCTTCAGGGACGCGCGTACCACCTCGTGATACTGGGGAGCCAGCGGCGTCAACGGCAGGCGGATGCCGCCTTCCATTTTGCCCATGGCCTGCAGAGCCCATTTCACGGGAATCGGATTCGATTCGACGAACAGGTTCTTGTGCAAGGACAGCAATTGCATGTGGATGCGACGAGCCGTCTCCACGTCGCCGCGCATGGCGGCCGCGCAGAGCTCATGCATGGCGCGCGGCGCCACGTTCGCCGTCACCGAGATGTTGCCGTGGCCGCCCAACAGCATCAGCGCGACGGCGGTCGGGTCATCGCCGCTGTAGATCTTGAACGAGGACGGTGCACCCTTGATGAGATGCGCCGCGCGGTCGATGTTGCCGGTAGCTTCCTTCACGCCGATGATGCCCGGCACTTCGGCCAGACGCAGCATGGTCTCGACCGACATATCCGCGACGGTACGACCAGGTACGTTGTACAGAATGACCGGCAGATCCACCGACTCGGCCACCTTGCGGAAGTGCAGGTACATGCCTTCCTGCGTTGGCTTGTTGTAGTACGGCACGACCTGCAGGGAGGCATCAGCGCCCACCTGCTTGGCGTAGGCCGTCAGTTCGACCGCCTCGGTGGTGGAGTTGCCGCCGGTGCCGGCAATGATGGGAATGCGCTTGTTGGCCTGTTCGACCGCGACGCGGATCAACTCACGGTGCTCTTCCACCGACACGGTCGGGGATTCACCGCTGGTGCCGACGATCACGATGCCGTCGGTACCCTCGTCAATGTGCCAGTCGATGAGCTTGCGCAGCGACGGGAAATCAAGGCTGCCGTCCTCGTGCATGGGCGTGACGATGGCGACGAGACTGCCGGAAATCTGGATCATGGTTTCGAAAGCAGACAAAAGCGTGAACGTAAACAACCGGATTGTACCGGATCGTCAGCGCGGATTCGTCACATCAGGGCCCCGCCGGGAGACGGGTAAGCCGCGCCTGCAGCAAGTTCAAATTGCGTACCGCGGAGCCACGGCCCCCGCACGCTCGCGCACAGCGCAAAGGCGTTGTACGTAGGCGTTACGGGGCGATGCAACAAAGCCGTCCTCATAGCCAACCACGCGCAGCTGGCCGCGCACGGCGTCAAGCAGTTCACCCGGTGCCAGAAGGAACGCCGGGTTGGACGGTTTCCCGACCGTTTCGTTTCCTGCGGCGAAGGTTTCGTAAATCAGCCGTCCGCCTGGCACAACCGCCGCCAGCAGGTGCGGCCATAACGGCCGATGCAGATAGTTGGTGACGACCACAGCGTCGAAAACCGCCCCAGGCAATGGCCACGGGTCGCTCTCGATATCGGCGACGATGGTGCTGGCGATGCCCGCAAGGCCGGCAAGCGCTGCGGCGTCGCGGTCGATGCCGGTGACACGGCATCCGCGAGCGGCCAGCCAACGCACGTGGCGGCCGCTGCCGCACGCCACATCCAGCACGGATGCGCCGACCGGCAACTCGACGGCCCAGCGCATGACCCACGGTGAGGGGGCGGCAAGCATGTGCGGGTCGGTCACGGCAGCAGTCACCGGCAACGCGTCAGCTATACGACAGACCCATCGCCTCGCGGACCTCGCGCATGGTCTCTTGCGTGACCTTGCGCGCGTTGTCGCAGCCATCGGCGATGATCGCGCGCAGCAGGGACGGGTCGTCCATGTACTTCTGGGCGCGTTCGAGCATTGGTTGCTGCTCGCGCAGGATGCCCTCGATCACAGGCTGCTTGCATTCGAGGCAACCGATGCCGGCGCTGCGGCAGCCCTTCTGCACCCACTCCTTCGTATCCGCGTCGGAATAGACGAGGTGCAATTGCCAGACGGGGCACTTGTCAGGATCACCCGGATCGGTGCGACGCACGCGGGCCGGGTCGGTCGGCATCGTGCGAACCTTTTTCTCGACGGTCTCCTTGTCCTCGCGCATGCGGATCGTGTTGCCATACGACTTGGACATCTTCTGGCCGTCGAGACCCGGCATGCGCGACGCTTCGGTCAGCAGCACCTGCGGCTCCGGCAGGATGATCTTGCGGGCGCCTTCCAGATAGCCGAACAGGCGCTCGCGGTCGCCCATCGAGAGGCTTTGCGATTCGGCAAGCAGCGCGCGCGCCTGCTCCAGGGCTTCGTCCTCGCCGCGTTCCTGATAGGCGGTGCGCAATTCGAGATACAGCTTGGCACGCTTGCCGCCCAGCTTCTTGGCCGCTTCGAGCGCCTTCTCCTCAAAACCCGGCTCGCGGCCGTACAGATAGTTGAAGCGGCGCGCGACCTCACGCGTCATTTCGACGTGCGGCACCTGGTCTTCACCTACCGGCACGAAGCCGGCGCGATAGATCAGGATGTCGGCTGCCTGCAGCAGCGGGTAGCCGAGGAAGCCATACGTGGACAGATCCTTCTCCTTGAGCTTCTCGATCTGATCCTTGTACGTCGGCACCCGTTCGAGCCAGCCCAGCGGTGTGCCCATCGAGAGCAGCAGGAACAGCTCGGCATGCTCGGGCACGCGGCTCTGGATGAACAGCGTCGACTGCGACGGATCGACGCCGGCTGCGAGCCAGTCGATCAGCATTTCCCACACGGATTCCGCAATCACCTCTGGCGATTCGTAGTGCGTGGTCAGGGCATGCCAATCGGCGACAAAGAAGAAGCACGGGTACTCGGCCTGCAGCCGGACCCAGTTTTTCAGAACGCCGTGGTAATGCCCCAGGTGCAGAGCACCGGTCGGACGCATGCCGGAAAGTACGCGGTCAGGAAACATGTGGGAATGGGAAGTGGATACTCAGGAAAACAGCATCTGCAGTGGACTCAGGATCCATTGCAGCAGTTGGAACAGCAACGCCATGATGGGGCGCATCCAGATATTGGTGATGACATTCGAAATGATCAGCGCCATCACGATGAAAAAGCCGAACGGCTCGATACGCGATAGCGCGAGCGCAGCCCGCGGCGGCAGAAGCGCGGCCAGCACGCGTCCGCCATCGAGCGGCGGCAGCGGAAACATGTTGAATGCCGCCATCACCATGTTCACGAGGATACCCGCGCGCGCCATACCGATCAGGAACGGTTCATTGACCCCGCCGACGGTCAGCACCACCGCCAGTACGCCCCAGAGGATGGCCTGCGCGAAATTCATGGCCGGCCCGGCCAGCGCCACCCACATGCCATGCCAGCGCGGATCCCGCAGGCGGTCGAAGCGCACCGGCACCGGCTTCGCATAGCCGAAAACGAAGGCACCATGGGTCGCGAAGTACAGCAACAGCGGCATCGCAATCGTACCGATCGGGTCGATGTGCCGCAGCGGATTCAGGCTGATGCGGCCCATGACATAGGCCGTGTCGTCGCCAAAGTGCTTGGCAACATAGCCATGCGCAGCCTCATGCAGCGTAATGGCAAACAGAACGGGAATCGCGTAGACCGCGATATTCTGGATCAGTGTGGGGTCCATAAGCGGGCTATTGTAGCAAGCGCGCGGCGGCACGCTCACCGCCCAACCGTCTACAGGCCGACGCGCGCCGGATCGCCGCGCCCCTTGCGCACGAGTTCAGGCTCGCCGCTGGTCAGGTCGATGACCGTGGTGGGCGCCGCCGGGGCCGGCCCGCCATCAATGACAAGTTCGAGCTGCTTCTCGAGCCGCGCGCGAATGGTTTCCGCTTCGTTGAGCGGTTCGTCGTCGCCCGGTAGCTGCAGCGTCGCAGACAGAAGCGGCTCGCCCAGTTCAGCCATCAATGCCAGGGGAATCGGGTGTTCCGGCACACGCAATCCGATCGTCTTTCGCGACGGGTGCGACAGGCGGCGCGGGACTTCCTTGGTCGCCTCCAGCAGAAATACGAACGGACCCGGCGTGGCGGCCTTGACGACGCGATATTGCTTATTGTCGACGCGTGCAAACGTGGCCAGCTCGGAGAGATCGCGGCACATCAGCGTCAAGTGATGTTTCTCGTCGATGCCGCGTACGCGGCGCAGGCGTTCAACAGCGGCCTTGTCGTCCAGGTGGCAGGCCAATGCATAGCAGGAGTCGGTCGGCAGGGCCACCAGGCCGCCCGCACGAATGATCTCCGCCGCCTGACGGATCAGTCGTCCCTGAGGCGTGACCGGATGAATCTGGAAGAACTGGGACATGGGCAGCCTGCGCTCAGGACAGCCACCGGCTCCACACCGGTGTCAGGTTGTCGGGCAACGGCGGCAGGGCGCCCAGTTCGATGCGCCCCTCGCCTGGGCCGTGGAAATCCGACCCGCGCGAGGCCAGCAGGCCGTAGCGACGCGCCACGTCGGCATACAAGGCATATTGATCGGGCGTGTGGCTCCCCGTAATGACTTCGACCGCTTCGCCGCCCAGCTCCTTGAACTCGTCGAACAGCGCGCCATGCTCCACCAGCGAGAGCGAATATCGGCCCGGATGCGCCATCACGGCGACACCACCTGCGCCCTTGATCCAGCCGATGGCATCCGTCAGGCGCGCCCAGCGATGCGGCACGTAGCCCGGTTTGCCATCGCCGAGATAGCGCTCGAAGACCTCTGAGATGTCGCGACAATAGCCCCGCTCGACCAGAAAACGCGCGAAGTGCGTGCGCGAGATCATGTCGGGATTGCCGGCAAAATGAAGTGCGCCTTCGTACGCGCGCTCGATGCCAAGCTTGGCAAGCGCCGCGCTCATGTCTTCGGCGCGAGCGCAGCGGCCCGAGCGGGTGCGTTCCAGGCCGTGCACGAGATCAGGGTGATCCGGATCGATGCCCAGTCCGACGATATGCAGCGTCCGCCCTGCCCATGTGACGGAAATCTCCACGCCGGGCAGGTAGGCCATGCCAAGCGATTCGGCGGCAACTCGCGCCGCGGCCTGACCGCCCACTTCATCATGATCGGTCAGAGACCAGAGGGTCACGCCGTGCGCAGCCGCACGTGCGGCCACATCTTGGGGTGCGAGCAGCCCGTCCGACACTGTCGAATGGCAGTGCAGATCGGCGTTACAGATCGAGGCAGCTGAAAGCGTAAGCATTCAAACATTCTACTGCTGCGACGCAGAATCGGGGCAACGGGGCTTCGCCTGCGGCAGCGGGGCTTCCGGAAGACCCGACTGCCCGTGGCGGTGTTCGCGGCCCGCCGTCCGTGGCGCGCTATAGTGACCGCATCGTTCCGCCATCACGGCCCCATCATGACCACCGCCGTACCTCCCCTCCCCGGTTCCACCCAGCCCGAAGAACAACGCATCGATGTACTTGTCGTGGGCGCCGGGCCTGTCGGCCTGTTCGCGGCGTTCCAGGCGGGTGTGCTTGGCCTGTCGTGCGTGCTGGTCGATGCGCTGGATCGCCCCGGCGGCCAGTGCACCGAGCTCTACCCGGAAAAGCCCATCTACGACATTCCCGCTCTGGTCTCTTGCACTGCGCAGGAACTGGTCGATCGGCTGATGGCCCAGTGCGAGCCGTTCAACTACCCGATCCTCTGCGGCCGTCGCGCCGAAACCATCGAGACCCTCGATGGCGAGCATGGCCAGCGCTTCCGCGTCACCACCAGCGGCGGCGACATGTTCAATTGCGCCGCCGTGCTCATCACCGCGGGCAATGGCGCATTTGCACCCCAACGCGTGGCGCTGCCCGAGGCAGCCGCGCTCGAAGGCCATCACCTGCATTACGCCGTGCGCGACACAGCGCGCTTTGCGGGCAAGCGCGTCATGATTGCAGGCGGTGGTGATTCCGCGCTCGACTGGGCATTGGCGCTGCGCAAGGTAGCCGCACGGGTGTCGCTCGTGCACCGGCGCGAGGGCTTTCGCGCCGCGGATGCGACCGTCGCCGAGATGCGCGCCGCCGTCAGCGCCGGACAAATGGACTTTGTGCTCGGCATGCTTGCGCGTCTGGACAGCACGCCCGAGGGCGCACTCACCGGCGTGGCCGTGCGTGGATGCGAGGGCGAGGTAGTCGTGCCGTGCGATGAGCTGATTGCGCTCTACGGACTCGTCTCAGAGCCCGGCCCCATCGCCAACTGGGGCTTGGAGATGCGCGCGGGGCGCATCGTGGTGGAAACCACGGCGTATGAGACGTCTCGCCCAGGCGTTTTTGCAGCAGGCGACATCGCGCTGTATCCGAACAAGCAGAAACTGATTCTCTCGGGTTTCCATGAGGTGGCGATGGCACTGCGCCGCGCCTACCGCTATGCGTACCCCGACAAGACGCTCGTGCACACGCACTCCAGCAACGACACAGGGCTGCAAACGAAACTGCACGTGCTGGCGGGGTGACGATGCGGCTCAGCTCGGCCGGCAGAAATCCTCGATCAGCGCAGCCACCTGCTCGGGCTGATCGTGATGCAGCATGTGCCCCGCATCGGCGATGAGCACTTCGCGGAAATCCGGGAACGCCGCAAAGCGCGCCTTGAATTCCGCCAGCGGCACGTCGCCCGCAATCGCCTTCAGCGTGGTCGAGTCGACCGCCTCGACATGCAGCACCGGCGCGGTGACGCGGCGCCAGACTTCCATCACCTCATCGAGCCGGTAGAGCTGCGGATTGATGATCTTGTGCGCCGGGTCGCCCAGGATCTCCCAACGGCCGTCGGCGTTCTGGCGCGACCAGTGCTGCGCGAGAAACGTGGCCTTGTCGACCGGCAGGCGCGGGTTCGTCTTCTGCAACCTCGCGGCAACGTCTTCGAGGGTGGCATAGGTATTCAGGCGTGGCTTGTCTTTCAGTTCATCGAGCCAGCGCGCATACCGGCGCGGCGCCTGCGACGCCCTGGACGCGCTCATGCCAAAACCCTCGAGGTCGACGACACGGTGCACGCGCTCCGGTCGGATGCCCGCATACAGGCAAACCACGTTGGCGCCCATGCTGTGGCCGACCAGCATCAATTGCCCTTCGGGCTGGTAGTGGTCGACGATGGCTTCGAGGTCGGCCAGGTAGTCCGCGAACCAGTAACAATCCACACCCGCAGCATCGGTGGGCCGGGCGGTCAGCCCGTAGCCGCGCCAATCGGGGGCCACGATGTGCCACTGCTGGCGCAACGCATCGACCAGAAACTGGAACGATGCCGACACGTCCATCCAGCCATGGAACAGGAACAGGATGGGCGCGCCGGGTTCGCCCCATTCGCGGACGTGATAGCGCAGGCCGCGCACATCCAGGTAAGTGGAGCGGGAAGCTTGGCGCGTGGCCAGCAGCGGCGTAGGGTCCATGGTTTGCGTCACCGGATAATCGAACGATCGTTCTTTTTCTGGTGATTATAGCGGTGGACACCCTGCCGCGTGCGGCTTAGAACGACGCTTCGAGCGCGGCGATCTCGTCCTCGTCGAACCCCGCTCGCCGGCGAGCATCGAGATTGAAGGGCCCCCGCAGCCGCGGCGCGCCGTATTGCTCGGCGAGCGCACGGTAGGTCGGCAGCGGGTCGACGCCCGCTCGCTCGCACAGCCAGCGGTACCAGCGGTTGCCGACTGCCACGTGGCCGATCTCATCGCGCAGGATGACATCGAGGATGTCGGCAGCAGCGCCGTCGCCTGCCTGTGCGAGCTTTGCACGGATCGGCGGCGACGCGTCCAGACCGCGCGCCTCCAGCGTCCGCGGCACCAACGCCATGCGGGCGAGCGGGTCGCAGGCGGTCTTCTCCGTCATCTGCCAGAGTCCATCGTGGGCCGGGTAATCGCCATAGTGGCAATCGAGCGTGGCCAGGTGGGCGGACAGCAGCGAGAAATGCGTCGCCTCTTCGGCAGCCACCCGCGTCCAGTCCTGGTAAAAGGCGATCGGCATGCCGGCAAAACGCCATACGGCGTCCAGCGCCAGGTTGATGGCATTGAACTCGATATGCGCAAGTGCATGGAGCAGCACAGCACGACCGTGCGGCGTATCGATCGCGCGTCGGCGAGGCACATCCGCGGGCGCCACGAGCCGCGGGGCGACCGGTCGGCCGGGGATGCCACTGGCCGGCGCGGCGATCACCTCGCCAGCTCCCCAGTCGGGTTCAGCCGCGCAGGTCGCCCATTTGCCCAGCCGCAGCGTGGCGTCCACCTTGCTGGCGGGATCGGTGAGGCACAGGGCTGCCAGAGCAGCCCGGCGCAGCGTGTTGGAGGGGGATTCGGCTACAGTCATCAGCGTACAATTCGGGCTTTCCGCTATTTTAATTCGACGCATCGGCCTGCCGACCCCGGCGGGCTTGAAGACGCGCCCACTTCCCCCAATTACGCAGATTCTGGAGACCGATCGCATGGCCCTCTATCAACTCGGTGACGCTGCCCCGACCATCGATGAAAACGCCTACGTGGCGCCTGAAGCGACCGTCATCGGTCGCGTGGAACTCAAGGCGCGCGCCAGCGTCTGGCCGGGTGCGGTCATCCGCGGCGATAACGAGCCGATCACGGTCGGCGAGGCCAGTAACGTGCAGGAAGGTTCTGTGCTGCACACCGACCCGGGTTGCCCGCTGAACATAGGCGACCGCGTCACGATCGGCCATCAGGCCATGCTGCACGGCTGCACCATCGGCGAAGGCTCGCTGATCGGCATTCAAGCAGTGGTGCTCAATCGCGCGGTGATCGGCAAGAACTGCCTGGTAGGTGCGGGTGCGATCGTGACGGAAGGCAAGGTCTTCGAAGACAGTACGCTCATTCTGGGCGCGCCCGCCAAGGCCGTGCGCAAACTGACGGAAGACGACATCGCCAAGATGCACCTGAACACCGAAACGTATGCGGTGCGCCAGGCGATGTACAAGCAGCAACTGAAACGGATCGATGGATGACTGACGAGCTGAAGAAATTCATATTCGACGCCGCGCCCGTGCGCGGTGAACTGGTGCGCCTGGAAGGGACGTGGCAAGAGGTCCTGCGCCGCCGCCGCTACCCTGCCCCGGTGAGCACACTGCTGGGCGAGATGATGGCCGCCGCCGCACTGCTCTCGGCCAACCTCAAATTCAACGGCGCGCTGGTGATGCAACTGCACGGTGACGGCCCGGTACGCATGCTCGTGGTGGAGTGCAACTCCGACCTGTCGATGCGCGCCACCGCCAAGTTGATCGACGGCGCCGAGATTGCCGACGACGCCACGCTGGCCTCGATGGTGAACGTCCACGGTCACGGGCGCTTTGCAATCACGCTGGACCCGCACGACAAGCTGCCGGGGCAGCAGCCGTATCAGGGCATCGTGCCGTTGTCGGATGAGAACGGGCCGCTCGCGAGCATGACCGAGGTGCTCGAGCACTACATGCAAGCCTCGGAGCAGCTCGCCACGCGCCTCTGGCTCGCGGCGGACGGCAAGGTTGCCTCGGGCATGCTGCTGCAGCGACTGCCCTCTTACGGCGGCGCCATGGAAGGCCACGCCGGCCGCGCACCCGCGCAGGTTGGCGAGACCGGCCACCCGCTGCACGAAAACGCAGCGGAACAGGATCTCGACACGTGGGAGCGCGTGTGCCAGCTCGGCACGACGCTGCAGCGCCAAGAACTGCTCGAGCAGCCGATCGATACGCTCATCAAACGGCTGTACTGGGAGGAAATGGAAGCCGCCGGCATCCGCATGTTCGAGCCGCTGAACCCACACTTCCGCTGCTCGTGCTCGCGCCTGCGGGTCGGCGCCATGCTGCGCACGCTCGGCCAGCCAGAAGTCGACAGCATCCTGGAAGAGCGCGGCAAGGTGGAAATCGACTGCGAATTCTGCGGCCAGCACTACAGCTTCGATGCCGTGGATTGCGCTCAGCTCTTTGCGCAGGACACCGTCGCCCAGGGCATTCAGGGGGCGTCCGAACAGCGTCATTGAAACGGGCGACAGCGTGTGAAAGAAGCGTGGCGCGCGGCACTTATCAACACTGACCGCACTCTAACCCGCCAGCTTCCTCATCTGTCGCTTGCCGCGGAGTGCATCATGTCTGAACCCATCAGCCGCTCGTTCGATCTTTCCCGCGCTGGGACGCTTGCGCTGCCTGTCGTTGCTGCGGTGCTCGTGTCGGCATGCGTGTCCGTCCCGCGTGGACCGGGCGGCACGCCTTATACCGCGCGCCTGTCAGGCGACTTGCAGTCGGCAGCGCCCGCGCCGCTGTCGGCGGAGGAGCGCAAGAAGCTGGACGAGTTGAATGCCAAGGCGCTGCGTGAATCCGATCAGGCCGTCCGGCGTGATGCCGAGGCGCGCGCGGTCATGGCGACACCGTATTACGCGCCATACCCCTACTACGGCAGTTACTCCATGTACTACGGCAGCGGCTGGCGTCACCATGGCGGATGGGGCTTCAGCTATGGGGCGCCCGTCTGGGGCTACCCGTACTACTGGTAAGTCCGGAAAAGTGTCTTGAAGACGAGCGCGTCCCATCAGGCGCGCGTGTTCGCATCAGGTGCGGGCACGCTCAGTGCCGGGTTTGCTGTCCTGCCGGAGGCACTGGCATTGGGGGCGTCTCGCTGGTCTTGGGCGCGGGCGCGACAAACTGCACAAAGCCCTCGTCATCCTTGACCATGCCCAGCTCGTAGCGCGCACGCTCTTCGATGGCCCCGGTGCCCTCCTTCAAGTCCTTCACTTCGCCTTCAAGCTTGGTATTCCGTTGCTTGAGGTCGGTGTTGCGTTGATTTTGGGCGGTCACCTGCTTCTGCATGTCCCACACGCGCAGCCAGCCGCCCTTGCCCAGCCAGAGCGGGTACTGGATGGCGAGCAGCAGCAGGAGCAGGAACAGCGTAATCAGGCGCATAAGGACTGGCGTTGACGGGATGCAGAGCCCAGATACCACGCGACCGCCACATCGGCGGTCGCACGGTCAGGCGAAGCGAAACTGCGCGGGATTATCGCAGGTTATAGAACGCCGACTTGCCCGGGTAGCTGGCGATATCACCGAGGTCTTCTTCGATGCGCAGCAGCTGGTTGTACTTGGCCATGCGATCCGAGCGCGACAGCGAGCCGGTCTTGATCTGGCCGGCGTTCGTGCCCACGGCGATGTCGGCGATCGTGCTGTCTTCGGTCTCGCCCGAGCGGTGCGAGATCACGGCGGTGTAGCCGGCGCGCTTGGCCATCTCGATGGCAGCGAACGTCTCGGTCAGCGTACCGATCTGGTTGATCTTGATGAGGATCGAGTTGGCGATGCCCTTCTCGATGCCTTCCTTCAGGATCTTGGTGTTGGTGACGAACAGATCGTCGCCCACCAGCTGCACCTTCTTGCCGAGCTTCTCGGTCAGGGCCTTCCAACCGGCCCAGTCGCTCTCGTGCATGCCGTCTTCGATCGACACGATCGGGAACTTGTCAGCCAGATTTGCCAGGTAGTTGGCGAAGTCTTCCGACGACAGCTGGAGGCCTTCGCCTTCGAGGTGGTACTTGCCGTCCTTGTAGAACTCGGACGCGGCGCAATCGAGCGCCAGCAGCACGTCTTCACCCGCCTTGTAGCCAGCCTGCTCGATGGCCGACAGGATGGTGTTCAGGCATTCTTCGTTGCTGGCGAAGTTCGGTGCGAAGCCGCCTTCGTCGCCCACGGCCGTGCTCATGCCCTTGTCAGCCAGGATCTTCTTCAGCGCGTGGAAGATCTCCGCGCCGCAGCGCAGGGCCTCACGGAAGCTCGACTGGCCGACCGGCATCACCATGAATTCCTGGATGTCCAGGCTGTTGTTGGCGTGTGCGCCGCCGTTGACGATGTTCATCATCGGCACCGGCATCTGCATCGCGCCCGAACCGCCGAAATAGCGATACAGCGGCAGGCCGGCTTCTTCGGCAGCGGCCTTGGCAACGGCCATCGACACCGCCAGCATGGCGTTGGCGCCCAGGCGGCTCTTGTTCTCGGTACCGTCCAGATCGATCAGGGTGCGGTCCAGGAACGCCTGTTCCGACGCGTCCAGGCCCATGATGGCCTCGGAGATTTCGGTGTTGATGTGCTCGACGGCCTTCAGCACGCCCTTGCCCAGGTAGCGCGACTTGTCGCCGTCACGCAGTTCGATGGCTTCACGCGAGCCGGTGGATGCGCCCGACGGCACCGCTGCACGGCCCATCACGCCCGATTCCAGCAGCACGTCGCATTCGACGGTGGGGTTGCCGCGCGAGTCCAGCACTTCGCGACCGATGATATCTACGATGGCACTCATGTAAATCCCTCTTGGTGTCTTAAAGCTAACGCAAGCGGTCGATGGGCTTAAACGCCTTCAACCACAATCATGTTCATCTTGGCGGCCTTGGAGCGCGCTTCGCGGGCGGCGCGATACTCCTCGCTGTCATGGAAGGCCTTGGCGGCGTCATAGCTCGGGAACTTGAGCACGACGATGCGGGTGGGGTTCCACTCGCCTTCAAGCGACTCGGTCTTGCCGCCGCGCACCAGCGGCTCGGCGCCATGAACTTGCATGGCCTTGGTCGACAGCACCTTGTATTGCTCGTATTGCACGGGGTCCGTCACGTCCACGTACGCGAGGATGTAGCCAGCGGCCATGTGTCTCTCTCCGAAAGCGACAACCAACGACAACGGCGGCAATCAGCGCCGCCGGTCCGGTAAGGTCAAGCGATCAATCGAACTGATTTTCCAGGAATCCGCTGCGCTTGGTGAGCACATCCAGTTCTTTCAGTACCGACAGCAAGTCTTTCATGCGGCGCAGGGGCACGGCATTCGGGCCGTCTGATTTTGCGCATGCCGGGTCGGGGTGCGTTTCCATGAAAAGGCCCGCTACGCCCACAGCGATGGCCGCACGCGCCAGCACCGGCACGAACTCGCGCTGGCCGCCCGAGCTGGTGCCCTGGCCGCCGGGCAGTTGCACCGAGTGCGTTGCATCGAACACCACGGGCGCACCCGTCTCGCGCATGATCGCCAGCGAGCGCATGTCCGAGACGAGGTTGTTGTAACCGAACGAAGCACCGCGCTCGCAGGCCATGAAGTTGTCTTCGGGCAGGCCGGCCTCGCGTGCAGCGTGGCGCGCCTTGTCGATGACGTTCTTCATATCGTGCGGCGCGAGGAACTGTCCTTTCTTGATGTTCACCGGTTTGCCGCTCTGCGCGCAGGCCCGGATGAAATCAGTCTGGCGGCACAGGAAGGCCGGCGTCTGCAGCACGTCGACGACGCTTGCGACCGGCTTGATCTCGTCGATTTCATGCACGTCGGTCAACACCGGCACGCCCACCTGGCGACGGACTTCCGCCAGGATGCGCAGGCCCTCTTCCATGCCCAGACCGCGGAACGAGCTGTCCGACGAGCGGTTCGCCTTGTCGAACGACGACTTGTAGATGAACGGAATGCCCAGTGCGCCCGTGATCTCCTTGAGCGTGCCGGCAGTATCGATCGCCATCTGCTCGGATTCGATCACGCAGGTGCCGGCAATCAGGAAGAACGGTTTGTCGAGGCCGACTTCGAAATCGCAGAGTTTCATGATGTTCCCGTATGCCAGCGCTTAGGCGACAGCGCGCTGCGCGGTCTGGTTGTGATGCGCCAGCGCGGCTTCCACGTAGGCCTTGAACAACGGGTGGCCGTCACGCGGCGTCGAGGTGAATTCCGGGTGGAACTGCACGCCGACGAACCACGGGTGCATCGATGCCGGCAACTCCATCATCTCCGGCAGGTTCTCGGACGGCGTGCGCGCCGAGATGATCATCCCGGCCTTTTCCAGCTGCGGCACGTAGTGGTTGTTCACCTCGTAGCGGTGGCGATGGCGCTCGTTGACTTCCGCGCCATAAATTGTCGCGGCCTTGGTGCCAGGCTGAACGGGCACGCGCTGCGAGCCCAGGCGCATGGTGCCGCCCAGGTCGGAATCCACGGAGCGCTTCTCGACGCGGCCATCGCGATCCAGCCATTCGGTTATGAGCGCCACCACCGGATGTTCCGTCTCGTCGTTGAATTCCGTGCTGTTGGCGTCATTCATGCCGGCAAGGTGGCGGGCGAATTCAATCACAGCCAACTGCATCCCCAGGCAGATACCCAGGTAAGGCACACCATTCTCGCGGGCGTACTGGATTGCACGGATCTTGCCTTCGGTCCCGCGCTTGCCAAAACCGCCGGGCACCAGAATCGCATCCAGCGCTTCCAGTACCTCGGTATGGCCGGACTCCAGCTCTTCGGAATCGATGTATTCAATGTTGACGCGCGTCGAGGTATGCAGGCCGGCGTGGCGCAGCGCCTCGATGAGCGACTTGTACGACTCGGTGAGGTCGACGTACTTGCCGACCATGCCGATGGTGATCTCGTGCTGCGGATTTTCCAGCGTGTGCACCATGTGCGCCCACACCGACAGGTCCGCTGGCGGCGCCTCGATGCGCAGCTCTTCGCAGATGATGCGATCCAGCCCCTGCTCGTTGAGCATCTGCGGGATCTTGTAGATGGTGTCGACGTCCCACACCGAGATCACGGCGTCCTGCGGCATGTTGGCGAAGAGGGAAATCTTCGCGCGCTCATCCTCGGGAATCGGGCGATCGGCGCGGCACAGGAGCGCGGTGGGCTGAACGCCGATTTCGCGCAGCTTCTGCACCGAGTGCTGGGTCGGCTTGGTCTTGAGCTCGCCGGCGCTGGCGATGAACGGCACCAGCGTCAGGTGCACGAACGCAGCCTGGTTGCGACCCAGGCGCAGGCTCATCTGGCGCGCAGCCTCGAGGAACGGCAGCGATTCGATATCGCCCACCGTCCCGCCGATTTCAACGATCGCCACGTCGGCCTTGCCGTCGTGCGAGGCCTTGGCGCCACGCTCGATGAAGGCCTGGATCTCGTTGGTGATGTGCGGGATGACCTGCACCGTCTTGCCGAGATACTCGCCGCGACGCTCCTTGCGGATCACGGATTCGTAGATCTGGCCGGTGGTGAAATTGTTCGACTTACGCATCTTGGCCGAGACGAACCGCTCGTAGTGACCAAGATCGAGGTCGGTTTCAGCGCCGTCTTCCGTCACGAACACTTCGCCGTGCTGGAACGGGCTCATCGTGCCCGGGTCGACGTTGATGTAAGGATCGAGTTTGAGGAGGGTGACTTTGAGGCCGCGCGACTCAAGAATGGCCGCGAGCGAGGCGGCGGCGATGCCCTTGCCGAGTGAGGACACAACGCCACCGGTGACGAATACGAACTTGGTCATAAACCTGGCTTGCCGGGGAAAGCCGGATTATACCAAAGGTGTCCTCACCAATCCGTGACAGATGGGCGGATTTTCCCCATTCAGGCAGCGCGCCGCATGGCGGCCGTGTCGGCGCGCATCTCATGGATCATCTGCCTGATCAGCGAGGCCGTCTCCAGGGGTTTCTCCATCGGGTATAAATGGCTACCTTCGATCCAGCGCAGGCGGCGGCCGACCAAGCGCCGGGTCGCGCCGAGACCGACCTGGCGAATCTCCCGCGAGCGCGTCCCCGCCACGAAACTGACCGGAAACGCCGTGCCGCCGGCAATATAGCGCCCCATGTTGGTCGGCAAGGTGCGGTAGATCTGGTATTCCACCTCGCGCGAGAAGCGGAGCGTGCGCTCCCCATCACGGCCGGTGGGCTCGGTGCCATGCTCGACGTAATCGCGCAGCACATCCTCATCCCAACGGTCGAACTTCCGCTTTGCCTTGAAGTGGCTCCAGACGGAATCCAGGTCCGGCCACAGGTTGCGCCGATTCTTGGTGGCGGCAGCGGGCGACTGGCGATCGTCGATATCGAGCCATTGCGCCACGCGCAACAACCTGGCACGCCAGCCGGCAATGACGGGGGAGTCGAGCATCAGGACGCCCCGCACGCGCTCCGGCCGCCGCAATGCGGCCATCAGGCTCAGGAACCCTCCCAACGAGTGACCGACCAGCCAGACCGGCTCGGCCTGCGCATCGATCTCCGCCAACAATTCCTTCACGAGCCCCGGCCACGATCGGGTGACCGGAAACCGTGGGTCATGGCCAAACCGCTCGACCGCCCGGATGTCGAATTCGTCACTCAGCACGCCCAGCATCTTTCGATATGTACCCACCGGAAAGCCGTTGGCATGGGAAAAGAGCATCACGTCGCGCATCGGTCGACCCCTTCTGTGATGTCAGTACGATGCCTGCGATCCGCCAGCCGCCTGCTGTGCCGTGGCCGGCTGCTCGACAGCCGGGCCAGGAGCCCGTTGCGGCACCGCTGGCGCATCGGCAGCCGGCGGCGCGACGCGCACGGGCTCCACCTGGGCCGACGCGTGCCCCTCTCGCCCCAGCGGATGCACCGGCTGGGTCAGGGTTGACCAAGCCGGATCTTCGATCTCGGAAAACACCTGGCGCAGGCGCTTGCCCCAGGTGCTGCGGATCATCGCGAAATAGGGGTTCTCTTCATCGATGGCGACAAAGCGCGTCACCCGCAGAGCATCCGCTTCGTACACCAGCAGATCCAGCGGCAGGCCCACAGAAATATTCGACTTCAGCGTCGAATCCATTGAGATCAACGCGCATTTGGCAGCCTCATCCAGGGGCAACGTCGGCGCGACCACCCGATCGATGATGGGCTTGCCGTACTTGGCCTCGCCGATCTGGAAATAGCAGTTCTCGGGCGTCGCCTCGATGAAATTGCCCGCGGCATAGACGTTGAACAATCGTGGCCGCTCCGCACCGATCTGCCCCCCGAAGATGATGCTCACGTTGAAATCGATCTTGGCTTTGGCCAGTGCGGCGGCATCGCGGTCATACACTTCGCGCACCGCCTCGCCGACGATGGTGGCAGCCTCGAACATATCGCGCGCCGTCCACAGCGAGCGGGGCTTATCGCGCGCCTCGGCCAGCACCTGTCGCACCGCTTGGCTGATGGCGAGGTTGCCGGCGGTCAACAGCACCATGACGCGATCGTCCTCACGCTCGAAAACGGTCATCTTGCGGAAGGTGGAAATGGCATCGACGCCCGCATTGGTGCGGGAGTCCGACAAGAAGACCAGGCCAGCGTCCAGGCGCATGGCGACGCAATAAGTCATGGGCGAAGCAACAATCGGAGTCTGTGGTTACACGCATTCTAGCGTGTCGACCGTCACGCCTCGGACACGCTTGGAAGTGGTCCTCGATTCACTCAGGCGGCGTCAGCGGGCAGCGGCTCAATTGAGATGCTGACGTCCAGCGTCTCCGCCCCACCCCCCTGGCGAATGCCGCGAATCGGTGCCGCCGACTGGTAGTCACGCCCAACCGCCAGGCGGATATGACGTGCGTCGGTAAAGCATTGATGTGTCACGTCGATGCTGCACCACGTGTGCGTCTCGGCATCGAGACAGACATCCGCCCAGGCGTGACTGGCAAGATCCTCCTCGCCAACCGCATGAAAGTAGCCGCTGACATAGCGCGCGGGAACACCCAACACCCGGCAGCACGCCACCATCACCTGTGCCTGGTCCTGGCACACGCCAGCGCCCAGGTTGAACGCTTCGGCGGCGGTCGTCCCCACGTCGGTGGCATTGGGCTTGTAGCGCACCCGCTGCGCGATGGCACGGGCGAGGTTGAGCGCCGACCCGGCATCACCCCGGACCAAGCCGTGCTCGCGCGCAAACGCCACCATTTCGGGCGGCGCGGCGGTCAGCGGTGTCGAGCTGAGAAAGTACAGTGGCGAGACGCGATAGCGCCCCTCACCCGGTGCATCGACAAAGCGATGGCTGCCGGGTGTGCCGGCAGGAAACGCCTCGACAATCCCTCGCGCATCGATGGTGACATCGGCGGTGCGGTTGCCGAGCGTGAAGTGATGCACGACGTTGCCAAAGCCATCAGTGGCGCGGGTCAGGTTGCCTGGGGCGTGAATCTGCCAGCTATCCACCTGCTGCAAGGGGCCGCTGCGAGGTGTCAATCGCAGTTCATGCACGCTGTGGCGCAGCGGCTCAGCGTAACGGTAGACCGTCGTGTGTCGAATTTGGTATTTCACGATCGCAGGGGCCCGGCCCCGAGGCCGCACCCTGATGAACACAAAAGGCCCCGCGCGTCACGCCGCATCGAGGGGGACCAGGAAGTCCTGACTGATGCCGTTACCCAAATCGTTGATGCGCTCGAGGAAGTTGGTCAGCCACGCATGCAGGCCAACCGCGAGGATGTCTTCGATGCGGGCGTAACGCAAATCGGCATGCAATTTACCAGCGCGCCGCTCCGTCTCAGCGGACTGGCTGTTACGCACGGTCGAGAGAATCGCGACCACCTCGTCCATGCTGGCCAGCAGTGATCGCGGCATGTCGCTGCGCAAGATCAGCAGCTCTGCTACGCGCATGGGGGTGATCACGTTCCGGTAGATCTTGCGATAGACCTCGAAACCCGAAACCGACCGCAGGATCGCCGCCCAGTGATAGAAATCCGCGTGCTCGGCAGCACTCTCGTCACGCGTGGGCGTCGACTGGAACTTCACGTCAAGGATCCGCGCGGTGTTGTCGGCGCGCTCCAGGAAGGTACCCAGGCGCATGAAGTAAAAGGCGTCATCCTTGAGCATGGTCCCGAGCTGCACGCCGCGCGAGAGGTGCGAGCGGAATTTCACCCATTCGAAAAATTGGGACGGATCGTCGCGCAGCATGCCCTCCGCAATCAGGCGCTGCACGTCCAGCCAGGTGGTGTTGATCGTTTCCCACACCTCGGTCGTGATCGAGCCTCGCACGGCGCGGGCGTTCTCCCGCGCACCCCGCAGGCAGCTCATGATCGATGACGGGTTCGTCAGATCGCGGACCATGAAGTCAATCACGTCATCGCGCGAAAGCAGCCCGTAGCGCTCGTCAAACACCTGCGTCAGTTCGGAGATATCGAGCATGGCCCACCAGCCCTGCTCCGCCACTTCCGCCGATTGCGGCAGCAGCGAGGTCTGGTAGTTGACGTCGAGCATGCGGGCGGTGTTCTCGGCCCGTTCGGTGTAGCGCGCCATCCAGAAAAGGTGATCGGCGGTGCGGCTGAGCATGGCTTCCCCTTACGTATTCGGTGATGTCGGTGGCGATGGCGATGCTTCAGCGCTCCAGCACCCACGTATCCTTTGTTCCGCCGCCTTGCGACGAATTGACCACCAGCGAGCCCGCCCGCAGCGCCACGCGCGTCAGCCCCCCGGGCACCATGCGCACGTCCTTGCCCGACAGCACGAATGGTCGAAGATCGATGTGTCGCGGTGCGATGCCCGCGTCGACGTAGGTCGGGCACGTCGACAGCGCGAGCGTTGGCTGGGCGATGTACTGCTCGGGCATCGCCTTGACGACTTCCCGGAAGGCCGCGATCTCCGCCTGCGAGGCGGCCGGCCCCACCAGCATGCCGTAGCCGCCCGCGCCATGCGTCTCCTTGACCACCAGTTCATGCATGTGATCGAGCACGTATTGCAGGTCGTCCGGGCGACGGCACATGTAGGTCGGCACGTTGTTCAGGATCGGCTCCTCGCCCAGGTAAAAGCGGATCATGTCGGGCACGTACGGGTAGATCGACTTGTCATCGGCCACGCCGGTACCGATGGCATTGCAGATGGTGACGTTGCCCGCGCGATAGACCGACAGCAGCCCCGCCGCGCCCAGCGAGGAATCGGGACGGAATACCAGCGGATCAAGAAAGTCGTCGTCGACACGGCGGTAGATCACGTCGATCCGTTGCGGACCTTGCGTGGTGCGCATGTAGAGGTGGTCGTCCTGCACGAACAGGTCGTGCCCTTCCACCAGCTCCACCCCCATCTGCTGCGCGAGGAACGCATGCTCGAAATACGCCGAGTTGTACATGCCCGGCGTGAGCACCACGACGGTCGGATCGGCAATGTTCTGCGGCGACACGCTGCGCAGCATGTCGAGCAACAGATCGGGGTAATGCGCGACCGGCGCCACACGATTGCGCGCAAACAGCTCGGGAAACAGCCGCATCATCATCTTGCGGTTTTCCAGCATGTACGACACCCCGGAAGGCACACGCAGGTTGTCTTCCAGCACGTAGAACTCACCCTCGCCAGCCCGCACGATGTCGATGCCGGCCACGTGCGCGTAGATGTCGCGCGGCACGCTCACACCCAGCATGTCAGGCCGGTACTGGGCGTTGTTGTAGATCTGTTCGGGCGGGATGACGCCTGCCCGCAGGATGTCCTGCTCGTGATAGATATCGCGCAGGAAGCGGTTGAGCGCATCCACCCGCTGACGCAGACCACGTTCGAGCGTCGCCCATTCGCTGGCCGGGAAAATGCGCGGGATGATATCGAATGGAATCGTGCGCTCGGTGCCGCTGTTCGATTCGTCCTTGTCGCCATACACGGCAAAGGTGATGCCGACGCGGCGGAAAATCAGGTCGGCCTCAGCGCGCTTGTTCTGCAGCGTGGCGGCGGACTGGCCACTCAGCCATTCCGCGAACCGCTCGTAGTGCGCGCGCACCTCGCCCTGCTGGACGAGCCCTGCCGGATCCGGTTCAGCGGCATGGGGGCTGCGGTCACCGTCATGCCATTTGAGCATTTCATCGTAGAACCGGACTGCCATGCTGTTCTCCCCTGATGACGTGCCGTACGGTGTGCACGGCACGCGATTTTTATAGTACAGCGGTTTTGCGCCCCACAATTGGGGCCAATCCGTTGTGCCACCATGTTTCACGGCAGCGCGCCCATCGCTTCCGGGCCCGTCGCCAGCGCTTCCACGTCCCGCGCGGAGGACCAGTAGCGTGACCGCATGGACCGCGCCGTCTGGACATCGAGCGCATCGCCGCGCGTCTGCACGACGACGGCGCCGGTCTCATCGGTGCGCAGCCGTTCGATGTCGCGCGCCACGTAGCGCTGCCACACCTGCGGATGCGGATGCCCGTACCGGTTGCGGTAGCCGACCTGGAAAATCGCTACCTGCGGAGACACCGCGTCCAGGAACGCGCCGCTGGAGCTCGTCTTGCTGCCGTGATGCGGCACAAGCAAGATGTCTGCCATCAGCCGCTCCGGCGGCCCGGCGACGAGCCCCGTCTCCTGGGCGGTCTCGATATCGCCCGTCAGCAGCGCGGCGTGCCGGCCATTGTCGACCCGCAGCACGCAGCTGCGGGCGTTGCTTGTCACGGTCGCACCATCGTGAGGCGCCGGCACCGGATGCAGCACCATGAAAGTCACGCCATCCCAACTCCAGGCTTGCCCGGCCTGGCATCTCGTCAGCCTGATGCCGTGCGCTCCGGCCACTGCATACAGCGCATGGCCTTCGGGTAAGGACGCCAACATGGTGCGCACCGGCACGGCTTCGATCACGGTTTCGGTGCCACCGGCGTGGTCGGTGTCTTCGTGGCTGACAATGAGCGCATCGAGTGCTTCCACGCCATGCGCACGAAAGTATGGGGTGATGGCGCGGGCGGCGGCATCGGCATGGTCGCCGTACCGGGGGCCCGTATCGAACAGCAGACGGTGGTTGGCCGTTTCGACCAGCGTGGCAGCGCCCTGGCCGATATCGAAGGCAACGACGCGGAATTCGCCGGGCAGCGGCGCCGGCACGCGCGCGAGCACCATCGGCATCAGCAGGAGCGCGCCCTGCGCGCGCCACGCCCAGGCCCGATGGGCCCCCGGCAGCAGCAGCAACACCACGCCGCCGATCGCAAGCAATAGCGCCCAGGCTGGGGCCATCGGCGCCGCCCATACGGACCAGCTTGGCCGGGCCAGCCACTCCAGCCAGGAAACGAGGCAACCGAAGCTCGTCTCCGACCACATCAGCAGCGGCTGCGCCAGAGGATCCGGCAACGCTGCGCCGCCCAGGGCGAGCGGCGTGGTCACGAAACTCACCAGCGGAATCGCCAGCCCGTTGGCCGCCGCGGACACCACCGATGTCTGCTGGAACAGCAGCAAGGTCAGCGGCAGCAGCCCGAACGTGATGGCGAGTTGCATGCGCGTGGCACCCTGCAGACTACGGGCTAGACGCGTCGGCCAACCGGGGGTGTCTGGGCTGCGTCCCCCGTCGAGCGGCAACTGCGCGGCAAGAAAGATGATCGCCACCGCCCCGAATGACAACCAGAAGCCAGCCGACATCACCGCCCAAGGGTCGACCACCGCAACGATTGCCGCCGCCCAACATAACGACAGACTGGCCGGCACGTTGCGATCGGTGAGCCGCGCGATCGCGACGGTCGAAAGCATCAGGAGCGTCCGCTGCGCCGGCACGCCCATCCCCGCGAGCAGGCAGTAGGCAAAGGCTGCCAGCGTGGCCGCGATGGCACCCGCGCGCGGCGTCGGCATGCGCAGCGGCAGCGGCGTGCGTAACCAGCGCGCCATTCCAAACGAGCGGCGCCAGAGCGCCATCCAGAGCGCCGCAAAGAGGCTTGCGATCATCGTGATATGCAGGCCAGAGATGCTGACGAGGTGGCTGATTCCGGTCCGCCGGAACAGCTCCCAGTCTTCAGTGGCGATACCGCTTTGGTCTCCCACAACAAGCGCAACGATGACGTTTGCATGGCGCGCATCCGGCAATGCAGCGAGGATGCGGCGGCGAACCGCGGCGCGCCAGCGTTCGACACCCAGCCAGAACCCCGAACCAGCCTCATCGAGCTGCGCATTCTTTACCCGCTTAGCGGTACGCACATAGCCGGTCGCGCGAATGTTGTCCGCGAGCATCGCGTATTCGCCGTCGAACCCCTCGGGGTTGATCAGACTGTGCGGCCGGTTGAGCCGGACTGTCAGTTGCCAGCGCTGACCGGGCTGCAGATCGGGAATGCCGGCACGGCGGTCGGGTGCAGTGTCGTCCTCGTCGGTACCGCGGCCGTTTCGCGCCCCATACCAGGACAGGCGCACAAGCGGCGGTACTGCGTCGCCGGCGGTGCTCGATTCGATCTCGAAAAGAAAGCGTGTGGCGCTTTCGGCAACTTGCGGCAAGTCGACCACGACGCCAGTGGCGATGATGTCCTTGCCTTCCCACGCCGCGCCGAGTGCGACGGACAGGCGTTGCTCCGCGCGCCAGTCGCTCCAGGCAAAACCCGCAGCCACGGCACTCGCAGCAAGCAAGACAGGAAACAGGCGCGCCCGGCATCGCGCCAGGAAGGCGAGCCCTAAGCCAAACGCGAGCAGGGTAACGGGCAGCCACAACGGTGCAAGCGCTGCCTGCATCTGCAGCACCATGCAGCCAGCCACAAAGCCGATGAGAACCGAACGCACTGTGCGGGCGTCAGGCTTGCAGCAGAGAAGCCAGGCGGGGAATAGCCTCGATGCTATTGCGGCGCACCTGGTCGGCCAGCGCGTCGATGGTGATGCCGCGCAGTTGCGCCAGGGCAGCCGCGATACCTGCGACCTCCGCCGGCGCATTGCGCGTACCGACCTGCGCGCCGAACTGATCGTCGGATAGCCAGGCGGGCGCGAGGTCCGGCGCATCAGTTTCCAATACGATGGCCTCCATGGGCAGCTCGGCAGCCAGCCGGCGAACACGGTTCGCGCGCGAGAACGTGAACACGCCGCCAAACCCGAGCTTGAAACCGGCATCCACGTAGCGGCGCGCCTGATCGGGGCTGCCATTGAACGCATGCGCGATGCCCCGCACACCTGCCCTGGCCGCCGCGCTACGCACCTGGTCCTGCGACTTTCGCACGTGCATCAGCACGGGCAGATCGAACTCGCGCGCGATGCGCAACTGCGCCTGATACACAGCGTTCTGTCGCTCGACGTTGGGATCCGGAATGAAGAAATCGAGTCCGATCTCGCCCACGGCCACGAAACGCGGGTCATCCATGGACGCGGCGACTTGGCGGCGCAACTCGGCCAGATCCTCATCGCTGGCCTCGGCGGCACACAGTGGATGAATGCCGAGCGCGTAGCTGCAGCCATCATGCAGGTGCGCCAGGGCGCGCACCGTATCAAAGTTCCAGCGCGCCACGGCGGGTACCACGATGTGGCTGACGCCCGCGGCCCGCGCCTGCTCGACCACGGTATCGCGGTCAGCGTCAAACTCGCGGGCATCGAGATGGCAATGGGTGTCGATCCACATGGCAGGCTCAGCGTTCGGCAAAGCGGCAACGTATCTGAATGGCCGGGATCCTGGAATCCGACAGTTCTGATACTGGATGGACTTTGCGCACCGCCAATCATCGCTCCTGGTGCAGATGACCGTCCCGCAGCCGCAGAATGCGATCGCAGCGGCCAGCCAGTTCGATGTCGTGCGTGACGATGACGAAGCTGGTGCCGAGCGTCCGCGTCAGCTCCAGCATGAGGTTGAACACCTCGCCAGCCGTGTGGTCGTCGAGGTTGCCGGTGGGCTCATCAGCGAGAACGCAGGCGGGCGAACCCACCAGCGCACGCGCAATGGCCACGCGCTGACGCTCGCCGCCGGAGAGCTCGCCAGGACGATGCGCGGTTCGCGGGCCCAGCCCAACACGCTCGAGCATCGCCTGGGCGGTGTGGCGCGCCTGCGCTTCTTCCACGCCCCGGATGCGCAGCGGCATTGCCACGTTATCCAGCGCGGTGAATTCCGGCAGCAGATGATGGAACTGGTACACGAAGCCCAGCGCCCGGTTTCGCAGGGTGTTGCGCTCGCGCTCTTTCATGGCTGTGAACGGCTTGCCGAGCAGGGAGACGCGGCCGGAGGTCGGCACGTCCAGCCCGCCCAGCACGTGCAGCAGCGTGCTTTTGCCCGAGCCCGATGCGCCCACGATGGCCACTTTCTCGCCGACACCGATGCGGATGTCCACGCCCTTGAGCACGTCCACATTCAACCCGCCCTGCGTGAACGACTTGCACAGCCCCTCCGCCTGCAGCACCGTACCCGTCGGCGCCGCCACGGGCGTTTCCATGGAAGTCATGACGGCCTCACTCATAGCGCAGCGCCTCCGCCGGGTTCACGCGCGAGGCGTGCCAGCTCGGATACAGCGTCGCTACCGACGCCAGGATGAAGGAAATGATGCCAATGGTCGCAATGTCGTTCACGCGCGGGTCCGAGGGAAGTTCGCTGATGAAGTAGATGTCACGCGGCAGGAATTGCACGTGGAAGAGACGCTCGATGAAGGGCACGATCACATCGATGTTGTACGCGACCAGCGTGCCGAAGGCGACGCCCAGCAACGTCCCGATAAAGCCGATCGCCACGCCCTGCACAATGAAGATCTTCATGATGGACCCGGGTTGCGCCCCCATCGTGCGCAGGATGGCGATATCGGCCTGCTTGTCCGTGACCGTCATCACCAGCGTCGAGACAAGGTTGAAGGCCGCGACCGCAATGATGAGCGTCAGAATGATGAACATCATCTTCTTCTCGGTCTTGACGGCGGCGAACCAGTTGCGGTTCTGGCGCGACCAGTCCCGGATGTAGAGCTCGCCGGTCAGCGTGCGCGATAGCGCCTCGGCCACCTGCGGCGCGCGGTCCATGTCGACCAGCTTCAGGCGCACGCCCGTCGGACCATCCAGCCTGAACAGGCGCTCGGCGTCGTCCATGTTGACCAGCGCCAGCGAGCTGTCGAACTCGTAGTGGCCCGACTCGAACACGCCCACCACGGTGAACTGCTTCAAGCGCGGCAATACGCCAGCCGGAGTGATGGTGCCCTGCGGGGCCACCAGCGTCACTTTGTCACCCTCTTGTACGCCCAGGCCTCGGGCCAACTGGCTGCCCAGGGCGATGCCGAACTCGCCGGGTTTCAGGTCATTGATGCTGCCGGACTTGAAATCCTTGGCGATGTCGGACACCTTCGGCTCATCGGCCGGCGACACACCGCGCAGCAGCACACCGCGCACAGCCTCGTCACGGGTGATCATGGCCTGTGCACCGACATACGGCGCGGCGCCGATCACCTCCTTGTTCTGCATGGCCTCGCTTGCGGTGCGCTGCCAGTCGGGCAGGCTGGTCGGCGCCATGACTTCGATATGCGACAGCACCGACAGCATCCGGTCACGCACTTCTTTCTGGAAGCCATTCATGACCGAGAGGACGATAATCAGCGCCGCCACCCCCAGCGCGATGCCTAGCATCGAGATGAGCGAGATGAAAGAGATGAAGCTGTTGCGGCTGGCGCGTTTGCTTGCACGCGTGTACCGCCAGCCAATCTGCCATTCGTATGGAAATTTCAAGGGGGGTCCCCGTGGGTGTGATGAGTCCGGCGCACTCGCCGGGCAGCCGGAAGTTTACAATCTTGGAGCCATGATTCCTGAACTCACCCTGATTGTCCCGTTTTGCGCGCCCGCTGCCGAGGTGGCGGATGACGCTTACCGTCAATTGACCTTGCCAGGCCTCGAAAGGTTGCTTGCGCACGCACGCGAGACGGAACGCGAGCGCCATGACGACGCCTACCTGCCGACGCTGCCCCACGAGCGCTGGCTGGCAGCCCATGCGGGGCTCCCGATTTCGCCGCTTCCTTCCGCCCCGTACATGCGCCTGGCCGACGGCGGGGCCGCCGACACCCGCACCTGGGCATGCCTGCAGCCGGTGCACATCCACGCCGCCCGGGACCATCTGGTGATGCTCGACCCGGCCCAGCTCCGCCTGGAAGCCGCCGACGCCGACGCCCTGCGCGCCGCCATCGCGCCGCTGCTGGCCGACATGCGCCTGACGCTGGACGCCCCGCACGCCGCGCGCTGGTACGTCGCCGACGCGCCATTCGGCGATCTGGTTGCGGCCGCCCCGCAGCGCGCCACGGGGCACAACATCGACATCTGGATGCACAAGGGCGAACAGGAGCGCGCCTGGCGCAAGTTCCAGAACGAGATCCAGATGACCTGGTACGACCACCCCGTCAATCAGGCACGCGAAGCACGCGGCCTGTTGCCGGTCAATTCGGTCTGGCTGTTCGGCCAGGGCGCGCTGGTCGATGCCCGCCCGATTGCCGAGCGCATGATCGGTTCCGACGCATTCTTCGCCGGCCTGTGTCACGCGGCCCATGCGACCGAGTTGTGCGCCGAATCGCTTGGCGCCCTTCCTGCCGATGACACCAGCGCGGCGGCGCTGCTCGATGCCGCCGCCCGGCCCTATCTTTCAGCCGACTGGTACGACTGGCTCGAAACCCTGCGCAGATTCGACCGCGATTGGTTCACGCCCGCCGCCGACGCACTTGCGGATGGCCGCATCGACGCGGTGTCGCTTGTCCTCACCGGCGATTCGCACTACGCACACTACCGTGTCACGCGCCGCGAACTGGCCCACGGTCCGTTCGGCTGGCTACGCCGTTTCAGCCGCCCCCGTACCCTGCGCGACGCGCTGTCCCCGCTTTCCATGGCTGCCTGATCCTGCATGACCCGCATCGCTGTCCGTCCGCACTCCACAGAGGCCGCCAACACGTTGGCTGGCCACGGAATTCACCCCGTTCTTGCGCGCATCCTGGCCGCACGCGGCGTCGCCCGCCCCGACGAACTGTCGACCGAGCTGGCCGACCTCCTGCCACCGTCGCAGCTCAAGGGCATCGACGAGGCGGCGCGCTACCTCGCCGACGCCATCGCTGCCGGCAAACGTCTGCTCATCATTGCTGATTACGACTGCGATGGGGCCACGGCGTGCGCCGTCGGCGTGCGCGGCTTGCGCATGCTTGGCGCGCAGGTGAGCTACATCGTCCCGAACCGCTTTGAGTACGGCTACGGGCTGTCGCCTGAAATCGTGGCTTTGGCCGCGCGAGAAAAGCCGGACGTACTCGTGACCGTCGACAACGGCATCGCCGACGTGGCGGGCGTTGCGGCGGCCAATGCCCTGGGCATCGATGTCGTGGTGACCGATCACCACATGCCGGGCGCGCAATTGCCCGACGCGCGCGTGATCGTCAATCCGAACCAGCCGGGCTGCACCTTCCCCAGCAAACACCTGGCAGGCGTGGGCGTGATGTTTTACGTCCTGCTGGCGCTGCGCGCGGAAATGCGCAACCGCGGCATCTTCTCGCCGCAAGACCAGCCTCGGCTGGACACGCTGCTCGACCTCGTGGCGCTGGGCACGGTGGCCGACGTGGTCAAGCTCGATGCGAACAATCGCCTGCTGGTGGCGCAGGGCCTCAAGCGCATGCGCGCAGGCAGGATGTGCCCCGGTATCGCCGCGCTGTTCCGCGTGGCAGGCCGTGAGGCGCATCGCGCGTCCACATTCGACCTCGGCTTCGGACTGGGCCCGCGCCTGAACGCTGCCGGGCGCCTCGCAGACATGACGCTCGGCATCGAATGCCTGATCACCAACGACCATGATCGCGCCATGACGATCGCCGCGGAGCTCGATGGCATGAACCGCGAGCGCCGCGAAATCGAGGCCGGCATGCAACAGGAAGCGCTGGCCATCCTCGCTTCCGCGATCGATGGCATGGATGGCACGGGGCGTCATACCATCGCCGTCTATAACGAGACATGGCATCAGGGCGTGATCGGCATCGTCGCGTCGCGGATCAAGGACAAGTTCCATCGCCCCGTGTTCACCTTTGCCCCCGGTGACGACGGGGTCATCAAGGGCTCGGGCCGCTCGATTCCAGGCTTTCACCTACGCGACGCGCTCGATGCCGTGCACAAGCGCTGCCCGGGCCTGATCGTCAAGTTCGGCGGCCACGCGATGGCGGCGGGGCTCACGCTGCGCGAAAGCGGCTTCGACGAATTCGTCGCCACCTTCGAAGCCGTCGGCCAGGAACGGCTGACCGAGGCCCTGCTCGCGCGCGTGCTGGAAACCGATGGCGAGGCCGATCCGGAATGCTTCACGCCACAGTTTGTGGAGCTGCTCGAACACCACGTGTGGGGGCAGGGATTTCCGGCACCGAGCTTCTGCGGTGAGTTCGACGTGCTGTCGCAGGCGGTGCTGAAAGACAAGCACCTCAAGCTCAAGCTCGGACGCGGCAAGCAGCACTTTGACGCCATCTGGTTCAACCACGCGGAGCCTCTCGGGGCGTCTGCCTATGTGGCTTATCGGCTCGACAACAACACGTTCAACGGCGTCACGCGCGTGCAGATGGTGATCGAGCATGCGCAATAGCGTTCAGGGTCGGCATGAAACCTTGCTCCAGCGCATAAACACATGCCAAAACTGTCTGACGGCGCGCAGCCGACGCAGCCGTTGGCCGCAATGGGTGCGTTACAATGCGCGATGTCTTGTGCGGCCGCTACCATGGTCGCGCGCCCCACGAATTCCTAGCATCAACTTCCAAGCGAAATGACTCACGTCGTTACCGAAAGCTGTGTCCGCTGCAAGTACACCGACTGCGTGGACGTCTGCCCCGTCGACTGCTTCCGCGAAGGCCCGAACTTTCTGACCATCGACCCGGACGAGTGCATCGACTGCGCCGTCTGCGTGGCTGAGTGTCCGGTCAACGCCATCTATGCCGAAGAAGACGTGCCGGCCGATCAGCAGCAGTGGATCGCCATCAATGTCGAACTGGCGCAAGCCGGCTGGCCGTCCATCACCAAGACCAAGCAACCCCTGCCCGACGCCGACGACTGGAAGGACGTGAAGGACAAGCTGCAGTATCTGGAGCGCTGACCTCCTGCCCTTTTCACCGTCATCACAAAAAAGTGTTGACGAGAAGAAAGGAAACTAGCTAAAATTCATTTCTTCGCTGTTCCCCGATAGCTCAGTCGGTAGAGCGCCGGACTGTTAATCCGTAGGTCCCTGGTTCGAGCCCAGGTCGGGGAGCCAAAAAATAAAACGCCTCGCTTCGTGCGGGGCGTTTTCATTTGCGGCATCGGTCTCGTGTATCGTCTGCACCGGTCGCCCAAGCCCGAGTGGTGAAATTGGTAGACACCGCGGACTTAAAATCCGCTGCGCCCTAATCGGCGCGTGCCGGTTCGATCCCGGCCTCGGGCACCATGCCTCCCTCCCTTAGCCTGACCTCACCTGATTTCGCGCGGCGCATCCGCCGGGCCCCTGCCATCCTCGCGTCGCTGCGATGGTGTCGCGACGGTCCGCGGCGAGATCGTTGCAAGCAGGCCACGCGCGCTTGCGCACACCAGGCGCCAAGTCATGACGGCATCAGGCGCGGCGTTGATGGATTGCGCAGGCGCTGCGCGTGACGAACCCTCGCGCTTTCATTCGCAATGGCTGTTCATTCCGGAACACGCCCATCCTGAAAAACGAAGCCGCGGCATGGAAGCCGCGACTCAGATACCACGCGCGTGCGCGCGCAGTCCACCTGACGCTATTGCGCGAGGCGCTTGAAGCGAAAGGATCAGCCCAGCAGCCAGCGCGAGCCGACGTTGATCAGCGCACCGACACCGACGAGTCCGATCCACAGCACCGCCGCACACAGCAGCGGCCGCACGCCGGATTTCAGCAGCATCGGCACATGCGTTTGCGTGCCGATTGCGAACATCGCACAAGCGAGCATGGCGGTGTCGATTGCATCGATAGGGGCGTGCCATGCGGCGGGAATGACGCCGACCGTGTTCATCAGCGTCACGCCCAGGAGGCCCACCGCAAACCACGGCATCGCCTTCCAGGCCTGGCTGGCCGCCTGACGCAGCGCACCTTCGCGCGCATTCTCCGAATGCGCCTCACCCCGGGTCGGCGTGGTGCACGCGAGCACGACCAGCAACGGCGCCAGAGCCAACACACGGACCATCTTGCTGACGACCGCCGCGTTGGTCGCCTCATCGCCCAGCGGCCGCGCCGCCGCTATCACCTGTGCGACCTCATGCATGGTCGATCCGATATACACGCCGAAGTGCTGCGGCGAGATTGCCATGCCGGCATGCATCAGCCACGTGTAAAGCCACGGATACAGGAAGATCCCCAGTGTGCCGAACAGCACCACGCTGGCAATTGCGACGGCCGTCTCGCGCGGTTGCGCCTTGACCGCCGGCGCCACGGCCAGCACCGCCGCCGCGCCGCACACCGCACTGCCGGCCGCCACGAGAATGGCCTGCGACCGCGCCAGGCCAAACCAGCGCGTGCCAATCCACGTCCCCGACAGCATGGTCACGACAAGAATCGTCAGCGGAATCGCCACGCCGGAGGCACCCAGATCATGAATCTGGGTCAGCGTCAGCCGAGCACCGTAGAGGACCACGCCCGCACGTAACAGCGTATGCCGCGCAAACTGGATCGCGCCGGGCGTGAGCCAACGCTGATGCCCCGGCACGTGACCCACGACCATGCCAAGCAGGATCGCCAGCGTCAGCGCACTCAACCCGAGGCGCGCCGCCCAGCCCATTCCGCCAAGCACAACCGCCAAACCCGCGCATGCCACCAAGACACCCACGCTGACCAGCGTGTATGCGTCAAACCGGGGAGCAACCCCTTGGGGCGCCAATCTTTCCTGAGCAATCGTCATCACATTCGCCTTGCTTATTCGTTATTCGCATAACGATATGCATCGCGTGATAACATGTAAAACGGGTAATTTCTATAATAACGACCAGTTTTATGGATACATCTCCTCCACGCGCCACGCTCCGTCAATGGGCCGTCTTTGCGGCCATCGCGCGGTGCGAGACGACCACCGCGGCCGGCGAACAGCTGGGGCTGTCGCAATCTGCGGTAAGCGCAGCATTGGCCGAGCTCGAATCGACGCTTGGGCAACCCCTGTTCGACCGCCATGCCCGGCGCCTGCATCTGAATGCACTGGGCCGCCAGTTGCTGCCGCAGGCGCAGGCGCTGCTGGATCACGCCGACGCGCTGGAGCACGCCACAGCGCAGGCCAGTGTGCGATTGAAGCTCGCGGCCAGCAGCACGATCGGCAACTACGTGCTCCCCGCCCTCCTCGCGGGCTTCCGGCAGCAGATCGCCCCCGACAGCCAGCTCGACGTGCTGATCGGCAATACACAGGACGTAGTCGACGCCGTGCAGCGTTTCGAGGTGGACATCGGCCTGATCGAGGGCACCTGCCGTGGCGAGTCGCTCGAAATCGAAACGTGGATCGAGGATGAGATGGTGATTGTCGCGGCGCCCGGGCACCCGCTTGCGAGCGGGCCCGTGTCACACAACGCACTGCGAGAAGCCGGCTGGCTGATGCGTGAGCCAGGCTCAGGCACGCGCGAACTGATCGACAGCCGGATCGCCGCGCTCATTGGGCCGCTGCACGTGGCGCTCGAGCTTGGCCACTCGGAGGCCATCCAGCGCACGGTGGCTGCCGGCTACGGAATCAGTTGCCTGTCACGCCACGTGGTGGCCGATGCGCTGCATGACGGACGGCTGGTCGAACTCGATTGCAATTTACCGCGCATTGCCCGCCCGCTGCTCATCGTGCGTCACCACGACAAGCACCCGACGCATGGCCTGACGCAGTTCATCGACGCCCTGCATCGTCATGCTGGTGACTCGAAAAAAATGACACAGGGGGCTAGCGCGATCGAAAAAACGTTGATATAGTTTCGCTTCTTCCCGGGGCGTTAGCTCAGTTGGTAGAGCAGCGGACTCTTAATCCGTAGGTCGAGTGTTCGAGTCACTCACGCCCCACCAGTATTTAAAAGGCCCGACAGGCAACTGTCGGGCCTTTTTCATTGGTCGCAGCACACCGCTTGTACAAGCACGAAGGCGCCGCCCGCACTCACTTCGAGACAGTCCCTTCCGTGTACGGATCGCGTTTGCTTTGCTTCGCCCCCTCCGTGTAAGGGTCACGCTTGGCGTTCCTGCCTCCCTCCCAGTCGCGCTTTTTCTGTTTGGCGCCTTCCGTATAGGGGTCGCGCTTACCTTGCTTCGCGCCCTCCGTGTAAGGATCGCGATTGGCGTTCCTGCCCCCCTCCCAGTCGCGCTTGTCCTGTTTGGCGCCCTCCGTATATGGATCGAATTTGCCGGTCCGCTGACCCTCGGTATAAGGGGCATCCGACTTCGTCTGTGCATAGACCGAGGCAGACGTCGCTGCCGCAACAACGAGTACCGTCATCATGAGTTTTCTGTCCATCGCTCGCTCCCAGGTTTGATCTGACACCAGACGATCCAGACTGCATCGAGACAGGCGCCGCCGTGTTCGCCGGTGTCGGGACGCAATCGTCGAGTGCGATAGACAAAGTCTAGTAAGCCCACGGGCCGTTCCGTTGACGGGGGTCAATGCTTGACCGTGGTGAGCCGGCGCAAGAACGTACTGGGCAAGCGCCCTCGCCACCGCTGAAGATCATGCTGGCTTGAAATGCCGGCGCGTCCCATGCTGTCGTCGAGGCAACCTTGACGTGCCAGTGATTGCATCAATTGCCGACCCGGACGACGCTTGCTTACGGGGCGCATATGGCAGGCACCGGCACCTGCCGGAACCAAGCCAGCGCATCGGGACATGAACGTCGTCTGCGGTCATTTGGTCGCGGACCACCAGGGCATAAGCCTCCCTCCGCTTGCGCTCCAGCCTCAACCGACTGCGGCCACCTGAAACAGCATGCGCAGTCGCATCGTCTTGCCCGGCGCGAGGACACGCAGACCGGTACCCCCCCAACCCTGTCCGGCCAGGTTCACCGCATCGGCTACATGCGAAACCGGCTCGAGGCAAACGTAAGGCTGCCCGGCAGGCGCGTGGAGAATGAAGTGGTCGAGGGGATCGTCCGCACTCAGCGTGAGCGTCGCGCCATCCGCGCATGACACGACGGCGCGTTGCTTCCATTCGCTGTAGTACACGCTCAGCGCGTCGTCGGGCAACGCGCGGGCGCGGTGGAAGTCCTCGCGCATTGTGATGGGCTCGCGGCGAATGGCGACCTCACCAGCGTCGACGGGCCACATCGTTGCCGCATCGAACTGCACGTGCATGCCGCGCCCGCGCGGAATATACGGATGGAACCCGCCTCCCGCGGGCATATCGCTGTCACCCTCGTTGCGCAGGGTCATCACGGCCTCGAGCCCATCCGGGTTGAGCGTCAGCGTCTGCATCGCCGTGAACGGCCAAGGCCAGTTTCCGGGCTCCGGTACGTAACGCAGGCCGAGCACGATCGACGAGGCGTTCAGTTGCTCAACCTCCCATGCACGCGCATGCGCCAGCCCATGCATTGCATGCGGCTGGCCGGGGTGCGGCGCGAGACCGATCTCGCGCCCGCCCCACTGGAAACGGCCGTCGCGAATGCGATTCGAGAACGGCAACAACGGATAACAGCCGGCCTTGGGCCATACCTGCCCATCAAAGCCCTCCCGCAGGCAGGCCTCGGACATCGGCACCAGCCAGTCGATGCGCCCGCCGCCTTTAACAACCGAGGTCAGCGAGGCAATCCGCCCGCCCAGCGCGGGTGCGACATCCATTGTCAATGCGCCGGCGCGCAGCATGTGCACCGCGCCCGGCTCAAGCCAAGATTTTCTTTTCATCAGAACGAACGGCGAATGCCGACCCTGCCAATCCACTCACCCCACCCGGGGACAACGCTTGTGCCCGATCGCTCCAGCTGTCGTCATCACGCGCCTCACCGGACCATGCACGGGCGCTTGTTGTCGAACTGCCAGTTGGGAATGAGCTGCCGCATGGCGATCGCGTCATCTCGCGCGCCGAGGCCATGCTGCCGATACAGCGCGTGAGCCTTCTCCACCTGCTCCATATCAAGTGTCACGCCGAGACCCGGCGCAGCCGGCACATCGATCTCGCCACCCGCGATTTCGAACGGCTCACGCGTCAGGCGCTGGCCATCCTGCCAGATCCAGTGCGTATCGATGGCAGTGATGTTGCCCGGGGCTGCGGCCGCCACATGCGTGAACATGGCCAGTGAGATATCAAAGTGGTTGTTCGAGTGCGAGCCCCAGGTCAAGCCCCAGTCGTCACACATCTGCGCCACGCGCACCGAGCCCTGCATGGTCCAGAAATGCGGGTCCGCCAGCGGAATGTCGACCGAGTGCAACTGGATCGCGTGCCCCATCTGGCGCCAGTCAGTGGCAATCATGTTGGTTGCCGTCGGCAGGCCGGTGGCGCGGCGGAATTCGGCCATCACCTCGCGACCGGAATAGCCGTTCTCTGCGCCGCACGGGTCTTCGGCATAGGCCAGCACGTCATGTTTGTCGCGGCAGAGGCGAATCGCCTCGGCCAATGACCACGCACCGTTCGGGTCCAGCGTGACGCGCGCTTCGGGAAACGCCTCCGCCAGCGCGGTGGTGACAACCATTTCATCATCGCCGCTCAGCACACCGCCCTTGAGCTTGAAATCCTTGAATCCGTACCGCGCGTGCGCAGCCCTGGCGAGGCGCACGACGGTTTCGGGCGTGAGCGCTTCTTCGTGGCGCAGGCGCGTCCAGTCGTCGGTCGCGTCGCTGCCGTCGGCGTAGTCCAGATCGGTCCGCTTACGGTCTCCGATGAAGAACAGGTAGCCGAGCACGGGCACCTTGGCGCGCTGCTGCCCCTGCCCGAGTAGCGCTGCCACCGGCACGCCGAGATGCTGCCCGAGCAGATCGAGCAACGCGCTTTCCAGGGCGGTCACGGCGTGCACCGTGGTACGCAGGTCGAAGGTCTGCAGGCCCCGCCCGCTCGCATCGCGATCGGCAAACTGGCGGCGCACGCTGTTGAGCACGTTGTTGTACGCACCGATCGGTTGTCCGACAACCAGGGGCGTCGCATCTTCGATGGTCTTGCGGATGGCCTCGCCGCCGGGCACTTCGCCCACGCCGACATGGCCCTCGGAATCTTCCAGAATGGCGATATTGCGAGTAAAGAACGGACCGTGGGCGCCGCTCAGGTTCAACAGCATGCTGTCGCGCCCCGCCACGGGAATGACCCGCAGGCGGGTGACACGCGGCGTACATGCGCGGGATTCGGTGGTTTGGTGATTCATCGTCATCACGTATGTCATCAGTCGTCGTACAACTAGAGACGCGACTATAATGGGCCCACCGACCTCAATCCACCCCTGGTAAACCCGTACCGCCCCACCGGAGACCGCATGGACACCGCCAGTTCCCCCGCAACGCTAGCACGCCGCACGCACAGCCTGGCCGATGTGGTGGTGGATCACATCAAAGGGCGCATCGCGGCGGACTTGCTGCGGCCGGGCGACAAGCTGCCGACGGAATCCGCATTGATGGAAGCGCTGGGCGTGAGCCGCACAGTGGTGCGCGAAGCCATTTCCCGGCTGCAAGCCAAGGGGTTGATCGAAACACGCCATGGCATCGGCAGCTTTGTACTGCCACCCCGGGCTGACAACAGCATCCCACTCGGCGACGCTTCTACGTTGCACGATATCCTTTCGATGCTCGAACTGCGTGTCGCGATCGAAACCGAGTGCGCGGGGCTGGCCGCACTGCGCATTTCACCAGCGGGTATCGACGCCGTGCGCGCCGCACTCGAGGCCATCGAGCAAGATCAGGCGGATGGCAACGACAGTGCCCCATCCGATCTGCTGTTTCACCTGAGCATTGCGCGAGCAACCGGCAACGAACACTTCGTGGGCGCGCTTGCGCAATTGGGCAGGACTCTCATTCCGCGCACACGGATGAACCTCTCGCAGGTGGGCTACCTGAATGCGCCGGAATTGCGCGCCACCGTCAATCGCGAGCACCACAGCATCTTCGAAGCCATCGCCCGTAAGGACCCGGAAGCCGCCCGCGCAGCCATGCGCATGCACCTGTCAAACAGCCGCGAACGGCTGCGCCGCGCACAAGAAGCGGTCGACAGCCAGACCACTCGGCCCGCCGGCTGATCGCCTGGAAAACACACTTGACATTGTATGACGTCTGATCGCATGGAGGCATCGGCCGCGTGCGCCGGGCGAATCCGGGCCCCCTTGATAATGGTTTGTAGTCTTCGGCCGCCAGCCGCGTAACCTGAGCGTGCACCGACCCCTCGTGGGTGCGCTCCGGCGGCGGAAGAGAGAGCCGCGGCCTTCTTGGCCCTGATACTGCCTTACCGAGTATCAGGGCGTTTCTTTTGGCAATGACACCCCGCCCTCTTTTGCCGCGAACAAAGAAAAACGCCCCGAATTTCGGGGCGTTCCATCTTGCGTGAGTCCGAAGGGATCAGGCGGCTTCACTCTCCACGACACGCTCCAGGCAAAAGCCCTGCCCGTAGATGGCGCGCAGACGCAGGCCATTCTCGGCGCCCAGCTGAAGCTTCTTGCGCAACCGGGAGACATGCGTGTCCAGCGTACGCGAGTAGGGGCTCAGCTCACGACCCCAGAGTGCCAGTTCGATATCGGCGCGGGAAAGCACGCGCCCCGCATTGGCAAACAGCAGCAACGCCAACTCGAACTCGCGGGCGTGCACGGACACGGCCATGCCGCGCACGCGGATCGACCGGTTCTGCCGGTCGATGGAGTAGGCGCCCAACTGGATTTCGGACACACGGACCGCTCGGCTCACGGCAAAGCGGCGGATCAGCGCGTCGAGCCTGGCCAGCAGTTCCGGCGGGCGAATCTCGCCCTGGAAGCACAGGTCGGCGCCGTGGTTGAGCGCGTCGGCCGTCTCGGTATCGGCCTGCCCATCGCCAAGATAGATAATCGCGAGGCTGGGCCCAACGCGCTCACGCACGTGGCGCACCAGCGAAAGGCCAGGCATGTCGTGCGCGTGCGAGCCCACCATCAGCATGTTGATCCCGTGCAGGTCGATCGCCTCGAATACCTGACGGGAAAGAAACAGCGGCACGCATTCAAAACGCGTTGGCTGCAGCGCGGAGTGGATCGCCTGCTGGCGAGTGATATGCGTGTCGATCAGGCCGATTTTCATGGCTCAGTGTCTTGGATGTCCGTGCGTGGCGCGATCAGTTCGAGACGCGATGGCCATCGTGCGCATCGGCCCGCTCCTTGCCCGCGGCGCACGGATTGAATAAGCGCCGACCGGCCTGCCAGACGCGCAAACCCTGCAGTGGGTTCCCGTTGCCACGCAGGGCTTGATGCAGTCGCATGCGAACGCATTCGTATTCGCACTCGCTCAGTACATCGGTCGCGGTCTTGCTCAACATACGTGGCGCCTTGGGTGGCCGGTGATGCATGGGTTGCTCTGCCTGCGCTTCCGGGTCGTGCCCAGGTGCCGCCGTCTCTCGATCGGGTGTTTCACCCGCGTATGTCGTAAGCACCCGGTGAACCCGTCTTGCCAGCTAGGTGGCGCTGGGCGTCCAGCGATGCGGGAGCAGTTCGGCGATGTCGGCCGCCTTGTGG
>NZ_CATYWO010000005.1:0-272358 GCF_958405655.1 Ralstonia condita | reverse complement strand
TCCGGCTCGTGGTGGATGTCGGTGCGCGGCAACTGCGGCGGCAATGCCTGGCGCTTGGGCTTGCTCTTGGCTTCAGATTTGGACGACGGCACGCTCCGTGCAAAATTCACGTAAGCGTCGACGGCAAAGCGTACACCCGGCACTACATGCTTGAGCGACCAGAGGTCTTGCTCGGGTATGCCTGCAGCCGCACCCAGCCGCACCCAGGCCTCGATGCCGCCAGGGCTATCGGCACTCCCATCATGATCGAGAATTCTCTGCACCCAAAGCCGGCGGGTTTCGCGATCCGGGCAATTGGCGATGATGGCGCCATCCTTGCGAGGGATGTTGATCTGGTAATAAAAACGGTTGGCGATCCAGCCCCGAACCTGGTCGGGCGTCAGTTCACCATTGTTCATGCGCACGTTGAACGGATGATGGATGTGGTAGCCAGCGCCCTTTGCGCGCAACTGCACCTCGAATTCCTCGGGCGGCCATGCAGCGTCTAGGCTTGCGTTGGTTTGGCTCAAAGTTCAATCTCCATCCCGTCGTATGCGACCTCGACGCCGTATCGAGTCAGCTCTGCGCGTTCGGCGGAATCATCGTCGAGAATCGGGTTGCTGTTATTGATGTGGATGACGATCTTCCGGCGCGCATCCAGCGTGTTCAGAAATGCAAGCATGCCGGCGTCGCCGGAGAGCGGCAGGTGGCCCATTTCGTGGGCCAGCTTGCTCGACAAGTTCGAGCGCACCATTTCATCCTCGGTCCAGAAGGTTCCGTCCACCAGCACGCAGTCCGCACCAGCCATGGCAGTTGCGATGTGCGGCTCGATGACACCAAGGCCAGGAGCGTAAAAAGTCTTGCGCCCGGTACGCGTGTCCTCCAGCAAAATGCCGATGTTGTCGCCCGGATCGGGCTTGAGCCGGCGCGGCGAGTAAGGAGGCGCCTTACTGCTGAGTGGAAACGGCGTGATGCGCAGATGATGGATACCCGCCACCTCAAAAGGTCGTTGCAGTCCTGCTTCGGTGTCGAGCGTGATCGGCTGCCAATCCGTACCGCAGTAATGCGCCAGCACCTGCGTCAGGGGCAAGGAAATCTTCGAGCACGGCCTTGCCAAGGAGGGCGTCCCTGCTTGTGCATCGTGCCATGGCCAGCATGGTGAGGGACACGATACGTTCCCCCGGCTGGCGGGGCAGCACGAGGCTTATCTCGCGCGGCAGATCACCCACTTCCGAAGCGGAGCGCGTGGTAACGCCCCAGTGATGAGCGCTGTCGCACATACGCTCAACGACGAAGAGGCCAACGCGGTCGCGGCGTTCCTTCAATCGCAGTAGCACGCGTGGGCCCAAGGCTCTGGGGCCGCAGCCCGGGGACGCCTTGGCTATCGCGAGACCGCGCTGCTTCACAGTCGAGGCAGCGCGGCTGCGGTGTTCGTCCTGAGTTGGATCATCGCGCGCCAGCCTGCCCAGCCAACGCCACGGTCGGGATTTTCATCTTCAGCGCCCGGTTGGGACCGTTGATGGCTGTAGGACTGGATCGAACCCAAGCCAAACCCGGAATAGGTATCCGCGCGGCCGATCAAGCTCCGTAAGGCAGCGGGTGGCGCATCAGCTTTGCGCGACACACTGACCAGCCAATCCGAAGATGAAGCCATGGTCTTGCTGACCGGCTGCGTGGAGCGCATCTGTGAACGCGCTGGCAAGCCCCTGCCGGGCACCATCGACTACCGCGCTGAGCGCCGCAACCCCGGTCTTCGGGGTGGCAAGGTGATCAGGGCGCGGCGCGGCTACTCTCCTTAGGCAAGTGCCTCGGCAGGCTCAGCGGCCGAGGCGGCAACTTCGAGCACCCACGCCGTCGTCAACGCGGGCTGCGTAACGGGCAGCATGTGCCCGCCTTCCACGATCCGCAGATTCGCACGGTCAAGCTTGTGCGTGAGCGCTTCGCCCTGACGCCGGACGTTGAGGATGCGATCACCGCGCCCGTAGAGCACATCGACCGGCACGGTCATCGACGCATACCGACGCTCCATGTCGGGCAGATCCTCCGGTGCGCTGACGAGGTCGGACGATGCCGCGTAGAACACATGCGGGCGCAGGCCCAGCAAGCCGCCGCCCTTGAACGGAAAGTCCTTTGGCATCGACTCGGGCGCAAACACCATGGCAATGGCCTTGCGTGAGTTGAGAATCGACAGGGGGATCGCCAGCGTCCAGGAGACCAGCCGGCGCACCAGCGGCGACGTCAGCGCGAGGCCACTGAAAGCGCCGGGCGGCGTGCTTTCGGTATGTGTCAGCGGAGCGATCAGGGCAAGCCCGCGAACGGCCTGCGGGTGATTGAGCCCCACCGCGAGCGCGATTGCCCCGCCCAGTGAGTGCCCGACCAGCAGCGGCTTTTCCAGCCCGAGCGTCTCGATGCACTGTGCAACCATGCGCGCCTGCGCATAGATGTTTGCGGTGGACGCCGCGCCGCGCAACGAGCGCCCCGAGCCCGGCCGGTCGATCGCGATCACGCGATGCGATTGCGCCAGGCGCTCCAGATCCAGGTACGCAAAATTGCGCAGATTGCCGCATAGACCATGCACCAACACGATGGCTGGGCCATGGCCACGGTCGGTGTAATGCACACGATCGCCGCCGACATCGATGAACTTGCCTTCTGGCGGAAAGACCCTGGCAACACGACGCGCGATAAAAAAGGAGAACGCCACAAGCGCCGCAATCGTCAGGGCGATGGCATACAGGATGATCTGGATCACAGTCGTCTCGAATCGTTAAACCGGTTGGGCGACGCCGGCAGGCTGGGCGCGGCGCTCGAACTGCATGGCGCTGTCGGCAAGGTTGCCGAACTTGAGCATCAGCAGGTCGCGTGCGTAGTTCTGATAGGACTTCCACGGCTGCTTCGTGCCCTGTTTGGGCAGGATGGCCGCCGCACGCTGGATATAGCCGGAGGTCAGGTCCACGGCGGGCTCGAGGTGCATCGCGTCGTCGTCCAGACGCGGCACGCACGTGTCGAAGCCGTTCGTCTGCATGTGATTGAGCAGGCGGCACACGTATTGCGCGATCAGCTCCGCCTTGAGCGTCCACGAGGCATTCGTGTAACCGAATGACGACGCGAGGTTCGGCACGCCGCTATACATCATGCCTTTGTAGGACACGGTTTCCGCAAGATTCACCGGGCGGCCGTCGATCGTGATGGACGCCCCGCCCAGCACCTTGAGCTTGAGGCCCGTGGCGGTGACGATCACGTCTGCATCCAGATGTTCACCGCTCTTGAGCAACAGGCCCGTGGGCGTAAAACGCACGATCTCGTCGGTGGCAATGGAAGCCTTGCCAGCACGGATGGTCTTGAAGAGGTCGCCGTTCGGCACGAGGCACAGGCGCTGGTCCCAGGGGTTGTAGCGCGGCGTGAGGTGCTTGCGCACATCGAAGCCGGGGCCGAGCTGCTTGCCCGCCATGCGGATGATGAAGTCCTTGAAGGCTTTTGGCTTGCGGCGCGCCACGCTGTAGAAATACATCGTCAGCAGGACATTCTTCGTGCGCACCAGCCGGTGCGCCAGGCCGGAGGGGAGCCAGCGGCGCAGCATATTGGCCACGGCGTCCTGCTCCGGCCGCGACACGATATAGGTGGGCGAGCGCTGCAGCATCGTCACATGCTGCGCCGACGCGGCCATCGCGGGCACAAGCGTCACCGCTGTCGCCCCGCTGCCGATCACGACCACGCGCTTGCCTGTGTAGTCGAGGTCTTGCGGCCAGTGCTGCGGATGCACGATGCGCCCCTTGAACGCCGCCATCTCGGGCCATGTGGGCGCATGGCCTTGCGCATAATCGTAGTAGCCGCTGCACATGTAGAGAAACTTGCACGTGAAATGCAGAAGCGCCTCGCGCGCCCCGTCGCTATGCACGACCTGCACGGACCAGCGCGCGGCAGAAGAATCCCAGCTTGCGCCCGTCACCCTGTGGCGAAAGCGGATCGACTTGTCGATGCCGAATACACGCGCCGTGTCGCGGATGTAATCCAGGATGGTCTGGCCATCGGAGATCGCCTTATCGCTGTGCCACGGCCGAAAGCTGTAGCCCAGCGTGAACATGTCGGAGTCGGACCGGATGCCGGGGTAGCGGAACAAATCCCACGTGCCGCCGATGGTCGCGCGGCCTTCCAGGATGGCGAAGCGCGCCGACGGGCAACGCTCCCGCAGGTGATAGGCGGCCCCGATGCCGGAGAGGCCCGCGCCGACGATCAGCACATCAAGGTCCGTGTCCGGGGCGGCTGAGCGGCTGGCGCCCTCGTGGGTCATCGTCTCCATGCGGTCTCCCTGTTGGCGGCATCGCGGATGCCGCCCTGAATGTGGTGTTTCTCGTCACCACTTTAATTTTCAGGCGTCCTGGCGTCAAATAGCGAAATGGAAAAAACATTTGAAACGGCCAGAAAAGGCCGGCCGTACGGAGGTATGGCCCCGGAGGCGCGTGCGGCGGAGCGCCGCGAGGCACTCATCCGGGCCGCGACGCAGGTGTTCGGCACCGTGGGCTTCCGCAAGGCCACCGTGCGGGCGATCTGTCACGAAGCGAAGCTCAACGACCGCTATTTCTACGCGGCCTTCGACAGCCTGGAGGCGTTGCTGCGCGCGACGTACCAGTTGCACGCCGAAAGCCTGCGTGCGCAGGTCTGGCAGGCCATCGCAGCGGTCGATGACAGCCTGGAAGCGCGTGTCGACGCCGGCTTGCAGGCGTTCTTCGCGTTCTTGCGAGACCCCAGCGCCGCGCGGGTACTGCTGCTGGAAGTGATGGGGGTGAGCCCCGAAACCGATGCGACCTATCAACGCAACCTGCTGGAATTCGGCAAGCAGATCATGGCAATTGGTCAATCGCCACGCGCGCGGGCAGACGAACAGGCTGGCGCGGACGCGCGCGCTGACCAGCGCATCATCGGCCTGGCACTGGTGGGCGCCATGACCAATGTCGGCGCGGCCTGGCTGCTGGGCGGCTATCGCGAAAGAGAAGAAAAGATGGTGCGCAATTGCCGGCAGGTGCTGCTCGGCACCTTACAGTCCGTTGCCGCACGCTGACGGCGCCGTCACGCACCTGCCCCTCCAGCGAGCGAAAGCGCGCGGGTCAGCGAGCGTTGCGCCGCCTCAAGCCACCTCAAGCCACCTCAAGCCGGCCCAGGCGCACCACCGTCACGCCTGGCGCCAAGTGCCGCAGCGATGGCTGCAGGAGCACACAGTTGTCGAATGGCGTGACGATCCTGGTGTCGCCGTCGGTGGCGATCACGGTGCCGGCCCGAGCGATCACCTCCATGCCCCGGTAGTCTTCGGCAAAACGGAAGGCCGTGGACCGGGCGACCACCGCGTCGGCCACGCGGATGCACCGCACGTCGAGTGCAGGTGCAATGCCCAGCCAAGGCGCCACGGTCGTCTCTTCGACCGTGCCCAGCACCGTCAGGAAGCGCGCGCAGGCATCGAGCGCAACGTCACGGCTCACGCGTTCAAAGTGCTGGCCGCACTCGATGAGCAATGCGCTCTTCGGGCTGGCGGCATCTCCAAAGCCACCGTAGTCGCGCATGCGTCGGCCAGCGGCGTGGCCAGCGTCAATCATCAGATGCGCCGGCGCGCCAACCTGACCGCCGAACGCGACGCCCTTTTCCAGCGGGCCGGTCAGCATCAGCGGCGCAGCCTTTTCGTGCATCGAATGAATGTCGAGCAGACAGTCGACGGTGTCGATCACCGGACGCAGCACGCGCGCGCGGCGCAGCTCCAGCGTGTTGCCGGGGCCATCGAGCTTGTCGGCGGACCAGACACGGTTCAGATCTTCTTCGATGAAGCGGGTGGCGTCCGGGTCGCGGATGTCGAATCGTTCGTAGGCCTCGACATTGGCGAAGGACAGTGTCAGCCGACCGCGCACGGGGCGTACGCCGGCTGCAAGGAGCGTATCCACGGCGATGGCGCCGCACAGTTCGTTGCCATGCGTGAGCGCATTGATCATGACGTGCGGGCCCGGCACGCCGCTGTCGAACGTATGCACGTAGTCGACGCCATGTGTGCCGGTCTCCCAGCGGCCGATATCGGGTTTCTGCAACTCGATCGGGTAGACCGGCAGCGTGGCGCGCAGCGCCTCCAGGGTCATCATGCGAAATCCTTGGTGAAACGAAAGATAGGTCTTGATTCAGTGCGCCCGGCTGCGACCCCGCAGCATCCACAGTGCAGCCAGGCTGATGAGCGTGGTGGCCAGCACATAGAAGCTTGGCGAGGTCTTACTATGCGTCACGCCGATCAGCCACGTGACGATGAGGGGCGAAAATCCGCCGAAGATCGTCACCGACACGTTATAGCTCAACGCCAGACCCGTGCCGCGCGTTCGCGTCGGAAAGATGTCGGCCAGCAATGCCGGGAGCGGGGCGAGAATGGCTGCCAGCAGCACGCCCACGATCGCCTGCATGATGAGCAGTGTCCAGAACGTCGGCCGCGCGACCAGCGTGGCGAACATCGGAACCGTCGACAACGCAATCACCACCATTGCCGTCGACACCACGCGAATACTGCCGAAGCGGTCGGCCAGCAGACCGAAAGCCGGCGCCATCACCATCAACATGGCACCGGTGATCATCGTGCACACCAGCGACGCACTGGTGGCGATGTGGAGCTGGTTGATAGCGTAGGTCGGCATGTAGACCTTCTGCACATAGTTGAACGCGGTGACAGCCACCACGACGCCCGCCCCCAACAGCAGCCCGGGCAGGCCCCGCGTCAGCGTGTCGCGCAGCGGCGAGCGCTCCGTCATCGCCGTGCGCTCCTGCGCCTGCATGGCAATGAACTCCGGTGTCTCGGGCGTCTGGCGGCGGATATACACGCCAATCGGGCCGATGAGCAAGCCGAACATGAACGCCACGCGCCAGCCCCATGCCTCGACCTGGGCGGTCGTCAGCGCGTAGGTCAGCCATGCGCTCAGCCCCGCGGCGAGCAGCGTGGCGAGGCCCTGCGTGGCCGCCTGCCAGCTTGCGTTGTAGCCCATGCGCTTGCCGTTGGCGTGCTCGATCATGAACGCTGTCGCCGAGCCGAACTCGCCGCCGGCCGAAAAGCCCTGCAGCAGCCGCGCCACGATCACGATGACCGGCGACCACAGGCCGATCGACGCATACGTCGGCGCAAACGCGATCATGGCGGTACCCAGCATCATCAGCAGGATCGACCATGTGAGCGCGGCCTTGCGGCCGACGCGGTCGGCATAGCTGCCAAGCACCATTGAACCGAGCGGTCGCATGATGAACGACACACCGAACGTGCCGACAGACAGCATCAGCGAGGTCCATGCGTCGCCCGTCGGAAAAAACAGCTTGCCGATGGTGATGGCGAAGTAGCCGTAGATCAGCAGATCGTAGTACTCGAGCGCATTGCCGACGCTGGCGGCCAGCACGGCGCGCCAAGGGGCGGGGTGTCGGTGCGTGTCGGTGACGCGTGCGGCTGCGTCGCCCGCATGGAGGCTGTTGGCTGGCATGGTTGTCTCCCCGTGGTCTGTGCCGGTCCGCCCGTTGAATCGCCAGGCGGTTGAAGGTTGCGGGGAGTCTAGGCGGCGCGCCCAGGGCGCTTGTGCCGTTTTGGCACAAGCTTGGGCTTTCTGCGGTGAAGCTGTTCCAGGCCCGTCTCAGGTGCCGCCAGCCGGCGCGTTGTCGACGGCCAGTTGCCACACCTCGTCAAGCAGGGCGCTCTGGTTGCTGCGCACGCGCACCATGCGGATATCGACGTGGATGTGCCAGGCTTCCCCGCCGGCCGGACGCAATGCGCCGTGATTGAGGTGCGGCTTGGCCAGGCGGTACGGCAACCAGGCCATGCCGAAGCCGCGCAGGGCCATCTCCTCCACCGCTTCGTAGAAATCCGCCTGGAATACGGGCTGAAGATGCGGCTTGTCGTCGGCAGCCGCGAGATGGCTATCGAGCATCTGGCGCAGTGTCAGCCCCCGCGCAAAGGCCAGCCACGGCAGCGGCGCTGCGGCTGAACCCGGCAGCGTGAACCGCGCGCGGCCGCGCTTGTCCGGCGCGCTCACGGGCAACAGCGTCTCGCTGCCGAGCCTGCAGTGATCGTATTTTCGCGGATCGAGCAGGACGTCTGCCTGCGGGCTGGCATAGGCGATCAGCAGGTCGACCGTGCCATCGGCCAGCGCCAGCACGCCCTCCTGCGTGCCGCCCGTGGTCACACTGAGGGGAAAGACGCCGCGCGCCTGCGCCAGGGTCTCGTACCAGCCGGGCACAAACGTGCGTGCCAGCGTGCGCCCCGTCCCGATCTTGAGCGCCACCGGCAACTGGGCTTCGCGCAGCAGCAGGCGCGCATCGTTCAAGCCATCGGCCGCGTTGGCTGCCGCGTCCAGGAACAACCGCCCAGCGGGCGTGAGTGTGACCGGATGCTCGCTGCGCTCCACCAGCGCGGTGCCCACCCAGGCCTCCAGTGCCTTGATGCGACGCCCGAATGCCGGGTGTGTGACGTGACGGTTTTCCGCGGCACGGCTGAAGCTGCGGGTCTTCGCCAGTTCCTTGAAGTCTTCCAGCCATTTGATGTGCATGGCGCGTCCGGTCGTGAGGTGGGCGTGGGGTCTGCGCATTATCCCCGCCCGCCCCGGGAACTGCCTCAACGCTCGCGGTCTGTCGTGATCGCTTTGGTCACACATCCGTCGCGTTCACGACCCCGCCCCGCCCTTGACCAGCGGTATCGCCAATGCCGCTCATGCCTGCCCGGCCGCGATGCTCGCGTTTGCGGATGCGCAGTCGCCGTTCGCGAGCGATCGCCCGCAGACCTCGGGGTGGCCGTGGCTCTCGTCGGGATCCGGCACGCCACCCATTCGCAGCACCGTGAAATTGGCGCCGCCAAAGCGCTCCAGCACACGGGACGACCCCGCACGCGGCAGCATCTGCGCAACGGCAGTGATGTCGACTAGCAGCGGCACGGCCGCCTCGACGCAAGAATGGGCAGCGGCGGGCATCTCAGCTCCCCAAATGAAAAAAGCGATGTCGCACCTCATGCGACATCGCCTCGATCGCCTGCGTCTGGCGTGCGCCTAGTCGGTGTAGGACGCAGCACCGGCCATGACCAGCGCCTCCATGTTGTCTGCCGGCTTGAGGTGATCCAACCGGTAGCCGTGTTTGTACACCGCAACCAGGCGCACTTCATTCACCGGCTCAATATTCAGTTTCATGCGGATGCGCGACACGTGACTATCGATGGTTCGCGTGTACTCGAAGGCGTTACGGCCCCACACCTGCCCGAAGATGTGGTCGCGCGACAGCGTCCGGCCCACGCTCGAAAACAGCAGCAATGCGAGCTGGAACTCGATGCCCGTCAGGCCGACGGGCTCGCCGTGCAATGTCACCTGCTGGCGCTGCGGATTGAAGTGGTACGGGCCCACATCAAATGGCAACCGGCCATACGGAATCGGGTAGGCACGGCGCAGCAACGCATCGACGCGCGCGCGCAGCTCCGGAATCCGGAAAGGCTTCTCGATGTAGTCGTCGGCCCCCTGCGAGAGCGCGCGCACGAGCCCCCGCTCGCCTTCTTCGGCCGTTACGAACAGGATCGGCAGGACTTCCTTGTGACGACTGCGCACCACGCTGACCACGTCGATGCCCAGCATGCCGGGCGTATGCCAGTCGAGGATCAGCATGTCGAAGGACGAACGTCCAAGCATGCGCAGCAACGTTGCACCATCGGCAAAGGTGACCACTTCGTGGCCTGACTGGGACAGGATCTGCACGATGACTTCGCTCTGGAAGGGATCGTCTTCAAGCAAGGCGATTCGCATGTTCGGTTCCACGAAAGTTGCGCACATGCATGCCGGGATGGCTCGGGCGTCTCTTGCGCACGATCAGTCGCGATCTCACGCGATCCATTGCATGTGTTGCGTGTCAGGCATTTTCATGGCGAGGTTTGCGACGAACCATGAGAAGAGTCCTAATTTGTGAAGCCCCCGGCGACCCGCCGCCCTGCCAACGCATCCGGCGGTCGCGGATAAAAAAAAGCCCGGACACACAGGGTCCGGGCTGCGGTGTTTCCCCACAACGTGACGGGATCGGAAACACCCAAGGGTCGCATATGCCGAACACATCGCAGCACACCGGGGGGAAGCGCTGCGACGTCTCACGGGGATGACGTCAAGGAAGGTCCGACGTTCTTGCCCGGCATATGTGCGCCACATCATGCCGCGGGTGGCCGGTATCGAGCTGGTTCGTCACATCATTTGACAGGCCTCTGCATGCGCAAGGGGCAGCGCATCAGGTGGATTCGGCGTTTTCCAGTTCCTGCCGGATCGACTCCATCAACATGTCGACCAGCAGGCGCACGCGCTTGGGCACAAAGCGGGCAGACGGCGTGACAAGGTTCAGTGGCTCGCCGCTCGTTGCGTATTCGGGCAGCACGCGTACCAGTCGCGGCAGCGGGGCATTGGCTCGCGCCACGGCACTTGCATACAGCGGCAGCGGGCCGATGCCGGTGCCGGATGCGATCAGCGACTCAAGGAACGACAAGCTGTCGGCATTCAGGCCCGCATGGACGGCCACGGTTTTCAGCCCATCCGGGCCGACGAGGCGCCATTGCGTTTCGCCGCGGCCCGTGCCGCGGAAGTCGAGGCAGCAATGGTCGGCCAACGCCTGCACACTTTGCGGGACACCGCGGCGCTGCAGGTAATCCGGCGAGGCAAACAGGCCGATCCGCAACACGCCCAGCGGCCGGGCCACCAGCGAGCTGTCCGCCAGGCGCCCCACGCGGACGGCCAGGTCGAAGCCCTCTTGCACCAGATCGACGTTGCGCGGCGTCAGGACGACGTCCAGATCGATGTCCGGATACTGCTGCATGAAGCGCGCGGCCACGGGCGCGACCAGAAGACGTCCCACATCTTCTGGGGATGTGATGCGCACCTTGCCGCGCGGCAGGTCCTGCAGCTCGCCGGCGCAGGTCGTGGCGCGCTCGATGTCCTCCAGCGCGTGGGACGCCACCTGGTACAGACTCTGGCCGGCATCGGTCAGGTGCAGGGTGCGCGTGGTGCGCTGTAACAGTCGTACGTTCAAATCCTGCTCGAGCGCGGCGACACCCCGGCTGACAGACGATTTCGGCAAATCGAGCCGCGCCGCCGCGGCGGTAAAGCTCCCCGCTTCCACCACGCGCACGAAGAGCGCCAACTGGTTCAGATCCATGGTTTCCTCCTGTTTTGGGGTGCTCGCCGGCTGATGGTTGTTATTGTCTCGTCCGGAGCAACATTTTTTCCCACCATAACCGACTAGTGCAAAGGGGGCAACCACCCTACATTTCGGATATGACCAATCCCCGAATCCAGGAGAATCACATGGGAACCCTCGTGCAACCGCAAGCGCCGCAACTCCAGAAGGGGCGCCGTGTCGAGCGGATCGTCACCGGCCAGGCAACGTCCGATGGCGCGGGCGTCAAGCTCACACGCGTGCTGACGAACAACCTGCAACGCCGGCTGGACCCGTTCCTGATGCTGGACGCGTTTCGCAGTGACGACCCGAACGACTATCTGGCCGGCTTTCCCGACCACCCGCACCGTGGCTTTGAAACGGTGACATACATGATCGCGGGCCGCATGCGCCACCGCGACAGCGCCGGCCACGAAGGCCTGCTGCAACACGGCGGCGTGCAATGGATGACGGCCGGCAGCGGTGTCGTGCACTCTGAAATGCCGGAACAGGAAGATGGCGTGATGGAAGGCTTCCAGCTGTGGCTGAACCTGCCCGCCCGCGACAAGATGACGACACCGTGGTACCGGGACATTCCGTCGAAGGAGATTCCCGAATTCACGACGGAAGACGGCGTGGCCGTGCGTGTCATCGCCGGGGAATCGCAAGGCGTGCAAGGTGCGATGACGCGTGAAGCGACGCAGCCGCTGTACCTCGACATCACGCTGCCGGCGGGTGCGTCGTTTGCGCAGCCGCTGCCGGCCGGGCACAACGCGTTCGTCTACGTGTTCCGTGGCAGCGCGCTGGTGGGCGACGCCGAAGCATCTGGCAACGCTGGGCTGCAGCGCGTGGAAGACAAGCAGATGGCCATCCTCGCCAACACGGAAGGCGCCGAGGGCGTGGTCATCCGGGCGGGCGACGCACCGGCTCGGGTGCTGCTGGTGGCTGGCAAGCCGCTGAACGAGTCGATTGCCCAATACGGCTCGTTTGTGATGAACACGCAGGAAGAGATTTTCCAGGCTGTTCGAGACTTCCAGGCCGGCAAGTTCGCCTAAGCCCAAGCCTCAAAGAAAAACCGCCGCTCGGATTCACCAGAGCGGCGGTTCATCCAATAGCGCGATCTGCTCGCGCAATTCCAATACCCGGTCCTGCCAATAGCGTTGCGTGTTGAACCACGGAAACGCGGCGGGAAACGCCGGATCATTCCAGCGACGCGCCAACCATGCGCTGTAATGCAGCAGGCGCAGCGTGCGCAGCGCTTCCACCAGATACAGCTCGCGCGTGTCGAATTCGCAGAAGTCTTCATAGCCGGCCAGCAGGCTGGCGAGCTGCGATTGCATCGACGCGCGATCGCCCGAGAGCAGCATCCACAAGTCCTGCACGGCGGGGCCGGTGCGGCTGTCGTCAAAGTCGACGAAATGCGGGCCCGCGCTGCGCAGCGGATCACCCTGCTTGGCGTCGGCTTCTTCGATCCAGAGGACGTTTGAGGCGTGGCAATCGCCGTGCAGGCGCAGCAGCGAAACGTCGCCCGCGCGGTCGTAGCAGCGGCGCACGCCGTCGAGTGCGGCGTCGGCCACACTGCGCCAGGCCGGCAACAAATCGGGCGGGATGAAATCGTGTTTGAGCAGCCAGTCGCGCGATTGCTCGCCGAAGGTGTCGATGTCGAGTGCGGGCCGGGCCAGGAACGGCCGCTGCGCGCCGATGGCGTGAATGCGACCGAGGAAACGGCCCATCCATTCCAGCGTGTCGTCGCGGTCGATGGCCGGCACGCGTCCGGCACAGCGCGGGAAGACGGCGAAGTGCCAGCGCTCGAACGTGTGCAGCGTGCGGCCGTCGATTTCCAGCGGCGCGATCACGGGGATTTCCGCCGCCGCGAGTTCTGCCGTGAAGGCATGCTCTTCGACGATCTGCGCTTCGGTCCAGCGGCCCGGGCGGTAAAACTTGACCACCACTGGCGCGCTGTCTTCCACGCCGGCCTGGTAGACGCGGTTTTCGTAACTGTTGAGCGCGAACATGCGGCCGTCCGGCATCAGCCCGACCTGCGCCAACGCATCGAGGATGCTGTCGGGCGTCAGGCCATCGTAGGGCGCTTCAGCGGATGCCGGTTGGCCGTCGTCGTGCATGAACGTCAGGCTTTACGGCCGCCGAGCAACGCAGCCGCCTTGGCAAACAAACCGTTGAACGGCTGCTTGGCCGGCTGTCCCTTGTGGGCTGGCTGCGCGGCTTGCGTGTTCGATGCCCGGCGTTGTTGTCCACCCTGCCCGCCTTGCCCACCGCCCTGGCCTTGGCCTTGGCCTTGGCCTTGGCCTTGGCCATTGCCCTGACGTTGGCCGCGGGCTTGCGATTGACCATTGCGCGGCTTCGGCGCAGCTTGGCCGTCACGTTGACCGGGCTGACCTTGCGCCTGACGCTGGCGGCTGCCGGCACCATTGCGACCCTGGCCTTGGCCTTGATTCTGGCCCTGGCCCTGGCCCTGGCTGTTACCGCTCGACTCGCGACGCGGTTCGCGAGGTTCACGCGGAGCCCGCGGCTCGCGCGGGGCAGCGTTACCGCTGGCCTGGCGAGGCTGCTGGCTGCGCCCACCGCCCGGACGACCACCGCGCGCGTTGCCGCCACGGCCTGCCGAGTTGCGCCCGTTCGGAATCGGCTCCGCTGCGATGGTCGGGTCCGGCTCGAAACCTTCCAGCACGGTACGCGGCAGTTCACGCTTGATGAGGCGTTCAATGTCGCGCAGCAAGCCGTGCTCGTCCACGCAGACCAGCGAGATCGCCTCGCCTTGTGCACCCGCGCGTCCGGTGCGGCCGATACGGTGCACGTAATCCTCGGGCACGTTCGGCAAGTCGAAGTTCACCACGTGCGGCAGTTGGTCGATGTCGATACCGCGCGCGGCGATATCGGTGGCAACCAGCACGCGCAGCGTCCCCGCCTTGAACTCCGACAGCGCACGCGTGCGTGCCGCCTGGCTCTTGTTGCCGTGAATGGCCAGCGCCGGAATGCCGTCGCGCGTGAGCTGCTCGGCCAGGCGGTTGGCGCCGTGCTTGGTGCGCGTGAAGACGAGCACCTGGTGCCAGTCGTTGTCGCGCACGAGCTTGGCCAGCAGTTCACGCTTGCGTTCCCGGTCGACCGGGTAGATGCGTTGCTCGACCGTCTCGGCCGTCGTGTTGCGGCGCGCCACTTCGATCAGCGCCGGCTTGTCGAGCAGGCGATCGGCCAATTCGCGGATGTCGTCGGAGAACGTTGCCGAGAACAGCAGGTTCTGGCGCTTGGGCGGCAGGATGTTGAGGATCTTGCGGATGTCGTGGATGAAGCCCATGTCGAGCATGCGATCGGCTTCGTCCAGCACCAGCAGTTCAATGTGCGACAGATCGATGGTGCGCTGGCCGACGTGGTCCAGCAGGCGGCCCGGCGTGGCCACGACGATATCGACACCGCGCTTGAGCGCATCGATCTGCGGGTTGATGCCGACGCCGCCGAACATCACCATCGATTTCAGCGGCAGGTATTTGCCATAGGCGCGCACGCTTTCTTCGACCTGCGCGGCAAGTTCACGCGTGGGCGTCAGCACCAGCGCGCGGACCGGAAAGCGCATGCCCTGCGGCGTCTGCACCTTGCTGGGCTGCGACCCAGACAGGCGATGCAGCAGCGGCAGCGTGAAACCGGCGGTCTTGCCGGTGCCGGTCTGTGCACCGGCGAGCAGGTCACCGCCCTTGAGGATGGCGGGGATGGCCTGGCGTTGAATCGGGGTGGGTTCTGCGTAGCCGAGTTCGGCCACGGCGCGTACCAGCTTGTCTGACAAGCCGAGTTCGGAAAACGACATGGAAAGCGATTGGACCGGCGTGTCCCGCGCATTCGTTCGTGCGCCAATCGTGGACAGAGCCTGGGTAGGTGACGGGGCGACTGGACCCCGGGGACTGCGAAGGAGCGTAGTTTAACAGCATGCCGCATCGAGCCCCGGCGACACGGCCTTTTCCGCCCAGTACCCACGGCCCGCAAACGCAATGCGCTCCCGAGGCGCATCACCCCGTCGCCCAGGCGCTGCGCCGGCAATGGGGGGCTGTGTAGGGCCGAATATGCGCCAGAAACGCCACGTCGGCAGTCGGGAGCGGCCGCTGTTCGAGCGGCTTTTCTCATGCTGGCGTCTGTCGATGCAGAGCGGCTGCCGCATGCTCCAGCGGACTGGAGTCGCTGCGTCAACCGGTCGGCTGACGCCTCCCGTTCGAACCGCAGCCTCCTTTGCACAGTCGGAATGTTTGCGCCCACTCACGGCCAGACCCTTGCGTTTCATACGCTGCCGTGGCAATCACTTCGGCTCTAGAGTCCTTACTCGAATTGGGCGCTTGGCGTTTTCAAACGTCTGTTCCTAACATGCCCCAGCAACACAAATACACATGTTTGAATCGTGTGTTCGATCACTGCAATGCAGCAATCGGGCCCGATATCAGACCAAAAAGAGACGAGGTAGGAGACATGGGACGTCCTGGAGCAGGTGACACCAAGGGCCGCATTCTGGAAGCCACCGAACTGCTGTTCATCGAGTTCGGTTACGAGGCGATGTCGCTGCGGCAGATCACCGCGCGCGCCAAGGTCAATCTGGCGGCGGTCAACTATCACTTCGGCAGTAAGGAAGCGCTGATGCAATCGGTGCTCGGCCGCCGCCTTGATCCGCTCAACACGCGCCGCCTGGCGCTGCTCACCGCGTGCGAAGCGCGCTGGACCAAGGAGCAGCTCACCTGTGACCACGTCCTGGGCGCCTTGTTCGTGCCCGCGCTCCAGATGGCGCGCAATCCCGAGACCGGTGGGCCCGCCTTCCTGCGTCTGATGGGCCGCGTGTATTCCGACACCTCGCCGTTCGTGCAGAACTACCTGTTCGGCCATTACGCGCCGGTGTTCGATCGATTCTTCGAAGCGTTTTCGCGCGCGCTGCCGCACCTGCCGCGCCCGGAACTGGGCTGGCGCCTGCACTTTGCGCTCAAGGCGCTTGCCGGCGTGCTGGCTGGTGACGATCTGAACAACCTGCTGCCGATGTTCACACAGGGCAAACCGATGACCGATGCCTCGCTGCTGGCCCGCCTGACGGCGCTGGTGGTGGCCACGCTCAACGCCCCGCTGCCCGGCGAGGCCGGCGCGCTCGATCAGGTCGTCGAACTGGCTGAAGCCCAGGTGCCCACGCCCGTCGCGCAGATCGGCGACGCTGCCACCGGCAGTGACGGCGGCAGCGGCCACGGCGGGTCTGGCCGCCAGGCAGGACACGGGAACGGCCGCGCAACGGAACGCGGCGCGACGCCCGCCACCGCCTCGCCCTTCTCCGGTGATCTGTTCGGTCGCACGCCCGGCGTACGCGCCAGCGCCGACCTGGTCACCGATGAGCACGACGATCCTGCCCCGGACCATCAAGCCGACGAGGACGAGGACCGCGAGGCCGGCGCGCCTACCGCGCGGACTCGGGCCTTGGCCATCCGCCGCAGCAACGCCGCCCGCGCGATCTTCCCCGCCAACCCGATGCGCCCCTGGCGCAGCCCCACCGCCTGACAGGCCAGACCCGCGCCGAACGCCCACGTTCCGGCGCGGGAGCTGCCCGGACCTCGGGCGGGCGCCGGATGCCCGGCCACTGAACTCATGACACGGAGACGCTCATGACGATCTGGATCGTCCTGCTTTGCATCGGCTCGCTCATGCTCGCCAGCATGGAGGCTTCCGCTCTGGCCTGGCTGGTTGCCACCGCCGGGTGGCTTGCGGCCGGGGCGTGGCTTGGACTCGTCGGGCCGATCCTGGCGGCGGGGCTCGCCGTGGTGCTCGTTCTGCCCGCGCTCGTGCTGGCATGCAAGCCGCTGCGCCGCGCGGTGATCACGCGCCCGGTGCTGGCCATGTTCCGCAAGATCATGCCGTCGATGTCACCTACCGAGCGCGATGCGATTGAAGCCGGCACCGTCTGGTGGGACGCCGAACTGTTTTCCGGCCGCCCGAACTGGTCGCGGCTGCTGTCCGCACCGCAGCCGCGCCTCTCGCCGGAGGAACAATCCTTCCTCGACGTGGAAACGGAAAAGCTGTGCGACCTGGCCAACGATTGGGAAAGCACGCAGATCTGGCAGGACATGTCGCCCGAGGCATGGGCCTACGCCAAGCAGGCCGGTTTCCTCGGCATGATCATCCCGAAGGCATACGGCGGCAAAGGCTTCTCGGCCTACGCGCACTCGCAGGTGGTGATGAAGCTGGCAACGCGCTGCTCGGCCGCTACCGTGTCGGTCATGGTGCCGAATTCGCTCGGCCCGGCAGAGCTGCTGCTGCATTACGGCACCGAGGCGCAGAAGAACCACTACCTGCCGCGACTCGCTCGCGGTGAAGAGATTCCCTGCTTCGCCCTGACCAACGCCTATGCCGGCTCCGATGCGGCCGCCATCCCGGACGTGGGCATCGTCTGCCGCGGCATGCACGAGGGCCGCGAGACGCTCGGTTTCCGCGTGACCTGGAGCAAGCGCTACATCACGCTCGGGCCGATTGCGACCGTGCTCGGCCTCGCCTTCCGCGCGGTGGATCCGGACGGGCTGCTCGGCGGCGACAAAGAGCCCGGCATCACGTGCGCGCTCATTCCGACGCGGCATCCGGGCGTGAACATCGGCCGCCGCCACTGGCCACTGAACGCGGTGTTCCAGAATGGCCCGAACTGGGGCAAGGACGTGTTCATCCCGATCGACTGGGTGATCGGCGGACGGGCGCAGGTTGGCGGCGGCTGGCGCATGCTGATGGAGTGTCTGGCAGCCGGCCGCGCGATTTCGTTGCCGTCATCAAACGTGGGCCTGGCCAAGCTGGCCGTGCGCTCGACCGGCGCGTACGCTGCCGTGCGACGCCAGTTCCGCACGCCCATCGGCAAGTTCGAGGGCATCCAGGAGGCACTGGGCCGCATGGGCGGCAACCTGTACATGATGGATGCAACGCGTCGCCTGTCCGCGCTGGCTGTGGACCTGGGCGAGAAGCCGTCCGTCATCTCCGCGATTGCCAAGTACCACGTCACCGAACGGGCGCGCGATGTGGTGAACGATGCGATGGACATCGTCGGCGGCAAGGGCATCTGCATGGGGCCCAACAACTTCCTGGCGCGCGCGTATCAGCAGGTGCCGATTGCCATCACGGTGGAAGGCGCCAACATCATGACGCGCTGCCTGATCATCTTCGGGCAGGGCGTAATCCGCTGCCACCCGTATGTGCTGCGCGAGATGACGGCCGCTCAGGGCAGCGATACGCCGGAAACGCTGCGTGCATTCGATGCGGCTCTGTTTGGGCACGGCGCATTCCTTGCGGGCAACTTCGTGCGCGCGTTCCTGCATGCTCTGACCGGCGGGCGCATGGCGGCAGCGCCGTCGAATGCTGCGCCGGACATGCAGCGCTACTACCGCGCCGTCAACCGCTTCTCCACCGCGCTGGCGTTGTTGTCGGACGTGTCGATGTTCACGCTGGGCGGCACGCTCAAGCGCCGCGAGAGCATCACCGGGCGCCTGGGCGACATCCTCTCGCAGCTCTATCTGATTTCGTCTGCGCTCAAGCGCTTCGAAGATGAAGGCCGCCCGGCGGAAGATGCGCCGCTGGTGCATTGGTCAGTGCAGGATGCGCTGGTGAAAGCCCAAGACGCGCTCGATGGCGTACTGGCGAACTTCCCGAGCCGCGGCATGGCCGGGCTGCTGCACGCGCTGATCTTTCCGTTCGGCTCACCGTATCGCAAACCGTCGGACGCACTGGCCGCGCAGGTGGCCGAATTGATGCAGACGCCGGGTGCAGCACGCGACCGTCTGCTGGCTGATTCGTACTGCCCGACTCCCGACATCGACCCGATTGCGTACGGCGAAGCAGCCTTCCGCCTGCAACCCGCCGTGGATGCGATCGAGCAGCGCTTGAAACCTGTCATCCGCGAAGGCAAGCTGCCGCCCGTGCCGCAAAGCCTGCCCGACTTCGAGGTCTGGACCGCGCAAGCCGTGGCACAAGGCTTCATCGATGAGGCCGAGCGGGCGCAGCTCTGCGACTACGCGCGCTATGGCGAACACGCCGTCGCCGTGGACGACTTCCCGCCCGACTTCAACCTGCTGGCCGACCTGCAGCGCCGCAAGGATGCGCTGGAGGCTTTGCAGGCCGCCGAACGTCGCGCGGCCTGACCAACGACAACCACAACGATGCAAGACAAGTACCTCGACTTCGTGGGTTCCGGTTTCGGCAAATGGCTGTCGGCCAACCTCGGGCTGCCGCAGCCGGTGCCGCTGCGCCGCTATCGGACGGGCGAGCCGGAGTTCGTCGGCCCGTTCCTGATGGGTGCTGCGCCGGGTGGCGCCATGCGCGACACGCTGGCCGCGCTGTTTGCCGAGATCGAAGTGCCGACGCGCTTCCATGAAAGCGATCCGGAATGGCTCGGCGCGGCCAATCGGCACGGGCAGATCACGGGGCGGTTCGTTGCACCCACGGGCAAGGACGGCGACGCGTCTGATCGCATCGGCGGCATCGTTTTCGATGCGACGGGCATCACATCCGTCGACGGGCTGGATGCGCTGTATCACGTGTTCCACGACGGCGTGCGCGCCATCGGCCGGTGCGGGCGCGTGGTCGTGATCGGCCGCCCACCCGAAGGCTGCAAAACACCCGAGGCTGCCATCGCCCAGCGTGCACTCGAAGGGCTGACGCGCTCGCTGGGCAAGGAGATCCGGCGCGGCTGCACGGCGCAACTCGTCTACGTGACCGATGGCGCGGAAGACGTGGCGGCCTCCACCTTGCGCTTCCTGCTCTCGGCCCGCTCCGCGTATGTCTCGGGGCAGGTGGTGCGGGTGCGCCCGGCGCCAGTGGTCTCGCTGGACTGGCAAAAGCCGTTGGCCGGACGCACGGCCCTGGTCACCGGGGCATCGCGCGGCATTGGCGCGGCCATTGCGCAGGTGCTGGCCCGCGACGGCGCGCGCGTGTTGTGCCTGGACGTACCCGCGGCGCAGGACAACCTGAACGCCGTCGCGCGGGAGGTCGATGGCGAGGCGCTGGTCTATGACATCGCCGCACCTGAAACGCCCGCCCTGCTCGCGCAGCAGCTTTCGGCGCTTGGCGGCGTCGACATTCTCGTGCACAACGCCGGCATCACGCGCGACAAGACCATTGCGCGCATGACCGAACCCGCCTGGCGCAACGTGCTCGACATCAACCTGAGCGCGCAGCTGCGCATCAACGACGCGCTCCTCGGGGCCAAAGCGCTGCGCGCGGGCGGAGCCATCGTCTGCGTGTCGTCCATCAGCGGCATTGCGGGCAACCTCGGGCAGACCAACTATGCGACATCCAAGGCGGGCGTGATCGGGCTTGTCCAGGCAAGCGCCCCGCTGCTGGCCGAGTGCGGCATCACGATCAACGCCGTCGCACCCGGCTTTATCGAAACGCAGATGACAGCAGCCGTGCCGTTCGCCATCCGCGAGGCGGGCCGCCGCATGAACGCGATGAGCCAGGGCGGCCAACCCGTCGACGTGGCGGAGACGATCGCGTGGTTTGCCAATCCGGCCTCGAATGGCGTGACGGGCAACGTCGTGCGCGTGTGCGGCCAAAGCCTGCTTGGGGCTTGAGATCATGCGCGCTACCGCCACGCCCCCACGTTCTGCCGCGACGCCGTTCGTCCCCACGCAGATGCTGGTGACCGAGAGCCCCACGCCGGGGGCGCTGGCCTGGCGCGCATTGCTGTCGCAACGCAAGGGCAAGCGCGGCGGACCACTGCCGCGCCGCACGCTGGTCCGCCAGGAGGTGCCGCTCGATGCGCAGCACATCGCCGACTATGCGGCCGTGTGCGGATTTTCGCCCCTGCATGGCGTGCCGATGACCTATCCGCATGTGCTCGGCTTTCCGCTGCAGTTGATGTTGATGACGGAATCGGCGTTTCCCTATCCGGTCATCGGCCTCGTGCACCTGTGCAATACGATCCGCCAGCATCAGCGTCTGCAGGCAGGCGAGCGCGTACGCGTGGAGGTGCGTCCGCGCCGGCTGTTCCAGCATGCACGCGGGCAGGCGTTTGCCATCGAAACGGTGGTCATCAAGGCCGGTGCGGTGGTCTGGGAGTCGCTTTCCACGTACTTGCGCGTGGGCGTGCCATCGCCACAGGGCGCACCGCTGATTCCGCTGCCGGTGGCGCCGGACCTGACGCCCGACGGCCGATGGGACGTGCCCGCGGACACCGGCCGCCGCTACGCCAGCGTGTCCGGCGACTGGAACCCCATTCATCTCTCGGCGCTCGGCGCGAAGCTGTTCGGTTTTGCGCATCCGATTGCGCACGGCATGTGGACCAAGGCGCGCGCACTGGCGGCGCTGCTGCCGGCCGAGCCCCTCGCACGGGCGGAAGTGGTGGCGGAGTTCAAGATGCCGCTGGCGCTGCCCGGTGGCGCCACGCTGTGGCGAGCCAACGAAGCGGCGCCGGGCCGAGCGTTCGAGGTGCGCAACACCGCGGGCGACAAGCCGTATCTGCGTGGCGTGCTGACCCTGCCGCTGCAACCAGACCACACCGGAGACTGAACCCATGCTCGTCAACGCGCAGGTGCGCCGCGTCGCCATTCTCGGGGGCAACCGCATTCCGTTTGCCCGCTCGAACACGGCCTACGCCACGGCGTCGAACCAGCAGATGCTGACGGCCGCACTGCAAGGCCTGATCGACCGCTTCCAGCTGCACGGCCAGCGCCTGGACGAGGTGGTGGCGGGGGCCGTCATCAAGCACGCGCGCGATTTCAACCTGACGCGCGAGACGGTGCTCTCCACCACGCTCGCCAAGCAGACGCCCGCATACGACGTGCAGCAGGCTTGCGGCACGGGGCTGGAGGCGGCCATCCTCGTCGCCAACAAGATCGCGCTCGGACAGATCGACGTTGGCATCGCCGGCGGGACCGACACCACCTCCGACGCCCCGATCGGCTTGAACGAAAAGATGCGCAAGGTGCTGCTCGAAGCCAATCGCGCCAAATCGACCGGCGCGCGCATCAAGGCGCTGAGCGGGCTGCGTCCGTCGATGTTCGTGCGGCCGCTGCTGCCACGCAACAGCGAGCCGCGCACGGGCCTGTCGATGGGTGAGCACTGCGAGCTGATGGCCAAGCGCTGGGGTATCCGCCGCGAAGACCAGGATGCGCTGGCCCTGCGCAGCCACCACAACCTGGCCGCCGCCTATGAACGCGGCTTTTTCACCGACCTGATGACCGCCCATCTTGGGCTCGATCGCGACAACAACCTGCGCAGCCATCTCACGGCCGAGCAGCTTGCCAAGCTGCAGCCCGTGTTCGATCGCAGTGCCGCCGGCACCATGACCGCCGGCAACTCCACACCACTGACCGACGGCGCCTCTTGCGTGCTGCTGGCCAGTGAGGATTGGGCACGCGCGCACAACCTGCCGGTGCTTGCGTACATGACGTGCGCCGATACGGCGGCCGTCGATTTCTTCAGCGGCACTGCGGAGCAGAACGAAGGCCTGTTGATGGCGCCGGCGTATGCCGTGTCGCGCATGCTGCAGCGCGCCGGCCTGACGCTGCAGGACTTCGACTACTACGAGATCCACGAAGCCTTTGCCGCCCAGGTCCTGTGCACGCTGGCGGCGTGGGAATCGGCCGAGTACTGCCGGGAGAAGCTCGGCCGCGGCGGGCCCCTGGGCAGCATCGATCGCAGCAAGCTCAACGTGAACGGCAGCTCGCTGGGCACCGGCCATCCGTTTGCGGCAACCGGCGGGCGCATCGTCGCCACGTTGGCCAAGATGCTGGCGCAGCGCGGCAGCGGGCGCGGCCTGGTATCGATCTGCGCGGCTGGCGGGCAAGGCGTGGTCGCCATCCTTGAACGACCGGAGCACCTATCGCATTGACCCACAGGGCCCATCGGAATGGGCCCCCACCAACCGCGCGGCACATAAAAAAACCACGCCGCGCTTTCATGGACGGAGACACCATGAACACCGTTGCCGACAGCACCATCCTGACCGACCGTATCTGGCTGAAGTCCTACCCCGAGGGCGTACCTGCCGAGATCGATCCCGACCGCTATCCCTCGCTGGCCGAGGTATTCCGCGAATCGGTGGAGAAGTACCGCACGCGCACCGCCTACGTGAGCGTCGGTACGGAAATGACTTACGACGAATGCGAGCGCCAGGCGAAGCACTTCGCTGCGTGGCTGCAATCGCGCGGCGTGAAGAAAGGCGATCGCGTGGCGATCATGCTGCCCAACTGCCTGCAGTATCCGGTCTGCCTGTTCGGCACGCTGCTGGCTGGCGCCATCGTCGTCAACGTGAACCCGCTGTACACCGTGCCAGAGCTTGCGCATCAACTGCGCGATTCCGGCGCACAGACGATCGTCGTGCTGGAGAACTTCGCGCGTACGCTGGAGCGCGCACTGCCGGGCACGCAAGTTCGCAACATCGTCATCACCGGCATTGGTGACCTGATGGGCAGCGGGCTCAACTTGAAGGGCCGCGCACTGAACTTCGTGATGCGCCATGTCCAGAAGCAGGTGCCGCCCTACAAGCTGCCCGCGCCGGTGCAGCTGCGCGACGCGCTGGCCATCGGCCGCTCGCGCGCGCTGCAGGCGGTGCAACTGTCGCCGGAAGACATCGCCTTCCTGCAATACACCGGCGGCACCACGGGCGTGGCCAAGGGCGCGATGCTCACCCACCGCAACATCGTCGCGAACCTGCTGCAGGCGGAAGAGTGGTCCAAGAGCATGCTGACCGGCGACGTGGAAACAAATGTCACGCTGCTGCCGCTGTATCACATCTTTTCGCTCACGGTGAACCTGCTGATGTTCATGACGCAGGGCGGGCGCAACATCCTGATCGCCAATCCACGCGACACCAAGCGTGTGCTGTTCATTCTGCGCAAGGAACGGTTCTCTGGCATCGCGGGGGTGAACACGCTGTTCAATGCGCTGCTGGAAGATCCGGACTTCGCCAAGCGCGACTTCTCGGCCATGAAGATCACCATTGGCGGCGGCATGGCCGTGCAGCGGGCGATTGCGGAACGCTGGAAGAAGGTCACCGGCCACACCATCGTTGAAGGCTACGGGTTGACCGAATGCTCGCCCGTCGTGTCGATGAACCCGCCGCACGTCACCGAGTTCAGCGGCACGATCGGCCTGCCGGCGCCGTCCACCGAAGTCCGCTTCAAGCGCGATGACGGCACGATCGCGGCGCTGGGGGAGCCGGGCGAGCTGCAGGTCCGCGGCCCCCAGGTGATGCGCGGCTACTGGCAGCGCCCCGAAGAAACCGCCAAGGCCATCGATGGCGACGGCTGGTTTTCCACCGGCGACATCGGCGTGATGGACGCCAGCGGCTACATCCGCCTGATCGACCGCAAGAAGGACATGATCCTGGTCTCGGGCTTCAATGTGTATCCGAACGAGATCGAAGACGTAGTCGCGCTGCATCCGGAGGTGCTGGAGGTCGCGGCCATTGGCGTGCCGGACCCGGTGGCCGGCGAGCGCGTGAAGATCATCGTCGTGCCACGCACCGGCGCCCTGACCGAGCCCGCGCTGCTTGAGCACTGCCGCGCGCACCTGACGGGCTACAAGATGCCGCGCATTGTCGAGTTCCGCCACGAAGAGCTGCCCAAGTCGACCGTCGGCAAGATCCTGCGCCGCGAGCTGCGTGATGCCGACCCGGACATCAGGCGCGCCCGCGCGGCACAGGAACAGCCATAACCCCACGGATCCGGAGACCCGCATGTCATCGCGCACCCTCGCCCTGTTGACGGCGCTTGCCTGCAGCGCGGCCGGTTGGGCCCAGACGCCGCAAGCCCCGGCGCCTGCTGCCACTGCGGCGGCCGTGCCCGCCGCGCCGTCCGCCGCGGTGGCCGGCTTTTCCGCCATGGACATTGGCCGGCAGGCCGCGTGGCTTGGCAGCCAGACCCGCGCCAACGCCTTCGCGGACTGGTCTGATGACGACATCCTCGCGATGGCCCAGGCGATGAAGCCCGAAGCGCTCACGCGCTGGCTGCGCGCAGAGGTCAATCATCTGCCCGAGTACGAATACCGCATGCGCCGCCAGGAGCGCGTGAAAGACCAGTGGCAGAGCCAGCCTTCGCTCATGCTCGTGCGCTACCGCAACGCGCCGCGCCAGGTGTACGCGCGCTGGCTCAAGGGCGGCGCGCATGCTGGGCAAGAGATCATTTACGACGAAACCGTGCGCAAGAATGAGATGTACGGCCATCTCGGCGGCCTGTTCGGCTTTGCGGCCATCTGGAGCGCCCTCGACGGACCGCTCGCCAGATCGCAGTCGAACCATACGGCGCGTGAGCTCGGGCTGCAGTTCATCGTCGATATGCTCGAGCGCGACGGACGCGCACACGTCGCCGCAGGCGGCACCGGCAAATTCAGCGAGGCCAGGATGGTGACCGAGGAGGGCGAGCGGATGCTGCGCCTGACCTGGGACGCTCCAAGCGGGCCGCCAACGTTCTACGCCAAACGCGTCCGCCTGTATTTCGACCTCAAGAATCCGTGGGTACGTGTCGAAGAATCATGGGATGAATCGGGCAACCAGCTTGAGAAGATCACCATTGAGAGCGTGACGCGCAGAACGTGGAACGACCAGACCTTCAACCCCAGGAATCCCGAATACAAGTTTTGAAGTTCAGCCCGCAGACCGTTGCGCACCAAGGCTCCGCCATCCGGCGGACGGTATCAAACGCGACTAGGGGAAACCCTTGTTGCATGCGTACCAGCTAGAGGAAAGCTTCGATCAACGCAGTGAAATCGCTGCGTTATGCTGCGGAAACACAAATCGCCACACCTCGGCGAAATAACGATCCCACCCTGAGAGACGCCACATGAACCGCTTTGCCCGCCGCTTTGCCGCAGCATTCGCCTGCGCTGCCGCCAGCACCCTTGCTGCCCCCCTGGCTCACGCCCAATCCACCGCAGAGGCCAACGTGGCCGCAAGCGCCAGCAGCGGCAGTGGCAGTAGCGCCAGCAGCAGCGGCGGCTTCAGCGGCTTCATGGACGATTACGTCTGGGGCCGCAACGTCATGGCACTGGGCTGGTTCTACATCCGCCCGATGGATTCGGCCACGCCGCTGACCACCACCACCAGCGCGCTGGGCCTCGGCACCTACCAGTCGCCGGGCACTGACGTGAAGGTCAGTAACGCCAATACGCTGTCGCTGACGTTCACGCACTTCTTCAACGACAACATCGCCGGTACGTTCGTGGGTGGCGTGCCGCCCAAGTTCAACCTGTATGGCAGCGGCAATGTGATCGCGCCGGTGCCGGTTATCGGGCCGCTGACGCTGATCAACCTGGGGCTGCCGCAAAACAACCCGATCGCCACCGTGCGTGAATGGAGCCCGGCGGTCGTTGCGCAGTACTACTTCGGCACCAAGGAAAGCAAGTTCCGCCCGTTCGTCGGCGCCGGTGTCAGCTACAACTTCTTCACCAACCTGCGCCTGAATTCGAACTTCGTGAACGCGCTGCAAAACCTCGGGCAGGTGCTGCAGCTCGGCATGGGACAGGTGCCGACGGGCCCGGCCAAGGTGACGGCGGAAACGTCCAGCTCGTGGACGCCGGTCGCCAACGTGGGGGTGTCGTATGAGTTCGCCAAGAACTGGACTGCCATCGGCACGGTGTCGTACCTGCCGCTGAAGACAACGTCCACCATCACGATCCGCAGCCAGCAAGGCCAGGTGCTGGCGGTCAACAAGACCGACATCAAGGTCGACCCGATCGTGTTCGGGCTGGCTGTGGGTTACAAGTTCTAAGCCGCAGATCTGCGCCTTTGCGAGACGCCACCTCCGGGTGGCGTTTTTCATTGGGGCGCGACCCGATATGATGGCGGGGTTGTTCAGCCCAAACCTAGCCCACATTACCCATGACCCAGCCTTCCATCGCCATCGTCGGAGCCGGTATTGCCGGTGTCGCCTGTGCCAACGCGCTTGCCGCAGAAGGCATTGCCTCAACCGTCTATGAGCGCGCGGGCGGCGTGGGCGGCCGGCTGGCGACCACCGTACTGCCGGAAGGTGCACCGGCATATGCGTTCGATCACGGGGCGCAGTCGTTCAATGTGCGCAGCGAGGCCTTTCGCCGTGCCGTGGATGCGGCCGGCAGACAGGGGTCGGTCCTGCCCTGGCCCGCACGCTGGGGCCATCGCACAGCCGACGCGCTCGTTGCGGATCATCGTGAAGAAACCCGCTATGTCGGCCTGCCCGGCATGGGGGCGCTGGTGCGCAGCCTCGCTGCGCCGCTGGATGTGCGCTTCGGCCACGCCGTCACGCGCGTCGCCCACGAAGGCCGCCGCTGGACAATCGAGCGCAACGGCGGCAGCGTGGAACACGCCGACATCGTCGCCCTTGCCCTGCCGGCTCCGGAGCTGCCCGCGCTCTTCAATGGCACGGTGCCGGCCTCGTTGGCGCAGGCCATCGCGCCGGTGCGCTATGCCCCCTGCTGGTCGTTGATGATGGGTTTTGCGCAACCGCTGGACGTGCCGTACGACGGCATCCGCATCGACGACGACATGCTGGCCTGGGCCGCGCGCGACAACACCAAGCCCGGCCGGGTGATGGTCGATGAGTCGTGGGTGGTGCACGCTTCGCCGTCGTGGTCTGCCGCACACGCCAAGGACTCGCCCGAGCAGGCGCTGCACGCCCTGCACGCGCGCTTTGCCGAAGCGTTTCCTGGCACGCCCGACCCCGACGTCATGGCCGCGCAACTCTGGCCGTACGCGCTCGTGGAGCAATCGGCCGGCATGCCCTGCCACTGGGATGCCGCCGGCCACCTGGGTGCCTGCGGTGACTGGTGCGAAGGTCCGCGTGTGGAAGCCGCCTTCCTCAGCGGCGTGGCGCTGGCAGCGAAGATCGCCGAAGCGCTGTAGGAAACAGCTCCCCGGCGTTACAATGTCGGGTTGTCTCGTGTTTCGTGTGCCGGGTCGCTCACCCGGCGGTGGCTTTCCATTCACGACGCCATGCGCACCCGACGCCAAGTCCTTGCCCTCGCCTTCGCTGCCGTTGCTGCGGCATCGGCGCCGTTGCTGTCTCATGCGCAAGTACTGCGCAACATTCCGGCGACGGCCCCTGCGGCCCAATTGACCGTTGATTCGGTCAATACCGGCACGTTGAGCACCGGCAGCACCGGACTGGTCAGCTTCCTGCTGCTCGGCTTCGGAACGACCAAGGCCGAAATCCGCTTCGCTCCGGGTGTGCGGATCCTGTCGCTGGAGGGGCGCCTGCTGCCAACCTCGAGCGTGGTCGGCCAGACGTTCAAGGTGCGCTACCAGCTCGACCTGTATCAGCAATTGCTGACCGCCTGGGTTGTCAGCGATGACGACTACAAGGCCGCGGTGGCCGCACAGGCGCAGTCTCGGTAGCTGGCATCGTCATAACGCCCCACGAAATACGTGCCCCCAGGTCAACCACTGTGAACGGCACATGAAAAAAGTCTTCATCAAAACCTACGGCTGCCAGATGAACGAGTACGACTCGGACAAGATGTCCGACGTGCTCAACGCGGCTGAAGGCCTCGTCCCCACCGACACGCCCGAAGATGCGGACGTGATCCTCTTCAACACCTGTTCCGTGCGCGAGAAAGCGCAGGAGAAGGTGTTTTCCGAACTCGGCCGCGTGAAGGCGCTGAAGGCGCTCAAGCCTGACCTCGTGGTCGGCGTGGGCGGCTGCGTGGCGAGCCAGGAAGGCGCGTCCATCGTGGCGCGCGCACCTTACGTCGACGTGGTGTTCGGCCCGCAGACGCTGCACCGCCTGCCCGACCTGATCGCCGCGCGCCGCCGCACGGGGCGATCGCAGGTCGACGTGTCCTTCCCCGAGATCGAGAAGTTCGACCACCTGCCGCCGGCACGCGTGGACGGCGCGACCGCGTTCGTGTCGATCATGGAAGGCTGCTCGAAGTACTGCAGCTACTGCGTGGTGCCGTACACGCGCGGTGAAGAAGTGTCGCGCCCGTTTGACGATGTGCTGGCCGAAGTGGCTGGCCTGGCCGAACAGGGCGTGCGAGAAGTCACGCTGCTGGGCCAGAACGTCAATGCGTACATCGGCAAGATGGGCGATACCAGCGAACGTGCAGACTTCGCGCTGCTGCTCGAATACGTGGCCGAGATTCCCGGCATCGAGCGCATCCGCTACACGACCAGTCACCCGAAGGAATTCACCTCGCGGCTGATCGATGCCTACGCCACCAATCGCAAGCTGGTCGATCACCTCCACCTGCCTGTGCAGCATGGCTCCGACCGCATCCTGATGGCGATGAAGCGCGGCTACACGGTGCTCGAATACAAGAGCATCATCCGCAAGCTGCGCGCGATCCGTCCGAACATCTCGGTCGCCACCGACTTCATCGTCGGCTTTCCGGGCGAAACCGATGCGGACTTCGCCAAGACGATGGACCTGATCCACGAGATCGGCTACGACAACTCGTTCAGCTTCATCTACAGCCCGCGCCCCGGCACGCCGGCGGCCAACCTGCAGGATGACACACCGCACGCGGTCAAGCTCGAACGCCTGAAACTGTTGCAGTCGACCATCGATGCCAACATGGTGCGCATCAGCGAGAGCATGGTCGGCAGCGTGCAGCGCATCCTGGTCGAAGGCCCGTCACGCAAGGATCCGACCGAGCTGCACGGACGGACCGAGAACAACCGCGTGGTCAATTTCGCCCTGCCTGACCTGCCGCAGGCGCGCCGCGATCAGCTCGTCGGCCAGATGCTGGACGTGCGCATCGTGCACGCGTATCCGCACTCGCTGCGGGGCGAGGTGACGGAACAGCGTGCAGCCAGCGCAACTCACTGATCATCAACCCATCCCGATTTGATGAAACCGACCATCGCTGAATTCACGGCGCCCAAGAACGACAACACGCGCCTGCAGAACCTGTGCGGGCCGCTGGACGAGAACCTGCGGCAGATCGAGCAGGCACTGGACGTCACCATCAACCGGCGCGGCAGCAAGTTCACCGTGCGGGGTGCCAACGCGCAGGGCGCAGCCAACGCATTGGAGACGTTCTATAACGCCGCGCGCGAGCCGCTGTCGGTGGACGACATCCAGCTCGGCCTGGTCGAGACCCGCCAGGTGGCTGCGCACGGCGCCTATCTGCCGGAATCGAGCGCCGACGAGCCGGACGGCAATGATCTGTCGCCAGTGCTGCACACGCGGCGCACCGACCTGCATGGCCGCACGCCGACGCAGCGCGAGTACCTGCGCAACATCCTGTCGCACGACCTGTCGTTCGGCATCGGCCCGGCCGGCACGGGCAAGACGTATCTGGCCGTGGCTTGCGCCGTGGATGCGCTGGAGCGCGACGCCATCAAGCGCATCGTGCTGACGCGTCCGGCCGTGGAAGCCGGCGAGCGCCTGGGCTTCCTGCCGGGCGACCTTGCACAGAAGGTGGACCCGTACCTGCGCCCGCTGTACGACGCGCTGTACGACCTGCTCGGCTTCGACAAGACGCAGAAGATGTTCGAGCGCCAGATGATCGAGATCGCGCCGCTGGCCTACATGCGCGGGCGTACGCTCAATCACGCGTTCATCATCCTGGACGAAGCCCAGAACACCACGCCGGAACAGATGAAGATGTTCCTCACGCGGATCGGCTTCGGCTCCAAGGCGGTGATCACCGGCGACACCACGCAGATCGACCTGCCGCGCGGCCAGAAGAGCGGCCTGATCGAAGCGCAGCACGTGCTGCGTGACGTGCGCGGCGTGGCGATGACGCGCTTTACCAGCGTCGACGTGGTGCGTCACCCGCTGGTGGCCCGCATCGTCGAGGCCTATGACGAATTCCATGCCCAGCATAAAGATGCATAAGGACGCCTGAACGTGGCTAAAGCAAAGACCGATACCAAAGCAAAAACCAAGAAGACCCAACCCGCAGTCGCAGCATCGTTCGGCCCGCGCGTCGACGTGTTCGACGCCCAGGGCAAACCCAAGACGGTCGATGCCAGCGCGCTGCGCATCGCCTTTGCCGACGGCCGCAGCCTGATCATCAGCGTGCCCGACACTGCCGATGGCGCCATCACCCTCGTCGCCGAGCATTCGGATACCAACACGAACGCCATGCTGTCATTGCGCCCCGAGCACCATGACAGCGTCACGCTTCGCGTTGAGGCGGAACCCGTACAAACCGAGCGAACAGAAGACCTCGACGACACGTTCGACGACGCTCAAATGCTCACCCTCGACCTGACCGTCCAGTACGGCGACGAACTCAAGGCCGCTGCACGCAAGGCGCTGCCCAAGAAGCAGGACATCGAGGCGTGGATCGCGCCCGCACTGTTTGCCGATGCGCAGCTCAACGTGCGCTTCGTCGGCGAGGAGGAAGGGCGCACACTCAACCGCACATACCGCGGCAAGGATTACGCCACCAACGTGCTGACATTCTCGTACGCCGAGAACGAGGATGATCCGGTCTCTGCCGATATCGTGCTGTGCTGCTCCGTGGTCGAGAAGGAAGCCAAGGAGCAGGGCAAGCCGCTGCAGGCGCATTACGCGCACCTGATCGTGCACGGTGCGCTGCACGCCCAGGGCTATGACCACGAAGACGCCGCGGATGCGGCAGAGATGGAAGGCATCGAAACCCAGATCCTCGGCGAGCTCGGCTTTGCCGACCCCTACGCAAGCCGCTGACGCGCGTCCCGCACCGCTTACAGACGCCGGCCTCGTGCCGGCGTTTTGTTTTTCCCGCCTCGATGTTTCAGTGCTGAATCAAGCTGTTCCAGCACAGATCCAGTTCCGACAACGGTTTGCGGCATTTCCTCCGCCATTCGGCGCAGGCCTTCGCCAGTCGAATCGCTCATCAGCCCCCTCGTCCGCCGTCCGCCATCCGACACCCTCGCCGCTGTCCATACGGCGCATAGGTTTTGCCGTAGCGATTTCTATCCTCGACGCATCAGCCGCCATTCGAGCGCGCATCGTGAATATCGGCGCGAACGTGCGCCACGGGCCAACCCGCGCACAGACGGGCGCGGCCCCGCGGGGAGGTCATCATGCGTCATCGTTTCATGGACAGCATTCCATGGGCCACGCTGCTTGTCGGCGTGGGTGTCGGCACCGTGCTCGCAGGCGCGCCCGGAATCGCGCGTGCGGAACACCGGCAATCGTGCTATGCCGGCATCGTGGTCGTCTTCGACGGCGCATGGCACCCCGGCGCGGTGGTCGGATGCCGTACGGTCAATGTGTCGGACAGCAACAGCGTGGTCGGGGCGGAAGTGAACCTCATGATCGCGCCGGGCACGATCCGGCCGCGCTTGCAGGGGGTCGTCGGCAGCACCAGCGTACAGGCGCTGATTGGCGGCGGCTACGATTTTGCAAGCAGCAAGGCTCTGCTGGGCGTGGGCGCGACGGGTGACCACTGGCTCGCCGGCGTCGACATGGAAGTCGCCGGGCGCTGGACCGCCTACGGTGGCGCCAGCACGCTTGGCCGGTATCACGGCAACACACACCCTGTGGAACCCGCTCCGGTCGCCACCACGCCGACGGGCAACAACGACGCGCCGCCCCCCGCTAGCGACAATACCCCGCCTTCCAAATCCAGCCCCGCGCCCGCCCCCGCGCCAGGCGCCTCACCGTCACCGTCACCGTCACCGTCACCGTCACCGTCACCGTCGCCATCGCCATCGCCATCGCCGACTCCGACTCCGACGCCGACGCCGACGCCGACTCCGACGCCGACGCCGACGCCGACGCCGACGCCGACGCCGACGCCGACGCCGACGCCAACGCCAACGCCAACGCCAACGCCAACGCCAACGCCAACACCAACACCAACACCAACACCAACACCAACGCCAACGCCAACGCCAACGCCAACGCCAACGCCAACACCAACGCCAACACCGAGCCCGTGGCCCGTGCCATCACCCTGTAGCAGTTGCCACAGCGGTGATCACGGTGGCCATGATGGCGGGCACCATGACCATGACCATGACCATGATCACGACCACGACGGTCACCATGGTGGCGATCACGACCGTGGCGGCGATGGGGAAGGGAATCACCACCACCACGACAGCGATCACGGCCACGATGGCAACCATGGCGACAGGCATGGCGGTCACGACCGGGGTAGCGACGGTGATGGCAATCGCAACCACCACGACAGCGATCACGGCCACGGCAACAATGGCGACAGTCATGGCGACCACGACCGGGGCGGCGATGGCGAGGGCGATCACGGCCAAGGCAGTGGCGACAGTGGCGGCCAATATCCTGGCCGCGGGAACAGCCGCGACTGACCAGAACTACCCCTGAGCCACGGCGCCTATGCCATGCGGTCCGTGCCGATCTCCTGAAGTGAAAAGTGAAGCACTTCAGACGGCACATCGCCCACCCCGCTTCATCGGGACGGCAGGCCATTTGGTGTATGCTGGGCCGATGTCTAACGACGCGCGACCGCGCCATGAATGATCCGTATCCCAGTCCGAAGCCAGCCGATAAACCCCGCTCGCTGCTCGAACGCCTGACCGACCTCATCTCGCCCGAGCCTGAATCGCGGGCCGAGCTGCTTGAAATCCTCCAGGATGCCCACGCACGCAACCTGATCGACGCCGACTCCCTGTCGATGATCGAAGGCGTCTTCCAGGTCTCAGACCTGTGCGCGCGCGACATCATGATCCCGCGGGCGCAGATGGACGCGCTCAACATCGCCGACGCACCGGCTGAATTCATCCCCTTCGTGCAGGAAGCCGCGCATTCGCGTTTCCCCGTCTACGAAGGCAGCCGCGACAACATCATCGGCATCCTGCTCGCCAAGGACCTGCTGCGCTACTACACCGATGAAGGCTTCGATGTGCGCGACATGCTGCGCCCGGCCGTGTTCATCCCCGAGTCCAAACGCCTGAACGTGCTGCTGCGAGACTTCCGCGTCAACCGCAACCACATTGCCATCGTCGTCGATGAATATGGCGGCGTGGCGGGCCTCATCACCATCGAAGATGTCCTCGAGCAGATCGTCGGCGACATCGAAGACGAATACGACTTCGACCAGGAAGAAGACAACATCCTGGCCACGGCGGATGGGCATATGCGCGTGCGCGGGCTGACCGAGATCGGCCAGTTCAACGACGCCTTCGGCACGCACTTCTCCGACGAAGACGTCGATACCATCGGTGGCTTGCTGGCCAACCACCTGGGCCGCGTGCCGCACCGGGGCGAAAAGATCGCCCTGGGCGTGTTGCAATTCGAAGTCCTGCGCGCCGATGCTCGGCAGGTGCAAGTGCTGCTCGTGCGCCGCGTTGCCACGCCGGCAGACAGCAACGCTGCAGCCACCGCCTCTGGTTCTCACCCCGTCTGATTCTTCCGTGCCTGCCCAGTTCTCTTCCCCCGCCGCCGACTCCTCGTGCAGGCAGGACACCCCCGCCGTGCCGCTCGCGCGGCTGCGCTATGCGATGCCGCTGGCGGCACTGCTCGGCGTCATGCATACGCTGTCGTTCGCACCGAACCACTGGTGGTGGCTGCAGATCCTGTCGCTGACGGGGCTGGCTGCGTTGGTGCAACGTGCGCCGCGCCTGCATCATGCCGCCTGGCTCGGCTATGCCTTCGGGCTGGGCTGGTTCCTGTCGGGCATCTGGTGGCTCTATATCAGCATGCACGTCTACGGCGACATGCCGTCATGGATGGCAGCGCTGGCCGTGCTGCTGTTCGCCGGCTATCTGGCGCTGCATCCCGCGCTGGCGGTGTGGACATGGCAGTGGCTGACGAGACGCGGGCGGTGGTCCGGTACCGCATCTGCACTGGTATTTGGCGCAGCGTGGGTCGTGACCGAATGGCTGCGCGGCACGGTGTGGACCGGCTTCCCCTGGATCAACGGCGGTTACGCCCATACCGATGGCCCGCTGGCCGGCTACGCGCCGCTGGTGGGCGTGTACGGCATCGTGCTGATCGCAGCCGTGCTGGCCGGCCTGCTGTGCGTTGCCGCGGAGCGCCGCCTGCACTGGTCAGCGGGCGTCATTGGCGGAATCGTCCTCGTGGCAGGCTGGCCGCTGCATGGCATTGCGTGGACTCAGCCCGTGGGCAAACCCATCTCCGTACGCTTGCTGCAAGGCGACGTGCCGCAGGATGTGAAGTTCCAGCAGACCGGCGTCGAGCACTCGCTGGCGCTGTACACCAAGATGGTGACCGAGAAGCCCGCACAGCTGGTGATCACGCCCGAGACGGCTTTTCCGATCATGATTCAGGACATGCCGCAGGACATCGCACTGGCCATCCGCACCTACGTGGACACCACCGGCTCCAGCGTGCTTTTCGGCGCCGCCAGCGAAGATTCGCGCGTCGACTACACCAACAGCGTCTTCGGCGTCGGCCCGCAGGTCCAGGGCGTGTACCGCTACAACAAGCACCACCTCGTGCCCTTCGGGGAGTTCATCCCGTTCGGCTTCCACTGGTTCGTCCATATGATGAACATGCCGCTCGGTGATTTCCGTCGCGGCCAGCTCGTGCAGGCCCCCATGACGGTCGCTGACCAGCGCGTCGCCCCGAACGTCTGCTATGAGGATTTGTTTGGCGAGGAAATTGCCGCGTCGCTACGGCATGCCGATCAGCCCGCCACGATGCTCGCCAACGTGACGAACCTGGCATGGTTTGGCGACACCATCGCGCTGGACCAGCACCTGCAGATCTCGCGCATGCGCGCGCTGGAAACCGGCCGCCCTATGCTGCGCGCCACCAACACGGGCGCCACGGCCGTAGTGCGTCCGGACGGCAGCGTGCAGGCCCGCCTCCCCGTCTTCACACTGGGCACACTGCAGTCGGAGGTCCAGGGCATGCAGGGCCTGACGCCGTTCGTACGCGCCGGCAACGCCCCCGCGCTTGGCGCAGGCGCGGTGGTGTTGCTTGTCGCGCTGGCACGCCGCCGACGGGCACGGGCAAGCTGATCGATCCGAGCCCGGCGGCTTTTGGGCCACTTTCCGGGCCGGCTGACAAAAAACGCTAAAATTCAACGTTTTACGGCGGGCACGCAGCCAAGCGCTTGCGTGCCCGCCGCTGCATTCCACCGCCGCGCGGCGTCCAGAGCGTTTCTGTGCCGCAGCGGACCTACGGGTACCACCATGCTCACCTTCCAGCAACTCATCCTCAAGCTGCAGTCGTACTGGGACGCCCAGGGCTGCGCCCTGCTGCAACCGATTGACCTCGAAGTCGGCGCCGGGACTTCGCATGTGCATACCTTCCTGCGCGCAATCGGCCCCGAGCCGTGGCGCGCGGCTTATGTGCAACCGTCGCGCCGCCCCAAGGATGGCCGCTACGGCGAGAACCCCAACCGCCTGCAGCACTACTACCAGTATCAGGTGGTGCTCAAGCCCGCGCCCGAAAACATCCTGGACCTGTACCTCGGATCGCTGCAAGCACTCGGCCTGGACCTGAAGCAGAACGACGTGCGCTTCGTCGAGGACGACTGGGAGAACCCCACGCTGGGCGCCTGGGGCCTGGGCTGGGAGGTGTGGCTCAACGGCATGGAAGTGACGCAATTCACGTACTTCCAGCAAGTCGGCGGCCTCGACTGCAAACCCGTGACCGGCGAAATCACGTACGGCATCGAGCGCTTGGCGATGTACCTGCAGCAGGTCGAGAACATCTACGACCTCGTCTGGACGGAATGGGAAGAACCCGGCCCGAATGGCCCGGTCAAGCGCCGCCTGACGTACGGCGACGTCTATCACCAGAACGAGGTCGAGCAATCGACCTACAACTTCGAACAGGCCGACACGACCGTGCTGTTCCGCCGCTTTGCCGAGCACGAGGCCGAGGCCAAGCGCCTGATGGGCGTGCGCGAAGACGGCGCGGCCGATGACGGCGCCGCCGTCGTGCAACTTGCCCTGCCTGCCTATGAACAGGTGCTCAAGGCTGGCCACACGTTCAACCTGCTGGACGCGCGCGGCGCCATCTCGGTGACGGAGCGGGCAGCCTACATCGGCCGCATCCGCAACCTGTCGCGCCTGGTGGCGCAGGCCTATTACGACTCGCGCGAGCGCCTGGGCTTCCCGATGTGCGGCACGGCCGTCGCCACGGAGGCGGCATGACGGCCACCCGTGCGTGGCGCAACCTGGCGCTGCTGACGGCCGCGTCCGTCACCGCCCTTGCTCTGCCGGTCAGCCTTGCCCAGGCGGCGCGGCATCGCACATCCAGGCCCGCGTCCACCGAGAAGGTCTTCGTCTTGCCCGAGAACCTGTCGCAACTTTGCGTGGCGGACGCCAAACCCCTGCAGCAGGCGCTAAGCACCGCGTGGACGCCCCCTCCGCCCGCCCTCGACCAGTGGACAAGCCTGGCGCGCACCATGGCCTGCGACCTGTCCGGCGCGCGCGATCTCGGCTGGCACCGCGTGCCGCTGCGTACGTACGCCACCGCCTTGCGCTTCCCGTTCACCTGGGTCGAATGGCAGGGCTCGGGCAGCAAGGCGCAACGCCGTACGCGTGTGTTCCGCTCGGCTGCGCAACTGCCGAGCCGACTGGAATTCAACGTGTCCGGCACGTTGCAGGAGGTGCGCTACGACCGGCGCCACGGCGCGCTGTCGGCCCGCTTCATCCGGCGCGATGCCGCTGCGCCCGGTACCAACCCCGCGCCAATCGCCCCGCCGCCTCCGCCGGGCCAGTGCGCTGGCACGCAATTGCGCTTCCAGCAGCAGAACGGCGTGTGGCTACTGTCGGGCGTGGAGCCCGTGCCCGGATCGCCCTGCTGAACCGAACAACATGACCGCCGCACGCAATACCTGAGCGGCGCAGAACAACGACGTCACTGATTCAAACGCTATGTCCACCCTCCTGATCGAACTGCTGACCGAAGAACTGCCGCCCAAGGCGCTGGCCCGCCTGGGCGAGGCCTTTGCGCGCGGCCTGTTTGATGGTTTGTCGGCGCAAGGCCTGCTCGAAGAAGGCGCCGCCGTGGAAGGCTTTGCGACGCCGCGCCGCCTTGCCGCATCGATCACCGGTGTGCGCCGTGCCGCGCCGGACCGCGAACTGCGCGAGAAGGTGCTGCCCGTCAACATCGCCTTCGACGCCGAGGGCAAGCCCGCCGCGCCACTCGCCAAAAAGCTCGCGGCGCTCGCCAAGACGGTGGGGGTTGACGCCATCGCCACCGAGTCGCTCGAACGCGCACCGGACGGCAAGGCCGAATCGCTCTTCTACCGCTACACCGCGCGCGGCGCCCTGCTGGCAGACGGCCTGCAGGTGGCGCTCACGCAGACCATCGCCAACCTGCCGATCCCGAAGGTGATGACCTATCAGCGCCCGAACGGAGACAACGTTCAGTTCGTGCGTCCGGCGCACAAGCTGATCGCGCTGCTCGACAGCGAGGTGATCCCCGCCAGCGTGCTGGGCCTGCAATCCGGCAACGTGACGCTGGGCCATCGCTTTCTGTCGTCGGGCGAGATCATCATCAAGGATGCAACGGCGTACGCGAGCACGCTCGAATCAGAAGGCAAGGTCATTGCCAGCTACGCCCGCCGCCGCGAAGCGATCCACGCCGAGCTGCTCAGGACGGCCGGTCCCGACACGGTGGTGATGCCGGAAGCGCTGCTCGATGAAGTGAACGCGCTGGTCGAATGGCCGGTGGTCTACCCGTGCCACTTCGAGGAGCAATTCCTCGCGGTGCCGCAGGAGTGCCTGATCCTGACCATGCAGACCAACCAGAAGTACTTTGCGCTTACCGATGCGCAAGGCCATCTGCGCAATCGCTTCCTGATCGTCTCGAACATCGCCACCGGCACGCCCGAAGCCATCATCGAAGGCAACGAGCGCGTGGTGCGCCCGCGCCTGGCCGACGCCCGCTTCTTCTTCGAGCAGGACAAGAAGAAGCCGCTGGCCGACCGCGTGCCGCTGCTCTCGCGCGTGGTGTATCACAACAAGATCGGCACGCAGCTTGAGCGCGTGACGCGCCTGCAGGCCATCGCGGGGCAGCTCGCAGAAAAGCTCGGCGCGGATGTGGCGCACGCCTCGCGCGGCGCGCTGCTCGCCAAGGCCGACCTGCTGACCGACATGGTGGGCGAATTCCCTGAACTGCAGGGTACGATGGGCACCTACTACGCCCGCCATGACGGCGAACCGGACGACGTGGCACTGGCCTGCTCCGAGCACTACCAGCCGCGCTTTGCCGGCGATGCACTGCCCAGCACCTCCACCGGGACCGTGGTGGCGCTGGCCGACAAGCTCGAAACACTGGTCGGCATCTGGGGCATCGGCCTGCAGCCCACGGGCGAGAAAGACCCGTTCGCACTACGCCGCCACGCCCTCGGTATCCTGCGCATGCTGATCGAAAAGCCGCTCACGCTCACGATCGACGACGCGCTGCAGATTGCCGCCGCCAGCTTCGACGGCATCGCCGCCGTCAAGCCGGATCTCGCCGCGATCACTGACTTCCTGTACGACCGCCTGCGCGGCTACCTCAAGGACAAGGGCTACAGCACCAACGAGGTGGAAGCTGTCGTCAGCCAGCGGCCGCAGCGCCTGGATGACATCGTTGCGCGCCTGGACGCCGTGCGCGCCTTCGCCGCCCTGCCGCAGGCCGAAGCGCTGGCTGCCGCCAACAAACGCATTACCAATATCCTGAAGAAGACCGATGTCGCCATCGGCGCAGTGCAGCCGCAACTGCTCAAGGAAGACGCCGAGCGCGCGCTGCATCAGGCCGTCGCGTCGTCGGAGCCGCACGTGCACGACGCCTTCGCGCGCGGCGACTTCACCACCGCGCTCAAGACGCTGGCTGGCCTGCGTGAGGCGGTCGACACGTTCTTCGACGGCGTGATGGTGATGGCCGACGACACCGCCCTGCGCGACAACCGGCTTGCATTGCTGGGCGAGCTGCACGGCCTGATGAACCGCGTGGCAGATATCTCCAAGCTGGCGGCGTGAGCCCCGCCAACCGGCACCGGAGTCCGACATGCCCCACACCCCCAAGCTGGTGATCCTCGACCGCGATGGCGTGATCAATCTCGACAGCGAACAGTTCATCAAGTCGCCCGACGAGTGGATCGCCATCGAGGGCAGCCTGGAAGCCATCGCGGAGCTGAATCAGGCTGGCTACCAGGTGGTGGTCGCGACCAATCAGTCGGGCATCGGGCGCGGCCTGTTCGAGGCCGCCGCTCTCAATGCGATGCACGAGAAGATGTACAAGGCGCTGGCCGCCTATGGCGGGCGTGTCGATGCCGTCTTCTTCTGCCCGCACACCGCCGCCGATGCGTGCGATTGCCGCAAGCCGAAGTCCGGCATGCTGCGCGAGATCGCGCGCCGCTTCGACATGGACCTGACCGGTGTGCCCGTGGTCGGTGATTCGCTGCGCGACCTGCAGGCTGGCGTCGAGGTTGGCGCCGTACCGCATCTCGTGCTCACCGGCAAGGGCGTCAAAACACGCGACGCGGGCGATCTGCCGCCGAGCACCCAGATTCACAAGGACCTGCGTGCGTTTGCGCGCGCGCTGCTCTCACCTGCGCCCCAGGGCACGCCGTCGCGCGCCCCTTGAATTCCTATCCATGACCTTTGTCCGTTCGCTGCTGTTTCTGATTTTCCTGATCGTGTGGACGCCGCTCTACGCGGTCACCTGCTTCATCGTGTTCCCGTTCATGAACCCGCATCGCCGTTTCTGGATGGTGTCGGGCTGGACGAAATCCGTCATCTGGGTGGCGCGCTGGCTACTCGGCATCCGCTGGCAATACCAGGGGTGGGAGCACATCGAAGAAGCGGTCGCCACCAACAAGCAGGTGGTGCTGCTGTCCAAGCATCAGTCGGCTTGGGAGACCATTGCCTTTGTCGCCACCATGCCGCGGCCGCTGTGCTACGTGTTCAAGCGTGAGCTGCTGTATGTGCCGTTCTTCGGCTGGGCGCTCGGCATGCTGAAGATGGTGCACATCAACCGCAAGGACGGCACCAACGCGTTTGCCTCGGTGGCGCGACAGGGCAAGGAACGGCTTGCTGACGGGGCCTGGGTGATCATGTTCCCGGAGGGCACGCGCACACGCTCGGGCGATCCCAAACCGCGCTACAAGAGCGGAGGGGCGCGCTTTGCGGTCGACACCGGCGCCTGGGTCATCCCGATCGCACACAACTCCGGCCGGGTCTGGCCGCGCAATTCCTTCTTGAAGCATCCGGGCTTGATCACGCTCTCGGTCGGCCCCGCCATTCCGAGCGCCGGCAAAACCAGCGACGAGCTCAACCGCGAAGTCGAAGCGTGGATCGAAACAGAAATGCGTAGAATCGACGCCGACAGTTACCGCGAGCCTGCATGAAACTGCTGCGACCACCGACTTCGCCCACACCCGCCGACAGCGTTCAGCTCGAACTGCCGCTGCTCGCGCCCGAAGCCCCGTCGCAGCCCCAGCATCCGGATGCACCGCTCCTCGCCCCCCCTGCCCCGGACTTTTTCACGGCACCGCTTGGGCCGAACCAGCGCCGTTTGACACTGGGTGAACGCGCCCTGGTCTACAACCTGAAGCGGTCGTCGCGACGCACGATCGGCTTTGTCATCGACGACCGCGGCTTGTCGATCACGGCACCGCGCTGGGTCACGCTCGCCGAGATCGAACACGCCATCGCCGAAAAACAGAAGTGGATCTTCGCCAAGCTGGCCGAATGGCGCACCAATGCCGCGCGTCGCGTGCTGCCGGCCATGACATGGCAGGACGGCGCGACGCTGCCATTCCTGGGCACGACGATCACGCTCAAGCTCGAGTCGCCGATCGGCGCTCTGATGTTTGATGCCGACTCGTGCGCGCTGCACCTGGGGCTGCCGCCGGCCACCACTGAGCAGCAGATCAAGGACCGCGTGCAAGGCTGGCTGCAGACGCAGGCGCGCCGCCTGTTCGGTGAGCGGCTCGATGTGTACGCCGAGCGCCTGGGCGTGCGGCACAGCGCGTACGCCCTGTCCTCGGCCGCCACGCGCTGGGGAAGCTGCACGGCCGACGGGAAGATCCGCCTGAACTGGCGGCTCGTGCATTTTCCGCTCAGCCTGATCGACTACGTGGTCGCACACGAGCTTGCGCATCTCAAGGAAATGAATCACAGCCCACGCTTCTGGGACACGGTCGAATCGATCTTTCCGGAGTTCCGCGAGGCGCGCGAGCAACTGCGGTCGCATCCTCCAGAGTATCTCCCGGCGTTCTGATCTGCTTCGCTTGCTCAAGCGGGGTTTGGCTCGTGCGTGGCGGCGGCCAGTTCCTCGATGTATTGCGCAAACGTGCGCGGCGGCCGCGGCAAGCTGCGCCGCATCAAGGTCGGCGGACGCTTCCGCGCGGATGCAAGTGCATCGGCCATCGAAGCCGTGGCGCAAGGGTTGGGCATCGGGTTCGGCCCCTTGTGGCAGATGCGCCCGCTGCTTGACGCTGGCCGCGTCGAAGTCGTGCTGGCGCCGTTCGAGCCCCCGCCCGTACCGGTACAGCTGGTGTGGCACCCAACCCGTATGCCGCTGGCACGCACGCGGATATTTGCCGATTGTCTGGTCGAAGGGCTCAGGAACGCACGCGACCTGCAGCCATGAACGCCTTCACGGGACGGCCTTCAGCGTGCCAGCGCGTTTGCGCGTGGCGCCCTAAAATAGCGCTTCTTTGCAGTCCTCCAGGGAAGACAGACCATGCGAATGCTCCATACCATGCTGCGCGTCGGCGACATGCAGCGCTCGATCGACTTTTACACCAACGTGCTGGGCATGCAATTGCTGCGCACCAGTGACAACCCCGAGTACAAGTATTCGCTGGCCTTTGTCGGCTACGGCTCCGAAGCAGGCAATACGGTCATCGAACTGACCTACAACTACGGTGTGAGCGAATACGAACTGGGCACGGCCTTCGGCCATCTCGCCATCGAGGTCGACAATGCCGCGCAGGCCTGCGAGCGGATTCGCGCCGCTGGTGGCAAGGTCACGCGCGAGGCGGGTCCGGTCAAGGGGGGCAGCACCATCATCGCCTTTGTGGAAGATCCGGACGGTTACAAAATCGAGCTGATCCAGGCACGTTCGATGCCCGATGGCAACCGTCACTGACGCGGTCCGCCGGCCACTCGACGGCACCGCCATCGGCCTGATGGTGGTGCTGTGCATGTGCTGGGGCTTTCAGCAGGTGGCCATCAAGGTGGCTGCGCACGATGTCGGGCCGGTGATGCAGGCCGGTGTGCGTTCGCTGATTGCTGCTGCGCTCGTGCTGGCGTTTGCGTTGTGGCGCGGCACGTGTCTGTCGGTGCGCGATGGCACCCTGCCGGGTGGCCTGATGGCGGGCGTACTGTTCGGCGTCGAGTTTTTCTGCATCTTCACCGGGCTGGGCTACACAACGGCCTCGCGCATGGCGGTGTTTCTCTACACCGCACCCATCTTCACCGCGCTTGGCTTGCATGCCTGCGTCCCCGGCGAACACTTGCGCCCGCGCCAATGGAGCGGCATCGGGATCGCATTTGCCGGGATCGTGCTCGCGTTTGCCGACGGCATCCTGCATCCGGCAGCCGGCCCGTCGACGTCATTGGGCGACGGGCTGGGCGTCGTGGCAGGCGCGCTTTGGGGAGCGACCACCATTGTGGTGCGCGCGAGCAAACTCTCGAATGCGCCACCGGCAAAGACGCTGCTGTACCAGTTGGCCGTCTCGGCCGTCCTGCTGATGCTGATGGCGGCTGGCACCGGGCAGGCGTTCACTGCCCACCTGACGCCGACGGCGCTGGCGAGCCTCGCCTATCAGTCCGTGCTGATCGCCTTCGCCAGCTATCTGACGTGGTTCTGGCTGCTGCGCCGCTACCTGGCGTCGCGACTGTCGGTGTTCTCGTTTCTGACGCCGCTGTTCGGTGTCGCGTTTGGCGTGCTGCTGTTGCACGAACCGGTCGGTCTGCGGTTTGCGCTGGCCGCCGCGCTCGTGCTGTCGGGCATCCTGCTCGTCAATCTTCGCTGAGATCCGTCGCGCTCCCGGCGATGCGATCGGCCGGCAGCGCGTTCGCCACCGCGACAAAGTCTTCCACCGACACCTCTTCTGCACGTCGGCCTAGGTCGAAACCGAGCGCGTCGAAATCGATCACATCGCGCAGCGCGCCCAGCGTGTTGCGCAAGACCTTGCGCCGCTGAGAAAACGCCATTGTCACCACAGTGGCCAGCGCGCGCATATCGACAGGCGCATAGGGCGACTTGTCGGCCGGCCACGGAATCATCCGCACCACCGCGGAATCCACCTTGGGCGGTGGATTGAACGAGCCCGGCGGCACATCCAGCACCTGCTCCATGTAGTACCGGACCTGCAGCATCACCGACAGCCGGCTGAACGCCTTGCTGCCCGGCGCGGCCACCATGCGGTCCACCACCTCCTTTTGCAGCATGAAGTGCTGATCACGCACGCGGTCGGCAAACGCAGCCAGGTGGAACAGCAACGGGCTCGAGATGTTGTACGGCAGGTTGCCGACGATCCGCAGCGGCCGGCCCGGCACGTGCAGCGCGCCGAAATCGAAAGCCAGCGCGTCGCCCGCGTGGACGACCAGCCGCTCGCCGAAGCGACGCTGCAGGCGCGCCACCAGGTCGCGGTCCAGCTCGACCACCTGCAGCGTTCGCACCCGCTCCATCAGTGGCACGGTAAGTGCGCCCAGACCCGGGCCGATTTCGACGAGGACATCGTCGGGCTGCGGGTCAATGGCCGCGACGATGGCGTGGATCACGCCCTCGTCGACCAGGAAGTTCTGGCCGAAGCGCTTGCGGGCCTGGTGACCCTGGTGAACGCCGGTGGTGGATCGTGCCATTGCGGAACTCGGAATCGAAAGATGCAATCAGGAATGGGTTGCCTGGGAGGCATTCAGCGCCATGGCGAGAGCCGTATCGATGGCTTCGATCATGCTGCCGAATTCGGCGCGGCCGGTGCCGGCCAGGTCAAGCGCGGTGCCGTGGTCGACGGAGGTGCGCACGAACGGCAAGCCCAGCGTGATGTTGACGCCGTGGCCGAAGGTACCGTACTTGAGCGGCGCCAACCCCTGGTCGTGGTACATCGCGAGCACGCAGTCGGCACCGGCCAGCAGACGCGGCTGGAACAGCGTATCGGCGGGGTACGGGCCGCGTGCATCGATGCCTCGGGCACGCGCACGCGCGATGGCCGGCTCGATGATCTCGATCTCCTCCCGGCCGAGGTGGCCTGACTCACCCGCGTGGGGGTTCAGCCCGGTCACCAGAATCCGTGGCGCGGCGAGTCCGAAGCGCGCGCGCAGATCGTGCTGGACGATATCCAGCGTCTCGTCCAGCACCGAAGGCGTGATGGCATCCGGCACGTCCCGCAATGGCAGGTGCGTGGTTGCCAAGGCCACGCGCAGCATCGCATTGTCGTGCGCCGGCTGCGGGCCAGCCAGCATCATGACCACGCGCGGTGTGCGGCTGCGTTCGGCCAGATACTCGGTATGTCCGGTGAACGGGACGCCGGCCTCGTTGATGGTGCTCTTCTGCACCGGGGCCGTGACCATGGCGTCGTAGCGGATGCCCTCAGCGGTGCCCAGCAGGCAGCCATCGATGGCGGCGTCCAGCAGGTCCAGCACATAGCGCCCGTTGGCGGCGTCGAGCACGCCCGGGCGGACCGGCGCACCAAGCGGGCGCTCCACGATGGTCAGCGCGGTGGATGCCACGCGCCAGAATTCGCCCTGGCCAATCGCATCGGCACGCGCCTGCAACAAGCCGGCATCGCCGATCACGTGCCATTGCACGTGGGCATAGCGCGCCGGCGCCTTGCGTGCCAGGTGCATCAAGGCAGCCACGGTGATATCGGGACCGATGCCGGCGGGCTCGCCGGTCGTGATGGCAATGTTCAGCATGCGATGCTTACCTGCGGTGTATCGATGTCATTCCAGAAACGCCACGGCCGCCCGCAGGCGGCCGTTTGCGATGCGCAATGCCGTCATTTACTGTTGACGGTTGACGCGGTATTCCACATGTGCCGCGTCCCGCAATTCGCGCAGCCAGTCTTCGTACGCAGCCTGGACCTTCTTCTCACGAATGACCGAACGCGCATAGTCGCGCTGGCGATCCACTGGCACCTCGGCCTCGCGCCGACCCTCCACCTGGATCAGGTGGACGCCGAACTGGCTCTGCACCGGCTGCGAAATCTCTCCTGGCTTGAGCTGGTTCATCGCCTGTTCGAATTCCGGCACCAGCTGGCCGGGCGATACCCAGCCGAGTTCGCCACCGGCGCTGGCCGAGCCATCCTGGGAGTAGCGGCGTGCAGCGTCTGCGAAGTCATAGCCATGCACGATGCGGTCACGCAGGCCGGCGAGCTGGCGACGCGCGTCATCTGCTGACATGGTCGGACCGGTCTTGATCAGGATGTGACGCACCTGCGTCTGCTGCACCTTCGTGGCGATAGCCGTACTGGGCGCGCGTTTCTCCAGCAGCTTGATCACGTGAAAGCCGGCCGGGCTCTCGATCACCTCGCTAGCCACCTGGCCCGCTTTCATGTCGAGCACCGCATTGGCGAACACGGCCGGCAGGCGACCGACCGGGCGCAGACCCAGCTCGCCACCCTGCGCGGCATCCTGCGCGCCCGAGTTCTCGCGCGCCAGCTTGGCAAAATCAGCGCCGCCCTGCGCTTGCTTGAGCAATGCCTCGGCCTTGCTGCGGGCAGCGGCCTTCTGGGCGGCCGTGGCATCCTCGGCCACGGGCACGAGAATCTGCGCGACGTTGTATTGCTGTTCGCCGGCGGTAGCGTTGTCTCCCCCGCCTTGCTGTGCGAGGAAATTGTCGATTTCGCCGTCATAGACCTGCACCTTGGAGTCCACCTCGCGCTCGCGCAGGCGGGCCAGCAGGATCTCCTGACGCAGATCCTGGCGGTACTTGTCGTAGGTCATACCCGAGTCAGCAAGCTTGGTCTTGAGCTGCGCCACCGACAGGTTGTTACGCTGCGCCACGCTCTCCACCGCGCGGTCCACATCGGCATCCGACACGCGGATGCCGCTCTCCTTGGCGGTCTGCGCCTGCACGCGCTCCAGGATCAGCTGCTCGAGCACTTCACCAAGCAGGTCCGCGCGCGGAGGCAGCGGACGGTTCTGCGCTCGGAACGTGCGTTCGACCAGATCGGCACGGTCAAGCAGCTCGCGGCGGGTGATCACGTCGGTGTTGACCACGGCCACCACTTCATCGACGAGCTGGCTGCGCGAGCCCGTCGCCGTCGGCCCGGGCAGCGTGCCCTGCAACAGCGGCTGGCTCGGGGAAGATCCAGGCGTGGAGAAGATGCCGCGCAGCGCACCCTTCTTCGCTGGCTGGGTCTGCTGCGCATGAACGGCAGGCAACAGCATGGCGCCCGCCATCAGTGCAACCAGCATGCCCGTCGCAAAGCGCAGACGGCCCTTGGGCGCCACGCGCGTGGCAGAAGCGGTCGATTGGAAAGCCATGATGTCGTTATTCATATTGATCCAGCACGGACGGCGTGATCGGCTGCGCGGTCACCGGCTGGTAGCCGGGTACGTTCAGACGGATCACGTCGATCGGATTGTTCCCCACCTTGGACAGGCCCTTGAACTCGATCTGGGCAAAGATGTGGGTCGTGTAGCCCGATATGGCATTGCTATACCGCTGTACCGCCAGCCGGCCGACCCAGCAATCGGCCACGTACTCGAAACCGAGCAGCATGTCCGAAGGCTTCTTCGCGTTCATGTCGTAACCGATGCGGCCCAGCCCGTACAGACGCCGCGTGATTGGCCACTGCGCCGAGACATCGGTCTGCTCCAGCGGCAACTGGCCGGTGTTGGCATCCTGCCGGTAGTAACGGTAGCCCAGGTTGATGACCTTGTTGGCTTCCGGCTTCCAGCTGAACGCCACGGTCGAGCGCATGACGCGATCGATGTCCTGATTGTACTGAAGGTTCGTATCGAAAAAGATGCCGCGGAACATCTGGATGGTCGTGGCACCCAGGATGTCCGAGTTGCGGCGCACCGAGGTGGGTGCCGCGCCCGCCAGCGTCACGCGCTGGCCTTCGAAATCGAGGCGCTGCGCAAGCGTGGCGCGCAGGCGTTCGATACCCGATTCCGCTTCGATGAACCGCGTGGTCACGCCAGCCGTCAACTTGTTGTTGTCTGCGATGCGGTCGTAGCCTGTGTACGGATTCTCGGTGAAGATCTGCCCGAGATTGAAGTCCGACTGGCCCGTATCGAAGAGCGGGATCTGCGACTGGTCGCTGTACGGCGTGTAGACATAGAAGAGGCGCGGCTCCAGCGTCTGGATATAGCTGACGCCAAACAGCTTGGAAACCGCCGGTGCATCACGCTCGAAGGTCAGGCCGGAATCGAGCGAGAACGTCGGCAGCGTGCGGTTGATCTGCGCGTCCTGCGTGTCGCCCGCCGGACGGTCCAGCCGATAGGCGGTCGTGTTGAGGATGAACTTGGGCGTAACGAACCAGCCCGGGCGGACGATCGGATAGCTGATCGTCGGCTGCATGAACAGGCGCTCGCCCTGGACGGTATTGGCGGTCGGGATGGAGAAGCGCGTGTAATCGGTCAGGAAGTTGATGTCGAACCCGCCGACATCGTAGCGGTTGTACGCCAGGCTCAACTCCGGGAGACGCTCGTACGGCGGCGACAACGGCGTGGTGGCCGTGGACAGCGTCTGGAACTTCTGCACGCGCGCCTGGGCCACCCAGTCGCCGATCGAATACGTGACGCCGCCTTCTTGCGTGTACTGCCGCTGCGTCGCGGTGACGATGCTGCGGCCAAGGTCATCCGGGTAGGTGTTGTCCGAGACCTTGTTGTAGTTGACGTAGGCGTTCAGGCCAGGCGCGAGGCGCTGGCTGTGCTGAAGGGCAATCGACCAGCGGTTGCGGCCGGCTTCGCGATCATCGGGCAGGAACTCGCCGCGCAGCACGCCGCTGTATGACGTGTCGAGGTAGCGGTATTCGGCCCCAAGTTGCAGGCCGCGCTGCGTCAGCAGACGCGGGTATAGCGTCAGATCGCGGTTGGGTGCGATGTTGAAGTAATACGGCAGCGTGATGTCGGTGCCGCTGCGGCTGTTGTAGCCGAAGACCGGCGCCAGAAGACCGCTGCGCCGGTCGTCATTGAGCGGAAAATCCATCACCGGCGCCGCAAAGACCGGCACACCGAAGAAGTGCAGCACGCCATTGCGACCCGTCCCCACCTGGCGATCGCTGTCGATATCGATCCGGCTGGCGCTGAAGTACCAGTCGACGTTATCGGGCGAGCAGGTGGTGTAGGTGCCGTGCGTGATCCGGCTGTTGTCCTTGTCGATGAAATCGATGCGATCTGCGGTGCCGTGGCCGCCGTTGGCATGGAACTCGTATGCCGGCGTGCTCATGGTGCCTTCGTTGGCCGTGACCTTGAGCTTGGCATCCGGACCGGTCACGAGCGTGCCGCCGCGGAACAGCCGCACGTTGCCGGTGGCGGTGGCAACGTCGGTGTCCTGGTTGTAGTCCAGCGTGTCGCCCTTGACGACGGTGCCGTTGCGGCGCAGTTCGCCGTGGCCGCGCAGGTGGACGTCTTCGTTGGTGCGGCCATCCATCGTGTCGGCCGCGGCAAAGGTCGGGACCGCATTATCGGGGCGCTGGATCGGCTCGGCCATCTTCGGCACCAGCGGGCTTCCGCCCGGCGTGGTGGGCCCCGAGGTTGCCATCGCCGTGACGGACGATGCCGTCGTCGACGTCGAAGTCGCCGGTTGCGCGGCGTCCTGGCTCTGCGCCGACGCCGCTGCCGTCCAGACACCGGCCAGCGCGAACACGAGCGGGCGCATGACCAGCGTGCTGCGGCGGTTGGCGGTCCGCTGATCGGGCACGGTCACAGCGGTGCGCTGCCGGGTTTTCCTGGCTCGGTTCGGTTCGGTCATGCAGATCGGGAACTGGGCTGCGCGCGCAAAGGCACGCGCTGGGCACATCATCGTCGGTATTTCGCCGTCGCGTGCGGCCCCGGCGGGGCTCGCGCTCGCTCGCGGCGAAACTCGGTCGGGTATTATACGGGCCTTCCTTCCGGCTTCATTCCAGCGTTCCTTCAGCATGGTTTCAACCCCTGGCGCCACCGCAGGCGCAACCGACGCACGCCTCGACCAATTGCGCGACTGGCTCCGCACATTGCCAGCCGCGCACGGCCTGCGCATCGACACGCTGCAACCCGCATCGGCCGATGCCAGCTTCCGCCGCTATTTCCGCGCGGAAGGCGACAACCGTACGTTGATCGTCATGGACGCACCGCCGCCACAGGAAGACTGCCGCCCGTTCGTCCATGTCGCTGGTCTGCTGAACGGCGCCGGCGTGCGCGCCCCGCAAGTGCTGGAGCAGGATCTGTCGCAGGGGTTTCTGCTGCTGACCGATCTCGGCCCGCAGACCTACCTTCAATCGCTGCGCGAACGCGACTTTGACCTCGCTTACGCCGACACCCTGTTCCGCCCGGCCATCGGCACGCTGGTGCGCTGGCAGCTGGCCTCGCGCGAGGGCGAGCTGCCGCCGTATGACGAGGCCCTGCTGCGCCGGGAGCTCGCGCTGTTTCCCGACTGGTATGTCGACCGCCATCTGCAGCGTCCGCTCGACGCCACCCAGCGCGAATCGCTCGGCAAGGTCTTCAAGCTGCTGGTCGACAGCGCCCTGGCCCAGCCGCGCGTGTACGTGCACCGCGATTACATGCCGCGCAATCTCATGACCAACGCGGCCGATCCGTCGCAGCCGGGCGTGCTGGACTTCCAGGACGCCGTCTACGGCCCGATCACGTATGACGCCGCCTCGCTGCTGCGCGATGCCTTCCTGTCGTGGGAGGAGGAGCAGGAGCTGGACTGGGCCGTGCGCTACTGGGAAGCCGCCCGCCGCGCCAAGCTCCCGGTGGACGAGGATTTCGGCGAGTTCTACCGCGCGCTCGAATGGATGGGCGCGCAGCGTCACCTGAAAGTGGCCGGCATTTTCGCGCGCCTGCGCTACCGCGACGGCAAGGCCGGCTACGTCGAAGACACCCCGCGTTTCATCGCGTACCTGCGTCGCGTGTGCGGCCGTTACAACGCGCTGGCACCGCTGGCTCGCCTGCTCGACCAACTCGAAGACCGCGCCCAGCAGGTCGGCTACACGTTCTGACGCCCATGGCTTCTGCACGCGCTGCCGAATTCCGCGCTGGCGTGCTGGCGCTGGCGCCCATGCTGCTGGGCGTGGTGCCGTTCGGCCTGATCTACGGCGTGCTCGCCACGTCGGCAGGCATGCCCGCATGGCTCGCGGTGGCAATGAGCGCCATCGTTTTCGGCGGCGCCTCGCAGATGATCCTGGTGCAACTGTGGGCCGGCGGCGCGCCCGCGCTGGTGATAGCGGCAACGGTGTCGATGGTCAACCTGCGGCACGCACTCTATTCGGCCAGCATCGCCCCGGCGCTGGCGCACCTGCCGCGCCGCTGGAAATGGCTGATCGCCTATCTGCTCACCGATGAAGCGTTCGCCGCCATGAACCGGCGTGTCGTGAACACACGCCCGGGCACGGAAGAATCGGCCTACCGCCACTGGTACTTTCTGGGCGCCGGCGTGGCACTGTGGACGAGCTGGCAGGCCTCGACCATCGTCGGCGTGGCGCTTGGCGCGCAAGTCCCCACCTCGTGGCCGCTAGACTTTTTCCTGCCGCTCACGTTCATCGCGATCGTCGTGCCCGCACTGCGCACACGCGCGCAGCTGGCGGCGGCATTGACCGGTGCCGTCCTCGCCGTGGCCTGGACGGGTTGGCCGCACAAGCTCGGGCTCATGGGCGCGGCGTGCGCCGGCATTGCCATCGGCGCGCTTGTCGAGCGGCTGGTGAGCCGGCCGAAGAAAGAGGCTGCCGCGTGAAAGCCCTGATCCTGCTTGGCGTACTGCTCATTTCCGGCGCGGCAACCTACCTGATCCGCCTGTCCTTCATTGCGCTCGAAGGCCGCATGCACCTGCCGCTGTGGTTCCGCAGCGCGCTGCCGTATGTGCCGGCCGCGATGCTGACAGCGTTGATCGCGCCCGACCTGTTGATGCGCGATGGCACGCTGGCCGTCTCGGTCGACAACCCACGTCTGCTCGCCGGCATCGTCGCCATCGTCATTGCGCGGGTCACCAAGAGCGCGATGTGGACGATCGTCGGCGGCATGGCCGTCCTGTTGATTCTCATGAAGGTGATGGCGTGAAAGCCATGATTTTTGCGGCGGGCCGCGGCGACCGCATGCGCCCGCTGACCGACCATACGCCCAAGCCACTGCTCTGCGTCGGGGGCAAACCGCTGATCGTCTGGCAGATCGAGCGCCTGGCCGCCGCCGGCGTGCGCGACATCGTCATCAACCACGCCTGGCTCGGCGCGCAGATCGAAGCCGCGCTCGGCGACGGCAGCGCGTGGGGCGTACGGCTGGCGTATTCGCCCGAGGGCGAAGCGCTGGAGACGGCAGGCGGTGTCGCCCAGGCCATGCCCCTGCTGCATGCCGGCGAAGGTCACAGCATATTCATCGCCGTCAGCGGCGACGTGTTCTGCCACTACGATTTCGTCGCCCTGCGCGCACGCGCCTCGGCGCTGGCCTCGCAGACCGCGCCCGGCATGCATCTGGTGATGGTGCCCAATCCGGCGTATCACCCGCGCGGCGACTTCGCGCTGGCACCGGACGGCGCACTTCATGCCGACGGCGCAAACCGCCTCACCTTCGGCAACATCGGCGTATATGACACGCGCCTGTTTGCCGGCATCCCGCGCGGTACAAGGCTTGCGATGACGCCGTTGTACCACCAGGCCATTGCAGAAGGCCGCGCGACGGGCGAGCGCTTCGACGGTCGCTGGGAGAACGTCGGCACGCCGGCGCAACTGGCTGCGCTGGACGCTGAAATCCGTCTGCAATCGGCCTGACTGGCAGGCTCAGATTGCGGCGGCGCTCAGCGCGGCGGCCGTCATGGGGCGGCCGAGCAGGTAGCCCTGCAAGGAGTCGCAGCCAAGCCGCGTGAGAAACACCTGCTGCTCGCTCGTCTCCACGCCTTCCGCCACGATCCTCAGGTTCAACGTCTGGCCAAGTGCCACGATGGCCGAAACGATCGCTGCGTCCTCCGTGTCATGCGCCAGGTCGCGCACGAAGCCGCGGTCGATCTTCAACTCGCTGGCAGGCAGGCGCTTGAGGTACAGCAGGCTCGAATACCCGGTACCGAAGTCGTCGATCGAGATGCGCACGCCCATGGCATCCAGCTGCTGGAGGATCTGCAGGCTGGCATCAGCGTCACGCATGGCGGTGGACTCGGTGATCTCCAGCACCAGACACTGTGGCTCCAGCGCGTGGCGCGCAAGCGTATCGCGCACGTTGCCGATGAGCGCGGCGTGCCCGAACTGCAGCGCAGAAAGGTTGACGGCGACGCTCCAGGTGGCATGCCCCTCGCGTCGCCACTGCGCCATCTGGCGGCAGGCTTCATCCAGCACCCATGCCCCCAGCGGCACGATCAGGCCAGTCTTTTCTGCCAGCGGGATGAACTCGCTGGCCGGAATGAGACCACGATCCGGATGCTGCCAGCGCACCAGGGCTTCCACCCCGGCGATCGGCCCGTCCGGCGCCTGGAACTTCGGCTGATAGTGCAACACGAACTGGTTGCGCTCGATCGCCAGGCGCAGGTCCTGGGCAAGCTGCAGTTGCGCGTGCACATTGGCATTCATCGACGGCTCGAAGAAGCTGTAGGCATTTCGGCCCAGGCCCTTGGCGTGGTACATCGCCGCATCGGCGTTGGTGAGCAGGTCGTGCTGGCTGACGCCATCGCCCGGGTAGATCACGATGCCAATGCTGGTGGAGACCCGCAGCTCATGCCCCCCTGCCATGAACGGCTCGCGCACCACCTGCAGCAGCGCATCGGCCAGGGTACCGGCGTCCTGTGGATCGTCAACCTGTGCAAGCACGACGAACTCGTCGCCGCCCACCCGTGCCACGGTGTCCTGCTGACGCACACGGCCGACAATGCGCTGCGCGACATCGATCAACAGCAGATCACCCACATGGTGACCGTACACGTCGTTGACGGCCTTGAAGCCATCGAGGTCCATGAACATCAGGACAAAGCGGCCTTTTTCGCGGTCGGCCGTGCGCATCGCCTGACCGAGGCGGTCTTCCAACAGCAGCCGGTTGGACAGCTTGGTCAGGTTGTCGTGCAGCGCCAGGTAGGCGAGCTCCTGGTTGGCCTCGGCCAACGAGCTGGCCAAGGCTGCGGTGCGCACCTCCATGCGCATGTCCAGCACCGAAATGACCAGCGCAATGGCCAGCACGGCCAGCGTCACAACGATGATGACCAGCGCCAGCCATTCGGCACTCACCCCCGAGCCCGCGGCGCTGCACACGCTGCCGAGCGGGAATGCCGCGGCCGCCATGCCCGTGTAATGCATGCCGACGATGGCCACGCCCATGACCACAGCCGAGCCCACCCGCAGCGCCCGCGCCCGGTGCGACTGGCGCCGCAGTCGGAAGGCGATCCACAATGCCGCGCCCGAAGCAAACACGGCAACCAGCACGGACAGCCCGAACATCGATGGGTCGTACAGGATGCCCGGCGTCATGCGCAGCGCCGCCATGCCGGTGTAGTGCATGCCAGCCACGCCCGTGCCCATCAGCAAGGCGCCGCCGAGCAGACGCTGCCACGGCAGTTCGTGTTGGCTGACCAGCCACAGCGCAAATGCCGACGCGGCGATCGCGATGGCAAGCGAGGCCAGCGTGATCCAGACGTCATATCCGAGCGGGATCGGCAACCTGAAGGCCAGCATACCGACGAAGTGCATCGACCAGATGCCCAGGCCCATTGCCGAAGCGCCGCCGACCAGCCACCAGGACGCCGCGCGCCCCTGCGCTGCGGCAATGCGTCCGGCCATGTCCAGCGCGGTGTAGGACGCCAGAATGGCGACAAAGAGGGAAAGCAGAACGAGAAGGGAGTTGTAACTGGTGGCGAGCATCGGCTTTTTGGGGGGGGCAGACCGATCCAATGCGGCCGTTCCATGGCGGGCGGACGTCGCAATCCGCGGAATGCGACATCAAGGGTTATCGACCGCACCGGCCCGAGACTTTAGTGGACGGCACTGCCCGCCACCAACTTTCCTTCCGATCAAGCCGGCTCCGATGGCCCGACAGGCGCGGCGTTACAATCAGCCCCATCCTTTCTGCAGTCCGAATGCACGCCATGTCCGCTACTGAACTCGCCTTCCTCCAGACCTATCGGCAGCGCCGCGAGCGCGTCGCGCAGTGGCTGCGCGCGGCGGGCGGCGGCGTGGCGATCGTGCCGACCGCGCCAGAAGCCATGCGCAACCGGGACAGCGACTACCCCTATCGGCATGACAGCTATTTCTATTACCTGACCGGCTTTACCGAGCCCGAGGCGGTACTCGCTGTCGTGGTGCCGGCCGGCGATGGACCGGCGCGCAGCGTCCTGTTCTGCCGTCCGAAGCATGAAGAGCGCGAAATCTGGGATGGTTTCCGCTTTGGCCCCGAAGCCGCCAGGGAGGCGTTCGCCCTCGACGAAGCCCATTCCGTGGAAGAGATCGACACGACGCTGCCCAAGCTGCTCGCCAATGCAGCGGCGGTCGCCTATCCGCTGGCCGAGTCGGGCATGTTCGACCGGCGCATGCGCCGCTGGCTCGACACCGTGCGCGTGCAGGGCCGCGCGGGCGTCTCGTCGCCGCACCAGGCACTCGATGTGCGCGCGATCCTTGACGAGATGCGCCTGTTCAAGGATCCCGGCGAACTCGACATCATGCGTCGTGCCGCGAGCATCTCTGCCGGCGCGCACGTGCGCGCCATGCAGGCGTCGCGCGCCGGCATGCGCGAATATCACCTCGAAGCCGAGCTGCTCTACGAATTCCGCCGCCACGGTGCGCAGAGCGTTGCCTACAACTCCATCGTTGCGACGGGGCCCAACGCCTGCGTGCTCCACTACCGGGCCGGCAACGCCGAGCTGCGCGACGGCGACCTCTGCCTGATCGACGCCGGTTGCGAGCTCGATGGCTACGCATCGGACATCACGCGCACCTTCCCCGTGAATGGTCGCTTCACCGGCGCACAGCGCGAGCTGTATGACCTCGTGGTGGCCGCGCAGGAGGCTGCCATCGCCGAAACACGCCCGGGGGTTCCGTACAACGTGCCCCACGACGCCGCGACCCGCGTGCTGGCGCAGGGCATGCTCGACACCGGCCTGCTCGATGCGAACCAGGTTGGCACGCTCGATGACGTCATCGCCGGTGGCCAGTACCGCCAGTTCTATATGCATCGCACCGGCCACTGGCTTGGCATGGACGTCCATGACGTTGGCGAATACCGCACGCCGGGCACGTCCGCCCCGGCTGACGGAGAGCGCCCGTGGCGTCCGTTGGAAGCCAGGATGGTGCTCACGATCGAACCCGGGATCTACGTGCGCCCCGCGCCCGGCGTGCCGGAGCGCTACTGGCACATCGGCATCCGCATCGAAGACGACGCCATCGTCACGCCCAACGGCTGCGAGCTGATCACGCGCGACGTGCCCGTCACCGCAAGCGACATCGAAGCCATCATGCGAGGGCAAGCGTGATGGACACCACTGTGGCTTCGGACTTCGACGTCGCCATCGTCGGTGCCGGGCCAGTCGGGCTGGCCCTCGCCAACTGGCTGCTGCGCGACACGGACTGGCGCATCGCCCTGTTCGATGCGCGCGATGCCGAGTCCGCCGCGCGTGACCCGCGTTCGCTGGCGCTTTCGCACGGCTCTCGCGTGCTCCTGCAGGCGATCGGCGGCTGGCCTGCGCGTGCTACGCCCATCACGCACATTCACGTCTCGCAGCGCGGCCACTTCGGGCAGGCGCACATCCGCCGCGAGGATTACGACATCCCCGCACTTGGCCATGTCGTGCAGTACGGCGACTTGAGCGCCGCGCTCAACGCTGCACTCACCGCGCAGATGCAGCGTCGCCCGAACCGCCTCATCCGCTACGACCACACGCCGGTCGAGCGCGTCGAACAACTCCCGCGCGCCGACGGCAGCATTGCCCCCGCGCGCGTGCGGGCGTTGCGCGAAGGGCGGCATCCGCTGGCCGTGGAAACCGAGGTCGTCATCCAGGCCGAAGGGGGCCTGTTCGATGACACGCGCAGGCAGGCAGGCGGCCTATCGCACGCCCGCCGCCGCGACTACGGCCAGACCGCCATCGTTGCGCACGTGCGTTGCAGCGCGCCGCTCGAAGGCTGGGCGTGGGAACGCTTCACGCCAGAGGGCCCGCTTGCGCTGCTGCCGCAGGACGACGCCCAGGGTCCCGGCTACGCGCTTGTCTGGTGCTGCTCGCCAGACGAAGCCCGTCGCCGCGCAGGGCTGCCGGACGATGCCTTCCTTGCTGAACTCGGCGCCGCCTTCGGTGAGCGCATGGGCCGGTTCACCCATGTGGGCCCGCGCCACACGTTCGCGCTGGGCCTGCACGCGCAGCGCGTGCCGGTCGACCGACGTGTCGCGGCCATCGGCAATGCGGCGCAGACCATCCACCCCGTGGCCGGCCAGGGCTTCAACCTGGGCCTGCGCGATGCATTCGAGATGGCGCGCGCGCTGCGCGATGGCGCCACCCCGGCAGCGTTGGCGCGTTTTGCCCGTGAACGCGCCTTCGACCGCGCCGTCACCATCGGCCTGACCGATCTGCTGCCGCGCGCATTCGCGCTGCCGGGCCGGCCGTTGGGCCACCTGCGCGGGGCGGCGCTGACGTTGCTGGAATGCCTGCCGCCGCTCAAGCATGGGCTGGCACGGCAGATGATGTTCGGACAACGGGGCTAGCGCGTGGCGCCGCACCGCCGCATAGTTTGTGCACAACATTTAGGCAATCTGGCGGTTTGGCGGTAAAATCCCGTCCTCGCATTTTTGACTCCCGTCGCTTCGCCCGCTCGGTCAATCCGCCCTGGGCGGAGGGGGTATTTTTTCGTTTCTTCCAAGCCGCTTCTTCTCGCAACCTTGCAGATCGGACCCCATACCCTTCGCAACAACCTGTTCGTCGCGCCCATGGCGGGCGTAACGGACCGCCCGTTTCGCCAGCTGTGCAAACGGCTGGGCGCGGGCTACGCGGTGTCGGAGATGGTCGCGTCCAACGCGCAGTTGTGGAAGAGCGAGAAGACGATGCGGCGCGCCAACCACACGGGCGAGGTCGAGCCGATCGCCGTGCAGATCGCCGGCGCCGAGCCGATGATGATGGCCGAGGCCGCACGCTACAACGTCGATCGCGGTGCGCAGATCATCGACATCAACATGGGCTGCCCGGCCAAGAAGGTGTGCAACGTGGCCGCCGGCTCTGCGCTGCTGCAGAACGAGCCGCTGGTCCAGCGCATTGTCGAGGCGGTGGTGGGTGCGGTGGGCGATCGTGTGCCCGTCACGCTGAAAATCCGCACCGGTTGGGATCGCGAACACCGCAACGCATTGAGCGTGGCGCGCATTGCACAGGACGCCGGCATCAGCATGCTGACCGTGCACGGCCGCACGCGCGCCGATCTGTATCACGGTGAAGCGGAATACGACACCATCGCCGCGGTCAAGGCGTCGGTACGCATTCCGGTGGTGGCCAACGGCGATATCACCACGCCGGCCAAGGCCAAGCACGTGCTGGCCGTGACGGGCGCCGACGCCATCATGATCGGCCGCGCAGCGCAGGGGCGCCCGTGGTTGTTCCGCGAGATTTCCCACTTCCTGCAGACCGGCACGCTGCTGCCCGCACCGGAAGTCGAAGAGATTCGCGGCATCATGAATGCGCATCTGGAAGAGCACTACGCGTTCTATGGCGAATACACCGGCGTGCGCACCGCACGCAAGCACATCGCCTGGTACACGCGCGGGTTGGCGGGGGCCAACCTGTTCCGCCACCGCATGAACACCATCGAAGACACCGCGGCCCAACTGGCGGCCGTCAACGCGTTCTTCGACGAGCAGCGTGCACTGTCCGACCGTCTGGTCTACGAAGACCAGACCACCGGTGGCGGCCACCCCACGACGGGCAACAACGACAACAACAAGGAACTGCTTGCCGCATGAGCCGCAACCCGATCGAACGTTGCATCCGCGACAGCCTGGATGCGTATTACCGCGACCTGGACGGCGAGAACCCGTCCAACGTCTACGACATGGTGCTGCAGGCCATTGAACGGCCGCTGCTGGAAACCGTGATGGAATGGGCTTCCAACAACCAGTCGCAGGCGGCCGACTACCTCGGCATCAACCGCAACACGCTGCGCAAGAAGTTGCAGCAGCACGGCCTCATCTGAGGTCGCAGGCCGGCCTTTGAACCGATTTCCTTTCTGACGGCGCCTCCTGCCAGTTTGGCAAACCCAGCGCCACACCCGCCCTCCGGCGTTTCCACCATGATCCAGCAAGCCCTGCTTTCCGTTTCCGACAAGACCGGCATCGTCGACTTTGCCCGTGCCCTGCACGAGCGCGGCGTCAAGCTCCTCTCCACCGGCGGCACCGCCAAGCTGCTCGCCGAGTCCGGCCTGCCCGTGACGGAAGTGGCGGACTACACCGGCTTTCCGGAAATGCTCGACGGCCGCGTCAAGACGTTGCATCCGAAAGTGCACGGCGGCATCCTGGCCCGCCGCGACCTGCCCGAACACATGGCCGCCCTGTCCGAGCACAGCATCCCGACCATCGACCTGCTGGTGGTGAACCTGTACCCGTTCCAGCAGACGGTGGCCAAGGACGAATGCTCGCTGGCCGACGCCATCGAGAACATCGACATCGGCGGCCCGACCATGCTGCGCTCGGCGGCCAAGAACCATCGTGATGTGACGGTCATCGTCGATCCGGCCGACTACGCCACCGTGCTGGCCGAAATGCAGGCCAACAACAACACGGTTGGCTACGAGACCAACTTCATGCTGGCCAAGAAGGTGTTCGCACACACCGCGCAGTACGACGGCGCCATCACCAACTACCTGACGAGCCTTGGCGCCGACAAGTCGCACAGCACGCGCAGCGCCTATCCGCAAACGCTGAACCTGGCCTTCGACAAGGTGCAGGAAATGCGCTACGGCGAGAACCCGCACCAGTCCGCCGCGTTCTACCGTGACCTGAAGGTCGTGGACGGCGCGCTCGCCAACTACACGCAACTGCAGGGCAAGGAGCTGTCGTACAACAACATCGCCGACGCCGATGCCGCGTGGGAATGCGTAAAGTCGTTCGATGCGGCCCAAGGCGCCGCGTGCGTCATCATCAAACACGCCAACCCGTGCGGCGTGGCCATCGGCGGTACCGCGCAGGAAGCGTATGAGAAGGCCTTCAAGACCGATTCGACCTCGGCCTTCGGCGGCATCATCGCTTTCAACGTGCCGCTGGATGAAGCCGCGGCGCAGATCGTCGCCAAGCAGTTTGTGGAAGTGCTGATCGCCCCGGGCTTCTCGGAAGGCGCGCGTGCGGTGTTTGCTGCCAAGCAAAACGTGCGTGTGCTGGAGATTGCTCTCGGCAAGGGCGTGAACGCGTATGACTTCAAGCGCGTTGGCGGCGGCCTGCTGGTGCAGAGCCCAGATGCCAAGAACGTGCAGCCGAGCGAGCTGCGCGTGGTCACCAAGCGCCACCCGACGCCGAAGGAAATGGACGACCTGATGTTTGCCTGGCGCGTCGCCAAGTTCGTCAAGTCGAACGCCATCGTGTTCTGCGGCGGCGGCATGACGCTGGGCGTGGGCGCCGGCCAGATGAGCCGTGTGGACTCGGCCCGCATCGCGAGCATCAAGGCGCAGAACGCCGGCCTGACGCTGGCCGGTTCGGCTGTGGCATCGGATGCGTTCTTCCCGTTCCGCGACGGCCTGGACGTGGTGGTCGATGCGGGCGCCTCGTGCGTGATCCAGCCGGGCGGCTCGGTGCGCGACGATGAAGTGATCGCCGCCGCCGACGAGCGCAACGTGGCGATGATCTTCACGGGCACGCGCCACTTCCGCCACTAAACGGCGCGGTCGTTCGACCGATCAGCGGGGCAAGGCGTAGACTGGCGCCTGCCCCGTTTTTCTTTTCTGCTCCGCTCCATTTCATGCGCATCCTCGGCATCGATCCCGGCCTTCGCACCACGGGTTTCGGCGTGCTCGAACGGCACGGCCACAAGCTCGTCTACGTGGCCTCGGGCACGATCAAGAGCAACGGCAATGCCGATCTGCCCAGCCGCCTGAAGACGCTGTACGACGGGGTCTCTGAACTGGTGAGCACATACCGGCCGGACTGCGCTTCCATCGAAAAGGTGTTCGTCAACGTCAACCCGCAATCGACGCTGCTGCTGGGCCAGGCCCGCGGCGCAGTGATCTGCGGTCTGATGAGCGGCAACCTGCCCGTGTTCGAATACACCGCGCTGCAACTGAAGCAGGCCGTGGTCGGCTACGGCCGCGCCAACAAGGACCAGGTGCAGGAAATGGTCGTGCGCCTGCTCAACCTCGAAGGCAAACCCGGTGCCGATGCATCCGACGCGCTGGGCGTGGCCATCTGTCATGCGCACGGCGGCGAGACACTGGCCGCCATGGCCGGGCTGGCGCCGCAGCTTGCGCAAAAGGGCTTGCGCGTGCGGCGCGGGCGCCTCGTCGGCTGACAGGATTCTTAAGGACGACGGGTAGCTGCGCGCATACACGGCGACTACCATGCGGGTATCCGTCTTCAGGAGCCTCCGATGCTGTGCCGTCTCATCCTGCTGAGCCCGTTCGTCTTGAGCGCCTCCCTGGCCTTGTCGGCCTGCCGGCTGGAATACAACCACGGCGACGGCGGCGGGGGCAACACCACGCCCATCGCCACCGTCCAGGTGATCGGCCATCGCGGTGCGCCTGCACTGCGGCCCGAGCACACGCTGGCCTCGTACCAGAAGGCCATCGACGATGGCGCCGACATCATCGAGCCCGATCTCGTCTCCACCAAGGACGGCGTGCTGGTTGCGCGCCACGAGAACGAAATCTCCGGCACGACCAACGTGGCCGACGTGGCAGCGTTTGCCGGCCGCAAGACCACCAAGACGATCGACGGCCAGAGTGTCACCGGCTGGTTCACCGAAGACTTCACGCTGGGGGAACTGAAAACGCTGCGCGCACGCGAGCGCATCCCGAGCATCCGCCCCGACAACGTCGCCTACAACGACCAGTTCGACATCCCCACGCTCGACGAGATCATCGCGCTGGCGCGGGACCAATCCGCCAGGCTCGGCCGCAACATCGGCATCTATCCGGAAACGAAACACCCGACGTATTTCCAGTCGATCGGCCTGCCGCTCGAAGACAGGTTGATCGACGGCCTGCGCCGCGACGCCTTTACGGCCAGCCGCACCACGGTCTACATCCAGTCGTTCGAAGTCGCCAACCTCAAGGCGATTCGCAACAAGATCGGCAGCAGCCAACCCAACTGGAAGCTCGTGCAACTGATGGGCACATCCAACCGGCAGCCCTACGATTTTGTGGTCGCCAAAGACAGCCGCACCTTCGGCGACATGATGACCAGCCAAGGCATGCGCGACATCGCCGCGTATGCCAATGGTGTCGGCCCTGACAAGAACAGCATCATGGGCCTGGATGCCAACGGCCGACTCACTGACCCGACCGACCTGATCCGCAACGCGCACGACGCCGGGCTGATCGTCCACCCGTACACATTCCGCCCCGAGAACACCTTCTTGCCGCCGTCGCTGCGCAGCGGCGCCGACAACACGCGCAACGTCAACGGCTCGATTACGGAAATCCAGGCGTTCCTGCGTGCGGGCGTCGACGGCTTCTTCACCGATGACCCGGCTGTCGGGCGGCAAGCCGTATCGACCTTCCAGCGTTAGTTTTCGCGCATCAATCCGTAGCGAGCGGCCGACCCCGGATCGGGTCTCGCAGAAGGTTTGGGCTACACTGCGTCCCGTTTTGGACGAGGAACCCCACCCATGATCGGACGCATCGCCGGGACGCTGATCGAAAAGAACCCGCCGCACCTGCTGGTCGATTGCCACGGCGTCGGCTACGAGATCGACGTGCCGATGAGCACGTTCTACAACCTGCCCGCCACCGGCGAAAAAGTCGTGCTGCTGACCCAGCAGATCGTGCGTGAGGACGCCCATCTGCTCTACGGATTCGGCACGGCGGCCGAGCGTGAAACCTTCCGCCAGCTCATCAAAATTTCCGGCATCGGCGCGCGCATCGCGCTGGCGGTGCTGTCGGGCATGTCGGTGGCCGAACTCGCGCAGGCCGTCACGCTGCAGGAAGCCGGGCGGCTGACGCGCATCCCGGGGATCGGCAAGAAGACGGCCGAGCGCCTGCTGCTGGAGCTTAAAGGCAAGCTGGGCGCCGACTTGGGTACAGTACCCGGCGGCCCCGCCGTCTCGGACGATGCGGTCGACGTGCTCAATGCCCTGTTGGCCCTGGGGTATTCCGACAAGGAAGCGGCGCTCGCCATCAAGCAGGTGCCGGCCGGTACGGGCGTCTCCGAAGGCATCAAGCTGGCGCTCAAGGCGCTCTCCAAGGGCTGACGCTCAGGAAGCGGCAAGACGGTAGAATGGCCTGCTCGCGCCTTCCCGGCGCCATCCGCCCGTCATGATCGAAACCGATAAGCTCGCCGCCAAGGCTGTTTCTGCTGAGCGCATCATCTCAGCCGCCCCTGTCTCGCCCAACGAGGAGGCCTTCGAGCGCGCGTTGCGTCCCAAGTTGCTCGACGAATATGTCGGCCAGGAAAAGGTGCGCGGCCAACTCGACATCTTCATGACTGCGGCAAAAAACCGCAGCGAGGCGCTGGACCACGTCTTGCTGTTCGGCCCGCCGGGCCTGGGCAAGACGACGCTGGCGCACATCATTGCGCGCGAGATGGGCGTCAACCTGCGCCAGACCTCCGGCCCCGTGCTAGAGCGCCCGGGCGACCTGGCCGCACTGCTCACGAACCTCGAAGCCAACGACGTCCTCTTCATCGACGAGATCCATCGGCTCTCGCCCGTGGTGGAAGAAATCCTGTACCCGGCGCTCGAGGACTACCAGATCGACATCATGATCGGCGAGGGCCCGGCGGCGCGCTCGGTCAAACTCGATCTGCAGCCGTTCACGCTGGTGGGCGCCACCACGCGCGCCGGCATGCTGACCAACCCGCTGCGTGACCGCTTCGGCATCGTCGCGCGGCTTGAGTTTTATACGCCTGCCGAACTGGCGAAGATCGTCACGCGCTCGTCGGGGCTGCTCAATGCGCGCATTGCCGAAGACGGCGCGCTGGAGATCGCCAAGCGCTCGCGCGGGACGCCGCGTATCGCCAACCGCCTGCTGCGCCGCGTGCGCGATTACGCCGAGGTGAAGGCTGATGGCGTCATCACGCGCGAGGTGGCCGACGCCGCCCTCGCCATGCTCGATGTGGACGCGGTGGGTTTCGATCTGATGGACCGCAAGCTGCTCGAAGCGATCCTGCACAAGTTCAACGGCGGCCCGGTCGGCATCGACAACCTCGCAGCCGCGATTGGCGAAGAGCGCGACACGATCGAAGACGTGCTTGAGCCATATCTGATCCAGCAGGGCTATCTGCAGCGAACGCCTCGCGGGCGCGTCGCCACGGCGTCCGCGTACCAGCACTTCGGGCTGGGCGCCCCCAAGAGCGGCCCGGTCCGCGATCTCTGGAACGATAGCCAATAACCACTCACCCGGACCGCCCCCGACATGTCCGCCGCCCCACACCATCCCAACCGCACCTACCGCTACTACGACTTCGTCATGGCAGCCTTTGTCACGGTGCTGCTGTGCTCGAACCTCATCGGCGCGGCCAAGGCGGCTCAGGTCACATTGCCGGTCCTGGGGCCCGTCACCTTTGGCGCGGGCGTGCTGTTCTTCCCGATCTCATACATCTTCGGCGACATCCTCACCGAGGTGTACGGCTACGGACGTGACCGTCGCGTGGTCTGGGCCGGCTTTGCCGCGCTCATCTTTGCGTCGTTCATGTCGCTGGTGGTGCTGGCGCTGCCGGTCGCGCCGTTCATGGCCGGATACCAGAAGAGCCTGAACGATGTGTTCGGCAACACGCCGCGCATCGTGGCCGGTTCGCTCATTGCCTTCTGGAGCGGCAGCTTCGCCAACAGCTACACGTTGGCGAAGATGAAGATCTGGAGTGAAGGCAAGTGGCTGTGGACACGGCTCATCGGGTCCACGGTGGTGGGCGAGGCAGTGGATTCGTCGCTCTTCTACGTAATCGCCTTCTACGGCATCTGGCCGCACCAGCAATTGCTGCGCGTGGCCATCGCGCAATACATTCTGAAGACCGGCTGGGAGGTGGTGGCGACGCCGCTCACCTACCGCGTCGTCGCCTTCCTCAAGCGCGTCGAGCACGAAGATTATTACGACCGCGACACCGATTTCACGCCGTTCAAGCTGAAGGTCTAAGGCACGCGCCGGTCGACCTCGTCGAGCACCAGCAGATCGAGGTGCGTGACGTCCCCCCATTGCACCACGGTCAATTGATGACCGTCCGACGAGAGCCGGTTGATGCTGGCATTGCGTAGCTCATGCTGGCGCGGCTCGGTGAGCGTCATCGCATTGGCGTGGCGGTAGAGGCAATCGAGGACACCGCCATGGCTGACCAGGGCAATGCGCTCGCCGGGGTGGCGGCGGATCAGGCGCAGCGCGGTTTCCACGGCGCGCTCGTGGAATGCGGTGAGTGTCTCGCCACCGGGCGGTGCAAACTCGGGAACGCGGCTCTGCCACGCCTCGAATTCGGCCGGATGCTGCTCGGCGACTTCAGCGTAGGTCAGCCCCTCGAACTGTCCATAGCAACGCTCGCGCAGGCCAGCATCGTCGCGCACAGTGATACCGATCTCGTCAGCTAGGGCCTGCGCTGTCTGCCTGGCGCGCGACAGGTCGCTCGCGTAGACCGCGTCGAACGGCTCGCGGGCGAGCGCCTTGCCCAGTTGCGCGGCCTGCTCCTGACCTTGCGCATTCAGCGGCACGTCGAGCTGGCCTTGCAGGCGGCGCTCGCGGTTCCAGTCGGTCTCGCCGTGGCGGACCAGCACGATATGGGTGATTTGCGGAATCGGCATGGGGACGGCGGCGGCGCGAGGCATCACGGGTTCCTGAACACGTCTGAGCAGTCAGACAGATGGGGAGGCTTCCGCCCTGGCCGCCTTGGTCGAAGACGATGCGGCTTGCGGCGACACCTGCAACCAGAACGTGACTGGGCCATCGTTGACGAGGGAGACCTGCATCATCGCGCCAAACTCACCCGTGGCCACGATGGCGTGCTGCGCGCGGGCACGCGTCACGAAGTGCTCGTACAGCCGGCGGCCATCCTCGGGGGCCGCTGCCGGCGTAAAGCTCGGGCGTGTGCCAGACTTGGTATCCGCCGCCAGTGTGAACTGCGACACCACCAGCAGACCGCCCGCTTGCCCGTTGCCATCGATGTTGCGCACCGGCAGGTTCATCTTGCCCTGTGCATCGGAGAACACGCGATAGTTCAGCAGCTTCTCGAGCAGGCGATCGGCCTCGGCGGGGGTGTCGCCGCGCTCGGCACAGACCAGCGCGAGCAGCCCCGGACCGATCTCGCCGACTACGCGACCCTCCACCCGCACGGCAGCCTGCGAGACACGCTGGATCAGCCCGATCACTTCAGCACCACGCGCGCAAAGCGACGCTTGCCAACCTGTATCACGAACGTGCCCGCCTCAACCTTCAGTGCCTTGTCGCTGATGACGGTGCCATCGATCTTCACACCACCCTGCTCGATGTTGCGGTTGGCCTCCGACGTGGACGGGCACAGGCCCGCCTGCTTGAGCAGTTGCGCAATGCCCAGCGGCGCGCCGGACAGCTCGATCTGCGGAATATCGTCGGGCACGCCACCGCGCGCGCGGTGGTTGAAGTCTTCCAGCGCGCGCTCCGCGTCGGCTTGGCTGTGGAAGCGCGCGACGATCTCCTGCGCCAGCAGGACCTTGCAATCGCGCGGGTTGCGGCCCAGCGCGATCTCGCCCTTCATCATGTCGATTTCGGCCTGCGGGCGGAACGACAGCAGCGTGTAGTACGTCCACATCAGGTCGTCGGAAATGCTCATCAGCTTGCCGAACATGTCGTTCGGCGCCTCGCTGATACCAACGTAGTTGCCCTTGGACTTTGACATCTTCTCGACGCCGTCCAGGCCCACCAGCAGCGGCATCGTCAGGATGCACTGCGGCTCCTGGCCATATTCCTTCTGCAGCTCGCGGCCCACGAGCAGGTTGAATTTCTGATCGGTGCCGCCCAGTTCCAGGTCCGACTTGAGCGCGACCGAGTCGTAACCCTGCATCAACGGGTAAAGGAATTCGTGCACGGAGATCGGCACGCCGGCCTTGTAGCGCTTGGTGAAGTCGTCGCGCTCCATCATGCGGGCGACGGTGTACCTGGCGGCGAGCTGGATGATGCCGCGCGCGCCGAGCGGGTCGCACCATTCGCTGTTGTAGCGGATCTCGGTCTTGCTCGGGTCCAGCACCATGCTGGCCTGGCGGTAGTACGTCTGCGCATTGGCCTCGATCTGCTCGCGCGTCAACGGCGGGCGCGTGGCGTTGCGGCCGGACGGATCACCAATCGTGGAGGTGAAATCGCCGATCAGGAAGATCACCTGATGACCGAGATCCTGCAGTTGGCGCAGCTTGTTCAGCACCACGGTGTGGCCGATGTGGATGTCAGGCGCGGTCGGGTCCAGGCCAAGCTTGATGCGCAGGGGCACGCCCGTGGCAGCACTGCGCGCCAGCTTCTGCTCCCACTCCGAGGCGATCAGCAGTTCGTCACAGCCGCGCAGCGAGACTTCCATCGCGTGCAGCACCTCCGGCGTGATCGGATACTTCGTCTTGCCCTGCGTAGTGTGGTCAGCGGCGGGGGCAGTGGAGGCGTCGGATGCGGTCATGGCAAAAAGAATGGTGACCACGCGCTGACCAGAAAGGCCGGCGGCGCGGACGAGAAGTCAACAATCGGGAAACAGGCGTGCGCGATGGACGACATGGTCGTCCGTGCGCGATCCCGCGATTTTACCGTGATGCGTCGTCCCGCCCAAAGGACCCCTCGCGACACGCCCTGCACGGGTCCTGCTCGGCCGCTGCCGCTGGTATGCTCACGCGCATGACGACCGTCCCTCACTCTCATAGCGAGCTCTACATCGGCCTGATGTCAGGCACCAGCCTGGATGGCGTCGATGGCGTGCTCGTCGACTTCTCCGGCGCCCACCCGGTATTGGTCGCGGACGCTTACGTGGCGTTTCCGCCTGACCTGCGGCGGGCGTTTCTCGATCTGCAGCAGGCCGGCCACGACGAGATCCACCGCGAGGCCCTCGCGGCGAATGCACTCGCCAGCCTGTACGCGGAATGCGTCGAACAGTTGCTCAAGAAAAGCGGCTGCATCCGGCGGGAGATCCGTGCCATCGGCGCGCACGGCCAGACCATTCGCCATCAGCCGGGAGCCCACGATGGCCTCGGCTACACGCGCCAGACGCAACACGCCGCCGTGCTGGCAGAGCGCACGGGCATCGACGTCATTGCTGACTTCCGCAGCCGCGATGTTGCCGCTGGAGGACAGGGCGCCCCGCTGGTGCCTGCCGTGCACCGCGCGTTGTTCGGGCAGCCCGATGCGTGGCAGGTGGTCTGCAATATCGGCGGCATCGCGAACCTTACGGTGCTGCCACCGCAAGCCTCGGACGCACGCGATTCCGTGCTCGGTTTTGATTGCGGCCCCGGCAATGCGCTGCTGGACCATTGGGTCCACACGCACCACGGACAGGCTTACGATCGCGACGGCGCCTGGGCGCGCACCGGCGACGTCGACGCGACCCTGCTTGCCCGCCTGTGCAGCGAGCCTTTCTTCGATCTGCCACCGCCCAAGAGCACCGGCCGCGACCTGTTCAACCCTGCCTGGCTGAAACACCAGGCCGGCGAAGCGCTCGCACGTCTGCGCCCCCAGAACGTGCAAGCGACGCTGCTCGCCCTGACGACCGATACCATCGCGAGCGCGGTGCGCCGCCATGCGCCCCTTGCAAAGTCGCTGGTGGTCTGTGGCGGAGGCGCACGCAACGGCGCGATGATGGCGCGCCTCTCCGAGCAGTTGCCCGGTGTCGACATCGCACCCAGCGACAAGTTTGGCGTGCCGGCCAATCAAGTCGAGGCACTGGCGTTCGCGTGGCTCGCCCGCCAATGCGTGCGCCGCGAGCCGGGCAATCTTCATCATGCGACCGGCGCCGCGGGGCCTCGCGTGCTCGGAACCATCTATCCCGCCTAGATCGCGCAGATCCGAGCAGGCAACAAAAAAGCGCACCGGAGTGCGCTTTTTTTGCCTGCAATGAATCGTCAGACCGAGAACGAAGAGCCGCAACCGCAAGTGGTCGAGGCATTCGGATTCTTGATGACGAATTGCGCGCCGCTGATGTCTTCCTTGTAGTCGATCTCGGCGCCCACCAGATATTGGTAGCTCATCGAATCAATCAGCAACGTCACGCCATTCTTCGTCATGGTCGTGTCGTCTTCGTTCGTATCCTCATCAAAGGTGAAGCCATACTGGAAGCCCGAGCACCCGCCGCCTTGCACGAACACGCGCAGCTTCAACTCCGGGTTACCTTCTTCTTCAATCAGTTGCTTGACCTTGTCCGCAGCGCTGTCGGTAAAGACCAGCGGAGCCGGAACCTCGTTCACATCGGGCGTGGCTGCCTGCGCGACTGCGTTCATGGAAAATCTCCTGTGGGAACGTCTCAAAACCTGCACGTATTTTAAGCGCAAGCTGCAAATCGTGCCGAAGCCCCAGGTTTCAAGAGGCTATTGTGCGGTGTGCCAGCAACGGCCACAGCGGTCGACAGGCGTGCTCGGCACTCAGTCCTGATTGGACGCCAGCTTCAGATTGGGCAGCAATTTCACATCGCCCGGTACCGAGTGCGCCAACGTACCCATGACGACAGCACCCTGATGCATCTCCAGTGCGGCGTACTGCACGTTGCCCTCGATACGCGCTTTCGGCTGCAATTCGAGCAGCTCGGCCACATGCACGGGCCCAACCACGGTGCCATTCAGGATCAGGTGTCCGACATGCACCTCACCTTCGATACGCGCCGTATCGGTGACGACCAGCATGCTGGGCTTGTCCGGATCGCCGTAGACGTTTCCCTTGATGGCACCGTCAATCCGCAGCCCGCCGGAGAAACGAAGATCGCCCTCGAGCTTGGTGTGGGCGCCCAGCAGGGTTTCGATTGCCAGTCCCTTCTTTTTGCCAAACAGCATCGTCGACTCCTATTCATGCAGGATCCGAGCGGGCATGCCCGTCAGATGGAAAAACTCTGGCTCGCCTTGATCTTGCCGTTCTGCAGCACCTTCACCATCACCGACTGCACCGTCGTGCCGGGAGGCACATCCACCGTCCCTTCGAGACGTTGGTAGTGCGTCAGCTTGACGCGTACTGCCTGCGCCGCCGTTCCGCCGTTGGACGGACCCGGGAAATCGATCGTAGCAGGTTTGCCTCCCTGCACCACATTCAGCTTGAGCGCAAGCTGCCCCTCAAACTCGGAGACCGGTGCGAAGGCCTTGCCGCCGCCCTGCATCAGCAGCACGCGGAAGTGCAAGCGGGTCGGCTGGGCCTCGTCCGGTGCAATGCGGAAGCTGCGCACGTAAATGCCGGCGGTGTTGGTAGGCGCGGGCAGCAAGCTGTCGAAAAAGGCCAAATCCTCCTTCAACTGTGCGTTTTCGGCCTCCAGTGCCTTGAGTTGCTCGGCCATCTGCGCCTGCGCGCCCTCAGCCATGCTCAGACGGGCGTCCACGGTGCCGGCGGACGCGGACAGCTTGTCGCGCTCGGCCTGGACGGCAGCCAGCCTGGCGGACAGTTCGCGGTTCATAGCACGCAGGTCACTGTCGTGGGACCCCGTCAGGCGGCGTCCTTCCTCGAAGGCCCACAGAGCCGCCGCTGCGGCCAGCCCCAACACCACCGCGATCATCAAGATGGTCACTGGCCACGGCAGGCGCGAACGCACCGTGACATTCGGGGCGAGCACCGAAGCACGACGCAGCAGACGGCGCGCCTTCACGCGGCACCCTCCCGACCCGCACGGCGAATCAGAATCGGATTAGGCAGAACAGCGGATTGCATCATACGTCTCGAACGCTGACAGAGTGTGGATTGTAGTCTCGGCGACATGTCGAAGCTGTTGCAAAGGGTAAGCGACGAGCCGAAAACATCACACCGTTTGATTGGAGCGCTCAAAACAAAAAACCACACCCTAGGGTGTGGTTTTTTGCGAAAGCAGCAGGAAACGAATTAACGCTTCGAGAACTGCTTGGCGCGGCGGGCCTTGCGCAGACCAACCTTCTTACGCTCGACTTCACGTGCATCGCGCGTCACCAGACCGGCCTTCGACAGGGCGGGCTTGAGCGTTGCATCGTAATCGATCAGGGCGCGGGTGATACCGTGACGCACGGCACCGGCTTGGCCGGTTTCGCCGCCACCCACCACGTTCACCTTGATGTCGAACGTCGCTGCGTGGTTGGTCAGCTCGAGCGGCTGGCGCACGATCATCAGCGAGGTTTCACGAGCGAAGTACTCGTTGATGGCCTTGCCGTTGACGATGATGTCGCCCTTGCCGGACTTGATGAAGACACGTGCCACAGCGCTCTTGCGGCGGCCGGTGCCATAGTTCCAGTTTCCGATCATGGATTAGGCCCCTTAGATTTCCAGCGCTTTCGGCTGCTGAGCTTCGTGCGGATGCGAGCCTTCAGCGTAAACCTTCAGCTTCTTGATCATCTCGTAGCCCAGCGGACCCTTTGGCAGCATGCCCTTCACAGCCTTCTCCAGGGCGCGGCCCGGGAAACGCTGCTGCATCTTGCCAAACGTCGTTTCGTAGATACCGCCCGGGTAACCCGAGTGGCGATAGTACTTCTTGTCGGTCGTCTTGGCGCCCGTCACACGCAGCTTGGCCGCATTGATGACGATGATGAAATCGCCGGTATCGACGTGCGGAGTGAATTCGGGCTTGTGCTTGCCGCGCAGTCGGTGTGCCACTTCGCTGGCGACACGCCCGAGGACCTTGTCCGTCGCGTCAATCACGTACCAATCGCGCTTCACCTCATGGGGCTTTGCGGAAAAGGTCTTCATGATTTTTCCAAATATTGAGTCAGTGCCCGAGTGGACCCGTATCGTGCTGAGAACTCACGTTCAGACTGCTCACGAACGGATCGTCTTGCGGACGCCTGCGCAACCCCATGCGAGGTCATCGCCGGCCCGCCTTCCCGCTTGTTGGTGCGGGCTCTCTGGATTCTTTCCCGCGGGCAATCCGGAAAAGATTTCGATTCTACCCCGCCCAGAACCCTTGACACAAGGAAAAAGGCACACCTCGGCCGGACAGGCGAAAAAAAACCCAAGCTGGTGAGCTTGGGTTTGAATCCACCAAAGGAGGAGGGTGGAGGAGACACCTGCTGATCGTCGACTTGGCGGGTTGCACCACATCGGCCGATCCAATGGTGCAAATTATACCCATTTGTGGGGCATGCGCAAGGGAATTTGCACTGCGAAATTGTGTTTCGTAATACGGAATGCAGATTGGAGCGTAGCTCAGCCGTTTATTTTCATACGAATCAATAGCTTATGCTTAAACCATGGCACACCGGATGCGGCGACCTAGAAGTTTTCCTCCAGATGCGGTGCCATTTCGGTGCGCAATTCACGGGTTGCACCTTTTTGCACGGGCACCATTGTCAAGCCGAATTCACCCTAACCAGCCTGCGAGACCAGGGGCCGGTCGCTACAATGTGGCTCTTCGTCGGCCCCGGTCGACATCTGCATAAGGATTGGACATGGATTGCACAGTCAGCTGGACCGGCCCGGAAGGGATGGCATTTTTGGCGGAAACCGGCAGCGGCCACCTCGTGACGATGGACGGCGCGCCCGATGGCGGGGGCCGTAATCTCGCGCCGCGCCCCATGGAAATGGTGCTGCTGGGCACCGGGGGCTGCACCGCGTATGACGTGGTGCTGATCCTCAAGCGCGGGCGCCAGGATGTGCAGGGCTGCAGCGTCAAGCTGCATGCCGACCGCGCCGAAGCCGACCCGAAGGTTTTCACGCGCATTCACTTCACCTTTACGGTGACGGGGCGCAACCTGAAGCGGGAAACCGTCGAGCGTGCGGTCCAGCTGTCGCACAAGAAGTACTGCTCGGCGTCGATCATGCTGGCCAAGACGGCCGAGATCACGCACTCGCTGGAACTGGTAGATCTGGCCGCGCAGCCGACGGCATCGGAATAAGAAGCGAAGCGGACCGATAAGCCGGATTCTGTGCGCCGCCAAGCCGAAACCTGGCGGCGTGACAACCATTCCTCTAGACCGGCTGTTGCCAGCCGGCTCAAGCTCCCTACCCGCAGACTCAGCGAGCCGCTTCGTCGCCTGCTTACTTGGGATTGCTCCGGGTGGAGGTTACCGCGTTTCACCCTTCGCCCTGGCCGAAGCCGGGGCGAAGACTCGTCTCTGTGGCCCTATTCCGCACGTCACCGTGGATGGTCGTTAGCCATCACCCTGCTCTATGGAGTCCGGACTTTCCTCCCCTTCCGCGCGCGCGAGGCGGCGGAAGCAGCGATTGTCTGGTCCGCTTCGCGAGGCGCGAGTCTAGCACCATTCGAGGCCCGGCCGCTTACACAGCCTTTCGGCGGCCCGCGCGAAAGACGGCCGTGTCGGCATAGAAGGCGGCGTCCCAGTTCGCAGCGCACCAGCCGGGTATCCCCATGACCGGCAGCGGACGAAAGTCGCGGGGCGTCAGTTCGGTGTGCAGCAGCATCTGGGCCAGCGACGCGTCAAGCGATACCCGATCGGCTTGCAGCGTGGCGACGCGGACCGGCCACGCGTGCGCGGTGATCGACTTGTAAGGGGCGACCAGCTTTTCCAGCAAGGCGTGACCAAACGGCAGCACCGCGCACGAGGTTCCCCACCGGTCCCTTCCCTGAACAAACAGCCGCTGCCAGTCGAAGCCGGTCAGGTGGCGCTCGGGAGCGTCGTCGGTGTGCAGGAAGATGAGCGCGTTTTCGTCGAACAGCGTGGCGGCATCGCGCACCGTGCCGCGGGCGGCGCCGACGCCATCGTGCATGATGACCCGCGCCTGCCGCGCGTTGAGCGCCGCCTTCGCACGCGGCCAATGCAGCCAGATCAGCGCGTTGAACAGATCGTGGAGATTATCTCGCGTCGGCACTTCGCCCGTGGTGGCGATGTGCGTTTCATAAGCGGTGTCCGCAGGCAGCATGTCTTGCGGGATGAAGCACAAGGCATGGCCACCGGATGTGCAGATCGCCTGTGTGGCAGGATGCGCATTCAGCGCCGCCCGCAGATCGACACCGAGCGCAATCGCGTCGGCGATGGGCGCGCCGATCTGTGCGAGCGGCGCAAACGCAGGGTGGCTCCAGTCGATCGCCCCCAGACCCTCGATCGCCAATTCAACGCGCTCAGACGGATTTCCAACGCAGCATTTCACCGCCACGCAAGGGCACCAGCGTCTGCTCGCCGAACGGGACTTCGGCTGGCAGCTGCCACTGCGAACGGGTGAGCGTAAGCGTCCCGGCGTTGCGCGGCAGGCCGTAGAAGTCTGGGCCGTGCAGGCTGGCGAAACCTTCGAGCTTGTCGAGCGCGTTGGCGTCTTCAAAGGCCTCGGCATAGAGCTCCATGGCGTGCAGCGCGGTGTAGCAGCCGGCGCAGCCGCAGGCGTGTTCCTTCACGCCTTTGGCGTGCGGTGCGCTGTCGGTGCCGAGGAAGAAGCGCGGGTGGCCCGACGTTGCTGCGGCTACGAGGGCCAGGCGATGCGTCTCGCGCTTGAGCACGGGCAGGCAGTAGTAGTGCGGCCGGATGCCGCCGACGAACAGCGCATTGCGGTTGTACAGCAGGTGGTGCGCGGTGATGGTGGCGCCGACCGGCCCCTCCGCATCGCGCACGTACTCGGCCGCCTGCTTGGTGGTGATGTGCTCGAACACGACCTTCAGCGCGGGGAAGTCGCGACGCAGCGGCAGCATCACCGTGTCGATGAAGACGGCCTCGCGGTCGAAAATGTCGACGGTCGGGTCGGTCACTTCGCCATGCACGAGCAGCGGCATGCCGACTTCCTGCATGGCTTCGAGCGTCTTGGCGCAGCGGCGCAGGTCGGTCACGCCGGCATCGCTGTTGGTGGTGGCGCCGGCCGGATACAGCTTCACGCCGTGGATGAAGCCGCTCGCCTTGGCTTCACGGATCACCTCGGGCGACGTGTTGTCGGTCAGGTACAGCGTCATCAACGGTTCGAACGGCGTGCCGGCCGGCAGCGCAGCGAGGATGCGATCACGATAGGCACGCGCCTGTGCGGTCGTCGTCACGGGCGGCTTGAGGTTCGGCATGATGATCGCCCGCCCGAACTGGCGCGCGGTGTCGCCCACGACGTCGGCGAGCGCATCGCCGTCGCGCAGGTGCAGGTGCCAGTCATCGGGGCGGACGATGGTGAGGGTGTCGGTCATGATGCGTGAGGCAGCAGTCAGCAAAAACGTGAATCAGAGAATGAGGATGACACGATAGTCATTGACGTTGGTGCGCGTCGGTCCGGTGACGATGAGGTCATCGGCGGCAGCGAAGAAACCATAGGCGTCGTGTGCGTCGAGGGCGGCGCGAGCGGCGACGCCCTTGCCGGCAGCGCGGGCAATGGACTCCGGATCGAGCAGCGCACCCGCATTGTCCTCCGATCCGTCGATGCCGTCTGTATCAGCGGCAAGTGCGTAGACGTCGCCCATGTCCTCGACCGTCACGGCAAGGGAAAGCAGGAACTCAGCGCAGCGCCCGCCCCGCCCGCCGGTCAGGCCTGGCGGAATCGTCACGGTGCATTCACCGCCGGAGACGAGCGCGACCGGCGCCGCGAAGGGCGTGCCGTGCTGGCGGATCTGCCGCGCCAGCGCGCCGTACACCTGCGCGACATCACGCGCCTCGCCCGTCACCGTGTCGCCGAGGATGGCCGCATGCATGCCGCGCGCCGCAAAGACCTGCGCGCCGGCCTGCAAACTCTGCTGCGCGGTGGCGATGACGTGATTGGCGACCCGGGCAAAGCAGGCGTCGCCCGGCTTCGGTGTTTCAGGAACCTCGCCGCGGGCGCCGCGCTCCAGATGCGCGCGCACGGTGTCGGGTATCTGCGCGCCCCAGCGGCCAAGAATGGCCAGCGCATCGACATAGGTACTCGGGTCGGGCACTGTCGGGCCGCTGGCGATGGCGCTCGGGTCGTCGCCCGCAACGTCGGAGACGATCAGCGTCGTCACGGGCGCACGCGATGCCGCTGCCAGCCGCCCACCCTGGATGCGCGACAGATGCTTGCGCACGATGTTCATGTCGGTGATGGGCGCGCCGCAACGCAGCAGTTCCCGCGTCACCGCTTTCAGATCGGCCATCGGGATGCCATCGGCGGGCAACGACAGCAGGCTTGAGCCTCCGCCCGACACCAGAACGATCAGGCGGTCGTTCTCGGTCAGCGCAGATACGCGGTCAAGGATCTCCTGTGCCGCCTGCTCGCCGGCTTCATCGGGCACCGGATGACCGGCCTCGACCACACGGATATGCGACGTCGACAGGCCGTGCGCATAGCGCGTGACGACCAGGCCCTCGATCCGGGCCTGCCCGTCATAGGCCAGCTCCACGGCCAGCGCCATCGACGCCGCAGCCTTGCCCGCGCCGACCACCAGTGTCTTGCCGCCTGCATGCGGCGGGGGCAGAAAAGCAGCGACGGTCTTGAGCGGATCGGCGGCGCCGACGGCTGCGGTGTAGCTCTCCAGCAGCAGGGCGCGTGCAGCGGCGCGGTCGAGCTTCATGCGAGCGCCTCTGCGATCGCGCGACCCAGATCCACCGTGCCCGCCGTGCCGCCAATGTCGCGCGTGAGCGGCGCGTGGCCGGGTCCCGCTGCCAGCACGTGTTCGATGGCGCTCAACACTGCCGCGCCCGCCGCGGGCTCGCCGAGATGTTCGAGCATCATGGCCGCACACCAGATCTGCCCGATTGGGTTGGCGATGCCTCTACCCGCGATATCCGGCGCCGAACCGTGCACCGGCTCGAACAGGCTCGGATACGTGCGGTCCGGGTTGATATTGCCCGACGGCGCAATGGCGATCGTGCCCGTGCACGCCGGCCCCAGATCGGAAAGGATGTCGCCGAACAGGTTGCTGGCGACCACCACGTCGAACATCTCGGGCTTCTGCACGAAATGCGCGGTGAGGATGTCGATGTGGAACTTGTCGACACTGACCTCGGGGAATTGCTTGGCCATCGCCTCGACGCGCTCGTCCCAGTACGGCATGGTGATGGAGATACCGTTGGACTTGGTGGCAGACGTGAGGTGCTTCGCCTCGCGGCGCTGCGCGAGATCGAAGGCGAACTTGAGGATGCGGTCGACGCCGGTTCGGCTCATGACCGTTTCCTGGATGACGATCTCGCGCTCGGTTCCGCCGTACATGCGGCCGCCGACGCTGGAATATTCGCCCTCGGTGTTCTCGCGCACCACGTAAAAGTCGATGGCGCCGGGGGCGCGCGGCTGGCCGTTGCGGTCAACCAGCGGGCTGCGGATGCCGGGCATCAGGCGCACGGGCCGCAAGTTTACATACTGGTCGAAGCCACGGCGGAACTGCAGCAGCGAACCCCACAGCGAAATGTGGTCGGGCACGGTATCGGGCCAGCCCACGGCGCCGAAGAAGATGGCATCGTAGCCGCGCAGCGTGTCGAACCAGTCGTCCGGCAGCATCTTGCCGTGGCGGACATAGTAGTCGCAGCTCGCGAAATCGAAGTGATCCGCCTGCAGCGCAAAGCGGAACTTGCGGGCGGCCGCATCCAGCACCCGCAGACCTTCAGGTACGACTTCCTTGCCGATCCCGTCTCCGGGGATCACTGCGATGCGATAAGACTTCATGGGAATGGCTTCCGGTTGAGCGGCGGTCGAGATGCCAGGTCTGGCAGGTGATCCTGCACGATGCGGCGTGAGCGCAACGGGCCGGCGCCAGGACCGGCGTCGCCACGGAAAAGGCGCTTGGCACCCCCGGCGGCGCGCAGGATAATGACTATTTTATTGCATCCGACTTTCCCACCACCATGTGCCAGCTGCTGGGCATGAACTGCGCCGAACCGACCGATGTGACGTTCTCGTTCACGGGGTTTGCCGCGCGCGGTGGCGTGACGGACCACCATGCCGACGGTTTTGGTGTGGCGTTCTTCGAAGACAAGGCCTGCCGCCTGTTCATCGACAACCAGTCCGCCGGCACCTCGCCGGTCGCGGAGCTGGTCAAGCGCTACCCGATCAAGTCCAAGAACGTCATCTCGCACATCCGCAAGGCGACGCAGGGCACGGTGCGGCTGGAAAACTGCCACCCCTTCATGCGCGAGCTGTGGGGGCGGCACTGGATCTTCGCCCACAACGGCGACCTGAAGAACTTCTCGCCGTTCCTCTCGGGTGTCTATCAGCCGGTGGGGGATACCGACAGCGAGCTCGCCTTCTGCTTCATCATGCAGGCGCTGCGCAAGCGCTTTCCGGGATCGCAGCCGCCGCTCAACGAACTGTTCTACGCGCTGTCTGACATCACCAAGGAAATTACCCGCTACGGCGTGTTCAATTTCCTGTTGTGCAACGGGCAGGCGCAGTTTGCGCATTGCTCGACGCGGCTTTACTACATCGTGCGGCAGTGGCCGTTCTCGACGGCGCATTTGATCGACGCCGACATGACGATCGACTTCGCCAAATACACGACGCCTGCCGACCGCGTGGCCGTCATCGCCACAGCGCCGCTCACCGACAACGAAGTCTGGACGCAATTCGTGCCGGGCGAGCTGCTGATGTTCGAATCGGGCCAGCCCACGATGGCGACCAAGGTGCCGATCCCAGAGGCGGTCCAGGCCGCCAACGCGGCAAACACCGCCTGCACCTGACGCCGCATCGCCCGTAAAAAAAGCCGCTCCGAGTGGCTACACCCGGAGCGGCTTTTTATTGCCGGGAACCGTCGATCAATGCGACAGGATCTTCGACAGGAACTGCTTGGCACGGTCGGAACGAGCGTCGATGTTGCCGAAAAACTCTTCCTTCTCGCAGTCTTCAACGATGTGACCCTGGTCCATGAAGATCACGCGGTTGGCAACCTTGCGGGCGAAACCCATTTCGTGGGTCACGCACATCATGGTCATGCCTTCCTTGGCCAGCTCCACCATCACGTCGAGCACTTCGTTGACCATTTCCGGGTCCAGCGCGGAGGTCGGCTCGTCGAACAGCATGCAGATCGGGTCCATCGACAGCGCACGCGCGATGGCCACGCGCTGCTGCTGACCGCCCGACAGCTGGCCCGGGTACTTGGCAGCGTGCGCCTTCAGGCCCACACGATCCAGGTATCTCAGGCCCTTGGCCATCGCCTCTTCCTTGGAACGGCCCAGCACCTTCTGCTGGGCGATCGTCAGGTTTTCGGTGATCGACAGGTGCGGGAACAGTTCGAAGTTCTGGAACACCATGCCCACGCGCGAGCGCAGTTTCGGCAGGTTCGTGCCCTTCGCGCCCACCGAGATCCCATCGACGAAGATCTCGCCCTTCTGAAACGGCTCCAGCGCGTTGACGGTCTTGATGAGCGTGGACTTGCCCGAACCCGACGGGCCACACACCACCACCACCTCGCTCTTCTTCACGCTGGTGGTGCAGTCGGTCAGCACCTGGAAGCTGCCGTACCACTTGGAAACGTTCTTGATCTCGATCATTGGGTCACCTTCTTCTGAAGCCGCTTCACCAGCACGGAGGCGCCGAAGCAGATCACGAAATAGCAAAAGCCGGCAAACAGCAGCAGTTCGACGATGCGGCCGTCGCGCTCACCGATGTTGTATGCCTGCGTAAAGAAGTCCGACAGCGCGCTCACGTACACCAGCGACGTATCCTGGAACAGGATGATGGCCTGCGTGAGCAGCAGCGGGATCATGTTGCGGAACGCCTGCGGCAGGATCACCAGGCGCATGGCCTGGCCATACGTCATGCCCATCGCATAGGCCGCGAACATCTGCCCGCGCGAAACGCTCTGGATACCGGCGCGGATGATCTCCGAGTAGTACGCCGCCTCGAACAGCGCGAACGCGACCAGTGCGGAGGTCATGCGCATGTCGGTGGCCGGAGACAGATCGAAGATCTTCTGCAGCACCTGCGGCACGATGAGGAAGAACCACAGCAGCACCATCACCAGCGGAATGGAACGGAAAAGGTTCACGTAGGCTTGCCCGAACCACTGCAGCGGCTTGATGCCAGACAGGCGCATCATCGCCAGCAGCGTGCCCCAGACGATGCCGACCAGGATGGCCGTGCCCGTAATCTGGAGCGAGAGGACCATCCCCTCGCCGAGCACGCGCATGTTGTCGGCGTTGATGGACGAGAAATCGAATTGATAAGCCATGAAGAGTCCTCGCCCGATTACTTGCCACCGATGAAGCCAGGCAGCCGGGAACGTGCTTCCACCCAGCGCATCAGGCCCATTACGGTCAGGTTGATCAGCATGTACATCAGCGTCACGGCGATGAACGATTCGTACGGCTGCGCGGTGTAGTCAACCAGTTGGCGGCCTTGTGCGGCAAGCTCAAGCAAACCGATGGTCGATGCCACGGCCGAGTTCTTGAAGATATTCAGAAACTCCGACGTGAGCGGCGGCACGATGATCCGGAACGACATCGGCAGCATCACGTAGCGATACGTCTGCGCCAGCGTGAAGCCCATGGCCAGGCCGGCGTTGCGTTGACCGCGCGGAAGCGAATTGATACCGGAGCGCACCTGCTCGCAGACACGCGCCGCGGTAAAGGTACCGAGACACAGCATCGCGCACAGGAACATCGCCGTATTGGGGTTCATCTGCTTGATGTAGTCGCCACCCGGCACGAGTTCGGGCATGACGAAGTACCAGATGAAGAGCTGCACGATCAGCGGAATGTTGCGGAACAGCTCAACGTACGCAGCGGCAAGGCCCGACAGCCACTTGTTCGGCACCGTACGCAGCACGCCCAGCACGGAGCCGATGACGAGCGCGATGATCCAGGAAGACAGGCCGAGTACGACGGTCGTCTTCAACCCCGCCAGCAGCCAGTCGAGATAGGTCTGATTCTGGGCGGCTTCCGTAAAGAAGACACCCCAGTTCCAGTGGTAATTCATGATGGTTCCCTCTGCGCCTGCCCCCTTCCTGCGCGTCCTGATCTTGACCTTGCGATATCTGCCGCACTCGGCAGATTCGAGACCGACCTTGGGCCGCTCGCTGTGGACGGGAACAGACTCCTAAAAAGAAACGGAAGGGATGGACCTGTTGACCGGTCTTTGCCTTCCGTTCCGATGACGCTTGTTTCAGGCCCGTTGAGGGAGCCGATCAGTCAAGAGCCTTGTCGTTCGGGTTCTTGATCAGCGCCTTCATGTCGTCCGACAGCGGGAACTCCATGTTCACGCCCTTGGGCGGAACCGGCTGCTCGAACCATTTCTTGTATTCGGCGGCGATCGTGCCGTCCTTCATCATGCCTGCGATGGTCTTGTCGGCCAGCGCCTTGAACGGCTTGTCGTCCTTGCGAACCATGCAGCCATAGGCTTCGCGCGATTGCGGCTTGGCCACGACCACCCAGTCAGCCGGGTTCTTGGCCTTGGCGCGCTCACCGTACAGCAGGGCGTCGTCCATCATGAACGCAACGGCGCGGCCCGATTCCAGCGTCAGGAACGACTGGCCGTGGTCCTTCGTGCTGATGATGTTCATGCCCATCTGCTTTTCATCGTTCATCTTGCGCAGCAGGCGTTCCGACGTCGTGCCGGCAGTGGTCACGACGTTCTTGCCCTTGAGCTGTGCCCAGTCGGTGATGCCCGAATCCTTCTTCACCATGATGCGCGTGCCGATGATGAAGATGGTGTTCGTGAACGATGCCTGCTTCTGACGCTCGAGGTTGTTCGTGGTCGAGCCGCACTCCAGATCGATGGTGCCGTTCTGCAGCAGCGTGATGCGGTTCTGCGACGTGACCGGGATCTCGTTGATCTTCAGATCCTTCAGGCCGAGCTGCTTCTTCACGTCCTCGGCAATCTTGGTGGCCACGTCGTACGAATAGCCGATCGTGCGAACACCGCCGACGTTGTAGCTGAACGGAATCGACGAATCGCGCACGCCCAGCGTGATGGTGCCGGTGTCCTTGATCTTCTTGAGCGTACCAGTCAGCTCTTCTGCGTGAGCAATGCTGCCGAATGTACCAACGGCGACACCAACGGCTGCAAGCACGGTTGCCAGCTTGGCGAGGTTCATGAAAGTCTCCTTTTGACCATGAAAGAGAAAGACGGGACTGTACCAAAAAACGTTTGGCGACAGTATCGGTGTTGCCACTAAATCGTTGAATCCAACGGGTTTTTCCGATCGCACAAACCCAACTGCAGCGCGGAATTCCGGGCAATCGGACACCTTACATTGCGCTTTTCCGGAAAACCGGAAAAGCCGCGCAGCACCGACGATGGAAAACGCTCTGCACGATCGGCGCACGCGCACGAACGCTTGAGCGAAAACCGCCAATGCGAAGCGTAGACAAGGGAAATAAAGCCCGCCCGATGTGCGCTCTCTGTCGCTTAACGAACCCGACTTGAGGATGGGAAGGACGATGATGTCTTCGCCCTTCTCATGGTGCGGTGCTCCGGAACGTTATGGTTCGTCCCATGAGCACCGGCTTTCTTCAACCGTCGCGCATGGCCGCCTGATCAGCGGCGACGCGAAAGACCGGAGCGGCGCCCTGGTGGGGCATCGCGCCGGTATTGACCGACGCGTCGCCGATCAGGGGTACAGACCGCGCTCTTGGCGGGCCTGCAGAATCCGCGTACAGGCGATGATGAACGCCGCCGTACGCAGAGTAACCTTGTTGTCCTGCGCCACTTGCCAGACGCCACGGAAGGCATCTTGCATGATCCGTACCAGGCGCTGGTTGATCTCGTCTTCGGTCCAGAAGAAGCTCGAGAAATCCTGCACCCATTCGAAATAGCTGACCGTCACACCGCCGGCGTTGGCAATCACGTCCGGGCAGACCAGGATGCCGCGGTCGCGCAGGATGTCGTCGGCCTCGGGCGTCGTGGGGCCGTTTGCACCTTCCACGACAATCTTTGCCTTGATATGGGGCGCGTTCTTCGCGGTGATCTGGCCTTCCAGCGCGGCCGGGATCAGGAATTCGCAGTCCAATGCCCAGAAGTCGTCTTGCGAGACGGTCTCTGCGGCAAAGCCGGCCACGCTGCCGTTGTGGTCAACGTGCTTGATGAGCGCGTCGACATCGAGGCCGTTGCCGTTGAACACGATGCCCTTGTGGTCTTGCACGGCAATGACCTTGGCGCCGGCGTCATGGAACAGCTTGGCGGCCACGCTGCCGACGTTGCCGAAGCCCTGAACGACCACGCGCGAGCCCTTGACGTCGATGCCGAGGTTGCGTGCGGCTTCGCTGCCCACCACGAACACGCCGCGGCCAGTGGCTTCGCGACGGCCCAGGCTGCCGCCCAGTGCGATCGGCTTGCCGGTCACCACGCCGGTGGCGGTGGAGCCTTCGTTCATGGAATACGTGTCCATCATCCACGCCATGATCTGCGCGTTGGTGTTCACGTCCGGCGCCGGAATGTCCTTGTTCGGGCCGATGATGATGCCGATCTCGCTGGTGTAGCGGCGGGTCAGGCGTTCGAGTTCACCGGAAGACAGCTTGCGCGGGTCGACGCGGATACCGCCCTTCGCACCGCCGTACGGCACGTTCACGGCCGCGTTCTTCACCGACATCCATGCAGACAATGCCATCACTTCCGACAGCGTCACGTCCTGGTGGAAACGCACGCCGCCCTTGCCGGGGCCGCGCGAGGTGTTGTGCTGCACGCGATAGCCCTCGTAGTGGGCGATGCTGCCGTCATCCATCTGGATGGGCACATCCACAATCAGCGCGCGCTTGGGCCGCTTGAGCGTTTCGACCCAACGTGCGAGCGAGCCGAGGTAGGGGGTGACCCGGTCGACCTGCTGCAGGTAAATGCCCCACGGGCCGAGATTGTCGGCCGGCAGATAGGACGGAATGGCGTGCTGGAGTGTCGTCGGAGATGCGACATTGGACATGGTTGTCTTCCTTTTTTGGACCTCGGTAAGGCCCTTCAAGTCCCACAAAATGCCCGCCAGCTTAGGGATGCCCCAAAACGAAATCCAATGCTGTTTTTACATCGGGTTATGCGCGAAACGCATAACCACACGAAAGGCAAGCAAGGCGTCTTTAGCCTCCGAGTGCGCTCCACAGCGTGTCGATCAGCTCTCGCTTGCGCTTGGACTGCGGGTGACGACGGTCATGTGCCCCGTTCTGCGGATGTTCGCGGTACAGCCGGATTTCCATTTCGATCGACAACGTGCCGCCGCCCTTGCCTTCCGCGCGCACCAGACGCCCCGCAGCCACCTCCTCGCGCACCGCGCTCTCGGGCAGGAACGCGACGCCGTGGCCGGCGAGCGCCATCACCTTGAGCGCTTCCGCCATGTCGGTCTCGTAGCACTTGTCGAGCAGCGGCGCCACCGGTGAGTTCTCCAGCAACACGTCGACCATGCGGCCGAGAAAGGCATTGGGCGTATAGCTCAGATAGGCGATAGGCTTGCGCGCCGTGGGAGTCAGCCGATAGATAGGCCGCCCGTTCGCGTCAGGCTTGGAGAACGGTGATAGCCGCTCCGTGCCGAGCACCAGCATGTCGTAGCGCGTGGGGTCGAGCTGGATCATCTGGCGCGCATGGTGGTAGACCATGACGAGATCGCAGCCACCCTCCACCAGTGTCATCACGGCGTCGTGCACATTGAGCGCGCGCAGCCGGCATTGCAGCTTGCCGATCCGCTCCTCCACCTGCGCTAGCCAGCCCGGAAAGAACGTGAGGGACAGCGTGTGCGGCACGGCAAAGTCGATGGTGGATGCGCTCGCGGGACGCTGGCCACGCATCAGCGCACGCGTCTCGCTCACCTGCGCGAGCATCGCCAGGGCCTGCTCGTAGAACACCTCGCCTGCAGGCGTGAGCCGTGTCGGGTAGCTTGATCGATCGATCAGCTCATTGCCCAGCCACGCCTCCAGCGACTGGATGCGCCGCGAAAACGCGGGCTGCGTGACGTGCCGCAATTCGGCCGAGCGTGAGAAGCTGTGCGTCTCGGCGAGGCTGATGAAGTCTTCCAGCCATTTGAGTTCCATCGGGTTCCCTCTTCCCCATCCTGCTTAGGCGTCCTCGGCCTGTTCCGGCTCAACCGGCGTTCGCTCGGGCTCGCGGGCCTGCATGCGCCACATCTGCGCGTAGCGGCCATCCGCGCGCAACAATGATTCGTGCGTACCGCGTTCGATGATGCGACCGTGCTCCATCACCAGGATCTGGTGCGCACCGACGATGGTGGAAAGTCGGTGCGCAATCACCAGCGTGGTGTGATTCTGCGCGAGGCGCATCAGCTCGCCCTGGATCGCATGCTCGGTGCGCGAATCCAGCGCGGAGGTCGCCTCGTCGAACACGAGGATCGGGGGGCGCTTGAGCAAGGTGCGCGCAATGGCGACGCGCTGCTTCTCGCCGCCCGAGAGCTTGAGGCCTCGCTCGCCGACCTGCGTGTCGTAACCCTCTGGCAGCGATTCGACGAAATGATGGATTTGCGCCGCGCGGGCGGCTTCGATCACCTCTTCGCGTGTGGCATCCGGGCGGCCGTAGGCGATGTTGTAGAAGATGCTGTCGTTGAACAGCACCGTATCTTGCGGAACGATGCCGATCGCCGCACGGACGCTGGCCTGCGTGACATCGCGGACGTCCTGACCGTCGATCTCGATCGCGCCGGACTTGGCGTCATAGAAGCGAAACAGCAATCGCGCCAGGGTGGATTTGCCGGAGCCGCTCTGCCCCACCACGGCCGTGGTCGTACCGGCGGGAATGGTGAAATCCACATCGAACAGGATCTGCCGGTTCGCCTCATAACCGAAGTCGACGTGCGCGAATCGCACTTCGCCTGCATGCACGGCCAGCGGCGGCGCGCCTGGCTTGTCAGCCACCTCCCGGTTCGTGTGCAGCAGTTGGAACATCCGATCCATGTCCGTCACGGCCTGCTTCAACTCGCGGTAGATGACGCCCAGGAAGTTGAGCGGGATGTAGATCTGCAGCATCAGCGTGTTGACCAGCACCAGATCGCCCAGTGTCATGTGTCCGGCTGCCACGCCTTGCGTTGCGCGGTACAGGATGAGGACGAGTGCTGTGGCCACGATGAACTGCTGGCCGAAGTTGAGCATCGACAGCGATTGCTGCGAACGGATCGCCGCGGCGCGGTAGTGCCTCAGGTTCTCATCGTAGCGGCGCGCCTCGTAATCCTCGTTGCCGAAGTACTTGACCGTTTCGAAATTGAGCAGCGAGTCGATCGCCTTCTGGTTGGCGCGCGAATCGAGTTCGTTCATCCTGCGGCGGAAGTGCGTGCGCCAGTTCGTCACCGTCACGGTAAAGACGATATAGGTCACAAGCGCACAGAACGTGATGAGCGCGAACCACACGTCGTACTTCACAAAGAAGTACGTGATGACGAGGCCGACCTCGACCAGCGTCGGCAGGATACTGTACAGCGAATACGAGATCAGCGATTGAATGCCTCGCGTGCCACGCTCGATGTCGCGGCTCATGCCGCCGGTCTGGCGTTCGAGATGAAAACGCAGCGACAGCGCATGCAGATGCCTGAACACTTGCAGCGCAAGCGTGCGCACCGAGCTCTCCGTCACTTTTGCGAAGAGCATTTCGCGCAGTTCCGAAAACAGCGACGTTGAGAGCCGCAGCAGCCCATAGCCGACGATGATGCCCACTGGCACGACCAGCAGCGCACGCGGGTCGCTGGGCGAGACGTTCATCGAATCGATCAGCCGCTTCATGACCATCGGCACGCCAAGGTTGGCCACCTTGGCAGCGATCAGGAACGACAGCGCCAGACCCACCCGCCATTTGTACGCCAACAGATACGGCAAGAGGCTCTTGATGGTGCGCCAATCGCCGCGGGCGGCTGCCCCTGGCGGAGGCGGTTCGGAGGAGGCAGGGAAGCGACGCATGTGCGGTGCAATAAAATAGCGGATTGTGTATTCTCCCACCGATCATCCTGGTCCGCCCCGTGCCGCCCGGACGGTGCCTGCCCCGCCTCCATGCTTCCCTGCCTCATCATGTCCGACACCCAAGCCGCTACCGAAACCGTCACGCTGCCCGCCAACAAGCAGCCCGCCGTGCGCGTGATGCCAATGCCCTCCGACGCCAATGTCCACGGCGACGTCTTCGGCGGCTGGATCATGTCGCAGGTGGACATTGCGGGGTCGATTCCCGCGGTGGTACGCGCCAACGGCCGCGTGGCGACGATCGCCGTCAACTCTTTCGTCTTCAAGCAACCCGTCTACGTAGGCGACCTCGTGAGCTTTTATGCAAGCGTGGTGAAGACGGGCCGCACATCCATCACCGTGGACGTAGAGGTCTATGCCCAGCGCATGGGCAGCAGCGGCCGCCACGAGACCGTCAAGGTGACGGAAGCCACGCTCACCTACGTGGCCACCGACGACAGCCGCAAGCCGCGCGTCCTGCCGCCGCAGTAAGGCGCCACGCTTGAAAAAAAACCCGGCCAAGGCCGGGTTTTCTTTTGGGCGACGCACCGCTCAGTTGAACTTCGAAAAGTCCGGACGGCGCTTCTCGAAGAAGGCCGTGAAGGCCTCGCGTGCTTCCGGCGCACGCAGCATTTCGCCGAACTGCTTGCCTTCGATCGACATGCGCGCCGCGACCTGCGGCATGGCGCCTTCCTTCATCAACCGCTTGGTCGCACGCAGCGAAACCGGCGGCAGCAGCGTGAGCTTACGCGCCTGTGCGCTCACGAACGCGTCCAGCTCGCCCACGGGCAGCACGCGGTTGACGAGGCCCAGCTCGCGCGCCTCGTGGGCGTCGAACGGTTCGCCGAAGAGCAGTTTGTCAGCGGCGCGGTGATAACCAGCGAGTTGCGGAAGCAGCAGGCTCGAAGCGGCTTCCGGGCAGAGCCCCAGCTGCGCAAACGGCATCGACAGCTTGGCCGTCTCCGAGGCGTAGACCAGATCGCAATGCAGCAGCATGGTCGTGCCCACACCAACCGCCGCGCCGCTCACCGACGCGATCAGCGGCTTGGTGGCCGTGCTGATGGCCCTGAGGAATTGATGGACCGGGGCCGTCTCGTCCTTCGGCGGATGCTTCATGAAGTCTTCGAGATCGTTGCCGGCAGTGAAGACGCTTTCGTGGCCCGCGATCACGATCACGCGCACGGCCGGATCGGTCTCGGCAGCAACGAGTGCATCTGCCAGGGTCTGATACATCGCAGCGGTGATCGCGTTCTTGCGATCCAGACGATCAAAGGTCAGCGTCAGGACACCGTCTGCGGTCTCGGTACGAATCGACATGAAGTCTCCAAAGTCAAGAAACCGTGCAACGACTAGATCGGCACGGGTGAATCAGATAGATAACCAACGGAGAACGCATTGGCCCCCACGTTCAGCGCCACGGTCAGGCTCATCTGCGCGAGCATGACCTCCACGCCGTGCGCCTGTGCGGTGCGCATCAACGCTTGCACCGGCTCCATGCGGCGCACGCTGTCGAGCGAACCGGAATAGGTGATTGCCACCACGGGCGTGGCCAGCCGCTCTTCGGCGATCATGGTTTCCGCGTGCGCGAGGAGGCGGCGAATTCCCTCGTCGGAACCGCGCACCTTGGCGATCGCTTCGGTCTCTCCGCGATGCATGTGGATGAGCGGACGCACGTTGAACGCCGTGCCCATCATGTAGCGGCTCCAGGTGATGCTTTTCTCGCCCTTCTGCTTGGCGCGCGTGTACATGTATAAAAGCTCGTCCGGTACGAGATAGACGTGCGAGGCATCGCGCAGGCGATTCTCGATCACATGCACGACGTCGCGCACCTCGGCGCCTTCGCGCAGCATGCGCGCCGCTTCATGAACCATCAACGCCTGGCCGGGCCCGATGGCGCCCGTGTCGACCACCGTCAGTTCAAACAGGCCCGAACGGCCCGCGTCCTTGCGCGGCTTGAAGCTCTTTGCCGTCGTGCCCACCACGGCGCCGGTAGCATGGCTGTAGAAATGGCTGCGCGAGCTGGCGATCGTCAGCAGCAGCGCGCGATCGTACTGCGTCACCACATGCTTGAGCAGGAAGTCTTCGATTTCGCGCTCCAGCAGCGGAATCGATTCGGCATAGTGGTCCTGCTTGTCGAGCAGGTACTTACGATAAAGCTGCGGTAACGCAGTCTCGTCGCGGCGGTCTTCCACAAACAGTTCGCCCGCACGGATGCGGAACGGCACCACGCCTAAACCCAGCTGATCGATCATCGAGCGCGGCATGTCGCACGCCGCGTCGGTCAACACGATTGTGTTCCCCATCGCGCCCTCCTCCTGGTGCACCGCCGGTGACCCGGTGGTGTGTCTCCTCTGTCGCGGATTCGTGGCTCCGCTTCTATGGCGTGCCCGATGGCCGGGCCGCAGTCTTCGGCTCGCTTGGTTTTGTATTGCTGTGCGAGCCTGCGCAATCATGCGTGGTGAGACGGGCGAATAGCAAGCGGGGGAAGGCCCTAGAAAGCCACCGGAGACCTCCCCCTCACGTGGGGTCAGACGCGTTCGAAAATGCCCGCGGCGCCCATGCCGGTGCCGACGCACATCGTCACCATGCCGTACTTCAGGTTGCGACGGCGCAGGCCGTGCACCACCGTGGCCGCACGGATGGCACCGGTCGCGCCCAGCGGGTGGCCCAGCGCAATGGCGCCGCCCAGCGGGTTGATCTTGCTGGTGTCCAGGCCCAGGTCCTGAATCACGGCCAGGGATTGCGCCGCAAATGCTTCGTTCAGTTCGATCCAGTCAATCTGATCTTGCGTCAGGCCGCCCGCCTTCAGCGCAGCAGGAATCGCTTCTTTCGGGCCGATCCCCATGATTTCCGGCGGCACACCGCGCACCGCAAACGATACGAAGCGCGCCAGCGGCACGAGGTTGAACTGCTTCAGGATCTTTTCCGACACCAGGATCAGCGCGCCCGAACCATCCGAGGTCTGCGAGCTGTTGCCGGCGGTCACGCTGCCCTTGTTGGCGAACACGGCGCGAAGCTTGCCGAGGCCTTCAACCGACGTATCGGCACGCGGGCCTTCATCCAGCGACATCGTGCGCGTCTTGATGTCGATGGCGCCCGTGCCCAGGTTCGGGAACTTCTCGATGATCTCGATCGGGGTGATCTCGTCCTTGAATTCGCCGGCTTGCTGCGCGGCCAGCGCCTTCTGATGCGACGCCAGCGAGAACGCGTCCTGCGCCTCGCGTGAGATCTTCCATTGCTGGGCGACCTTCTCGGCTGTCAGGCCCATGCCGTAGGCAATGCCCACGTTCTCGTCGCGCGTGAAGATCTCGGGCGACATCGACGGCGAGTTGCCCATCATCGGCACCATGCTCATCGATTCCACACCGGCGGCGATCATCACGTCGGATTCACCCACGCGGATGCGGTCGGCCGCCATCGCCACGGCGGTCAGGCCCGAGGCGCAGAAACGGTTGACGGTCACGCCGCCCACCGTGTTCGGCAGGCCGGCCAGCAGCGCGCCGATACGCGCCACGTTCAGGCCCTGCTGCGCTTCCGGAATCGCGCAGCCGACGATCGCGTCTTCGATCAGCGCCGGGTCCAGGTTCGGCACCTGGGCGACGGCGCTCTTGAGGATGGTCGCCAGCAGATCGTCCGGGCGCAGGTTCTTGAGCGTGCCCTTCGGCGCCTTGCCGATCGGGGAACGCGTCGCGGCGACGATGTAGGCGTCTTGCAGTTGTTTGGTCATGATGAAACTCCTGTTTCTCTGTCGTCGCGGCAATTAGTTGCGCACCGGCTTGCCGGTTTGCAGCATGCCCATGATGCGTTCCTGGGTCTTGGAGCTGCCGAGCAGATCCACGAAGGCCTTGCGCTCCAGCGCCAGCAGCCAGTCTTCATCCACCAGCGCGCCGGCTTCAACGTCGCCGCCGCATACGGCTTCAGCAATGCGCGAGGCGATCGTGAAGTCGTGCTGCGAGATGAAGCCGCCATCACGCATGTTCACCAGCGACGCCTTGATCGTTGCGATGCCCGAACGGCCTGCCACCGGAATGCCGACCGGACGCAGCGGCGCGCGGTAGCCCGAATCGGACAGCGCACGCACTTCGTTGCGCGCAACATGCAGCAGTTCGTGCACGTTGAAGACGATGGTGTCGGTCGGCTGCAGGTAGCCGATCTTCTGCGCGTCCAGCGCGGAAGACGACACCTTGGCCATGGCCGCGGCCTGGAAGCGGTTGGTCAGGAACTGCAGGATGTTCGTGCTGCCTGCTGCCTGTGCCGCCTTGGCAGCAGCCAGCGCAGCTTCCTTCAGGCCACCGCCCGCCGGAACCAAGCCCACGCCCACTTCCACCAGACCGATGTACGTTTCCAGCGCAGCCACACGCTTGGCCGAGTGCAGCAGCAGTTCGCAGCCACCGCCCAGTGCGATGCCCGATGCGGCCGACACGACCGGCACACCGGCGTACTTCACGCGCATCATGCCGTCCTGGAACTTCTTGACGAACGGCTCGATGCCCTTGGCGCCGCCCATCATGAAGGCCGGCATGGCTTCTTCCAGGTTGGCACCGGCGGAGAACGGACCGCCCGGCGCACCCAGCTTGAGCGACGTCGGCTGCCACACCACCAGACCCTTGTAGCCGGCTTCAGCCAGATCAACGGCACGCGTCAGACCGTCGATGACGCTCGGTCCGATCGTGTTCATCTTGCTCTTGAACGAGACGATCAGCACGTCGTCCTGGCCTGCCGCGTCGTCCACCCAGATGCGCACGGCATCGGTCTCTTCGATGGTCTTGCCATGCGTGAGCGGGTTGACCGTCGTCGCACCCTTGATCGGTGCACGGAACACTTGGCGGCCATACACCGGCAGCGTGCTGCGCGACAGGAACGTGCTCTGATTCGCAGACCACGAACCCTGTGCCGAATGCACACCGCCGTTGTCAGCCACGGGGCCGGAGAACACCCACTGCGGCAGCGCTGCGTTCGACAGCGCCTTGCCGGCTTCGATGTCTTCCTTCACCCACTCGGCCACTTGCTTCCAGCCAGCCTCTTGCCAGTCTTCAAACGGGCCGCTGTTCCAACCGAAGCCCCAGCGGATCGCCAGATCGACTTCCGCTGCGGAGTCGGCAATCTGCTCCAGGTACACGGCGATGTAATGGAACACGTCGCGGAAGACCGCCCACAGGAACTGCGCCTGCGGGTTGGTCGATTCACGCAGCAGCTTCAGACGTTCGGCGGGTTCCTTCTTCAGGATGCGCACAACGATGTCATCTGCCTTCTTGCCGCTCGGGCCGTACTGGCCGCTTTGCGGGTCCAGCACCTTGATTTCCTTGCCTTCCTTCTTGTAGAAGCCGGCGCCGGTCTTCTGGCCCAGGGCGCCCGCCTCGACCAGCTTGGCCAGCACGGGCGGCGTGGCGTAGACCGGGGCGAACGGATCGTCCTTCAGGTTGTCCTGCATCGTCTTGATGACGTGGGCCATCGTGTCCAGGCCCACCACGTCCGCCGTGCGGAACGTCGCCGACTTGGCGCGGCCCAGCTTCGAACCCGTGAGGTCGTCCACCACGTCAAACGGAATGCCGTACTTGGCCGATTCTGCAAACACCGCCAGGATCGAGAAGATGCCGACGCGGTTGGCGATGAAGTTGGGCGTGTCCTTCGCGCGCACCACGCCCTTGCCGAGCGCGGAGGTCAGGAACGTTTCCAGCTTGTCGAGGATATCGCCACGCGTATGTGCGGTCGGGATCAGCTCGACCAGGTGCATGTAGCGCGGCGGGTTGAAGAAGTGCACGCCACAGAAGCGCGACTTCAGCTCGGCATCGAAACCATCCGACAGTTCGGTAATCGACAGGCCCGACGTGTTCGACGCGAAGATCGCGTGCGGGGCGATGTGCGGCGCGACCTTCTTATACAGGTCGTGCTTCCAGTCCATGCGTTCGGCAATGGCCTCGATGACGAGGTCGCAGTCGCGCAGCTTCTCGATGTCGTCTTCGTAGTTGGCAGCCTGGATGAGGTTGGCGTCGTCCTTGATGCCCAGCGGCGCCGGCGACAGCTTCTTCAGGTTTTCAATGGCCTTGAGCGCGATGCCGCTCTTCGGGCATTCCTTGGCCGGAAGATCGAACAGCGTGACGGGAACCTTGGCGTTGACCAGGTGCGCGGCAATCTGCGCGCCCATCACGCCGGCGCCCAGCACAGCAACGCGCCGGACGAGGAAGTTGGAGCGCTGGCCGGCCTGCGGCTGCGCGCTGGTGGAGAGTTCAGTGCGGGTCATGGTGTCCTCGCGGGAGGTGAGGAGAGAGACAAGAGGGCGACGCGCGTGCGCGTCGCCCCAAGAGGATGACTGCTTAGAAGAGATCGGCTTCGAGTGCCATCAGCGTCGCGCCGCCCGCACGTGCCGCGCGGATCTGGTACGCGGTCTCGGGCAGCAGCTTGGCGAAGTAGAAGCGTGCCGTCGCCAGCTTGGCCTTGTAGAAGGTATCGCCGCTAGCCTGCTTTTCCAGCGCGATCTTGGCCATGCGGGCCCAGAAATACGAGAACACCAGATGGCCGACCACGCGCAGGTAGGGCACGGCTGCCGCACCGACTTCATCCGGGTTCGCCATGGCCTTCATGCCGATTTCCATGGTCAGCTTCTGGACCTTGTCACCAATGTCGGCCAGCGGGTTGATGAACTCCTGCATGGCTTCGTTGGTACCTTCGGCCTCGACGAAATCCTGCACCATCTTGCCGAACTTCTTCATCTTGGCGCCCATGTCGCCGAGGATCTTGCGGCCCAGCAGGTCCAGCGACTGCACGGTGTTCGTGCCTTCGTAGATCATGTTGATGCGCGCATCGCGCACGTATTGCTCCATGCCCCATTCAGCGATGTAGCCGTGGCCGCCGAACACCTGCATGCCTTCGTTGGTGGAGGTGAACGCATTATCCGTCAGGAATGCCTTGATGACAGGCGTAAGCAGCGCCACGAGGTCTGCAGCTTCCTTGCGCGCCGCTTCATCCGGGTGCGAGAGCTCGCGGTCGATCTGCAGGGCGATCCAGTACGTGAACGCGCGGCCGCCCTCGGCAAAGGCGCGCTGGGTCAGCAGCATGCGGCGCACGTCCGGGTGCACGATGATGGGGTCAGCCGGCTTGTCCGGTGCCTTCGGGCCCGACAGGCTGCGCATCTGCAGGCGTTCCTTCGCGTAGGCCACCGAATTCTGGTAGGCCACTTCGGTCAGGCCCAGGCCCTGCATGCCAACACCGAGTCGGGCGGCGTTCATCATGACGAACATGGCGTTCAGGCCCTTGTTCGGCTCGCCGACCATCCAGCCGCGTGCGCCATCCAGGTTGATCACGCAGGTGGCATTGCCGTGGATGCCCATCTTGTGTTCGATGGAGCCGCACTTCACGCCATTGCGTTCGCCCGGGTTGCCGTTCGCATCGGGAATGAACTTGGGCACCACGAACAGCGAGATGCCCTTGGTGCCGCCCGGCGCGTCCGGCAGACGTGCCAGCACCAGGTGAATGATGTTTTCCGACAGGTCGTGCTCGCCCGCCGAGATGAAGATCTTCGTGCCAGTGATCGCGTAAGAACCGTCGGCCAGCGGCTCGGCCTTGGTGCGCAGGATGCCCAGATCGGTGCCGCAATGGGGTTCGGTCAGGCACATCGTGCCGGTCCATACGCCGGACACCAGCTTGGGCAGGTAACGTTGCTTGAGCTCGTCGGTGCCGTGGGCGTGCAGGGCTTCATACGCGCCGTGCGACAGGCCGGGATACATCGTCCAGGCCTGGTTGGCCGAGTTCAGCATCTCGTACACCGCATTGTTGATCAGGATAGGCAAGCCCTGGCCGCCAAACTCCGGATCGCAACCCAATGCGGGCCAGCCACCCTCGACATACTGTTGGTACGCTTCCTTGAAGCCCTTGGGTGCCGTCACCACGCCATCGCCGTGGTATGTGCAGCCCTCGCGATCGCCGGACTGGTTGATCGGGAAGATGACTTCCGAGCAGAACTTGCCCGCTTCCTCGATCACCTGGTTGATGGTGTCGGCATCGATTTCCGCGTGCTGCGGCATCTCCTTCAGATGGCTTTCGACGTCGAGAAGCTCGTGAAGGACAAACTGCATGTCGCGCAACGGTGCGGTGTATTGACCCATCTGGGACTCCTTGGTGTGTTGCTGCGCGACCCGCTAGGTGTGCGATGCCGCGTCAGGTTCGGTAAGACTGAATCAGTTTGTTGAGTGCCACCATGGCCAACTCGGCACTGTCCGGAAGCCGCAGGAAACGTGCATCGTGATGCAGCCCGAGTTCCAGGCTATACATCTCGAACAGCATCAACCGCGGGTCCGCTTCCGCACGCAGGTGGCCCTCTTCCTTCGCCTGCACGATCGCGCGGGTCAGAGCCGCCCGCCAGATCGTCACACTCTTGACGAGTTCGTCGCGGACCGGACTTTCGGCGCGATCGTCGTACTCCACCGCGCCGCTGATGTAGATGCAGCCCGTGGTCACTTCCTGGATACGACGTTCCATCCAGCGTCGCACCATGCTCCACAGGCGCGGCAGCCCGCGCGGCTCCGTCAAGCTCGGGTAGAAGACTTCCTGCTCGAACCGCTTGTGATACTCGCGAACCACTTCCACCTGCAGATCCTCACGCGAGCCGAAGTGCGCGAACACCCCGCTCTTGCTCATCTGCATGCGCTCCGCGAGCACACCGATCGTCAATCCTTCCAGTCCGTCGCGTGAGGCCAGGTCCAGCGCGGCATCGAGAATCGCTGCACGCGTCAGTTCGCCCTTGCGCATCGGCGTAGCTGCTACGTGATTCGATTCGAGACGAGCGTTCGGGTGACGCATGATGATTCCTCTCCGTTCTTTTCTGGGTATGACGCGCTGGCAAAATTGCGGCTTTGCGGGGGCGCTTTTTTCGTGCCGCGCGGGACTGTAAACCAGCCTGCGCGAACACTCTAGCCCAAAATCGAACGGTCGTTCAATTATTTACAGGGCCCTGTATAGCGGCAAGTGTTTTATTAGAAAGCCGCATCTAAATGAGTGAGCCGCAATTGCGTGTCCTGCGTTGCAGCAAGAATCCCGCAAAGGCTTATGCAGAAACGGTTTACGGTGCGTGCGCCGCATCCAGAAAATCGATGCAGCGCACCATCGAAAGCGGCGTTTCTAGTGCTACTCGTCAGTAAATAAACCGCCGACGGAATCAGGCAGACGTCGCACTTGTGCCCATGGGGCCGCGACGGAAGATACGGGCGTCCATTTCGCGCAAGTCCGATGCCACGGCAACCTCGGCATCACACTGGTCCAGCACGTCGCGCTGCAGGTCGATGCCGGGTGCAATCTCGGTCAGGGTGAGGCGTCTGCCGCCCTTGCCGTCATCACGCATTTCGAAGACGGCGCGCTCGGTCACGTAGCGGATGGGGATGCCCGAGCGCGCAGCGTATTCGCCGTTGAACGTGAGATGGGATACGGCAGGGACAATCTTCTTGAGCCGCCCCTCGCGCACGATCCGCAGCGTTCCGTGCTCGGCTTCGACTTGCAGGCCGCCCGCGGTGAGCGTGCCCATGAAGACAAGCGCGCGCGCGCTCTGTGTGATGTTGATGAAGCCACCAACTCCCGCGACGACAGTGTCCCCGCCCTCGCCAAACAGGCTCACGTTGACGTTGCCTGCGCCATCCAGTTCGGCCAGGCCGAGGATGGCGAGATCGATGCCGCCGCCTTCATAGAAGTCGAACTGCGCGGGCTGATCGATCACCGCCTCGGGATAGGCCGAGGCGCCAAAGCTGAGGCCATCCGCCGGCGTGCCGCCGATCGGGCCGGCTTCCACCGTGAGCGTGAATCCCCGTGCCCCCTCCTGCTCGGCCAGTGCACCCACGGCGGCCGGCATGCCGACGCCCAGGTTTACGACACGGGGTTGCTGCGCCATCAGCTCCAGCACTGCGCGCCGTTGCACCAGCGTGCGGGCGTCGAGCGCACCGGACAGGTTCGCTTGCAGCGCATCGCTGGCTTCGATGGCGTCTTCCTTCCACTGGACGGCCTCGCCTTGCCACGGGCGGATGTACGTCGGGTTGAACGCCTCGCCGAAGGTCATCTGGTGTTCGGCTTCGTCTTCGGCAACGACCACGTAGTCGACGAGGATGCCAGGCACGTGGATGGCTTGCAGGTTGTCATGCCGATCCACCAGCCGCCGCACCTGCGCGATGACGATGCCGCCCGAGTTGTGGGCGGCCTGTGCCATGGCCAGCAGCTCATGGTGAAAGGCCTCTTCATGCGTGCTGATGTTGCCGCGCGGATCGGCCGCCGTTCCGCGCAGGAAGACGCAGTGCAGCGGGAAACTCGGATAGAAGAGATAGTCTTCGCCCCGAAAGCGTTCGTACTCCACCCACGATGCCGAGCCCGCAGCACGCGCTGCCTTGGCGCGCGCGTTGATGGCCGCGCCGTGATAGCGCGGGTCGAGGTTGGTGCGCGGATCGACGAAGGTGTGCAGACCGATCTTCGTGAGGACGCCCGGCTTGCCTCCAGCGATGGCACGGTACAGGTGCGTGAGCACACCCTGCGGCAGGTTGAACGCATCACATTGCTCGGCGAGCGCCATGTCGGCCAATCGCGTGGCAGAACGCCAATGACCACCGACCACACAGCGCGTCATGCCGGGATTGCCGAAGTGGTTGACCCCGCGCGTGGCGCGGTCGCCCTGGCCGGCGGAATACACCAACGTCAGATCACGAGGTTCGCCGGTGGCGAGGAAGCGTCGCTCCAGCGCGTGCGTGACGGCCTCGGCATGGCCTGCGCCGACAAACCCGGCGCAAGCCACCGTCCAGCCCGGCTGCACCAGCCGCGCGGCTTGATCTGCTGTGATGACTTGCATGTCTCCCTCTGTTTGTGTTGTGTTCTGTGTTGATTGGTAGGGCTAATAGTGTGCCGCGCGCCCGCTGATCACCACGCCAAGGCGCACCACCTGGTAAGCGCACCAATCCGCCAGGCGCCACCACCAGCGGCGCGCGGCGTGCGCGTCTGCCAGAACGGGGCGGGACTGTTGTTCGATGGCCGCTTCCAGCGCTGTGCGCAACTGGCCGGCCACCTCGGCATCCCAAGCGACAACGTTGGCTTCACGTGCCAGCAGCAGGCTGAACGGGTCAATGTTGCTGGAGCCGACCGTGGCCCAGCGGTCGTCCACCACCGCCACCTTGGCGTGCAGGAAGCTGGCGGTGTATTCGTACACCTCGATACCATCGCGCAGCAGCAGGTGATATAGCGAACGCGTCGCATAGTGCTGCAGCCGGTATTCGACCTGCCCCTGCAACAGCAGGCGCACGCGCACGCCGCGCTCGCGGCAGGCGCTGAGCGCGCGCATGAAGCGCACGCCAGGCAAGAAATACGCGTTCGCAATGATCACCTCATGCCGCGCCGTCCCCAGCGCTCGAAGGTATTCGCGCTCGATGGCGCGCCGGTTGCGCACGTTATCGCGCAAGACCAGCGAAGCCAGCACGCTGCCCCGCGCGCGCGCGCCGTCGCGTCCGGATGCGCCCCGATGGCGCGGCCTGGGCGTGTCGGTCATCAGCGGAAACTCGGCAGCAACGCCCGCCACGCCCACTTCGCGCACACCTTCACGCATGCCCATCTGCCACCAAAGCCGATCGACGGTCAGGGCAATCTGCCCGACCAGCGGGCCGCGCACGCGCACGGCGAAGTCATAGCGGGGCCCCAACGCTTCATCTTCGAATGGTGCGTGATTGCGGTCGTCGATGATGTTGATGCCGCCGACGAATGCCACGTCGTCATCGATGACCGCGATCTTGCGGTGCAGCCGTCGCAGGTAACGGCGCTGAAGGCGGAAGCCGCGGACGGGACGATACACGCGCAGGGTCACGCCGGCCGCGTCGAGCATGGCGGCGACGTCGGCGTGCAACGCGCCCGTCCCGAAGCCGTCGATGGCGAGACGCACGTCCACCCCGCGTCGTGCGGCACGCACGAGCGCCTCAGTCACGCGGCGGGCCGTGGCGTCGTCCGTGTAGATGTAGGTCTCGAGCGCAATCCGGCGCTGCGCGGCGTCGATGGCAGCGATCAGTGCTGGAAAGAAGGCAGCGCCACCGCACAGCAGATCGACGTCGTTGCCCGGCAAGGGCTTGCCACGCCGCCACTCCGAGCGCAGCGGGCCGGCATCGCGCACGACCTTCATGGGTGCGCCAGTTCCGCCAGCAGTGGCACGTGGTCCGAGCGTTGCGCCCACTCGCGGCCGGTCAGGGCGTGCGCATGCTCGATATCGAAGCCCCGCACGTAGATCCTGTCGAGCCGCAACCATGGCAGGTGACTCGGAAAGGTTCGCACGGGGCGTGCTTCGGCGGCCTTGTCTGCCACTTCGGTGGCGCCCAGCGCCTGGCAGATGACGCGATCAAGCCGGTTGTTCCAGTCGTTGAAATCCCCTGCCACCACAAGCGGTGCATCCTTCGGCACCACGGATCGCACGCGCTCGATCAGCGCTTCGGCTTGCCGCTGCCGGCTGCGCGCAAACAAACCGAAATGCGCGCAGAGCAGGTGTACCTCGCCAAAGCCGAGATCCGTGACGGCGTGCAGCAGGCCGCGCTGCTCGAAGCGATGGTCGGAAATATCGAGGTTCTCCGACAGCAGGATCGGATAGCGCGACAGGATCGCGTTGCCGTGATGTCCGTGTTCATAGACGGCATTGCGCCCATAGACGGTGTGCGGGTACACGTCGGTCGCGAGATAGCGCAGTTGCGTGTAGTTGGGATCGAACAGCTCGGCGGCCACCAGGCGATCGTTGCGGTCCTGCACTTCTTGCAGAAACACGATATCGGCGTCCATGGTCTGCAAGCCCTGCCGCACATCATGCACGCGCACCCGCCGCGCAATCCCCGTCACGCCCTTGTGGATGTTGTAGGTGGCGACGCGCAAGCGCAGCATGTCAGGCCCGCCCCTTGCCGAACGAGGCAGCCTCGCGCGCGGTGCAGGCCGCCAGACGCTCAGGCAACTGGAGGATCGCCTCGGCATTGCTGCGCGAGAAACAGCGCGCGGCGGCGTCTTCGTAGGGCAGCCATTCGGCCTGCAGGTGCTCGCGCGGGGATAACCGCACCGGCACCTTGCCGCTGACCAGTAGACCGAACCAGTGCTCGGTGTTGCGGGTCACGCCCGGCGCGTAGCGATGCCGCCAGTGCGGATAGATTTCATACTCGATATGGTGGCCCCAATCGATGAGGCGATGCCCGCCGGCGTCGATGCCGGTCTCCTCGAAGACCTCCCGGCGGGCGGTTTCGGCCAGGGGCTCATCGAGCGCGTCGCAGCTGCCGGTCACGGATTGCCAGAAGCCCGGATGGTCCGCCCGCTCCATCACCAGCACGTGCAGATCGGGCGTGTGGATCACGACGAGGACGGAGACGGGAATCTTGTGCGACATGGCGGGCGTATTGCGACGGGCGGCGCGAGTGCACCGTAAGGCAATAGCTTACCGCAGCCAGAAGCATGCCACAGCGAAGCCCCGCGCTGGCTGCTGCGCACCGCCATGCCACGGCAATCAAGCTGGCGGAAACGGGCGCTCGCCCGTGCGGGTGTGGGCGAGCCAATGCATCGTCTCGTCGACGGTGGTCTCGTGGCCAAGCGCGTGGCGTGCCACCGCCAGCAGGGGAACCAGCATCGAAGCATAGTTCTCCGCCGCACCATGGGATTGCGCCCACAGGGCTTCGGCACGCTCTCCGATTTGCTGGCGTAGCGCAGCGAGCTGTGCTGTCAACTCGCGCTCGCGATTGCCGAGGGCGTGGAACTTCTGGATGAGGAAGCGTTGCACCTCGGTCTGCTCCGATTGCGCATTGGCTTGCTCGAAGCGCTCAACGATGGCGGATGTTTCGCGTTCGATACGGAGCAGTTCGCGAGTGCCCTCGCGCTCGGCGGTCTCCAGCGCCTGCAGGGACCGGCGCTCCGCAAGCAAGGCGCGCGCATGGTCGGTAAAGCGGCGCTCGGCCGCCAGGTGCGCTTCGGCGAGTGGGCGCGGCGTGTCATAGATGAGCGGGTGGACGGGTGCGACCGGCACAACCGTTGGCAGCACCGCCTCTGCCAAGCGCAGATTGGCAACCGCCTGGAGCCACTGCATCCGCTCGGTCGACAACTCGGTCAGGGCGCACATCGCCTCCGCCAGGCTGGAGCCCGACCCTGAGGCGCGCAGGCCAGGATGTGCACTCTGCGCCGCCGCCGCGATCTCGGGCACGCACGCCGCCACGGTCGTCGCCACCGCTTCGGTCATCGCGATGGCCGCGCGGCGTGTGGCGCGGCGAATCTCGATCCATGCCACGCTCGTGACGACCAGCGCAGCAGTCAGCCAAGCCAGCAGAAGTTCGGCATGCGCGACCGCCCACGTGCGCATGAAATCAATGAAATCAGTCAAGGCATTCCTCCGTCTTGTCACCCGACGCGACTGCAACAAAGGAAATCGTGCAGCAAGCTACGTGCCTGAGCACTATCGCGCCGCCCAAAAGCAAACCGCGCCGCCCTTGCGGGCTGGCGCGGTTTGTCATGCAGCGTGATGCGAGCGGATCAGGCCGTCGTTGCGGCCGTCGGGGCAGCTACCTTCGCTTCGGCGGCGCGCAGACGAATATGCAATTCGCGCAATTGTTTCTCGTCCACCGGGCTCGGCGCTTGCGTGAGCAGATCCTGCGCACGCTGCGTCTTCGGGAAGGCGATCACGTCGCGGATCGAATCGGCACCCGCCATCATCGTGACGATGCGGTCCAGGCCGAAGGCGATGCCGCCATGCGGGGGCGCGCCGTACTGCAGCGCGTCCAGCAGGAAGCCGAACTTCGCGCGCGCCTCTTCCTCGCCGATCTTCAGGGCGCGGAACACCTTGCTCTGCACCTCTTCCTGGAAGATCCGCACAGAGCCACCGCCAATTTCCCAGCCGTTGAGCACCATGTCGTAGGCCTTGGCCAGGCACTTGCCCGGGTCGGTTTCCAGGTATTCCAGGTGTTCGTCCTTCGGGCTCGTGAACGGGTGATGCATGGCCACCCAGCGGGCATCTTCCTCGTCGTACTCGAACATCGGGAAGTCCACCACCCACAGCGGCTTCCAGACATCTTCGAACAGGCCGTTGCTCTTGGCGAAGTCGGAGTGGCCGATCTTCAGGCGCAGCGCGCCCATGGCGTCGTTGACGACCTTCGCGCGGTCGGCACCGAAGAACAGGATGTCGCCATCCTGTGCGCCGCTGCGCTTGAGGATCTCGGCGATGGCCGCGTCGTGCAGGTTCTTCACGATCGGCGATTGCAAGCCGTCGCGGCCCTTGGCCACTTCGTTGACCTTGATCCAGGCCAGGCCCTTGGCGCCGTAGATTTCGACGAACTTGGTGTACGCATCGATATCGCCACGCGACAGGGAGGCGCCGCCCGGTACGCGCAGTGCCACGACACGGCCGCCTTCGGCGTTGGCCGGGCCCGAGAACACCTTGAAGTCGACGTCCTTCATGGCGTCGGTCAGTTCGGTGAATTCCAGCTTGACGCGCAGGTCCGGCTTGTCCGAACCGAAGCGGGCCATCGCCTCGCGGAACTCCATCACCGGGAACTTGGCGTCCAGCTCGACCGACATGGTGTTCTTGAACACCGTGCGGATCATCTCTTCAAACAGGTCGCGGATTTCCTGCTCGGTCAGGAACGAGGTTTCGCAGTCGATCTGGGTGAATTCGGGCTGGCGGTCAGCGCGCAGGTCTTCGTCGCGGAAGCACTTGGTGATCTGGTAATAGCGGTCGAAGCCCGACACCATCAGCATCTGCTTGAAGAGCTGCGGCGATTGCGGCAGCGCGAAGAACTGACCGGCGTTCACGCGCGACGGCACCAGGTAGTCGCGCGCGCCTTCCGGCGTGCTCTTGGTCAGCATCGGCGTTTCGATGTCGATGAAGCCCTTGTCGTCCAGGTACTTGCGCACTTCCATCGCGACCTTGTAGCGCAGGCGCAGGTTGTATTGCATTTGAGGGCGACGCAGGTCCAGCACGCGGTGCGTCAGGCGCGTGGTTTCGGACAGGTTGTCGTCGTCCAGCTGGAACGGCGGCGTGACGGAGGCGTTGAGCACCGTCAGCTCGTGGCAGAGCACTTCGACCTTGCCGCTGGCCAGGTTGGCGTTGGTGGTGCCTTCCGGGCGAGCGCGCACAATGCCCTTCACCTGCAGGCAGAACTCGTTGCGCACGCCTTCGGCCACCTTGAACATCTCCGGGCGATCCGGGTCGCACACGATCTGCACCAGGCCTTCACGGTCGCGCAGGTCGATGAAGATCACGCCGCCGTGGTCACGTCGGCGATGCGCCCAGCCCGACAGCGTGACGCTCTGGCCAAGCAGTTGTTCGGTGACCTGGCCGCAATATTGAGTACGCATTTGCATGTTGTGGTTTTCCGCGAAGCGCGCCGCCAACAGGGCGTCGCGCGAGAAAGTTGAGTAGGAAGCCGGAAGGGATCGGTTCGCGCTACCGGCTCAAGGGGCTGATACGGCGCCGCCGGAATCAGGCAGCGCGTTCGGATTCGAAGGGTCGCGCGGCGATGCTGCCGGCGACCGGTCCTCCATCTTCGACGTTGCGTCAGGCGGGTCCATGCGGCGCGGGAGCGTTTCAGGCGCCACCACGCCCATCGATACGATGTACTTGAGCGCCGCATCCACCGTCATGTCCAGCTCGACGGTGTCGGCCTTGGGCATCATGAGGAAGAAACCCGAGGTCGGGTTGGGCGTGGTCGGCACGTACACACTGACGTACTCGCCCTGCAGATGGTTTTCCACATCGCCGCCGGGGCGGCCGGTCAGGAAGGCGATCGTCCACGATCCCTCGCGCGGGTATTGCACCAGCAGCGCCTTGCGGAACGCATTGCCGTTGGACGACAGCAGCGTGTCCGACACCTGCTTCACACTTGAATAGATCGGGCCGACCACGGGAATGCGGCCCACGAGCGCTTCCCACCACAGCACCAGCTTCTGGCCGATGAAGTTGTGCGCCAGCACCCCCACGATCAGGATGAACGCCAGCGTGAGGATCGCGCCCACGCCGGGAATGCGCCGGCCAAACAGCTGATCCGGCTGCCAGGCCGACGGCAGCAGCGCGAGGCTCTGGTCCATCGTGCCGATGATGAGCGACAGCACCCACAGCGTGATCGCAAGCGGGACAAGCACCAGAAGACCGGTCAGGAACCATGTCTTGAGTGCGCTGGTTTTCTGTTTCATGGAGCGGTGGACCGAGGAGTGGGCAATGCGGTCAATGGCACGCGCACGACGTGCCGCACCCGCCCGATGCTGCCGGAGCCGCGCTGGCGCCGGACGACGCGCTGTCGGACGAAGCAGCAGGCGCTGCAGCAGGCGCGGCCGCATCCGTCTTGGCTGCCGTACCAGCCGCCGAGGTGCCACCCGAGCCGCCGCGGAAATCCGTCACGTACCAGCCAGAGCCCTTGAGCTGGAAGCCGGCAGCGGTCAGTTGCTTCTTGAACGCCGGCGCACCGCAGGCGGGGCAATCCGTGAGCGGCGCGTCGCTCATCTTCTGCAGCACATCCTTGGCGTGGCCGCAGGCGTCGCATCGATAAGCATAGATCGGCATGGTGTCCTCACCCTAGAACAAACGAGTTTCGAGAAAGCGATGGAAGTGCCCGCGCACGCTGCGATGTCCGCGCACGTAATGCGCGCCGGCTCGCGTCAGATCGGGGCAACCGCGCGCAATACAAGAGCTGGCGCGCAAAGCCTTGAATTATAAACCCTTTTGAGGGAATTCCCGGGCGTCGATCAAAGTGCGCGATAGTGGCGCGCCACAAAGTGGCACGCCAAGCACGCACGTTCAGGCCTGCGTAGCGGCCTTGGTGGTCGGCGCGCGGTTTTCGATCCATTGCGGCCCAAGCGAGCCGAAGATCATCGCGCCCAGACTGGCCAGCAAGCCCACCAATTGTGGCGGCAACGCCGCCTCTGGCAGGAACGCCTCGCACCAGATCCAGGCTGCCAACCCCAGGATGATGGCCAGCAGACCGCCCTGCTTGGTCGCGCGTTTCCAGAACAGCCCGAACGCCAGCGGCACAAAGGCAGCGACCAGCGTCACCTTGTAGGCGTTCTCCACCATGTGGAAGATCGACAAGTGCGAGTTCAGGGCAAACAGCGTCACCAGCACGGTGAAAACCAGGACCACCGCCTGCATGACGCGAAGGAACCGCTTATCGTCCATGCGGGGCAGCAGCGGGCGCAGCACGTTTTCCGCAAAGGTCACGGACGGCGCCAGCAGCGTCGCACTCGCGCAGCTCTTGATGGCCGACAGCAGCGCACCGAAGAACATGACCTGCGCAACGATCGGCGCATGTTCGAGCACCAGCTTGGGCAGGATGAGCTGCGAATCGGTGTTGATGTACTTCTGGACCATTGCCGGATCAATCAGCGTGGCCGAGTACGCCAGGAACATCGGGATGAACGCGAACAGGAAGTAGAGCACGCCTCCCAGCACAGAGGCCGTGCCGGCAATGCGCTCGGTGCGCGAGGACGTGACACGCTGGAATACGTCCTGCTGCGGGATCGAGCCCAGCATCATGGTGATCCACGCAGTGACGAACCCGATCACCTCGATCGGGTTGAAGGCCGGCCAGAACGAGAACTTGCCCGAGGCCGCGGCATGCGCGACCACCGTGCTCACGCCACCGGCCTGCCCCGAGACTTCCCAGCCGATGTACATCATGCCGATCACGATGATGATCATCTGAATGAAGTCGGTGACGGCAACCGACCACATGCCGCCGAACAGCGTGTACACGAGCACGCTGGCCGCGCCGATCATCATGCCGGTCTCCTGGGACAGCCCACCGTCTGACACGGTATAGAACACCAGGCCCAGCGCCTTGATCTGTGCCGCCACCCAGCCAAGGTACGACACGACGATGCACAGCGTGGTCAGCACTTCGGCCAGGCGGCCGAAGCGGTTGCGATAGAAGTCACCAATGGTGAGCAGGTTCATCCGGTACAGCGGCCGGGCGAAGAACAGACCTACCAGGATCAGGCACAGGGAAGAACCGAAGGGATCGGCCACCACACCATGCAAGCCTTCCTTGAGGAACACGGCGGGAATGCCCAGCACTGTTTCAGAGCCGAACCAGGTGGCAAACACCGTCGCGGTCACGACGTAGAACGGCAGGCCGCGGCCGGCCACCGCAAAATCAGCGGTATCGCGCACGCGCAGCGCGGCCCAAAGGCCGATCCCAACCGAAATCACCCAGTAAATTATGACGAACCAGATCAGCATGGCAGCGCGGAAAGAAGCTGAGAAACCCCATGGCGGCCACGCCGGACGCCGGGCGAAATGGCGCGATTATAGCCATGGGACTCCGCCCCTGGGCATTGGTACGGCCTCGAATCGCCGTCAGCCTGCCGGTTTTCCCGACGGCGGCCCGCAACCGGCGTCGGCAGGCTTTTTGGGGGCTGCGGGGGGATGTTGCTTCGCACCAACACCACCGCTGTCGCCGCCGCTCGCGATCAGCCGTCGCGCCGGCGCCAGACCTGCCAGCGCTCCCGCCCGGCAAAGACCGGAATCGAATCGGTCTCGGCGATCGGCGTGTCGCTGAGCCGTTCAAACGCCGGCGAGAGCAGCGCATCCAACTCAGCCTGCGTGACTTCGAAAGGGGGCCCCTTGGGTGATGCCTCCCTGCCCTCCACCACGGCGAAGAAACCGGCAAGCAAGCCGCCAGGCGCCAACAGCCGCGCCACCCGCGCGGCGTAGTCTGGCCAGAGGCGGCGCGGCATGGCACACAGGAATGCGCGTTCGTAAATCCACTGCACCGGGCGACGCGGCACAAAGTGAAAGAAATCCGCCAGCTCCACCACGTCGGCATACGGCCCGAGCATGGCTTTGGCTGACGCGACAGCGCTCGGCGCGAAATCGATGGCGGTGACGGGCCAGGCACGCTCGGCGAGCCAACCCGCCTCGTAAGCGTTGCCGCAACCGGGAATCAGCGTGGACAACGGTGCCGGCTGGGCTTCGAAGAACCGCTGGAACGCGACGGGTACGCCGTGCGCATCCCAGGGTGTGTGGTCATGGCTGAAGCGCTCGTCCCAAAAGGCGGGATCGGCGGCGTCACGGGACTGGAAGACGGGGGGCTGTGCCATGGTGCGCAACATTCAAGGGATCAGTAACGGACCACCCACGCCAGAACATGCGTGGCGACGATGCCGGCAGCAAATCCGCCTACGAACAACAGCGTTGCGGACAGCAGCCGGTTCGTCCGCCGCTGTTCGGCGAGCAGCGCGGTCAAGGCGGCAGTCTGCGCCTTGCCACCATCGCGGGCGTCGCGGTCCAGTATCTGATACACCAGACGCGGGAAATCGGGCAATTTGTTGGCCCACTGCGGCGCCTCCACCTTCAGGCGCTCGACAAAGCCGCGCCAGCCGATCTGCTCGTGCATCCACCGTTCGAGGAAGGGCTTGGCGGTCTTCCAGAGATCCAGATCCGGATCGAGCTGGCGACCCAAGCCTTCAACGTTGAGCAACGTCTTTTGCAGCAGCACGAGTTGCGGCTGCACCTCCACGTTGAAGCGGCGCGAAGTCTGGAACAGGCGCATCAGCACCAGCCCCAGCGAGATCTCGCCCAGCGGGCGATCGAAATACGGTTCGCAGCAGGCACGGATGGCGCCTTCGAGCTCCTCCACGCGCGTCTCCTCCGGCGCCCAGCCGGATTCGATGTGCAACACCGCCACGCGGTGGTAATCGCGCTGGAAGAACGCCAGGAAGTTCTGAGCGAGGTAGTTCTTGTCGAACTCCGACAACGCCCCGACGATACCGAAATCCAGCGCGATGTAACGCCCAAGGGTCTCGGGCGCAACGCTCACGAGGATGTTGCCCGGGTGCATGTCGGCATGGAAAAAACCATCACGGAACACCTGCGTGAAGAAAATCTCCACGCCGTCGCGTGCCAGCTTGTGCATGTCGACGCCGGCCGCGCGCAGCTCTTCGGTGTGCGAGATGCGCAAGCCGTGCATGCGTTCCATGACGAACACGTCGGATGTACACCAGTCCCAGAACACCTCGGGCACCAGCAGCAGATCCGAGTTGGCGAAATTGCGCCGCAACTGGCTGGCGTTTGCGGCTTCGCGCATCAGGTCGAGCTCGTCGTGCAGGTACTTGTCGAACTCGGCGACCACCTCGCGAGGCTTCAGGCGCTTGGCATCGGCCCAGAGCTTCTCCATCCACGTCGCCAGATCGCGCATCAGCGCGAGGTCGCTGTCGATGATGGGCAGCATGCCGGGGCGCAGCACTTTCACCGCCACCTCGCGGCCGTCGTACGGCCCGCCGCGCAGCGTGGCGAAGTGCACCTGCGCAATCGACGCGCTGGCCACCGGATGATGGTCAAAACGATGGAACAACGCCGACAGCGGCTTGCCCAGCGATTTCTCGACGATGGCAGCGGCAATTTTCGGGTCGAACGGCGGCACTCGGTCCTGCAGCTTGGCCAGCTCATCGGCGACATCGGGCGGCAGCAGGTCGCGCCGCGTCGACAGCACCTGCCCGAACTTCACGAAGATCGGCCCAAGGTTTTCAAGCGCGAGCCGCAGCCGCTCGCCACGCGGGCGCGTCGGCTTGCGGCCCAATGTGAGCACCCACACGAGCGCGCGGATGCGGCGGCTCTTGAAGCCTGACAGCGCGAGCTGGTCCAGCCCGTAGTACAGGATGACGAAAAGGATCTTGCCAAGGCGTAACAAGCGCGTCATACGGAGCCCGCCCGTGCAGTCGAGGTGGCAGGGCTCACGCGCTTCTCCAGGCGCTCGAGGCGCTTGGTGAGACGGGCCTCGGCATCGCGCAGCGCGGCAACGTCGGCGGCGAACTGCGCGAGCCTCGCATGACGCACCAGCGCAGGCTGTTCGTCGGTCAGATAGGAAGCCACGGATTCCGCCAGCGAACGGCCGACCCGCGTGACCTCGGTACGGGCGGCCTGCGCGCCGTTCACCATCCGCTGCGCGACGACGTCACCGAATACGCGCGACAGATCCTCTGCAGCGTCCCAGCGCAGATTGCGCAGCAATGTCGACAAGACGTTGGCGAACTCCGCCTCACCCTCAATCCGCACATGCTTGAGTACGGCGGCCTGCCCGCCGGTGGCGTAGTCCCGTGCGGCAGCCGCGAGCGGCACGACCACCGTCACGGCTGGCTCGGTGCCAGGATCGTGCGCTGCGACAAGGCCCTCCGGGCCTACCTGCAGCGTCACCGACAACGGCGCAAGATCGAAGCGCGCGGCGCGGCCCGCGAACGGAAGCAGGGTCTCCTTCGCCCAGGGCTCCTGACGCAGCAGATGGTTGAGCGCGAGCAGCAGCGGCTGCATCAGCACAGGTGGGAACGGAGACGAGTTGGCTGTCGAAGGCATGCGAAGAAGAAACGCGAGAAGCGGGCTACAGGCCAGCCGGAGGCAACAAAAAAGGGCCCGAACCTGATGGTCGGGCCCTATTTTACGGGGAATGTCGAAACGGCCGCAGGGTGCTGCTTCCGCCGTTACCGCATCACTGCAGTTGCTGGATCCCGGCGAGTACCCAACCGCCGCTGCCCTGGGTCGGCTTGGACAGATTCCACACTTCGGCAAACGGCTGCGCCGGTGCGTTGGCTTCTTCGCGGATCATGCCCGAGAAGCGCACGCTCGCCAGATACTCGGTGGGATGCGTCTCGATGCCGAGCATTTCCGCGTCGACCGACACCACATCGGTCTTGTTGGGCGCGGCGCCACGATCAGCGAGGTCCATTTTGATCTCGGCGAACATTTCCGGCGTGGTGAACTCACGGATGTCGTTCAGGTTGCCGGCATCCCACGCGGCCTGCAGGCGGATGAAATAGACCTTGGCGTTGCGCAGGAAAGCCTGCGTATCGAAGTCTGCGGGCACGCCCCACGGTTGTTGCGGGGTGACCGCGGCAGCCGGTGCAGCCGGGCCGCCGAGATTCCACGATTGGGCCGCGGTAGGCGCGCCAGCGCCCAGCCCGGACGTGTTGCCCGTGTTCAGTGCCGATGCGGCCGGTGCCGCCGCTTGCGGCGCAGGGGAGACAGGTTGCGGCACATACGGCTCGCGCTCACCGCCCAGCGACGGGACGCCCGTTGCATAGGCCGGACCCTGCGGCCGGCTGCCGCGCACCTTGCGGATGATCCACATCACCACAAACGCCACCAGTGCGATCAGGATGAGGTTTGACAGGAGCGAGGCCAAGCCCGCGCCGAGACCGAACTTTGAAAGCAGATAGCCAAGACCCAGACCTGCGGCGAGACCGCCCAGCATGCCACCCCAGTTGCGGCGCGGCTGTTGAGCCGGCAGCGGCGCCGGTGCACTCGGCGAAGGCTGCGCGGCGGGTGCCGCCTGCTGCGTGGGGGACGGCGTGGTTGCGGGCGCCGTTTGCTGACGCTGCGTAACGGTGGACGATTGCTTGCCGATGCTGCGGCTGCTGCCCATGCGCTTGGCGTTGGCATCCAGTGCCGCGCCCAGTGCGAGCGTCGCGACCAGCGCGCCCACCATCAATTTTCCACCCCAGTGCAAACTCATCGCTGTCTTCTCTCCAATAGGCAGTGACGCCTTCAGATGAAGACGTCAATGCCGAAATTCAATGTCGGGGATCGTGGCATATCGTCGCATGGCGCTGCATCGCCCATCCGGCGGATCGCCGATCAGAGCCGGCGACCCACGTGCAGTGCCACCACCCCCGCCGTCAGGTTGAAGTATTCGACCGAGTCCAACCCGGCCTGTTCCATCATCCGCTTGAGCGTTTCCTGATCGGGATGCATGCGGATGGACTCCGCGAGATAGCGATAGCTCTCGGCGTCGCCCGCCACCTTGCTGCCCAGCCACGGCAGCACCTTGAACGAGTAGACGTCGTAAGCCTTCTCCAACGGCTGCCACACCTTGGAGAATTCCAGCACCATGACCTTGCCACCCGGCTTCACGACACGACGCATCTCGGCGAGTGCACGATCCTTGTGCGTCATGTTGCGCAACCCGAAGGCCACTGTCACCACGTCGAAGTAAGCGTTCGGAAAGGGAATGTGCTCGGCGTCGCACAGGCAGGTCGGCGTGAGTACGCCAGCATCGAGCAGGCGATCGCGGCCGACGCGCAGCATGGATTCATTGATGTCGGTCAGCCACACCTCGCCGGTCGGGCCGGCCTGGCGGGCGAATGCCTTGGCCAGATCACCCGTACCGCCTGCGATATCCAGCACCTTGTAGCCAGGACGCACCGCCGCCTGGGCGATGGTGAACATCTTCCAGATCCGGTGCAGGCCGCCCGACATCAGGTCGTTCATGACGTCGTACTTGCTGGCAACGGAATGGAACACACCGGCAACCTTGCCGGCTTTCTCGCGCTCATCGACCTGCTGGAATCCGAAGTGGGTTTGGCTCATGACAGAAAGGATACGGACGCGGCGCACACGCGCCACGTGTGAATTGGAATCAGTGGCTGTGGCCGCAGGCGTGGCCCGCATTTGCCGCCATCGGGGCGTCACGGTCAAGGCCAGCTGCGGCCAGCCGGTCGAGATAGGCCTGCCACAGGACGTCGTGCTCCACGCCGAGGCGGTACAGGTACGCCCAATCGTAGATACCGGAGTCATGCCCATCGGAAAACAGCGGGCGGATGGCGTAATTGCCCACCGGCTCGACGCCGACGATGCCCACATCGCGCTTGCCCGTCTGCAGCACTTCCTGCCCCGGCCCGTGCCCCTGCACTTCCGCCGATGGCGACAGCACGCGCAGGTATTCAAACGGCAGGCGAAACTGCTTGCCATCGGCAAAGGCGATCTCCAGCACGCGCGATTGCGTGTGCACGGTCAAGCCGGTCGGGTGCGGGGTATCGGCGGAAAGTCCGGCCATGGAAACGTCTCGATGATTGCGTGAAAACGGTGCTTCAGGAAGCCGCGAGCGCGATGTGCGCCGGGTCTTCCACCACCCGATAGCTTACCGCAGTCAACGGGTCACCCTCGGGGATGTAGCGCAGGCGGCGATGGTGGAACCGTGCCACGGTGCTGCGGTGCGCCACGCTGACGATGGTTACATCGGGCAGGGATTCGAGCATCAGGCTGTACATGAAAGCCTCGGTGTCTTCGTCGAGTGCGCTGGTAGCCTCGTCGAGAAACAGGTAGTCGGGGCACTGCAGCAAGGCGCGCGCAAAGGCCAGCCGTTGTTGCTCGCCCGGTGACAGGCGCAGGCTCCAGTTGCTCACTTCGTCCAGCAGTTCGACCAGCGCCGGCAGATGGCACGCGACCAGCACCTGCCTCAGGCGCTCGGCCGTGTACTGGGTCGCCAGATCGGGGTACGACAGCGCGTCGGCCAGCGTGCCGGACGGCAGGTAGCTGCGCTGCGGCAGGAAGAGCACGCGGGCTTCCTCGGGAATTTCGATACGGCCGGTACCGTACGGCCAGATGCCGGCCACGGCCCGCACCAGCGTGCTCTTGCCGCATCCGGAAGGCCCGTTGACCAGCACGCGCTCGCCAGGCGCGAGCGTCATATCGAATGGCTCAACCAGCAGATCCTCGGGCTTGCGATTGGGCAGGTTCAGCGCCAAGCCGCGCGCCTCGATGGCGGGCACGTCAGCCATTGCGACCTCGACGTCGCGTACGCCGGCACGGCGCTCGTCTTCACGCTCGGCAGCCCGGATGGCGCGCTGGAACTCGATCAGACGGTTGGTGGACGCCTTCCAGCTCACGAGCGTGCTGTAGTTGTCGACAAACCAGGACATCGCGCCCTGCACCTGCCCGAATGCCGTCGCCACCTGCATCATGCCGCCCAGCGTGAGCGTGCCGCCAAAATAGCGCGGCGCGGACACCAGGAACGGAAAGATGATCGCGAATTGCCCATAGCCCGACGAGGCAAAGCTCAGCCGCCGGGTGTAGTCCATCAACTGGTTCCAGTTGGCGCGGATACGCTCGAAGCGGCCGCGCAGGATGGCTTTCTCGGTCGCTTCGCCGCGGTACAGCGCGATGCTTTCACTGTTCTCACGCACGCGCATGAGCAGGAACCGGAAATAAGCCTCATAGCGTTCCTGCTGGAACGACAACCCGATCAGAGGCCGCCCGACAAAGTGGATGATGACCGACCCGAGCACCGAATACAGCAGCGCGAACCACACCATGTAGCCCGGGATCACAACATCCCGCCCACCCAGCGCAAATGCCAGCGGCCCGGACACCGCCCAGAGAATTCCGAAGAACGACACCAGCGTCACCGCTGAATTCAGGAAGCCGAGCCCCAGGGTGAGCGTCGCATCGGTGAAGTTGCGCAGGTCGTCGGCAATCCGCTGGTCGGGGTTATCGGCGGTGTGCGTTTGCTCCAAGCGGTAGAACGCCTGCTTGCCCAGCCAATCATCGAGAAAGCTGCCCGTGATCCATGTCCGCCAGCGGATGCGCAGCATCATGCTGTAGTACTGGCGCAGCACCGAGGCCACGATGATGAGCGCGGCAATCCACGAAAAACGTCCGAGCTGGTGCCAGAACGCGGTCTTGTCCTTCTGTTCCAGCGCGTTGTAGAAGAGCCGGTTCCAGTCGGTGAAGAGCACGTTCATGTAGACCACGAACAGGCTGAGTGCGATCACCAGCGCGAGCAAGCCAAGGCCCTTGTAGCGGTCTTCGGAAACCCAGTAGGGCTTGATGAGCCGCCACGTCTCGGACAGATTCAGCCGGCCGTGATGAACGTTCAGCTCGGCAATCGAATCCTTGTGGGAATCAGGTGTAGCGGCAGTGCGCGGTGTCGTCATGGCGAGGGCTGTAGCACGACAGAAAGGCGGACAGGAGACAATCTGACGGCCCGGGCGCCCCTGAGGTTCCGCGCAGGCCGCCGCGCCGCATGACCGCAGCGAGCGTTCAGACGTCGGCCAGCGCCGATTGCAGCGCGTAAGACAACGCGGGCAACCTGGCGCTGACTTCCGCCATGCGCCCGGCATCCGCCTCTCGCTGGGCCGGGCCCCATACCGCTTCCGGGAAATGCGTGTCCCACCGATAGCGCGGAATGACGTGCCAGTGCAGATGCGGCACGAAGTTACCGAAGCTGGCGAGGTTGATCTTGTCGGGCGCCAGCTCGGCACGCAGCACGCGCTCCACGCGCGTGACGACCTCCATCAGCCAGTGACGGTCGGCATCCGAAAGATCCGTCTGCTCGGCCACATGGTTGTTCCAGATCACGCGGCAGAAGCCCGGAAACCGCCCGTGCTCGACCAGCACCACGCGCGCCCGCGCATTGCGCCAGACAGGCTCGCCGCCATCGGTCTCGCACAGTGCGCAGCCAGGCGCGCGTTCACCGGTCGTCACACCAGCACCCGCTCGATGCCGCCGGCGTTGGCGTGGGCGACATAGTCTTCCAGCCAGGTATCGCCGAGCACATGACGGGCCATTTCGATCACGATGTAGTCGGCCTGCACCGAAGCGTCCTCGCTGTAGCGCGACAACCCCTGCAGGCACGACGGGCAGCTGGTGAGGATCTTCACATCGCCCTGGAAGGCCTGCCCGCTCGGGCCATCCACTCGCAGCTTGTCGGCGCCCTTGCGCATTTCCTCTTCCTTGCGGAAGCGAACCTGCGTCGAGATGTCTGGGCGCGAGACCGCCAGCGTGCCGGACTCACCGCAGCAGCGGTCATTCTTCTCGATGGCGCTCATCTGACCATCCGCCCCCATGTTGCCGCCCATGAGCTGGTTGACCAGCTTGGTCGGGTCCATGCTCTTGATCGGCGTGTGGCAGGGGTCGTGGTACATGTACCGCGTGCCTTGCACACCGTCGATCTTCACGCCCTTCTCGAGCAGGAATTCGTGGATGTCGATGATGCGGCAGCCGGGGAAGATCTTGTCGAATTCGTAGCCGGCGAGCTGGTCGTAGCACGTGCCGCAGCTCACCACCACCGTCTTGATGTCGAGGTAGTTGAGCGTGTTGGCCACGCGGTGGAACAGCACGCGATTGTCGGTGACGATCTTCTCGGCCTTGTCGTACTGGCCATTGCCGCGCTGGGGATAACCGCAGCACAGGTAGCCCGGCGGCAGGACGGTCTGCACGCCGGCGTGCCACAGCATCGCCTGCGTGGCCAGTCCGACCTGCGAGAACAGACGCTCCGAGCCGCAGCCCGGGAAGTAGAAGACCGCCTCGCTGTCGGGCGTGGTCGTCTGCGGATTGCGGATGATCGGGACGATCTCGTTGTCCTCGATGTCCAGCAGCGCGCGCGCCGTCTTCTTGGGCAGATTGCCCGGCATCTTCTTGTTGATGAAATGGATCACCTGCTCGCGCACCGGCGGCTTGCCCACCGTGGCGGGCGGATGCGCGGTCTGCTTCTTGGCGAACTTCTTCAGCACGTCGTTGCCCAGGCGCTGCGCCTTGTAGCCCCAGTCGATCATCACCTTGCGCGTGAGGTTGATGGTCTCGGGGTTGGTCGCGTTCAGGAAGAACATCGACGCAGCGGTGCCGGGGTTGAACTTCTTCTGCCCCATCTTGCGCAGCAGGTTGCGCATGTTCATCGACACATCGCCGAAGTCGATCTTGACCGGGCACGGCGTCACGCACTTGTGGCAGACCGTGCAGTGGTCGCCCACATCGGCAAACTCTTCCCAGTGCTTGACCGATACGCCGCGGCGTGTCTGCTCTTCGTACAGGAAGGCCTCGATCAGCAGCGAGGTGGCCAGGATCTTGTTGCGCGGGCTGTACAGCAGGTTGGCGCGCGGCACGTGCGTGGCGCACACCGGCTTGCACTTGCCGCAGCGCAGGCAGTCCTTGATCGACTCCGAGATCGCGCCGATGTCGCTCTGCTGCATGATGATCGACTCGTGCCCCATCAGGCCGAACGACGGCGTATAGGCATTGCGCAGATCGGCAGCGAGCCCTTGCGGATCATTGATGTCGCGCAGCAGCTTGCCCTTGTTGAAGCGGCCGTTCGGATCGACGCGGCGCTTGTAGGCAGCGAAGTCGGCGATCTCTTCGTCGGTGAGGAATTCCAGCTTGGTGATGCCGATGCCGTGCTCGCCCGAGATCACGCCGTCCAGCGAACGCGCCAGCGTCATGATGCGGGCCACCGCCTTGTGGGCATCCTGCAGCATGTCGTAGTCGTCGGAGTTGACCGGCAGGTTGGTGTGCACGTTGCCGTCGCCGGCGTGCATGTGCAGCGCCACGAAAACGCGGCCGCGCAGCACCTTCTTGTGGATTGCCTGCGCCTCGTCGAGGATCGGCTTGAACTCGCCGCCGTTGAAGATCTTGCGCAGCTCGGCGCGAATCTCCGCCTTCCACGACACGCGGATCGTGCGGTCCTGCAGCAGGTGGAACAGGTTGGCGTCGGGCTGGATCAGCAGACGCTCGTCGATCGTCTGTGCGAGATAGCCCAGCCCAAGCCCGATCAGGCTTGCGCGGGCGGTGTTGACCGGCGTATCGAGATGATCGAGCAGGTATTGCCAACGCGCGCGCGTGGCACGCAGGAGTTGCTGCGCCTGTTGCACGCGGTCTTCCAGCAGTTCGGCGCTCGGAATTTCGTTGGCGTCGTCGGTGCGGCCCAGCGGCAGGTTGCTGCCGGCAAAGAACTCCAGCAGCGCGTCGGCCAGCTTGAGCTTGTTCTTGATCGACAGCTCGATGTTGATGCGCTCGATGCCATCGGTGTACTCGCCCATGCGGTTGAGCGGAATCACCACGTCCTCGTTGATCTTGAAGGCGTTGGTGTGGCGCGCGATGGCCGCCGTGCGCGAGCGGTCGAGCCAGAATTTCTTGCGCGCCTCGGGGCTGACAGCGACGAAGCCCTCGCCGCTCTTGCCGTTGGCCAGGCGGATCACCTCTGAGGTGGCGCGCGCCACGGCGTCATCGTCATCGCCGACGATGTCACCGATCAGCACCATCTTCGGAAACGCGTTGCGCTTGCTCTTGGTGGCGTAGCCGACCGCGCGCAGGTAGCGCTCGTCCAGGTGCTCCAGACCGGCGAGGATCGCGCCGCCGGGCTTCTTGGTCTCGGCGTCGAGGTAGTCCTTGATCTCGACGATGCTAGGGATCGCATCCCGCGCCTGGCCGAAGAACTCCAGGCACACGGTACGGATCGACTTGGGCATGCGGTGCAGAATCCAGCGCGCGCTCGTGATGATGCCGTCGCAGCCTTCCTTCTGCACGCCGGGCAGGCCGGCCAGGAACTTGTCGGTGACGTCCTTGCCGAGGCCTTCCTTGCGGAACTTGCGGCCTTCGATGGTCAGCGTCTCGGTGCGCAGCAGCTTGCTGCCCATCGGCGCATTGCCGTCAAACCACTTCAGCTCGAACGTGACGACAGGCGCGTCATGGATCTTGCCGAGGTTGTGGTTCAGGCGCGTGACCTCCAGCCAGTTGCCGTCCGGATCAACCATGCGCCACCAGGCGAGGTTGTCCAGTGCGGTGCCCCACAGCACGGCCTTCTTGCCGCCCGCGTTCATGGCGACGTTGCCGCCGATGCACGAGGCGTCGATCGACGTCGGGTCCACGGCGAAGACGAGGCCGGCCTTCTCGGCGGCTTCCGCCACGCGGCGCGTGACCACGCCGGCGCCCGAATAGATGGTCGCGACCGGATGGTCGACGCCCGGCAGGTCGGTCATCTCGACCGCATCCAGGCGCTCGAGCTTTTCGGTATTGATGACGGCCGAGAACGGCGTCAGCGGCACGGCGCCGCCGGTGTAGCCGGTGCCGCCCCCGCGCGGGATGATGGTCAGACCCAGCTCGAAGCAGCCCTTGACGATGCCGGCGATCTCTTCTTCGGTATCGGGCGTCAGCACCACGAACGGGTATTCGACTCGCCAGTCGGTGGCATCCGTCACGTGCGAAACGCGCGACAGGCCATCGAACTTGATGTTGTCCTTGGCGGTGACGCGGCCGAGCACCTTCTGCGCACGGCGACGCAGGTCATACACCTGGGCGAATTCTTCCTGGAACGCCTTCACGGCGCGGCGGGCATGCACGACCAGCTGCTCGACCTTGCTGGCGCGCTCGTCGCCTTCGGGGTCGTGATGCGAGTCGTGGTCGGCCACGCGGCGCTTCTCGATCTCCGCCAAGCGGTGATTGAGTGCGTCGATCAGCATCTGCCGGCGCTTCGGGTTGTCGAGCAGGTCGTCCTGCAGATAGGGGTTGCGGCGCACCACCCAGACGTCGCCCAACACTTCGTACAGCATGCGGGCCGACCGGCCGGTGCGGCGCTCGGCGCGCAGCCCGTCGAGGATCTGCCACGCAGACTCGCCCAGCAGACGGATGACGATTTCCCGATCCGAGAACGAGGTGTAGTTGTAGGGAATCTCGCGCAGCCGGGGCGCAGCGTCCTGCGCCGCGAGTTTGGCGTCGATCAGAAGTGGGGCATTCATGGCGAGCCGCGGGGAGGGGCGCGGCAAAGACGGTCCTGGCCGCGCGGTCTTTAAAGCGCGATTGTACTGCAAGGTGATGCGTTGATGCGTTGCAGCAACGGTATCCCTGCCGGTCGCATGGGCGGAAAAATCGCCGCGTTTTCAATGGCTTGCGAAAAGTCGGCTGCTGTAAAAGTGGTGCATAAATCACGCAAACGTCACATCAGGGCCGTCTTGATCCATCCCAGGATGCCGTGCCAGAAGCCGTCGGGCAGCGTCAGCAGGGCCGCCGTCATGGCGAGGTAGCGCAGGAATTTGCCGATCGCCATGTACATCACGCTGGGCCAGAACCGAAGACGCAGCCAGCCCGCCAACGTACAAAGCGGATCACCAATGCCCGGCAGCCACGACACCAGCAGCGACACCGGCCCGATACGGCGCATCCAGCGGAAATACTTCTTGTCGAGAGGCGGCGCGTGGTGACGCTGCGGATGCGGGGCGTGACCGACGTGCTCGGCATCGTGCTCGCGGCGGCGGCGCGCCAGGTGGTATCGGACCAGCGCGAGCTTGGCGGCGTACCCCATCCACCAGTCCACCGCGCCCCCCAGCGTATTACCGATCGTGGCGACGATGATGGCCGGCCAGAACATCTCCGGGTTGAGCTTGATATAGGCAAAGACCGCCGGCTCGGAGCCTAGCGGGAGCAGCGTCGCCGAGACGAAGCTGACGATGAAAATGGCGGGCAGCCCGACATTGGGCAGGGCCAGGGTGGTGAGAAGCCAATCGATCCACGGTTCCATGCGGTCGATTGTAGCGGCGAGCTGGCGGGCACCCGCTTTTCGGCCTGGGTATCAGCCGAAGAACAGGTAAGCGACCAGCACGGCACCGATCAGCCCGACCAGGTCCGCCCACAGCCCACAGGCCAGCGCATAGCGCGTGTCCTTGATGCCGACACTGCCGAAGTACACCGCCAGCACGTAGAAGGTGGTCTCGGTAGACCCCTGGATGATGGCCGCCAGCTTGCCCTGGAAGGAGTCGACGCCGTAGGTGGTCATCACGTCGACCATCAGGCCGCGGGCGCCTGCGCCCGATAACGTCTTCATGAGCCCCACGGGCAGCGCGGGCACAAAGCGCGTGTCGATGCCCAGGTGCGCGAACAGCGCGGAGAGTCCGTGCATCAGCGCATCCATGCAGCCCGCTGCGCGAAACACCGCAATGCCGACCAACACGGCAACGAGGTACGGAACGATGCCGATCGCCACCTGAAAGCCATCCTTGGCGCCATCGACGAAGGTTTCGTACACGTTGATGCGGCGCATGGCCCCGCATACGAGGAACGCCACAACGATGGTGAGGATGGCGCCCGCGCCGATCAGCCCGATCCACGCCGCCATCTGCTGCGGCGGGAATTGACGCAACCACGCAAACAGCAGCCCCATCAGCGCGACAAAGCCCCCGAAATACGCCAGCAGCGCAGGCTTGAACAGGTTGATGCGTTGATACCACGCCACCGCCGCAATGCCTGCACAGAAGCCGATGAACGTGGAAAGCAAGGTCGGCAGGAAGATGTCCGCTGCGTTGAAACCGACCAGGCCCTGCTTGACCGCCAGCGCCTGGCGGATGGCGATAACGGACGTCGGCACCAGCGTCACGCCTGCCGTGTTGAGCACCACGAACATCAACTGCGCATCGCTGGCACGCTGCGGCTGCGGGTTGATCTCCTGCAACTCCCGCATAGCCTGCAGACCGAGCGGCGTAGCGGCGTTGTCCAGGCCGAGCATATTGGCCGAGACGTTCATCATCATCGCGCCGTTGGCGGGATGGCCGGCTGGCACGGAGGGAAACAGGTGCCGCATCAGCGGATTCACGAGCCGCGCGAACAGATCGACCACGCCGGCGCGCTCGCCCACGCGCATGATGCCCAGCCACAGCGCCATCATGCCCGTCAGGCCGAGCGCGATCTCGAAGCCGGTGCGCGCCGCATCGAACATCGCGGTGAGCATGCGGGAGAAAACTTCCATGTCGCCCTGCACCACCTGCACGCAGGCGGTGACGAAGGCAACAAGGAAAAAGGCCAGCCAAACGAGGTTCAGAGCCACGGAGGTCGAGCGTTGGAATCCGACAAGGCGCTCATTGTGCCTGCGGTGGAGGCGCGACCGGCTCGATCTTGTGGAAGTTGTCGTAATCGACGGTGGTCACACCGCCTTCGTCCTGGATCAGATCGATATAGCGATGATTCCAGCGGATCTCGTCGTGCCGCCATGAGTGGCGCGCCTGAATGGTCTGCGCGGCTGTCTCGTCGGCGCCCTCGATGGTCAGCAGCAGCAAGGCATCGCCCGCCGCCAGCGACTCCGCGGTGGCTTGATGCAGCGGGCTGGTTTCGTCAATCACGTGCAACATGACCCAGCCGAGCAGGAAGATCGGGTGCTCGCTACGCTCGAGCTTCAGGTCGCGGATCCGGTAGATCAGGTAGCCCTCCGGCGTGCGCTCGTCCTGCATCAGGCGCAGGCGGGCCGTGGCCTCGGCGATGACATTCTGGCGGGCGTTGGCTGCGCGCAGCATCAACGTCGGCTTGCCGTTGAGATGCCTCACCACGATGTTGCGGGCGAACAGGATCTTGGCGCGCGGGCGCGAGAAGCGCGCAAACACAAGCCCCGTCGCCATGGCAATGCCCGACATGCCGATGAAGATCTCCAGCGTGGCGATGACGTGGGCGTAGAGCGTCTGCGGGTGCATGTCGCCGTAGCCGACCGTGGCCAGGGTCTCGACGCTGAAGAAGAATGCGCCCACGAAGCCCGGCGGCGACTGGTTCGCGATGGACGCCTCGCCCAGCGAATACAGCCCGGCGAATACCGCATTGAGCGCCAGGAACAGCGTGGCCAGCAGCGCGAAGAAAGTCGGCCAGTTGACCTCCAGCGCGTGGTGATAGAGATCGCGCCAGCCGAGCGGCGGCATGCCGTAGGCAATGACATGCTGCGTGCCGGACCAGACCTTGCGGCCCCGGCGCGTGCGCGGGTTGTGCTGAGGGGAAGACGACGGGGTATGCATGGGGGCCTCGCGCCGAAAACGTGCCGCGCCACCGGTACACGGCCGCGGCAGTGTACCGACCGGCCAGCCCATCCGGCAAGGCGCCGCATGATAGGCTTACGGGCTCTCCTCACGCTCAACCCGGTCCGCACCATGGCCATCGATTACCTCAAGAAGATCCTGACCGCGAAGGTCTATGACGTCGCGGTGGAAACCGAGCTGAAGTTCGCGCCCAACCTGTCGGCGCGCACCGGCAACCGCGTCTTTCTCAAGCGCGAGGACGACCAGCCGGTGTTCTCGTTCAAGCTGCGCGGCGCCTACAACAAGATGGCCACGCTCACGCCGGCCGAGCGCAAGCGTGGGGTGATTACGGCATCGGCGGGCAACCACGCGCAGGGCGTGGCGTTCAGCGCGGCCCGGATGGAATGCAAGGCCGTCATCTGCATGCCGGTAACGACGCCGCAGCTCAAGATCGACGGCGTGCGCTCGCGCGGCGGCGAGTGGGTCGAGGTCGTGCTGCACGGCGAAAGCTATTCCGACGCCTACAACCACGCCGCCAAGCTGCAGGAAAAGCACGGCTACACCTTCGTGCACCCGTTCGACGATCCCGACGTGATTGCCGGCCAAGGCACCATCGCCATGGAAGTCCTGCGCCAGCATCCGCAGCCCCTTCACGCCATCTTCTGCTCGATCGGCGGCGGGGGGCTGATCTCCGGCGTAGCGGCCTACGTGAAGGCCGTACGGCCGGACGTCAAGGTCATCGGCGTGCAGAGTGTGGATTCCGACGCCATGGCGCGTTCGGTGGCAGCCGGCAAGCGCGTCGAATTGAAAGACGTCGGCCTGTTTGCCGACGGCACCGCGGTCAAGCTGGTGGGCAAGGAAACCTTCCGCATCACGCGGGAGCTGGTCGACGAGATCATCACCGTCGATACGGATGCCATCTGCGCGGCGTTGAAGGATGTGTTCCAGGACACACGCAGCCTGCTGGAGCCTTCCGGCGCGCTGGCGCTGGCCGGCCTCAAGCAGTATGCCGAGACGCACAAGCTGAAGAACGAATCGCTGGTGGCCGTGGCCAGCGGTGCGAACATGAACTTCGACCGCCTGCGCTTCGTGGCCGAGCGCGCCGAAGTGGGCGAGGCGCGTGAAGCCGTGTTTGCCGTGACGATTCCGGAAGAGCGCGGCAGCTTCAAGCGCTTCTGCGAGCTGGTCGGCTGGTCGCGCAACGTGACCGAGTTCAACTACCGCATTGCCAGCAAGGACGCCGCGCATATCTTCGTGGGTGTGCAGATTGCGTCGCGCGCGGAGGGCGACAAGATCGCCGAGAACTTCCGCAAGCACGGTTTCCCAACGCTGGACCTGTCCAACGACGAACTGGCCAAGCAGCACATCCGCTACATGGTGGGCGGGCGTTCGCCCTTGGCCGAGAACGAACTGCTGTACCGCTTCGAATTTCCGGAGCGGCCAGGCGCGCTGATGAAGTTCCTCTCGAGCATGAGCCCGAACTGGAACATCAGCCTGTTCCACTACCGGAATCAGGGCGCGGATTCGAGCAACATCCTCGTCGGCATCCAGGTACCGAAGAACGAGAAGCGCGAGTTCAAGGCGTTCCTCGCCACGCTGGGCTATACCTATTGGGACGAAAGCGAGAACCCCGTCTACAGCCTGTTTTTGTGATGAGCAACCAACCCGAACATTCGCCGCTGGGCAAGACCTCCGCCTACAAGACGGAGTACGACCCGAGCCTGCTGTTTCCGATTCCGCGCCAGGGCAAGCGCGACGAGATCGGCCTCGCCGCCGGTACGCCCCTGCCCTTCTTCGGCGTGGATCTCTGGAACCTGTACGAGCTGTCGTGGCTGAACCTTCGCGGCAAGCCGCAGGTGGCTGTCGGTACCGTGATCGTGCCGGCGGACTCGCCCAACATCGTTGAATCGAAATCGTTCAAGCTGTATCTGAATTCGTTCAACCAGACGAAGGTGGCGTCGCACGAAGCGCTGCAGCAGTTGATTCACCACGATTTGTCGGAGGCGTGCGGCGCGCCGGTGCAGGTGCGCATCGTGCCGCAGGAGGAATTTGCCCGGCAGAAGATGGGCGAGCTCGATGGCCTGCTGCTCGACCGCCTGGACATCGAAACCGACGTCTACCAGCCCACGCCCGAGTTGCTGCATGCCGATGAGGAAGAAAGCCCGGTCGAAGAAACGCTGGTGTCGCACCTGCTGAAGTCCAATTGCCTTGTAACGGGCCAGCCGGACTGGGGCAGCGTGCAAATCCGCTACGTGGGTGCGCCGATCAACCAGGAAGGGCTGCTCAAGTACCTGATTTCGTTCCGCGAGCACAACGAGTTTCACGAGCAATGCGTGGAGCGGATCTTTACCGACATCCTGCGCCAGTGCCGGCCCGTCAAGCTGGCCGTGTATGCGCGCTACACGCGGCGCGGCGGGCTGGACATCAACCCGTTCCGCACAAACTACAACACGCCGTGGCCGGATAACCTCCGCAATGCACGCCAATGAGGAACGTCAGTGAGCGCTGACGCGACGCAAGCCATCCAAGGCGCCTTCCGGCGCCTTTTTTCTTGGCCGGAGCGATCCACCAAACGGGCATTCCTGCCTCGTCCATTTTGAGGACGCCAACGCCCTATCGTTTCGCGTTCGCTCGCCTATAGTGGTATCCGCTGTACGCCACCCGGGGGAATCGTGAAGGGTCAGTCCGCTCGTTGCGGACAAGACACTCTCGACGGGGGACATTGCCATGACGAACACGCCATGGTGGCCGCTACGCGCGGTTGCTTGTGCATGCCTTCTGCTTTGCGGCAGTCCGGCACTTGCGCAGATCAACGAGCCGGTGGATGACAAACCACCCAGCCTGGAAACGCTTCAGCGGCAGCTTGCCGATGCACAGGCGCGTCTGCAGGAATTGAAACGATCGATCCAGCAGCAGGAAGCCCATTTGAGAGGCATGCGGCGCGCGCTCGGCATGAGCGAGGGCCAACTCGACACCGTGCGCGGCACCGGCAATCCGGGCGCTGGCGAGGACACCGCCGGCGGCGCGGCGCAAGTCGCCCAGAACGGTCAGCCCGGCAGCACCCCCGTGGGCAAACCGCCCGCCCCGCCCGACCAGCCGCCGCGCATCGCACAGATCTTTGATGAACCGAGCGCCCTCACGCCGCCGGGCAAGGTCGTTGTCGAGCCGTCGTTCCAGATGGCGTATTCGTCGTCGGACCGCGTGGCGCTGGTGGGCTACACCATCATCCCCGCCTTGCTCATCGGGCTGATCGACGTACGGCAGGTCAAGACGACCACGCTCACCGGCACGGTGGCCATGCGCTATGGCCTGGCCAAGCGCTGGGAACTCGAGGCACGCGTGCCCTACGTGTACAGCACGAGCGACACGGTCAGCCGCGAGCTCTTCACCGGTACCGCCACGGATAACGCCTTCAGCTCGCACGGCCACGGCATCGGCGACGTCGAGTTGACGGCGCGCTACCAGATCGGCGCCGGCGGCATCGACAAGCCATTCACCATCGGGTGGCTGCGCTTCAAGACGCGCACGGGCAAAGACCCGTTCGAAGTCACCACGGATTGCGTCACGCGCTGTGTCAGCAACACCACCGGCACGGGCCTGCCCTTGCAGCAGCCCACAGGCTCTGGCTTCTTCGCCGTCCAGCCCGGCCTGACATGGCTGTATCCGACCGATCCAGCCGTGTTCTTCGGCAGCATCAGCTACCTGCACAACTTCGAGCGCAAGGATGTGAGCCTCAACCTGGTCGACGGCTCGCAGCAGTTCCTCGGCAACGTCAAGGCGGGCGACATCATCGGCCTGAACTTCGGCATGGGCCTTGCACTGAACGAGCGCGCGTCCTTCTCGATCGGTTACGACCAGAGCATCATCGGACCGACCAAGCAGAATGGCGAGCGCGTTCCCGGCTCGGTGCGTACCATCCTGGGCACGCTGCTGGTGGGCTACTCCTACCGTATCTCACCAAAGATGACGCTCAACCTCTCGGTTGGGGCGGGACTGACGCGTGACACGCCCGACCTCACCGTGACGCTGCGGCTACCGATCCAGTTCTGATCTTCGCGGTGCAGCGTCGCGCCGCAGCCTCAGTGCATCATCGTGGCCACGTTGGCGAGCGCCCCCTGCAGCACGTTGGCGAGATTGAGCTGCCGATATTGCGGCAAGCTGTTCACCGCGGCATTGATCGTCGTGATGGCCTGCAAGGTCTGGTTGTTCAGGCTGTTCTGGATGACCGTGGCGGCGGCTGCCGCACCCGACGTCACTTCGGGCGGCGCGATATTGTTCGGCCCGTTCTGCACGAGATTGCCGGTATTGACGACGGCTGAAAGCTGCTGCGCCTGTGCAGCGGTCATGCGTGCAACGTCGGGAATGTTGACCGACGCACTCGCCACCAGGTCGCCGTTGATATAGACCGCACGGTCAATGCCGAACGAGATGCGCAGCCCCGCAGCCGAAGGCACATCAAACCCGCCGCGCATGTCGTCGAGCCGGTCTTCCGACACTGCCCGCCATGCATGCACAGGGTTGTCATCGATGCCTGCTGCCCACGCGGGCGTCGCCCCCGCCAGCGCGCACAACCCCACGACCCGCATCGCTCCACCAAGCCACCCCATGATGCCCTCCTGCATGCCCTTGGCACGCTCAGAAATCGCTCGGGCCGTGCTTGGGGATCACGATGTTCCCCAGGCCGCTGCGATCGATGCCCTCCGCCAGCGGCGCGCGCGGCGCAACCCGCCAGTCCGATGGCGAATTGAATGTCGCGCTGGCTTCGCGGTTGTGGATGACAAACAGCAGATGGTTGTCCCACATGCTCTCGAAGCTCGCACGCGCGATGGCGCGTGTGCCCATGGCGGGATCGCCGACGAGCACGCGCCCATCCTGCATACCCTTGACCACCACGAAGTGGTGATAGCCGTTCTCGCTCAGCAGCACGATGGCCGGCAGGCGGGCCGTGTCCAGCGCTTCCAGCGGCTGTTCGAAACCGTCAGCGTCGAAGCCTTGTGACTCCAGGTAGCGCTTGATGTCGAGCAGCGAGAAACCTTCGCGCCGGATCTTCTCCTGATCGCCATGCAGGTACATGGCCTGGAACACCGCCTGCTCGCTCACCGGATAGCCGTACTGGTAAGTGAGCAGCGTCGCGACTGCGGCCGAGCCGCAACTGAAGTCGTAACGCTGATGCAGCGTGCGCAGAAAACGCGCCTCCTTCATGCTCGTCACCGGCACGCTGTACGTACCGCCGCCCGTGCCGAGCATGTCGATGGAGCCCGCAGACGCGGGCCCCCACGCAAGTACCATCAGCGCCGCGCAGCACCTCGTGCGCATGGCTGTTTCCTCAAGGCCGGAACTGCACGTTGACGATGGTGGCGTTCTGGATCAGCACGTTGGCCCCGCTGTTCTGGATGACCGTGGGGATCCCGGCCGCGTTGGTAAACGAGCCGTCGCGCACGATGTTCGACCCCGTCGCCACATTGACGGCGGCGTTGTCGCTCACGGTGCCCGACAGGCGTGCATCGTTGACGGTCTGGTACAGGTCCTGCGTTCCGCCGCGATAGCCGTCGAGCCTGTCTGCGCCCACCGCATGACCGAACCCAGGCACCGACACAGAGGCGGCGACCGGGGGACGCACCGCTTCCGTGTTGGCTGCCTGTGGACTGTCCGCAATCGGCACATCATCCGACGCCATCGCCACCGCTGCCGGCCAAGCTGCCAGGCTGCATGCCAACAGACACGCCGCCCTTCCTGCTGTGATTCTGTCGGATCGCATCGAATGTCTCCCTCACGTTCCGACCAGGGCCGGGCCGCAAACGCAGCCCGGCCGATCAACCGCTGCCCGCACGCAATCGCGTCATTGCACCGGCAGCGGCGCTTCCCCGCTCACGCCCGATACCGGCTCAGTGGCCGACATTCAGGTTGGCTTGCACATTGACGCTTTGCTGGACGAGGGATGCAAAGCCGCTGTTCTGGTTCGCAATCATCACCCCGGCTGCAGACTGGCCGACGCTGGCCATGGCATTGGACATGTTGAACGTGCCCGCATCCACCGCCACTGCGCCGCCATTGCCGCCTGCGCCGCCGATCGCGCCGTTGCCGACGCCGCCGTTGCCGACGCCGCCCTGACCGCCCGCGCCACCCACCGCACCGAGCGCGCCGTTGCCGGCCGTGGCACTGCCGTTGGTCGCCAATGTGGAGGAGCCGCCGTTGGTGGCACTGCCATTGGTGGCGCTCCCGCCAGCACCGCCGTTACCGGCCAGGTTGGTGGCCGCGCCACCGGCACCCGCCGTGCCACCCGTGCTCGTGCCAGCGGATGTGCCGGAGCCGGTGCCCATGCCAGCCGTAGACGTTGATGCGCCGGCCGTGGCTGCCCCGCCGGCAGCGCCCGCGCCGCCTGCTCCGCCCGTCCCGCCACCGGTGCCGCCGACCGCCGTCGCGCCGCCGCTATTGGCGTGCGCATTGCCGCCGCCGCTGCTGACGCCACCACCGCTGCCGCCGCTACCGCCGCTGCCACCGCCTGCCAGGCTGCCAGCGCCCGCACTGCCGCCCAGGCCCGCGCCAAGGCTGGCCGAGAGCGTGCCGCTGGAGCCGCCCGCGCCGCCTGCGCCCGCATTGCCGTGCGCGTTACCGCCCGTGCCGCCCGTGCCTGCGACGGCGCTGCCGTTGGTGGCACTGCCGTTGGTGGAATTGCCCGCCGTGGCGCTGCCGTTGCTGGCATTGCCGCCCGAGCCGCCGGCACCACCGTTGCCGCCGTTGCCGCCATTACCGCCGGCCCCCAGGCCACCATAGCCGGTGCCGCCACGACCACCGCCGCCGCCGTTGGCCGTCCCGCTATTGGTGGCGGTGTTGCCGATGCCCCAGACGCGGATGTTGGTGACCGCCCCCTCAAGCTTGGAGATGGCGATGGCCTTACTGGTATTGAACGCATTGCTGAAGGTGGAGACCGCGGTGCCGCCGTTGTTGGCGTCTGCGGTCCCATAGCCCGTGGCACTCGATCCGCCACTGTTGTCGCGGTTATTGCCCTGGCTCTGATCGTTGTGCTGATTCGAATTGTCTGTGTTGCGGGTGCTCGTGCGGGTACTGGTGTTGTTGGCCGTGGTGGTGCTGGTGTCCGTGGTGGTACTGGTGCTGTTGTTGGTGATGGTCGACGTGTTGGTTTGGGTCTTGTCACCCGCACCGGACGCCGAATTCCCGATATCGGCCAATGCAACGCCAGAGACCCCCAATCCCATGGCGATCGCGGTGGCCAGTAAGGTCTTCTTCATAACGCACTCCATAAAGTTGAGAGGGGCGGTTGGAAGCGCGACCAATGGGCTCGCCGCGCTCTGCTCGTGGGAAAAAAACATCACCCACCCCGGGGCGCGTCGTTCGCATATTCAATGCCATGTTGCGGTGCGCAGACGCCCCGCATTGCTAAGCGGTTGAAAACGCGATGAAAAGACAAAAGGGGAGAAGTCAGCCGCGTGTGACCTTGTCAAAACCTCGTCATTTCGGCGGAGTGTTTCGCGCGATCCCGTTGCATGGCTGAAACACACGGTCCTTCGTGCCGGTGCGGGACCCCGTTGCAGAATCAACGCAAGACGATGACGCGATCACGCATTCGCCCCTGCGACCCTGTTCAAGGCGCGGCATGCGTTGGAAGTTTCAGCATCGGTACATCGGCGCATGGCGACGCGTATCGCGCGCGCCGCCGAATCTGGAAGACGTGCATCCCCCCACGCACGTGTTGAACTGGACCGAACGACGCCGGCCCCGCGCCGCACGCAGCGGCGCGCCCGCTGACTGCGAGCGCTTCCTATCGGCAAGAGCCAGGCTGGCCCGGCATTTCGGGGCCCGCATGCCAACCCACACAGGTCGGCGGCACGCAACGGCACGCGGCCGTCATCGTCATGGCGACGACATGCCGCGCGCAACCGATTGGCATTTCAGGGGAGAAACTCAGGCCGTGGCAGCCACCGTGAGCTTGAGCTCTTCGATCATGCGATCCCGCATCACGAACTTCTGCACCTTGCCCGTCACCGTCATCGGCATCTCCGTGACAAAGCGGATGTAGCGCGGAATCTTGTAGTGCGCGATCTGGCCCTGGCAGAACGAGCGGATTTCGTCCTCCGTGGCCTGCTGGCCCGGCTTGAGCACGATCCACGCACAGACCTCTTCGCCATATTTCAGGTCGGGCACACCGAACACATTGACCGCCTGCACCTTGGGATGGCGGAAAAGGAATTCCTCGATCTCGCGCGGATACACGTTCTCGCCACCGCGAATGAGCATGTCCTTGACGCGGCCGACGATGTTGCAATAGCCCTCGGCATCGAGCGTGGCGAGGTCGCCGGTGTGCATCCAGCCATCCTGGATGGACTCCGCTGTCTTGGCCTCGTCGTCCCAATAGCCCAGCATGACGGAATAGCCCTTGGTGCACAGCTCGCCCTTCTCGCCGACCGGCACGGTCTCGCCCGCGCCGTCCACCAGCTTGACCTGCAGATGCGGCTGGATGCGGCCAACGGTCGTCACGCGCTTGTCCAGCGGGTCCGTCACCGCGCTCTGGAACGACACCGGGCTCGTTTCCGTCATGCCGTACGCGATGGTGACCTCCCCCAGATTCAGCTCCGCTACCACGCGCTTCATCACCTCGATCGGGCATGGCGAGCCGGCCATGATGCCGCCACGCAGGCTCGACACATCAAAGGTCCTGAACTCCGGGTGATCGAGCTGCGCGATGAACATCGTCGGCACGCCGTGCAGTTGGGTGCAGCGTTCTTCCGCCACGGTGCGCAACGTGGCCAACGGGTCGAACGCCTCGCCCGGGAACACCATGCAGGCGCCGGTGGCCGTGCACGTGAGCACCGACATCACCATGCCGAAACAGTGATACAGCGGCACGGGAATACACAGCCGGTCGCCCGCGCGCAGGTTCATGGCCATGGCGACGAACCGCGCGTTGTTGACCACGTTGACGTGCGTGAGCGTCGCGCCCTTGGGCGCGCCCGTGGTGCCGCTGGTGAACTGGATGTTGATGGCGTCGTCCGGCGACAGCGCGTTCGTGATGGCGTCCAGCGCATCGACGGGTACGCCCGTGCCCCGGGCGATCACATCGGCAAAGTTGATCATGCCGGGCGTGGCGGCCTCGCCCATGCGGATGACCCAGCGCAGTGCGGGCAGTTTGGCGGCATTCAATGCGCCGGGCTGCGCAGTCGCCAGCTCGGGCGCGAGCGTCTGCAACATCTCGAGGTAGCGCGACGTCTTGAACGCCTCGGCTGCCACGATGGCCTTGCAGCCGACCTTGTTGAGCGCGTACTCGAGCTCCGAGAGCCGATAGGCCGGATTGATGTTGACGAGAATCAGCCCAAGCCGTGCCGTCGCGAACTGCGTGAGCACCCATTCGAAGCGGTTGGGCGACCAGATGCCGATGCGGTCACCTCGCTGCAGGCCGAGTGCATGCAGCCCGGCAGCCAACGCATCGACCTGCTCGGCAAAGGCGCGCCACGTCCAGCGCACGCCCTGCTCGCGGAACACGACGGCCTCTGCGTCCGGATAGCGGCGCACGGTGTCCGCCAGCAATGCCGAAACCGACACATGTGCCAGCGGCACCGAGGTATCGCCCACCACGTACGACGCACCGCCGCGCGGGCGCGGGTCGAATCCTTCACCAGCCATGAATGTCTCCTCCAATCAACGGTGACCCTGTCGGGGCCTTGTTCTACATGATGTTGCCACCACTGCTTTGTCCGCAATTTGACGCAGCTTGACACATTTGGCAATCCGCTCCGGGACGAACAATGACGCGGAACAATTGCTGCGCCGCAGCAGCAAAAATCGTCGGGCAGCGCTGTCAACGCGCTAACATGCCGGCCTGACGTTTTTGCATGCGGGAATGGCGATGATCGTAGTGGTGATGGGTGTTTCGGGTTGCGGCAAGTCGACGGTGGGCCAGAAGATTGCAGAGCGGCTCGGCTGCGCGTTCCGTGACGGCGACGAGTTCCACAGCGACGCCAACCGCGCGAAGATGCACGCCGGTATCCCGCTCAACGATGACGATCGCAAGCCCTGGCTGGAAGCCATCCGCGCCTACATGGACGAGGTGACCGGCAGCGGCAATTCGCTGGTCGTGGCGTGCTCCGCGCTCAAGAAGCGCTACCGCGACGTGCTGCGCGGCCCCGCCGGCAATGCCGAATTCGTCTACCTCAAGGGCGATTTCGAGCTGCTGCAAAGCCGCCTGGCCGCCCGCAAGGATCACTTCTTCAATCCGAAGCTGCTGCTCAGTCAGTTTGAGGCGCTCGAAGAGCCGGCTGACGCGATCATCGTCGACATCGCGCTGCCGCCCGAAGCCATCGTCGATCAGGCCGTCGAACAACTGCGGGCCCGCGCCGCGCATCGCCCGGCAGCCTGAGGGCATATTGCGCTAGCTGCCCGGGAGATGCTGCAGTACGGCCTGCACATCGCCGTTGCAGACGCGGCTCATGCGGTCCTGCTCCTGCGGCGTGTCGATCTGTTCATGCGCCTGCAGGCCCAGTTCGATCAGCGATTGCGCGCGCGGCAGCCAATGCCGCGTCAGGGCGGATTCCAGATCCGCGGCGATCCGGTCCGGATCGCCAAAGTACAGGCGGCCGCCATACTCCCGCTCGATCTCCTTGCGGATCCGCTCGGCGGCATGCGGCAGCACTGCCCGGTTGACGGCCACGTGCCGCAGTTCATGTGCGCGGATGGCGTTGTAGGCGCAGGTGCCCGGCGCAAACTCCTGGGCCACCGTCACCCGGAAGTCGCTCAGCACCAGCTCCACCTCGATGGACGGCCGCAGGCACGTGGTGGGTGGCTGCGTGGGAATCGCCATGTAGCGGCTTGTCACCCCGAAGCGCGCGACGAGCGTCGCATAGGTCTTGCCCAGCACGCGCGCCGCGCGGTCATAAGGCGGCGCCTCGGCGGTGAGCTGATCGACGGTACGGTTGTTGGAGAAGGTCAGCGGCGTCTCGGTGGCCCGCACATCCACCTGCATGGGCCCGAGGGCCTCGTCGCAGATCTTGAGCCAGTGAGCCTTGCCCGATGCGCCCGCCGATGCGGCAGTGGCCGCGGCGACGGATTCGATCGGCGAAAACCGCACGTCGGCCAGGCGCGCACGATACTGGCGGCTCCAATGCCACGCACCCGCCGCCAGGGCCAGCGCCAACCCCAAGACCACCACCCGACGCATGCTGTGCTCCCCACTCACGCCTCCCGGCCCGTCCGCACTGGGGCGCCGGGCGAGTCACGCCGGCGTCCGTTCCACCGGTTCTGTGCAGGCGGCGACCAGTTGCCTGATCTGCTCGCCCGATCGTTTCAGCGCACTGCGCGCCTCTGGTAGGAAAGGATAGAAGATCGGCCAGACGTGCGGAAGCCGTCGGCCCATTTCTACCGAAACGGCTACCCCAGCCGCGCGCGCACGATCGGCCATTCGGAGGGTGTCGTCCAGCAGGACCTCGCTGGTGCTGACATAGCAATGCAGCGGCGGCAGCCCCGCGAAATCGGCATAGAGCGGCGAGGCGAGCGGATGATCCACCGGCGCGCCCGAATCCCCCAGGTAGAGGGCCGCGCCGTGCGCCATCCACGCGCCGCGGAACATCACGTCGGATTCATCGTTATCGATCAGGCTCTGGCCGGTGGCGGCGAGATCCGTCCATGGAGAATAGAGGATCGCCCCGGCGGGCAGCGGTTCGGCCGCATCGCGCAACGCCACCAGCAGGGCCAAGGCCAACCCACCGCCAGCAGAATCGCCCGCCACCACCATGCGCGATGGCGCCACACCCTGCGCCAGCAGCGCGCGGTACGTGAACAGTGCGTCTTCCACCGGAGCGGGAAACGGGTGCTCGGGCGCGAGCCGGTAGTCGGGGACACACACGCGCGAGCGGGCGTGCGTGGCCAGACCAATGGTGATGGAGCGATGGGTGCGGGGGCTGCAGAAAAAATAGCCGCCCCCATGCAGGTAGAGCACGATCGGCGCGGCGGCGTGCAGGGCAGGGTCGGCAGGTTCGATCCACTCGCCCGTCAGGCCGTCCTCGGCCGGAACGATGCGCCAGTCCGGCGGCAACTTGACCGGGGAAGGCATGGTGCGCTTCTCGGCGTGCAGTCGTGTCGCGATCGGATCGAATGATTCCCGCTCGGTCGCTCTCTTGACCTGGTTGCGGACCATCCGCGAGATGACCCAGTTCTGCCAGCTCATCGTGCAGCCCTCCGCTCGAAAACCCGAGCCTAGCGGGGATGCGCCTCCGGAACAATGGGTGACCACCCCTGTTTGACCGGGGTGCGACCGGGCTCTGCGCGGTATCGGCGCGATTTGCGCGACGCTGATCGTCATGCTCCGAGGCGAGCGGCTCAGCGCTTGGCGCGCACACGTCGCACAGGACGCCCGGTCGTGGAACCGGGGCACCCTGCCCCCACGCAGCCGACGTAGCTACCCGCTCAACGCGACGAGTGGTTCGCTACCATTGACGCCGCCGATCACCAGCCCTGACGCACCTGGCGGGCAATCATCCGGGGCAACCGCAACACGCCGCCCGCCAGGAGCCGGAGGTGCATCCCGACCAGTAGCACGTTGTCGCGCAGATACTGGAAATGCGACACGCCGCCCTCGTCCGCACGGAAGTAGCGCACGGGCGCATCCATCCGGATGGGCCGCACGCCGGCCCAGCACAGCCGCACGGCCGCCTCGGGGTCAAAATCGAAGCCGCGCATCCACGTCCGCCGCTGCATGATGGCAACCAGCGGCGCGATCGGGTACACGCGAAAGCCGAACAGCGTGTCGCCGATGCCGGCGCCAAGGGTCTCCACCTCCGCAAAGAAGTTGGACAGGCGCCGACCTTGCACGCGCAGTCGCGGCGCGCTTGCGTCGAACAATGGCTGGCCGAGGATCATCGCGCCGGGCGAGGCCTGCGCGGCAGCCATGAAGGCGGGAATGAGGTGAGCGGGATGTTGGCCGTCGGCGTCCATGGTCAGCACGTGCGTGAAGCCGCTAGCAGCGGCGGCCTTGAGCCCGGCCAGCACGGCCACGCCCTTGCCACGGTTGCGCGGCAGCACGATCACGCGCAGTCCTGCATCGTGTGCCGCCATTGCCTGCAGGCGTTCGGTGCTGCCATCCGTGCTGCCATCCACGACGACCCACACGGGGTTCCACTGCGCCCGCGCGTTGCGCACGGTCTCGTCCACCTTGATGCCCGGGTTGTAACTGGGGATCAGGACCAGGTGCGTGGATGAAGCAGCCATCATCGGCATGGCGTCGCGTCAGTGCAGCGGAGTGTCGTCGGGCACTAGCGCGTGCGGTGCGCAGCCACGTAGGCTGCCAGCGAACCCAGCGAGGCGAAGATCTGTTCGTTGTCCGGATTGCCCGAGCGCAGCTCGAAGCCGTACTTCTTGGAAATCAGCAGCGCAATTTCGAGGATGTCGATGGAGTCGAGCGCAAACCCTTCGCCATACAGCGGCGTGTTCGCCGTGAGCGTATCGAGTTGAATGTCTTCGAGGTTCAGTTCGCCGATCATCAGCGCGGCGAGCTCTTTTTCCAGATCGTTCATCGGTCTTGCGTACACAGGCGGCCCGCGGCGAGGGAATGCGACCAGAAACGACGACGTCCTCCTCGCGCGAAGCCCCGCCCCCGCCCGTGTGGTCGGGGGTCGTTTAAGCTAGGCGGATTCTAGACGAAGGGTTACACATCGTATAGCGCGAAACCGTGACAAAGACCGCATGGCGCGGCGGCCTTTCGGGGTGACGCAAACGATTCAACGGCTTGCGCGGTGCCGCTGCGCGCCCCGAAGCTGCGCACCGGCAGCCCCCTGCGTCGTACATCCGGTTACAAACACGGCTTCGGCGAAGCGGGCGCGGTGCGTGCCGGGCCCTAGAATGTGGCCGCTTGAACCGCTTCCCGGGCCACCCCGGGTCGTATGATGCAATCGTCCGGCCGCGCCGGGCACACCCAGACCAAGACAACGTCGCAACAAGGCAGCGCCGCGCCGCCTGCACCTCTCGTACGCTTACATGGATCGACTGACCGGCATCGTCCGGGGCACAGCCGGCATCGCCGGGATCGTCGCCTACCAGGTCATTGCGCACTACGCAGTGGCCACGCCAGACGCGCATGGCGTTGGTCTGGCGATGGCGCTTGTGCCTGCGCTCGGGATCGTGCTGGGCGTGGCGGCACGGTCGGCACGGCGCGCATGGTTGCTGCCGCTGTGGGCGCTTGCCTGCATCGTGCTCTGGATGGCACGCCAACCGCTGGCCCGCCATTTCGAATGGGGCCTGTACCTCGAACATGTCAGCTTCAACCTGCTGCTGGCCTACGTGTTCGGCCGCACGCTCGTCGCGGGGCGTGAGCCGCTATGCACGCACTTCGCTGCCTTGGTGCACGGCACCCTCACACCACGCATTGCGCGCTATTCGCGGCAGGTTACGGTGGCGTGGACGCTGTTCTTCGTGGCAACCGCGATGGCCTCCACGTTGCTGTTTGCCGCGGCATCGATCGTCACATGGTCGTCGTTTGCCAACTACCTGTCGCTGCCCCTGGTGGGCGCGATGTTCGTGGTGGAATACCTGTGCAGGTGCATCGCGCTGCGCGGGGAGCCCCGCTCCAGCCTGCTCGATGCCGTGCGCGCCTACCGGCAATCGAACGCAACTGCAAGCCGGGCCCGCTGACCCACCCGACGACGCCGTTCCGTACCTCTCATGCCGACTTACCCGCTGGTCTCCCATCCCTCGCTCGAACACACGCTCGCCTGGCGCGACGGTGCGCCGGTCACGGTGCGCGCCTTCCTTGCCGACGTGCTGGGCCTCGCCGCGATGCTTCCACCGGGCGGGCACGTCTTCAACGCGTGCGCTGATCGCTACCGCTTCGCGGTCGGCCTGTGTGCCGCGCTCGTCGCCGGCAAGGTCAGCCTGCTGCCGCCCATGCAGACGCCGCAGATGGTGCGCCAGCTCGCGGCGTTCGCGCCCGAGGTGTTTTGCCTGCACGACGCGCACGCCTGTCCGGTCGATCTGCCTGGCGTTCGCTACCCCGACGCCGTGCAGGCGCCCGCCGCCACTGACGTGCCACAGATCGATGCCTCCCGCACCATGGCCATCCTGTTCACCTCGGGATCGACCGGGACGCCCGTGCCGCATCGCAAGACGTGGGGCGCCCTCGTGCGGTGCATGCACTTGGCAGTGGCACGGCTTGGGCTGGATGACGGACGCGCGTACACGGTGGTCGGCACGGTGCCCGCACAGCACATGTACGGCTTCGAGGTCACCGTGCTGCTTGCACTGCAAGGCGGCCTGGCGTTCAGCAACCGGCAGCCGTTCTACCCGGCGGACATCCGCGATGCGCTTGCGGAAGTGCCGCAGCCGCGCGTGCTGGTGACGTCGCCGGTGCACCTGCGCGCGCTGCTGGCGTCGGATGCAGCGTTGCCGGACGCAGCGCTGGTCCTGTCGGCGACGGCGCCGCTGTCAGCAGGGCTTGCCCGTGAAGCCGAGGCGCGCCTGGCGGCACCGCTGATCGAAATCTACGGCAGTACTGAAACCGGCCAGATTGCGACGCGGCGCACCGCGCAGGAAACGGCTTGGCGCCTGTACCCGTCACTGCGGATGGAGGCGCGCGCAAGCGTGGACGATCCGGACGGCGAGGGCACAACCGTATGGGTATCCGGCGGACACGTCGAGACACCTGTACCGATGGGCGACGCCATCGAACTGCTGGACGACACGCAGTTCCTGTTGCATGGGCGCAAAGCCGATCTCGTCAACATCGCCGGCAAGCGTTGCTCGGTGGCCTATCTGAATCACCAGCTCAACGCGATTCCGGGCGTGGAGGACGGCGTGTTCTTCATGCCGGACGATGTGCCAGCGGCCTCGCGCGCCAACGGGGGCGCGCCCGTGACGCGACTCGTTGCCCTGGCGGTTGCGCCGGGCCTCCGCCCCGCAGACATCCTGCATGCCTTGCATGACCACATCGATGCCGCCTTCCTGCCGCGCCCGCTGCTGATGGTCGACGCGCTGCCGCGCGACGGCACCGGCAAGCTCGCGCGGGATGCGCTCGCGAGACTGGTTGCGCGGCACTGGCCACACCATCGCGACGCGTCCGCCATGCGTTTCAGCATTCCGCCTGACCATCCGGCCCTGCCGGGCCACTTCCCGGGGCACCCGATCGTGCCGGGTGTGGTGCTGCTCGATCATGCGCTGCAACGCATCGGCGCAGCGCTGGGACGCTCGTTCGATGCGTGCAAGATCAGCTCGGCCAAATTCCTCAGCCCCGCAGCGCCCGGTGACCAGCTTGACGTGGCATTCGACACGGCGGCCAGCGGCACCATCCGCTTCACGATCCGCACGGGCGACCGGGACGTGGCGAGCGGCGTGCTGTCGGCCAAGGACGAGGTCCGGACATGAAGCGCACCGAATGGGCGGAGCGCCCCGAGCGCAGCAACGCGTTGCTCCTGCGCGTCATGACGTGGATCTCGCTGCGGCTTGGTCGACGGTTCGGGCGCATCGTGCTCAGGCTGATCGCCGTGTATTTCGTGCTGTTCTCTCCGGCGGCTTGCCGGGCCTCGCGCAACTACCTGCGCCGCGCGCTTGGGCGGCCCGTCGGCATGGGCGATGTCTTTCGGCACATGTTCACGTTTGCCACCACCATCCACGACCGGATCTACCTGATCAACGGACGCTTTGACCTGTTCGACATCGAGTTGCAGGGGCAGGCCCATGTGCATGATGTGCTCGCCCAGGGACGCGGGGCTTTCCTGCTGGGGGCGCACCTGGGCAGCTTCGAGGTCGTGCGTGCGCTTGGCCGGACGGTCCCGGACCTGCGTGTGGCCGTGGCGATGTACGAAGAGAACGCGCGCAATATCAATGCCGCCATCGCAGCCATCAACCCGGCCGCTGCCCCAGAGGTCATTTCGCTGGGGCGTGTCGATGCGATGCTTCACGTGCGCGAGGCGCTGGATGACAACCGCCTGGTCGGCATGCTGGCCGATCGCACACTGCTGCGGGAGGCGGCCGGCTCGACACGGTACATGGCGTTTTTCGGGACGCCCGCTGCGTTTCCGCTCGGGCCGCTGCACATGGCGGCCATCCTCAAGCGGCCAGTCCTGTTCATGACGGGCCTGCACCAGGGAGGCAACCGCTACGCCGTCCACTTCGACCTGTTGGCCGATTTCACCCACCTCAGGCGCGAGCAGCGCGCCGAAGCCGTGCAGGCTGCACTGTCGCGCTACGTGGAACGCGTCGAGCACTACTGCCGCGCGGCGCCGTACAACTGGTTCAATTACTTCGATTTCTGGCACGATGCCGGCGCTGTCCCGCCGCGCCAGCATGCGCCGACTGACCCGCGCGAGACCCTGACACCATGATCGCCATGCGCCCATTCCTCCGCATCTGCCTAGCTTTGCTGGCCGCAAGTCTGCTGGCAGGTACCGCCGATGCCCACGGCAGCAACGGCGGATGGACGCTCGACCGCCTGATGTCGACCCTTGCGCGCAACAAATCGGGCCGCGCCACCTTTACGGAAACCAAATACCTCTCGATTGCCGAGCAGCCAGTCGAATCCTCCGGGGAGCTGGTGTTCATCGCCCCGGATCATCTGGAGAAACGCACGCTGCGCCCCAAGCCCGAGCACATGATCATCGACGGCGACAAACTCACCGTCGAGCGCAACCAGCGCAAGTTCACGATGCCGCTCACGCAGTACCCCGAACTCGGCGCGTTCATCGAGAGCATCCGCGCCACGCTGGCAGGCAACCGCTTTGCGCTCGAAGCGGTCTACACGGTCGCTATCGCAGGCCATGGCGATGATTGGACGCTGACGCTCACACCGATCGACGCGCGCATGCGCAAGGTCATCAGCACCGTCACGCTGGATGGCACCGGTGACATGCTGCGCACCGTCACGATCCGCCAGGCCGACGGCGACCATTCGCTGATGCGGCTGCAGCGCGTTTCCGCCAACTAGGTCCCACATGGACAGAACACCTGCCTTGCGTCAGCCTGCAGTGCTGGCATGGCTGCTCGGTCTGCTGCTGTGCGCGGTGGTGATCGGCCGCACGCGCTTCACGGCGGACCTGTCCGCCTTCCTGCCGCGCTCGCCGAGCGCAGAGCAGCGCGTGCTGGTCGACCAACTGCGCGAGGGGCTGGTGTCGCGGATGATCCTCGTCGGCATTGAAGGCGGCGATGCCGCCACGCGGGCGGCGCTCTCACGCCAACTTGCGGCCACGCTGCGTGCCGATGCGCAGTTCAGCGCCGTCAACAATGGCGAGCCGGTGAGCGAAGCGCGCGATCAGCAGTTCATCTTTGAACACCGTTATGTGCTGAGCCCCGGCGTCACGCCGCAGCGCTTTTCCGCCGAGGGGCTGCACGCCGCGCTCGGCGAGAGCCTGGACTTACTGAGTTCTTCCGCCGGCATGGTCGCCAAGAATCTGCTACCGCGCGACCCGACCGGCGAAGTGGCGACGCTGCTCGGCCAGCTCGACAGCACCGCGCTCCCCGCATCGATGCATGGTGTGTGGGCGTCACGCGATGGCCAGCGCGCCGTACTGGTGGCGCAAACCGCGGCGGCGGGCTCCGATACCGATGCGCAGGCGCGCGCCATCGACACCGTGCGGCGCGCGTTCCAAGCGGCGGCGCACGAGGTACCCAACGCTGCCCCGACGCGGCTGTTGCTGACGGGGCCCGGGGTGTTCTCCGTCGACGCGCGCGACACCATCAAGCATGACGTCGAGCGGCTTTCGACCCTGAGCCTTGCGCTGGTGGTCGCGCTGCTGCTGATGGTGTACCGCTCGCCGCGCACGCTGGCGCTCGGGCTGCTGCCCGTGCTGTCGGGCGTGGCGGCTGGCCTCGCAGCGGTCAGCTTGTCGTTCGGCACGGTGCACGGGCTCACGCTCGGGTTCGGCACCACGCTCATCGGCGAGGCGGTGGACTATTCGATCTACCTGTTCGTGCAATCCGCCCGCTCGCGCGATGCCCGTCCGGCCGAGGCCGTCCGCGCCTGGATCACCGAGGTCTGGCCCACCGTCCGCCTGGGCGTGCTCACCTCGGTATGCGGTTTCGCATCGATGCTGTTCTCGGGCTTTCCCGGTCTCGTCCAACTCGGGCTGTACTCGATCGTCGGGCTGTGCACGGCCGCTGCGGTGACACGCTACGTGCTGCCGCACCTGCAGGGAACGCGGGTGGCCGTGCGCGATGTCTCATGGCTCGGCGCGTGGCTGGCGCGGGCAACACAGGCGGCGCCTCGCCTGCGCGGGCTGGTGTTGCTCGTCCTGATAGGCGCATGCGCCGTGCTCGCCGTGCATCGCCATGCGCTGTGGAGCCGCGAACTCGCTGCGCTCAGTCCGGTGCCTGCGAAAAGCCAGGCGCTCGACGCCAGCCTGCGCGCCGATATCGGCGCGCCGGACGTGCGCTATCTGGTGGTCATCCCGGGCGCCACGGCGCAGGCCGCGCTGGAAGGCGCCGAAAAGGTCGCGGCACGGTTGCAGCCGCTGGTGGATGACGGCACGCTCGCCGGGTTCGAGAGCCCCGCCCGCTACCTGCCGAGCGATGCCACCCAACGCGCGCGCCTCGCCAGCCTGCCGCCTGCCGATGTGCTTGCCCAGCGCATGCGCAGCGCCGTCCAGGATCAGCCCATCCGTGTCAGGCCGGAGCGCTTCGCCCCCTTCCTCTCGGATGTGAATGCCGCCCGGACGCAACCGCTGCTGCGACGGGCCGATCTGCAGGGCACGTCGATGGCGCTGGCCGTGGATGCCTTGCTGACCGAACGCGCCGGCCAATGGAGCGCCATGCTCCCACTGCGCGCTCCCGCAGCGGCCCCGAGCGCGGCAAACCAGCCCAGCCTGGATGCCGGCCCGATCCGTGCCGCCGTGGGACGTGCCAGCGTGCCCGGCGCACTCTTCGTCGACATGAAGGCCGAAGCCGACCGCCTGTATATCAACTATGTGCAGGAAGACATTCGACTGTCGCTTGCCGGCCTTGCCGCCATCGCGTTGCTACTGCTCGTGGCGTTGCGCTCGCCGCGGCGGATGCTGCTCGCGCTTGCCCCGCTGGTGGCGGCGGTGCTGATGGTGACGGCCGGCTTTGCCCTGGCTGGCGTGCAGCTCACCATCCTGCATCTGGTGGGGATGCTGCTCATTGTCGCAGTCGGCTCGAACTATGCGCTGTTCTTCAACCGGCGCGATGCGCACGAGCCGCGTCTCGCTCCGCAGACGCTGGTGTCGCTGCTGGTGGCAAACCTTGCGACAGTGGCCGGCTTCGGTCTGCTGGCGTTTTCGCACGTCCCCATGCTGGAAACCTTCGGCATGACGGTCGGCCCAGGTGCCATGCTGGCTCTGGTGCTGGCTGCCATCCTGGCTCCCGCAGCCCGTTTCGATCGTCTCCCAACCGCATGAACACTCCGCTTTCGCAGACGCCTGGCTCCGCGCGCAGGTGGCAGCCGACCCCGCTGATCAGCGGCACGCTCGCGCTGCACGCCGGCGCGGCTGCGGCGCTGCTTGCACAACCCTCGACATGGCCATGGGCCGGCGGCGCCGTGGTCGCATCGCATCTGGCGGTGGTGGCCGCCGGGCTGTGGCCGCGCAGCACCCTGCTCGGGCCCAACTGGACGCGCCTGCCTGCCATGGCTGGCCGGCAGATCGCGCTGACCATCGACGATGGCCCCGACCCTGATGTCACGCCGCGGGTGCTTGATGTGCTGGACCACTACGGGACCAAGGCCACGTTCTTCTGCATCGGCGAACAGGCGCGCCGGCACCCGCGCTGCGTGGAAGCCATCGTTGCGCGCGGACATGCCGTGGAAAACCATAGCCAGCGCCATCACCACACGTTTTCGCTACGCGGGCCGTGGGCACTGCGGCGCGAGATCGAAGCCGCGCAGGACACGCTCGCCGGGATCACCGGCACGCGTCCGCTCTTCTTCCGCGCGCCGGCGGGGCTGCGCAACCCGTTCCTTGAACCGGTGTTGTGCCAGCTCGGACTGCAACTGGCGAGCTGGACCCGCAGGGCGTTCGACACGCGCACAAGCAGCGCCGAAACCGTCGCGAGGCGACTGCTCCACAACCTGGCGCCGCAAGACATCCTTCTGCTGCACGACGGCCACGCGGCCCGCGACGAGCGTGGCGAACCCGTTCTCCTGACCGTCCTGCCGCGCGTACTGCAGGCAGCCGCGCAGGCACAGCTGCGCTGTACGACGCTGCGGGCGGCACTTGCGCAGGAGTGTGGCCAGGTGGACGAGCGGCAAGCTGCCATTTGATAACATTTGCCCACTATCGGCGTCCAAGCTGCCAAGCTCTGCTCCCGCCTGAACCCCTCCGACCCCGCCCCCGTGAAGTCCCTATTGGTTTCGCATTTCACCGCCACAAGCTGCCTCGGACGTGGCCTTGACGCCACGCTGGAAGCACTGCGCGCGGCGCGCGGCGGCCTCGTGCCGTGCAACTTCCCGCGAGCGGATCTCGACACCTGGATTGGTGCCGTCGCGGGTGTGGACACTGAGGCCCTGCGCGCCGATCTGGCGGACTTTGACTGCCGCAACAACCGACTGGCGCAAATCGGTCTCGTGCAGGACGGCTTCGCCGAGCAGGTCGAGGCCGCCAAGGCGCGCTACGGCGCCGGGCGCATCGGCGTCTTCATCGGCACCAGCACGTCGGGCATCCTGGAGACCGAGCACGCCTACCAGCACCGCGACGCGCTGACGGGCGCCCTGCCTGCCGGGTTTCATTACACGCAGACGCACAACATCTACTCGCCCGCCGCATTCGTGCGCGCGTACTTTGGACTGGGCGGCCCTGCCATGGCGATCTCGTCTGCCTGTTCGTCCGGCGCCAAGGTCTTTGCCAGCGCCAGGCGCATGCTGGAGGCAGGCTTGATCGACGCGGCGGTGGTGGGCGGAGTGGATTCGCTATGCCTGACCGCGCTGTACGGGTTCAATTCGCTCGAATTGCTCTCGCCGCAGCCCTGCCGGCCCTGCGATGTTGCCCGGGACGGCATCTCGATCGGCGAGGCTGCCGCGTTCGCGCTGCTTGAGCGCATGCCCGATCAGACCGTCCGGGAGGATGCCATCCTGCTGCTCGGCATTGGCGAATCGAGCGATGCGCACCACATGTCATCACCGCATCCGGAAGGCCTGGGCGCGCGCACGGCGATGGCCCAGGCGTTGGCCACCAGCGGCCTGTCCGCATCAGACATCGACTACGTCAATCTGCATGGCACCGGCACGCCCAGCAACGACGCGGCGGAGGGTCGCGCCATGGCCCCCCTGTTCGAGGGCACGCCGTGCAGCTCCACCAAGGGCGCAACGGGTCACACACTGGGCGCGGCCGGCGCGCTGGAAGCCGTCATCACCGCACTGGCGCTGCGCCACCAGTTCGTGCCCGCGGGCATCAACACCACGCAGCCCGACCCGGCACTTCCACTCAACTATGTAACGACCAGCCAGGATGCCCGCATCCACGCTGCGCTCAGCAATGCCTTCGGCTTTGGCGGCACGAATTGCAGTCTGGTCTTCGGCCGCGCAGCTCACGTCCGGAACTGACACCGCGCCATGACCCGACTCAGCGCATTCATCGAAAGCATTGGCCTGCTGGGCCCCGGCCTGGCGGATTGGCCGCGCGCCGCGGACGTATTGGCCGGACGCGCGCCTTACCTGCACGAGCCGACCACCTTGCCGCCGCCGGCCGGCTTACCGCCGGTCGAACGTCGCCGCACCGGGCCCGTCGTCAAGCTTGCCATGGCGGTCGGCCATGAAGCCGTCGCCAGCAGCGGGTTCGACGCCGCCACACTCGCCACCGTATTCACCTCATCCGGCGGGGATGGGCAGAACTGCCACGTGATCTGCGAAACGCTGGCAAGCGACGACCGCAAGCTCTCCCCCACCCGCTTCCACAACTCCGTGCACAACGCGCCGGCGGGCTACTGGAGCATTGCCACGCACGCCACGGCGCCGTCCAACGTGCTTTGCGCACACGACGGCAGCTTTGCAGCCGGGCTGCTCGACAGCCTGTGCCAGGTCACGGTCGATGCCACCCCGACCCTGCTGATCGCATATGACAGCGAATACCCCGAGCCGCTGCATGCCACCCGCCCAATGCTCGGCGCATTCGCCGTGGCCCTCGTGCTGGCTCCGCAGGCAAGCGCGCGCACCCTGGCGCGCATCGATGTCGAGCTCACCACCGCGCCACCGACGGCCTTGGCACGCAGCGCGCTGGAACCGCTGCGGCTCGGCAATCCAGCCGCCCGCGTGCTTCCGCTGCTCGAAGCGCTGGCGACACGCGGCGCATCGAGCGTGGTGCTCGATTACCTGCCCGATACCGCCCTACGGATCGACATCCGCCTGCCCGACGGTTCAGGCACCTTCGGTTGAGCGCGCCATGACCCTGAGCGCCACCCCGCCACTCGACCGAAGCTGGATCGCCGAGCGCATTCCGCACAGCGGGGCGATGTGTCTGCTCGACACCGTGCTGGGCTGGGACGCGTCGCGCATCCACTGCACCGCCACCAGCCATCGGGATCCGACCAACCCGCTGCGGTCGAACGGGCAACTCGCAGCAGTGTGCGGCATCGAGTACGCCGCTCAGGCGATGGCAGTGCATGGCGCGCTGTGCGATGCGGCGCAGGCGCGGCCGCGCGCGGGGTTTCTCGCCAGCGTGCGGAATGTCGAGGCGTTTGTCAGCCGGCTCGATACGGTGGAGGGGGCGCTCGACATTGAAGCCGAGCGCATCGGCGGTGACGGTAACAACGTGTTGTATCGCTTTACCGTGCGCAACGGCGCAGGCATGCTGTTGACCGGCCGAGCCACTGTCGTGCTCGATGCCGCTGCCGTATGAACCCGCCAGAAAGGATTGCCGACGTGAAGAGCCGCCTGTTCCTGCCTGCCGCGCTAGTGATCGCGCTTCTCAGTCCTGCCGCCCACGCTGACCTGTCCGAGATGAAGCAGGATATCAAGCAGGGTACGAAAGACGCCGCCAGGAAAACCGGGCACGCCGCGCGAGACGCTGGCCACGCCACGGCAAACGGCGCACGGGCGGTCGGCCATGCCACCGCCAACGGTGCCCGCGCGATCGGCCACGGTTTCCGTGACGCGGCCCACGCGACCAAGTGCGGCGTGAAGCACGTATTCAACAAACCCTGCGATAACGACTGATCCGCCCAGCTCGGCGCCAGATCAAGGGCGGGCTGTATCCACCCACGGGTGCCCACGAACGGGCACGCCGACACGCGGCATATGAAAAAAGCCCGTGGACACAGGGCACACGGGCTTCAATCAACAAAAAACACACTAAGTAGGTTCTAGAACGGAATATCGTCGTCCATGTCCTCAAAGCCGTTCGACGGTGCCGGCTGACGGCGTGCACCGCCGCCCTGGCCGCCACCGCTTTCGCCGCGGCTCATGCCACCGCCACCGGCCTGGCTGCGGCCACCGCCGTAGCCTCCACCGCCTTCGCCGCCGCGCGAGTAGCCGCCGCCACCACCGCCACCTTCACCGCCCATACCCTGGCGGCCGCCAAGCATCTGCATTTGTTCTGCGACGATCTCGGTGCTGTATTGCTTCTGGCCGTCCTTCTCCCATTGGCGGGTTTTGAGGCGGCCTTCGACGTAGACCTGCGAACCCTTCTTCAGGTATTCGCCGGCAATTTCAGCCAGCCGGCCGAAGAAGGCAATGCGGTGCCATTCGGTGGCTTCCTTCATTTCGCCGCTGGCCTTGTCCTTGTAGCGGTCGGTGGTCGCCACGCGGATGTTGGTGACGGCGTCGCCGCTGGGCATGTAGCGCGTTTCAGGATCGGCGCCGAGATTGCCGACGATGATGACTTTGTTGACGGACGCCATGATGAGTTTCCGAAGAGTAATTGAGTGATGCCGCCGTTGGCCCGGGCCAGAGCCGGTTCACGATCCGTCGCAGTCGGTCCGAGATGGGCTCGGGGAGCGCAGCCGCACCGCAGCACGACGCGCATCACAGAGCCAAGGTCGGGCTGCGCAGTTGGATCGTGAAGGGGTTCTCAGTGACGGCGCAGCGCCGGCATTTGCATGGGGCTCGCAATTATAAGCCACGCGAGGGCCAGCGCCGCACAGGTCAGGAACACCGCGTGCTGGCCGGCATGGAGCAAGATCCAGCCGCCCCCCGCCCCTCCCGAGAACAGGCCCAACGCCTGCGTCGTGTTGTACACGCCCACGGCCGCGCCCTTGCGCACACCCGGCGCGTACTTCGATACGAGGGAAGGCTGCGACGCCTCCAGCACGTTGAAGCCGAGAAAGTACACGAGCAGCGCGATGGCCAATGCAGCAAGCGTGGGGTGCACCTCACTGAGCGCCAGTTGCGCCACCATCACCAATGCCACGGCGGACAGCAGCACCAGCTTCATCTTGCCGCGCTTTTCGGCAGCGATGATGGCCGGCACCATCAGCACGAACGACACGCCCATCACCGGCAGGTAGATCTTCCAGTGCGAATCGACGGGCAGCCCGGCGGTCTCCAGCATGTGCGGAAGCACGACGAACAGGGCCGTCTGCGTGGCGTGCAGGGCGAATACGCCGAAGTTCAGGCGCAGCAGTTCAGGGTTGCGCAGCACCTCCCGGAAGGGTGCCTTCACGTGCTCGGGCGGGCGCGGCGGATTCGGCACCACCCAGATCACCACGCCGATGGCGACCAGGGCCAGCACGCCGATCGCCAGGAACATGCCCGGCATGCCCACCCAGCGGAAGATGATGGGCGCACTCACGATGGCTACGGCAAACGACACGCCGATGCTGCCGCCGATCATCGCCATGGCCTTGGTACGGTGCTCCTCTCGCGTGAGGTCGGCCACGAAAGCGATCACGGCGGATGAAATCGCGCCCGCTCCCTGGATGGCCCGTCCTACCGCGATGCCCGCGACGCTGTGTGAGAAGGCCGCCACCAGGCTGCCGACCGCAAAGATCAATAGCCCCGTCACGATGACCGGCTTGCGCCCGAAGCGGTCCGATAGCCAGCCGTAGGGGATATAGAGCATTGCCTGCGTCAGGCCGTACACGCCGATCGCGAACGCAACGAGCTGGGTGTTATTGCCGTCGGGCAGCGTTTTTGCGAACACCGCAAAGACCGGCATGATCATGAACAAACCCAACATGCGCAACGCAAAGATGCCGGCCAACGATGCAGCTGCGCGCAGCTCAAGGCCGGTCATGCGGCCGGAAGTGGAAGTCATGGATGGGGAGGCGGAAGACATGGTGCGAAAACCGCCGCAAAAAGCGACGGAAAGAACACTCGGCCGGTTATACGGATTGCCCCGTCCGGGGGCAAATACCTGCAAAACCGAAGTTCGGTATATTAGCAGGCTTACCTTTTTGACCCCTCCCGCCGATTGCCGCAGGCGGTTCGCAGCCCGACGCCGCATTCAGCCGCATTCAGCCGCACATGGACGAAATCAAGATTCGTGGGGCCCGTACCCACAACCTGAAGAACATCAACCTCGATCTGCCGCGCAACCAGCTGATCGTGATCACCGGGCTTTCGGGGTCGGGCAAATCGTCGCTCGCGTTCGATACGCTGTATGCGGAGGGGCAGCGGCGCTATGTGGAATCGCTGTCGGCGTATGCCCGGCAGTTCCTGCAACTGATGGAAAAGCCGGACGTGGACCTGATCGAAGGGCTGTCGCCGGCCATTTCCATCGAGCAGAAGGCAACGAGCCACAATCCGCGATCCACGGTCGGTACCGTCACCGAGATCCACGACTACCTGCGTCTGCTGTATGCGCGCGCCGGTACGCCCTACTGCCCCGATCACGGCCAGCCGCTCGAGGCGCAAAGCGTATCGCAAATGGTGGACGCCGTGCTGGCGTTGCCGGCCGAGACCAAGCTGATGATCCTGGCGCCCGTGGTCGTCAACCGCAAAGGGGAGCACGTCGATCTGTTCGAGGCGATGCAGGCACAAGGCTTCGTGCGCTTTCGCGTCCGCTCGGGCGGCGGTACCGCGCACGAGGCAGAGGCCAAGGTCTATGACGTCGACGATCTGCCCAAGCTGAAAAAGAACGACAAGCACTCCATCGACGTGGTCGTCGACCGCGTCAAGGTGAACCCGGAACTCAAGCAGCGTCTGGCCGAATCGTTCGAGACCGCGCTGCGTCTGGCTGACGGCCGCGCCGTGGCCGTGGAGATGGAGACAGGCAAGGAGCACGTCTTCAGTTCGAAGTTCGCCTGCCCGATCTGCTCATATTCGCTGCAGGAGCTGGAGCCGCGGCTGTTCTCGTTCAACAACCCCCTGGGCGCATGCCCGCACTGCGACGGCCTGGGCCAGATCACGTTCTTCGATCCGAAGCGCGTGGTGGCCTTCCCGAACCTGTCGCTGGCCTCGGGCGCGATCAAGGGCTGGGACCGCCGCAACCAGTTCTACTTCCAGATGCTGCAGAGCCTGGCGGCGTTCTATGACGTCGATATCGACGTGCCGTTCGAAGAACTGCCGCAGGAGATCCAGCACATCGTGCTGCACGGTTCGGGCAAGCAGCAGATCCCGTTCACGTACATCAATGAGCGCGGGCGCACGACGGTGCGCGAACACGCGTTCGAGGGGATCATCCCCAACCTCGAGCGGCGTTACAAGGAGACCGACTCCATCGCCGTGCGCGAGGAGCTCGCCAAGTACCAGAACAACCAGGCCTGCCCCGAGTGTCACGGCACACGCCTGCGCCGCGAGGCGCGCTTCGTCAAGATTGGCGATGACGACCAGGCGCGCGGCATCTACGAGATCAATGGCTGGCCGCTGCGCGACGCGCTCACGTATTTCCTCACGCTCAACATGCATGGCGCCAAGCGCGAGATCGCAGACAAGATCGTCAAGGAAATCACGGCCAGGCTGAACTTCCTGAACAATGTCGGGCTCGATTACCTGTCGCTCGAGCGCAGCGCCGATACGCTCTCGGGCGGCGAGGCGCAGCGCATCCGGCTGGCCTCGCAGATCGGCTCGGGCCTGACGGGCGTGATGTACGTGCTCGATGAACCGTCCATCGGTCTGCACCAGCGTGACAATGATCGTCTGATCGGTACGCTCAAGCATCTGCGGGACCTCGGCAACTCCGTGCTGGTGGTGGAGCACGACGAAGACATGATCCGCGCGTCGGACTACGTGGTCGACATCGGCCCCGGCGCTGGCGTGCACGGCGGCCAGATCATTGCAGAAGGCACGCCGAGCCAGATCGAGCAGTCGCCCACGTCGCTCACGGGCGAATACCTCTCGGGCAAGCGCCGCATCGAGGTGCCCAAGCAACGCACCGCGCCCGATGACGAGCGCTGGCTGCGCATCCTCAACGCGACGGGCAACAACCTGAAGAACGTCTCGGCCGACATTCCGGTCGGCTTGTTGACGTGCATCACGGGCGTGTCGGGCTCGGGCAAGTCGACGCTGATCAACGACACGCTGTACCACGCGGTGGCGCGCCATCTGTATGGCTCGACGCCCGAGCCGGCCGCGCACGACCGCATCGACGGGCTGGAGCATTTCGACAAGGTCATCAACGTCGACCAGTCGCCCATCGGCCGCACGCCGCGCTCCAACCCGGCCACGTACACGGGGCTGTTCACACCGATCCGCGAGCTGTTTGCCGGTGTGCCGTCGGCCAAGGAACGCGGCTACGACCCGGGCCGCTTCTCGTTCAACGTCAAGGGCGGCCGCTGCGAGGCCTGCCAGGGCGACGGCGTGCTCAAGGTCGAGATGCATTTCCTGCCCGACGTGTACGTGCCGTGCGACGTCTGCCACGGCAAGCGCTACAACCGCGAGACGCTGGAAGTGCTCTACAAGGGCAGGAATATCACCGAAGTGCTGGAGATGACGGTCGAGCAGGCGCACGAGTTCTTTGCGCCGGTGCCGGTGGTGCGCCGCAAGCTGCAGACGCTGCTGGATGTGGGCCTGGGCTACATCCGCCTGGGGCAATCGGCGACCACGCTGTCGGGCGGCGAGGCGCAGCGCGTGAAGCTGTCGCTTGAGCTGTCCAAGCGCGACACCGGCCGCACGCTGTATATCCTCGATGAGCCAACTACCGGCCTGCACTTCCATGACATCGAGCTTCTGCTCAAAGTCATTCACAAGCTGCGCGACCAGGGCAACACGGTCGTCATCATCGAGCACAACCTGGACGTGATCAAAACGGCGGACTGGCTGCTCGATCTCGGGCCGGAGGGCGGCGCGGGCGGCGGCCAGATCATCGCCAAGGGCACGCCCGAAGACGTGGCAAAGAGCAAGGCGAGCTTTACCGGGAAGTATCTGGCACCGTTGCTCAAGCGCCGGTGAGGGGCGCGACCGGGCAGGAGGCGCACCGCTTCGGCTGCGCTCTTTACTGACTGAGCGGAGCCGTTTCCGTGCCTGATTCCACCTCATCCGCGTCTTTCATGCGACTGCGGTTCAGCGCCCCGGCCTCATCCAGCACCGGGTACGCTGCGGCACAGAACAGCGAATTCAGCCGCTTGAAATCGCTGATGATGTCGAGGTGCAGTGAGCTGGTCTCGATGCTCTCGGCCGTCTGGGCGGACACGCGCGTGAGGTGGCTGCGGGCATAGCGCTTTTCCAGATCGCGGAAGTGCGCTTTTTCCAGCATCAGCTTCTGCGCGCTGCGCAGGTCCCCCGTCAGGAACACAGACAGCGCCAGCTTCAGGTTCGTGACGAGGCGCGCGTGCATGTCCTCCAGCTCTTCCATGCCGGCCTCTGAAAAGGCCAGCTTGTGCGCAATCTTCTTCTCGCGCACGTCCTGGAGCAGGCGATCGAGAATGTCGCCCGCGTGCTCCAGGTTGATCGTCAGCGAGATGATGTCGGCCCAGCGCTTGCCTTCGCGGGCGTCCAGTGCCTCGTGGCTCAGTTGTGTGAGATAGAGCTTGATGGCGGTGTACAGCGCATCAACCTCATCGTCGATGGCGCGGGTCGCCTGCAGCAAACGCACATCGTTCGTCTTCAGCACGCGCAGCGTGTTGTCGAGCATGTGTTCGACGCGGTCGCCGATACGAAGCACTTCGCGTGCGGCATTGCCCAGCGCTAACGTTGGCGTGGCCAGCGCAGAAGGATCGAGATAGCGCGGCGCCACAAGGTCATCGATATGCGCCCCACCCGGCAGGATGCGTGCGCACAGACGCGCCATGTGGTCGGTCAGGCCGATCAGCAGTGCGGCCAGCACCACGTTGAAGACCACGTGGAAGCCCACCACCACGTGCTGCAGCGCCACCCCAGCATGCGGTGCCAGGTCGGCCAGTTCGCCCAGGAATGGCAGCGCAAGCGCCGCGCCCAGCATGCGCGAAAGCAGGTTGCCGAGCGTGGCGCGGCGTGCTGCCTGGCTCGATGACGGCGTGGTCGCCAGCGCTGCCACGGCACTCCCGATGTTGGCGCCCAGCACGATCGCAAACGCCACCTTGACCGACACCGCCGCCGATGTCGCCAGCGTGGCGCAGAACAGCACCACAGCGAGACTCGAATAACAGAGCAGCGTCAGCACCGCACCGATCAGCATGTTCAGCCCGGTATCCGACGAGATGGAGCCGAGCAACACGCGCAGCGCATTGGCTTCAACCATCGGGCTTGATGCCACCGAGATCAGCTCCAGCGCCATCATGATCAGCCCAAGGCCGATCAGCACACGCCCGAAATGCCCGACCGCGCTGCCCTTGCGCGACAGGTGCAGGATCACGCCGAAGAAGATCAGCAAGGGTGACAGCCACGACAGGTCCAGCGCAAACACCTGCGCCATGATGGCCGTGCCCACATTGGCACCCAGCAGGATCGCCAGCGCAGACGACACGCCCATCAGGCCCTGCGCGACGAACGCACCGACGATGGTGGCCGTCGCGTTGCTGCTCTGCACGAGGCATGTGACGCCAATGCCGGCGAGCAGCGCGGAGAACCGGTTCGACACACTGCGCGACAGCAGCCGGCGCAAGTCCGCGCCGTACAGCCGCAGCATGCCAACCTTGACGGTCTGCGTACCCCACACCAGCAGGGCCACACCCGAAAGCAGCTTGAGAAGCGTGTACATCGAATTCCGCTGCGCTTACTTGGTCAGCGCCACGCGCACGCCCAGCCCGATAAAAATGCAGCCGCTGACACGGTCGAGCCAGGACGAAGCGCGCGGCGTCCGACGCATCCAGCCACCCAGCGCTGCCGCACACCAGCCGTACATGCCGAAGACGACAATGGTCTGTGCCATGAAGATCGCGCCCAGCAACAGCATCTGCAGGGCCACATGTCCGACCTGCGTATCGACGAATTGCGGCAGGAACACCACGAAGAACAGCGTGACCTTCGGGTTCAGCACATTGGCCAGTACGCATTGGCGGAACACCTGCCACAGGTCGGGTTCCGCCTGTCGATCAGCATGCTTCGGGCCGACGCCACCTTGACTGCGTAACGCCCGCATGCCCAGCCAGATGAGGTAAGCGGCGCCCATCCAGCGAATGGCCTGGAACGCGGCAGGCGAGGACTGCAGCACCGCTGCCAGCCCGAGCGCTGCCAGCGTGGTGTGGAACAGGCAACCCGATGCAAAGCCGGCCGCCGCCGCCAGCCCCGCCTTGCGGCCCTGACTCGCGCCACGCGCGATGACCTGGAGGTTGTCCGGTCCAGGCATCACCGTCATGGCGATCGAGGTGAGCAAAAACAGCAGCACATGTGGCATCGGCGTCTCCCTGCCAAACGAAAAAGGAAGGAAGCATGCTACTGCGTGCAGCAGCGCAGCGTCATATTTTTGTCACATGGCGTATGCGCCGCCGGCAATGGCCCGGGGGCCGGTCAGTGTCCGTCGAAGCGGCACACCGTAAACAACGGCAGCCCACCTTCGATCAGCAGGCGCGAGCCGCCCAGTTCAGGCAGGTCGACGATCGCCGCACCCTCCACCACGGTCGCCCCGAGGCGTTCGAGCAGGCGCTTGCCGGCCATCATGGTGCCGCCGGTGGCAATCAGGTCGTCGATCAGCAGCACGCGGTCGCCGGGCTTGCAGGCGTCAGCGTGGATCTCCACCGTGGCGCTGCCGTATTCGAGCATGTACTCCTCGGCCACCGTGGTGAACGGCAGCTTGCCCTTCTTGCGGATCGGCACAAAACCCAGATTGAGCTCATACGCCACGATCGATCCCAGGATGAACCCGCGCGCGTCGATGCCGGCCACCAGATTCAGCCCTTGCCCCATGTAGCGATGCACGAATACGTCCACCAGCACGCGCAGGCTTTTCGGGTCCTGCAGCAGCGGCGTGATGTCGCGGAACATCACCCCAGGCTGCGGCCAGTCGGGTACGGTGCGGATGCGGTCACGCAGGTAGCGCGACACGTCGCCCAGTTCGGTCGAGGCGGGAACGGACGACGGCGTCAGCGGTGCCGCCGGAGGAGGTACTTGAGTCATGGCAGAAGACAAGGAAGCTGGACAAGCCGTCATGCGGTAATGGGCTACCACCCGGGCCGCGAGACACCGAACCACAATGGCCAGACCGAAACCATACAGGAGACACGGCGATGGCCAAGAAAATTCTGATGCTGGTGGGCGACTACGTTGAAGACTACGAAGTCATGGTGCCCTTCCAGGCGCTGCAGATGGTCGGTCACACGGTGCACGCCGTCTGCCCGGACAAGCGTGCCGGCGATTCCGTCGCGACCGCCGTGCACGACTTCGAGGGTGCGCAGACCTACTCCGAGAAGCCGGGCCATCGCTTCACCCTCAACGCGTCGTTTGCCGACGTCGACCCGGCGGGCTATGACGCACTTGTGGTCCCGGGCGGCCGCGCGCCCGAATATCTGCGCCTGAACGCCCGCGTGCTGGAGATCGTGCGGCACTTCGCCGGCGCCGACAAACCCATCGCCGCCATCTGCCACGGCGCGCAGTTGCTGTCGGCCGCGGGTGTGCTGGAAGGCAGGGCCTGCTCCGCCTATCCAGCATGTGGACCGGAAGTCACCGCCGCCGGCGGTACCTTCAAGGACATCGCGGTCGACCAGGCCCATACCGATGGCAAGCTGGTCACAGCGCCCGCCTGGCCGGCACATCCGGCGTGGCTCGCGCAGTTCCTTGAAGTCCTGGGCACGCGGGTCCTACACTAGACGGCGTTGCCCGCTCGCCGGGCGCCTTCTGGAGCCCGGCCATGTGCGAAATCTTCATCCGCGCCAACCCCCACTCGTACGACAGCCTCGCACGCTCGCTGCGCCTGCACGGCGTAGCGACCAGCGTGCGGCTCGAATGCCTGTTCTGGGAGGTGCTGGAAGAGATCGGCCAGCGCGATGGTCTGACGGTGAACCAACTCATCACCAAGCTCTACGACGAGCTGTTCGAGCGGCATGGCGAAGTGGCCAACTTCGCCTCGTTCCTGCGCGTCTGCTGCCTGCGCTACCTGATGCTGCAGCAGGGCGGCCGCATCCCCGCCGATACGCGTGTGCCGATCCGTTCGCTCGATGCCGCAGCCGTACTGAGTGGGCTGCCGTCGAGCATGGCGGATGCCCCGCCGCCGCGCCGATCACGCGGGCCGCTCCTCGAGGCGCTGGCCAAGTAGCCGCCGCGCACGCGCGCCTCAACGCGGGGAAAGGCGCTCCTCCGCCATCTGCAGGCCCTCGGGCGTGCCGCGCAGCACGACGATGTCCCCCTGCTCCAAGACGGTATCCGGATCCGGATCGATCGCGCGGATGCCCTGCCGGCGGATCGCCGTCACCGATGTATTGAACGTCTCCAGCCCCATCGTGCCGAGCTTGCGGCCGATCCCGGGCGAGCCCTCGGCCAGGGGCACCGAATGCAGGCGCACGGCATCGCGCTCGAGCATGTCTTCCTCATCATCCTGGCCGTGGAAGTAGCCACGCAGCAGACTGTAACGGGCGTCGCGCATCTCCTGGGCACGCCGCACCACGCGACGCAGCGGCACACCGAGCAGCACCAGGGCGTGCGAGGCCAGCATCAGGCTGCCTTCGATGATTTCCGGGACGACCTCGGTGGCGCCAGCCTGCTGCAGGCGGTCCAGGTCGGCATCGTCGATCGTGCGCACGATCACCGGCAGCGTCGGCTCAAGCGCCTGCACGTGGTGCAGGACCTTCAGCGCCGATGGGGTGTCCGCATAGGTAATGGCGACGGCCGCAGCGCGATGGATACCCGCCGCCACCAGTGACTCGCGCCGCGCCGCGTCGCCGTAGACGACGTGCTCACCCGCGGCCGCCGCCTCGCGCACGCGGTCGGGGTCCAGATCGAGTGCGACATAGCCGATGCCCTCCTGCTCCACCATGTGCGCCAGGTTCTGGCCGCTGCGGCCGTAGCCGCAAATGATGACGTGACGCTCGGTGGCGATACTCTGCGCGGCGATCTTCGTCATTGCCAGGGATTGCATCAGCCAGTCCGTGCGCGAGAGCCGCATTGCAATCGCATCGCTGTACTGGATCAGGAACGGCGCCAACAGCATCGAGAGCAGCATCGCCGCCAGGATGGCCTGTCCGAGCACCGGATCGATCAGCCGCATCCCGTCAATCTGATTGAGCAGCACGAAGCCGAATTCGCCAGCCTGCGCCAGCCCCAGCGCCGTCCGGATCGCGGCGCCTCCACCCGAGCCAAAGGCACGCGCCAAGAGCGCGATCAGCACGAACTTGAACAGTACCGGGCCGATCACCAGCACCAACACCAGCACCCAATGATCGACCACCACGCGCGGGTCCAGCAGCATGCCCACCGTCACGAAGAAGAGCCCGAGCAGCACGTCGCGAAACGGCTTGATATCTTCTTCCACTTGCAGCCTGTAGGGCGTTTCCGACACCAGCATGCCGGCCAGGAAGGCGCCCAGCGCCATCGACAGGCCCAGCCGTTCGGTCAGGGCAGCCATGCCCAGCGTGACAAGCAGCAGATTCAACATGAACAGCTCTTGCGACCGGCGCGCCGCCACCATGTGAAACCAGCGGGACAGTAGCTTCTGCCCCAGGAACAGGATCAGCACCAGCGCAACGGTGATTTTCAAGGCCGCGATCGACAGCGCCAGCACAAGGTCTGTCGGGTTCTTGCCCAGCGACGGCACGACGATCAGCAGCAGCACCACCGCGAGATCCTGGAACAGCAGCACGCTGATGATGTTGCGGCCATGCTCGGTCTCGAGTTGCAGCCGCTCGGCCAGCATCTTCGAGACGATGGCCGTGGACGACATCGCAAGCGCGCCGCCCAGCGCCAACCCTGCCTGCCACGACAGCGGATACCAGTGGGATAACAACAGTGACACCGGAATCGTCAGCAGCATGGTCAGCACGACCTGCGATGCCCCGAGGCCCAACACCAGCCGCCGCATCGAGCGCAGCTTGGAAAGGTTGAACTCGAGCCCGATCGAAAACATCAGGAAGACCACCCCGAATTCAGCCAGATAGCGCGTCTGCGCCGAATCGGATTCCAGTCCCGTCGCCTTCGGGCCGATCAGCACCCCCATCACCAGATAGGCCAGCATCGGCGGCAGTTGCAGCATGCGGAACACCACCACGCCGATCACGGCGGCGGCCAGCAAAACAAGGGCGAGTTCCAGCGGCGAATGCATGCAGCGCGTAAAGCCAGTGCCAATAGGTTGGTGACGGACACCCCGCATCAGGATGGTGCGTGCAGGAGGAAGCACGCTCCGCATTGCAAGACCAATGCCAGGGTGTCAGCGAAGAACACGGTGCGCGAGACGCCGCAGAATGATCTGGCGGCGTGGCGACGGGCGGAAAAGTCGGTGGAAGACAGGTTGCCGCGGCGCAGCAAAACGGAGCGCCCGCACGCTCCGCCGCTCCCCCGCAAGCCACGTCCCAACGCGTGGCTTGCGGCCGGGGACGAGTGTCAATCGTTGTTATACTTCGCCGCCATGATAGCGAACTTCAATCCGGATCGAGCGCTTGCGCTGGCGCAGCAAACCTTCGACATCGAAGCGCAAGCCGTGCTCGGCCTCAAATCCCAGGTGTCCGCCGACTTCGCGCGTGCGGTCGAAATGGTGCTCGGCTGCACCGGGCGCGTGGTCGTCTCGGGCATGGGCAAATCCGGTCACATTGCGCGCAAGATCGCGGCCACGCTGGCCTCCACCGGCACGCCGGCTTTCTTCGTGCATCCGGCCGAAGCCAGCCATGGCGATCTCGGCATGGTCACGCGCGACGACGTCTTCATCGGCTTTTCCAATTCCGGCGAGGTGTCGGAGCTGAACGCCATCCTGCCGCTCATCAAGCGGCTCGGCGCCAAGCTGATCGCCGTGACCGGCAACCCGCAATCCTCGCTCGGCAAGCATGCCGACGTGGTACTCAACTCCCACGTCGACGTCGAAGCCTGCCCGCTGAACCTCGCGCCCACTGCCAGCACGACCGCGCAGATCGCGTTGGGTGACGCGCTCGCCGTGGCGGTGCTCGATGCACGCGGCTTCGGCGCCGAAGACTTCGCCCGCTCGCACCCGGGCGGATCGCTCGGTCGCAAGCTCCTCACGCATGTGCGCGACGTCATGCGCGCCGGTGACGCCATCCCGCGCGTGATGGAAGACACGCCGCTGTCGCAGGCCCTGATGGAAATCACCCGCAAGGGCATGGCGATGACGGCGGTGGTCGACGCCGACGGCCGTGCCGTGGGCGTCTTCACCGACGGCGACCTGCGCCGCCTGCTGGAAACCCCGCGCGACTGGCGTACCGTACCGATTGCCGAGGTGATGCACCGCAACCCGCGCGCCGTGGGGCCGGACCAACTCGCCGTCGAAGCGGTCGAAGTGATGGAAACGCATCGCATCAACCAGCTCCTGGTGGTCGATGCCGCCGGCATGCTGGTAGGCGCCTTGCACATCCACGATCTGACGCGCGCCAAGGTCATCTGAGATTCCGCTCATGCCCACCCCCGACTCCACCGTCCACAGCAACATCGACGCCCGCTTTCCGCAGGCGATGGAACGCGCCGCCCGCGTGCGTCTGATGGTGTTCGACGTTGATGGGGTGCTGACCAACGGCCGCCTGCTGGTCGGGCCCGAGGGCGAGATCAGCAAGGCCTTCGACACCCTCGACGGCCACGGCATCAAGCTGCTGGCGCAGGCGGGCGTCACGCCTGCCATCATCACCGGGCGCGAATCCGAGATCGTGGCCTGGCGCGCAGGGGAACTCGGCATCGATCATCTGTACCAAGGCGTGGCAGACAAGCGCGAGGCGTTTGCCCATCTGCTCGGCGCCACCGGCCTGCAGGCGCTGGACGCCGGCTACATGGGCGACGACTGGCCCGATCTGCCGGTGATGGCACAGGTCGGCTTTGCCGCCTGTCCGGCTCAGGCCCACGTTGAACTGCGCCACCGTGCCCACTATGTCGCCCAGGCGACCGGAGGACGCGGCGCCGTGCGTGAGGTCGCAGACCTCATCCTCAAGGCCCAGGGCGCCTATGACGCCCTGCTCGCGCAACTGCTGCAGGCTCCGCAACCCTTCTGACCTCATGGCCAGCGAACGCTCTCAACGCCTCGTCTCCACCGCGCTGCAAGTCATGCTGCGCGGGCTGCCGATCCTGCTGATGGCGATCGTTTGCGGTGTCACGTTCCTGCTCGTTCAGGTCAACACGCCGCAGACCGATGCCACCGCCAATCAGCCCAAGCGCCACGTCGCCGATTACACGATGGACGGCATCTCGGCCACGGCGCTGGACGAGACTGGCACCACCAAATACCGCTTTACCGGCGTCCACATGAACCACTACGAGGACGACCTCACTTACGACGTCACGTATCCGGCGCTGCGCGTCTATGCGCCCGACCGACCGCAGGTCACGGCCCGGGCAGATCTGGGAAAGATGAACGGCGAAGGCACCATCATCGATCTGTACAACAACGCCAAGGTCATCCGCGCGCAAGGCCTGGACCCGCGCCAGGATCCGCTGATGACGGCCGACTCGACGTACTTCCAGGTGCTGCTCAACGACGACATCGTGCGCACCGACAAACCGGTCGAACTGCACCGCGGGCCGTCGATCATGAACGCCAACGGCCTCGTCTTCAATAACGTGACGCGCCAAGTACAATTGCTGGGCAACGTGCGCGGCCGGATCGAAGGGCTGGGGGCGCCGAAGCCGTAACGTTCGACCCGACCCTATCGCACTATCCCGCCTACCGACCGCGCCCCTCTTCGACGTGACCTCCATGACCCACACTTTCCGTGCCGCCGGCTTTGCCCTCGCCGCCGCGCTGCTGCTTCCGGCCCTGTCCGCACACGCCGAGCGCGCCGACCGCGACAAGCCGCTGGTGCTCGAAGCCGACAATGCCAGCTACGACGATCTGAAGCAGGTCTATCACCTGACGGGCAACGTGGTGCTGACCAAGGGCACCATGGTGCTGCGCTCCGATGAAGCGGATCTGCGCACGGACCCTGAGGGCTACAACTACGCCGTGGCGACCTCCAAGCCTGGTAACCTCGCCTTCATCCGCCAGAAGCGCGACAACGTCGACGAATACATCCAAGGCTGGGGCGAGCGGATCGAGTACGACGGCAAGCAGGAGATTTCCAAGCTGATCAGCCGGGCACGCATGGAGCGCCTGCAGGGTGCGACGCAACTCGACGAGATCCGTGGCGCGGTCATTACTTACGACGGCCAGAAGGAGTTCTACACCGCATCGGGCGGCGCGGAGAACACCACTGCCGCCAATCCGTCGGGGCGTGTGCGCGCCGTGCTCGCCCCCCGCACGAGCACACCGGCTGCGCCTGCTGCATCGGCTCCGGCAGCCAAGCCCTGATTCGTTCCGCCACGTCCGCGTTTCCTGATTGCCTATGTCTGCCACCACCCTCGCTCCCAAAACCGTCGCGCCGCAGGCTACGACCTCCAGCACGCTGGTCGTCCGCCACCTGAAGAAGCGCTATGGCACGCGCACGGTGGTGAAAGATGTATCGCTCGATGTGAAGAGCGGCGAAGTGGTGGGTCTGCTCGGCCCGAACGGCGCCGGCAAGACCACCTCGTTCTATATGATCGTGGGTCTGGTGGCGCTGGATGCCGGCGACATCGTGCTCGACGGTGAGCACATCAGCCGCCTGCCGATCCACCAGCGCGCGCGCATGGGCCTGTCGTACCTGCCGCAGGAAGCCTCGGTGTTCCGCAAGCTCAACGTGCAGGAAAACATCCGCGCCGTGCTCGAGTTGCAGGAGCAGGACGGAAAGAAACTCACGCAAGCCGAAGTCAACCGGCGCCTGGATGCGCTGCTCGACGATCTGCAGATCGCGCACCTGCGCGACAACCCCGCGCTGTCGCTTTCGGGGGGAGAACGCCGCCGCGTGGAAATCGCCCGTGCGCTGGCCTCGTCGCCGCGCTTCATCCTGCTTGATGAACCGTTTGCAGGTGTCGATCCGATCGCCGTGGGCGAAATCCAGCGCATCGTCAGCTTCCTGAAAGAACGCAACATCGGCGTGCTGATCACCGACCACAACGTGCGCGAAACCCTGGGCATCTGCGATCACGCCTACATCATCAGCGAGGGGACGGTGCTGGCCGCCGGCAGCCCCGCGCAGATCGTCGAAAACGAGGAGGTACGCAAGGTGTATCTGGGCGACAACTTCCGGATGTAAGCCGCACGCCGCGTCTACGCAGTCGGGACGTGGCGAAGCCGCACCATCAAGCAAAATCCGTTCCATCGAGCGACTGTTGGGCATAGAATAGCCCGCATGAAACAGTCGCTCCAGCTCCGCCTCTCTCAGCATCTGGCGCTCACGCCGCAGTTGCAGCAGTCCATCCGTCTGCTGCAGCTATCCACCATCGAACTGCAACAGGAAGTCGAGCAGGCGCTGACCGAGAACCCGCTGCTGGAGCGCGAAAACGAGTGGCTCGACACCTCTGCGCGGATTGGCGCGGACGGCTCGATCAACGCGCTGCAAAGCAACAGCGCCACGCCGCCATCCACCGAATCGCCACAGCCTGCGTCCAACGGTACCGAGAGCAGCGACGCCCCCGATACCAGCTACGAAAACGGCGCAGATTTCGACACCGACTATGGCTCCGACCGGTCCGACTGGAGCCTCGACGATTTCGCCCGCAAGCCTCAATCGGACGAAGACGACCGCGCCCCCATGCAATTGCGTGAAGCCGAGCCGACGTTGCGCGAATTCCTCATGGAACAACTCGCGCCGCTCAAGCTTTCGATGCGCGACAAGGGCCTGGTGATCTTCCTGGTCGAGTCGCTCGATGACGAGGGCTATCTCTCGGCCACGCTGGATGAGATCCTCACCGACCTGCCCGCCGAACTCGAGATCGAACTCGATGAACTGCAAGCCGCACTTCGCATGCTGCAGAGCTTCGATCCACCAGGGATCGGTGCGCGCTCGGCCGCCGAATGCCTGACGCTGCAGCTGCAGCGCCTCGACTCACCCGCAAAAGCGCTGCCGCTCGTCATCGTCAATCAACATCTTGAGCTGCTGGCCGCGCGCGACTACACGCGGCTGAAGAAAGCGCTGTCCGTCGACGAGCCCGCACTGAAGGCTGCGCATGAACTCATCCGGTCTCTGGCGCCGTTCCCCGGCCATGCCTTCGGCCGCGCCGAAGCTGACTTCGTCGTACCCGACGTGGTCGTGCGCAAAACGGCGGCCGGCTGGATGGCGCAACTGAATCCCGAGGTCATGCCGCGCCTGCGCATCAACGACATGTACGCGCAGATCCTGCGCGGCAGCCGCGGCGAGGCCGGCGCCGCCAATCTGCAGCAGAAGCTGCAGGAAGCGCGTTGGCTGATCAAGAACATCCAGCAGCGCTTCGACACGATCCTGCGTGTCTCGCAAGCCATTGTCGAGCGTCAAAAGAGCTTTTTCACGCACGGCGAAATCGCCATGCGCCCCTTGGTTTTGCGGGAAATAGCCGATACACTGGGTCTACACGAGTCCACGATCTCCCGTGTGACAACCAACAAATACATGGCGACCCCGATGGGGACGTTCGAGCTGAAGTACTTCTTCGGCAGCCATGTATCGACGGAAACCGGCGGAGCCGCATCGTCCACTGCGATACGCGCGCTCATCAAGCAACTTGTAGGAGCCGAAGACCCGAAGAATCCTCTGTCCGATAGCAGAATTGCCGAGCTGTTAGGCGAACAAGGATTCGTGGTGGCCCGTCGGACGGTGGCCAAGTACCGCGAAGCCCTCAAGATCCCTGCAGTGAATCTGCGCAAGTCCTTATAGCCGCATCGCGGGCAGTTCCGGTGCGGCCCATCCGTGAGAAGGAGAACCGCTATGAACTTCAAACTCAGTGGACACCACCTGGATATCACGCCGCCATTGCGTGAGTACGTGGAAACGAAACTGGAGCGTGTGATCAGGCACTTCGATCAGGTGATTGGCGTCAGCGTCTTGCTATCGGTCGATAACCACAAGGAGAAGGACCGCCGCCAGTACGCGGAAATCAACCTGCACCTCAAGGGAAAGGATGTCTTCGTCGAATCACACCATGAAGATCTTTATGCGGCCATCGATCTGCTCGTCGACAAACTGGATCGACAGGTCATCAAATACAAGGACCGCGTGCAGGGACACGATCGCGACAGCTTGAAGCACCAGGCCTTGCAGGCCGTGCAGATGCAGCAATAGGCAACGGCACCACATGCAACCGCGCCCTCGGATGGCGCGGTTTTTTTATGTCGTGGTGCATTCCCCACGATTCCGATTGCATCCGAATTAAGTCGGGCTAAAATCTGACGAAAGTATGAATGCTTGGCGTGGCGCGCATCTTCGCGCGATGCCGGCAAAAACAGGGTCGATGCGCAGGCGACGTTCGCCCGCACCGGCCGATCACAGCCCCTGGGGGATTCGCCTCTCTGCCCTGCGCGCCGCACCGCTGGTGCGTCGCACAAAGCCGCGTGACGCGTGGTCTATAATGGCCCGATTGTCCGCGCGCCAACTTGGTGCAGAAGGACGCCGCTCATTTCACGCATTGCACATGAATCGCTTGGCCAAACTGTTGCCGCCCGGGAATATTGCTCTGGACGTCAGCGTAACCAGCAAGAAGCGGGTGTTCGAACAGGCCGGCCTGCTGTTCGAGAACAATCACGGCGTGGCGCGCGCCGTCGTCACCGACAATCTGTTCGCACGCGAATCGCTCGGCTCAACGGGGCTGGGCGCCGGGGTGGCGATTCCGCACGGCCGCATCAAAGGCCTGAAGCAACCGCTGGCGGCTTTCATGCGTCTGTCCGAACCGGTGCCGTTCGAGTCCCCCGACGGCAAGCCCGTTTCGTTGCTGATCTTCCTGCTGGTGCCCGAACAGGCCACGCAGCAGCATCTGGAAATCCTGTCCGAAATCGCCCAGTTGCTGTCCGACCGTGACATGCGCGAAGGCCTCGCCACCCTGCCGTCGCCCGAGGCGATTCACCAGCTCTTGACCGACTGGCGGCCTTGACCCTGGCGCGGTCGGTGCCCTGCGCAACCGATTGCGATCGTCCACCGCCCGCCCCGCCCTGCTATGGAACTGACCGGCGTTACCGCCCAATCGATCTTTGACGACAACGCAGCCGACCTGAAGCTGTCGTGGGTCGCCGGCCTGGAAGGCGCAGACCGCGCGTTCGACCTCGATTTTGCCAAGGAGGCGACCTCCGCGGCGGATCTCGTCGGGCACTTGAACCTCATCCACCCGAACCGCATCCAGGTGCTCGGCAAGCCCGAGATTACTTACTACCAGCGCCTGTCCGAGGAGAACCGCAAGCGCCAGATGGGCGAATTGATCCTGCTCGAGCCGCCGTTCCTGGTGGTGGCCGATGGCGTCGATCCGCCGCCCGACCTGGAACTGCGCTGCACGCGCTCCTCCACGCCGCTGTTTACGTCGCCGATTTCGTCGGCTGCGGTCATCGACCATCTGCGCTTGTATCTGTCGCGCATCTCCGCGCCGCGCGTGACGATGCACGGCGTGTTTCTCGACATCCTCGGCATGGGCGTGCTCATCATGGGCGATTCCGGCCTGGGCAAGAGCGAATTGGGTCTGGAGCTGATTTCGCGCGGTCACGGCCTGGTCGCCGACGATGCGGTCGACTTCGTCCGCCTGGGACCGGACTTCATCGAAGGCCGCTGCCCGCCGCTGCTGCAGAATCTGCTGGAAGTGCGGGGCCTGGGCCTGCTCGACATCAAGACGATCTTCGGTGAGACGGCAGTGCGCCGAAAGATGAAGATCAAGCTGATCGTCCAGCTCGTCCGCCGCAACGACGGCGAGTTCGAACGCCTGCCGCTCGACTCCCAATACCTCGATGTGCTGGGTTTGCCGATCCACATGGTGAAGATCCAGGTGGCAGCCGGCCGCAACCTGGCCGTCCTTGTCGAGGCGGCCGTTCGCAACACGATCCTTCGTCTGCGTGGCATCGACACGCTGCGCGACTTCATGGACCGCCAACGTGCTGCCATGCAGGCCGAAGCCGCTTCGCACTCGCCACAAGGTCGCTTGCTTTAACAAAGCCGTTACAAAGTTTCGCAATCGGACGGGTTTTACCCTAGTTTTCGTTGTGAAACGTCAACCCAGCATGCGGCGTCGCCGTTGTGGATGGGAATGCGCCGGCCACGCACGCGGCGCCGTTCATTGCGAGCGCGGCAACGGATCCGCCCGCTCATCTGTTGGTACCCAAGGAGAAACCACGATGAAACAACTGATTGCCGCTTGCGCCCTGGCGCTCCCGTTCCTCGCCGGCCAGGCCTTTGCCCAAGGCAGCGCCCCTGCCGCCGCGCCGGCCGCGCCTGCCGCAGCCCCGGCAGCCCCGGCAGCCAAGAATTCACAGCAAGACAAGATGAAGCAGTGCAACATGGACGCCGCCGGCAAGAAAGGCGACGAGCGCAAGGCGTTCATGAAGAGCTGCCTGTCGGACAAGCCAATGGCCGCCAAGCCTGCCGACCCGAAAGAGCGCATGAAGATGTGTAACAAGGATGCTTCCGGCAAGAAGGGCGACGAACGCAAGGCGTTCATGAAGGACTGCCTCTCGAACAAGAACTGAGCCTGCGCCGGACCCGGTACCAGGAAGGCGGCCACTCCGGCCGCCTTTTTGTTTGGTCGCTGGTTTGCCACAGAGGGATGCTATCCTCGCGCCATGCGCATTATTCTCATCACCGGTATGTCCGGCTCAGGGAAATCGGTCGCCCTGAACGTGCTGGAAGACGCGGGCTACTACTGCGTCGACAACCTGCCCGCGCAGTTTCTTCCAGAACTGGCGCGCTATCTTGCGGACCAGGGCTACACGCACCTGGGCGTCGCCACCGACATCCGTAGCCGCGAATCGCTGCGGAAGGTGCCCGAGACCATTACCGCGCTGCGCAAGGAACACGACGTGCGCATGCTGTTCCTGACGGCAAGCACCAATGCCCTGGTGCAGCGTTATTCCGAAACGCGTCGCCGTCACCCGCTGTCGATCCGCAATGGAAGACCCGACATAGCGCCAGTGCCCACCGATGCCAAGGGCGTGGACACGTCGCTCATCGAAGCCATCGAGATGGAGCGTGAGCTGCTCAGCCCACTGGCTGATCCGGCACATCGCATCGACACCAGCACGCTGCGCACCAACGCCCTGCGCGCGTACATCAAGGAATTCATCAGCGACGAACCGCACGACATCACGCTGATGTTCGAATCGTTCGGCTTCAAGCATGGCGTACCGACCGACGCCGACCTCGTCTTCGACGTGCGTTCGCTGCCCAACCCGTACTACGACACGCAACTGCGCCCGCTCACCGGGCGTGACCAGCCCGTTATCGACTTCCTGCAGAGTCAACCGATGGTGCTGGCCATGGCAGAAGACATCCGCGCCTATGTAGAAAAGTGGCTACCCAGTTTCATTGCCGACAACCGTAGCTACCTCACCGTTGCGATTGGGTGCACGGGCGGCCAGCATCGTTCCGTGTACATCGCCGAACGCCTCGCCACGTACTTCCGTGCGCATGGTAATGTGTTGGTCCGCCACCGCGAATTGGCCGTAGACGGCTGAACCGCGCGCCATGGGCGCCGGGCAGCGTTCTGAGCAGAACGGCTCGCGGCGCCATGCGAAAGTCTTGAAGCCGACCGGTCCGCTCATGCAAGAAGACATCGCTCTCTCGCGGTTTTCGCCACTGCCGCCACTCCCCACGGAGCTGCCGCTCTTTCCGCTGCACACGGTGCTGTTTCCGGGCGGTCTGCTGCCGCTGCGGATTTTCGAAGCCCGCTATATCGACATGATCCGCGCCTGTCTGCGCGACCAGACGCCCTTCGGCGTTTGCCTGATCGAGCGTGGCAATGAAGTAGCAACAGTCGACGCGCCAACCGTGCCGGTGGACGTGGGCTGCATCGCCCACATCGTCGAATGCGACATGGAGCAGCTTGGCCTGCTGATGATCAAGGTGCGCGGCACGCAGCGTTTCAAGGTCCTGTCGTTCGATACGACCCCGGATGGCCTGATGCGCGGTACGGTCGAGCCCATGGGCGGCGACGTGGAGGACTGCAAGAGCGAACTCTTCGACGATTGCGTCGGTGCGCTGCGCCGCATCGTTGCTACATTGGGCGCGCGAGAAGACGGCAACGTGCCCATGGCCGAGCCCTATGACTGGAACAGTCCCAGCTGGGTGGCCAACCGGCTGTGCGAATTGCTGCCGGTCCCGCTCAAGGCCAAACAGAAACTGATGGAACTGATGGATGCCGGCATGCGCATCGAGATCGTCCATCGCTATATGAAGCAGCATCACATCCTGTGATGCCGCGGCCGCGCCGAGTCTAGACCAGGCTCGGCTGTAGCAGCGTCTCGAGGGCCAGCTTTACGGGCGCCGGCAGCCCGACGGTACCGAGCTGCGTGAGCGACACCCAGCGCCAGTCATCTTCAAGCGCCGCCGGCTCGGTCATGTCCACACGCAGCAGGTGCATGTGCAAGCGAAAGTGGGTGAAGGTGTGCGTCAGCTCACCGGCTGGCTCCACCGCCCCGACTGTACCGTAGGTCTGCGCCGCATCGCGCACAGTAGCAGCATCCTTCGGATGCGCGTTGAGCGCGTCGTCCATGTCTCCGACGAGCGGCAGCGACCACAGCCCGCCCCAGATGCCACGCTGTGGGCGTCGGTGCAACAGCACGGCATGATCATGCAGCGCCATCATCACCGTCGCGGCGCGTTCGGGTACGGCCTTGCGCGGACGAGGCAGGGGCAGTTCCATGACGCGATCGGTCCTGCGCGCCTCGCATAGCGATTCAAGCGGGCAGGCGCGCTCGCCGGTCAGGCAGGCGGGCCTGCCCCGCGTGCAGACGGTAGCCCCAAGATCCATCAAACCCTGCGTGTACGGCTGAATACCGCCAGCCGGTGGAAGTACGGCCTCTGCGATGCGCCACATCGTTTCTTCGACAGGCTTGTCGCCCGGGAAACCGTCGATGCCAAACGCACGCGCGAATACGCGCTTGACGTTGCCATCGAGAATCGCCGCACGCACGCCATATGAAAACGCGGCGATGGCTGCGGCGGTCGAGCGCCCGATGCCCGGGAGGGTAGTCAGGACGTCGGGGTCGCGCGGGAAGACGCCACCATGCTCCGCCACCACGATCTGCGCGCAGCGATGCAGATTGCGCGCACGCGTGTAATAACCCAGGCCAGCCCATGCTGCCATCACGTCATCGGCAGGGGCCGCCGCCAGCGCCTGCACAGTCGGAAAGCGCTCGATGAAGCGAGCGTAGTAGCCCAGCACCGCGCTGACCTGGGTCTGCTGCAACATGATTTCCGATAGCCACGTGCGATAGGCATCACCCGTGTTCTGCCAGGGCAGATGGTGACGGCCGTAACGCTGCTGCCAGGCAATCACCCGTACGGCGAAATCGTCGGGAAGTGTCGGCAAGACGGGGGTGGGCCGCTCGGTGCGGCGCGTGCGGCGAGGAATGGCGGTCATGCGTGTGGGAAAGGAACGATGCACGGGAGAAGCCCGCTGGCGGCGATCCTACCAGAACGAAAAAGGCGCCCGCAGGCGCCTTCTCCGTGGGCAGTGACGCGCCTCAGGCCGCAGCCGACTGGGCTTCCAGGATCGTGCCGGCTGCGAGGATGCGATCGGTATATTGGGCGATCGTGCCGCTGCGCTCATCGAGCGTATTGAGCAACGCCTCAAGCTCGGCAATGCGCGCCTCCAGCGTGTCGGTCGCCTCGTGGATGCGCTCGATCGAATCCACGCGCTTGCGCAGTTGCTTCTGGTGATCGCGCACCTGCGCTTCGAGCGGCGTCATGACCGACTTCAGCCAGATCTCGATGTCGCGGTTCATGTCCTGGAAGGTATCCAGCACGCGGCTGGCCACCGTCGAGAACGCGCCGTGCACAAGCTGCGGCTTCGGGCGCGTCAAGAAGCTGAATGCGCCGAAGTGGTTGTGCGCAAGCATCAGCGTTTCTTTCAGATCGGCATCGTAGCGCGTACCCAAAAAGCGCAGCGGCGGCGACAGCGTGAAGCCGTGCTCGGCATTGAACTTCTTGTACATGCCGTCGACCATCTGGTGCAGTTGGTCGATCCGGTTTGCGGCGTCGCGCACCAGGCCCGTCAGATGCGCGAACAGCTTGTCCATGTCGTCACGCAGGCCGCGCGAAAACACGCGCTCCTTCATCTTCTCGCGCGCCTCGCGCATCGTCGAGCGGATCTGCTTGAGCTGCACGCTCTTGATGATCTCCGCGCTGTGGCGGCCGAACACCGTGCGCAGCGCCTGGAACTTGGCGATGCTCTGCTCGAACTCTTCCTTCTCGCCCTGCACGCGCATCAGCATGTGCTTGACCATCGTGTGGTTCTTGCCGCGCAGGCCGCGCAGTTCGAACAACTGCTCGACGATGTCGCGACGGCGCATCTGCAGCAGCTGCTGCGCGCCTGCTGCCATGTCCTTGACCGCCAACTGAACCTGCTCGGTCACGATCTCGCGTCGCTGCGGAATCAGTTGATCCGACAGCACCGACTCCAGCTCCGGCAACCGGCTCTTGACCAGCAGTTCATGGTCATGGCTGACCTTGGCCAGCAGCCCCTTCTGGGCTGATACCGGGTACACGCGCTCGACGTCGATATCGAGCACCTGCGCGGTGGTCATGATCTGTCGGCTGACTTCGTTCTCGATTTCGCGCTCGGTCTTGAGCGGGTCCCACAGACCGTCGACCTTGTTGAGCACGGCGATGCAGCCCTTGCGCTGCCCCCCGCCCACGTGCGAGCGCCACAGTTCGAGATCGCTCTTGGTCACGCCCGCGTCGGCCGCCAGCACAAACACGACGACGTGCGCATCGGGAATCAGGCGCAGCGTCAGCTCCGGTTCCGTACCAATCGCGTTCAGACCCGGCGTATCCAGGATCACCAGCCCCTGCTTGAGCATCGGGTGCGGGAAGTTGATGATCGCGTGGCGCCACTTCGACACTTCGACCGTGCCCGCGGCATCCACCGAAAACGCGGCGTCCGGATCGGCGTCGTTATAGAGGCCCAACTGCTCGGCTTCTTCCTTGGGCACGCGCACGGTTTCCACCACGTGGCGGAACGCTTCGAGCATCCCCTCGGGCGAAGACGGATCGAGCGGCACCGACAGCCAGTGGCTGCCCGCATCGCGAAAATCGGCCGTCGACGCATCATGCAGGCGCGTCTCGATCGGCAGCAGACGGATCGACGGCGGATAGCTTTCGTCATACATCAGCTCGGTCGGACACATCGTGGTCCGGCCCGCCGACGACGGCAGGATGCGGCGGCCAAAGTCTGCAAAGAAGATCGCATTGATCAACTCGCTCTTGCCGCGGGAAAACTCGGCGATGAAGGCGACCTTGAGCTTGTCGCTGCGCAGCACGCCACGGATGCGCTGGGCGCGCATGTCCGCTTGCGCGTCGTACAGCTCCTGCGCTTGCAGCCAGTCCTGGAAATCCCCCACCGACTGCAGTACCGAAGCGCGCCAGGCGCTGTACTGCTCGAACTGTGTGCTCAGTGTGTTGTTCATCGTTCTAGATTTTTTTCGCGCGCCCCGAAAACGCGCTTTCCCGGCATCGCCAAGGCCGATGGCTTATGCCCCATAACGGCACAGAAATGCACAAATTTAGGTGAAACGATACAGGGAACGGCCCAGAACCGGTGGAACTTTCCACCGACTTGCGGGGGCCGGCCGAGCAAGTGTTGCGGGATGCCATCGGCAGCCGGACACCCCACTTCGAAAAGATTGCGAATTGGCGGGCAAATCGCTCCAGCAGTCGCCTGCGGGTGCCGCGCCGCACGCCTCAGCGCTGGCAGGTCGGGCAGTAGAAAGTCGAGCGCTGACCCTGGACGATCTGGCGGATCGGGGTGCCGCACACGCGGCATGGCAGGCCTGCCCGGTCGTATACAAAGGCTTCGAGCTGGAAATAGCCGCTCTTCCCATCCGAACTGACAAAATCGCGTAGCGTGCTGCCCCCGCGCGCGATGGCGTCGGCCAGCGTGGCGCGAATGGCATTGGCCAGCGCCGCATAGCGGGGCCGGCTGACGCGGCCGGCAGCTGTGGTGGGCCGTATACCGGCGCGGAACAGGCTTTCCGAGCAGTAAATGTTGCCCACGCCCACGACAATGTCACCGGCCAGCAGCGCGGGCTTGATGGCAACGCGGCGCCCGCGCGTGCGGCTGTACATCCAGTCGCCGTCGAAGCGGGGGTCGAACGGCTCGATGCCGAGGTTGCGCAGCAGCGGGTGCTCGGCCAAGCCGGCCTCGTCGCCCGGATGCCACAGCACCGCACCGAACCTGCGCGGATCGCGATACCGCAGCGTGACCGGCGCGCCGGTGGCAGCCGCCAGTTCAATGTCGATATGATCGTGCGGCTCCGCAGGTCTGGGGGCTTCCAGCACGCGCAGCGTCCCGGTCATGCCCAGGTGGATCAGCAGCCAGCCGCCGCTACCCCCAGCCGCACCATCATCCGGCATGCATTCGATGAGCAGATATTTGCCCCGGCGCAGCAGGCGCGTGACGGTCAGACCTTTGAGCAGCGCTGGCAATGCGGGGTCGACCGGCCAGCGCAGGCCGTGGTGGCGCACCACCGCGCGCACGATACGTCGCCCCGTGATATGCGGTAACAGACCCAGACGGGTGACTTCCACCTCCGGCAGTTCAGGCATCGAACCTCCGTCGCATGTGACGCTCCAATCTTTTTGACAGATGCGGACGATTGTAGCGGTCAGGCTACAATTCCCCGAACGCTTACCGGAGCTTCTTAGCCATGCCCCACGCCCACTCCCATTCGCCTGCGACGCAACGCCCGCGGCGATTCCCGCGTAGCCGAGCAATCCTGCTCGCCTCGCTGGTCGCAGGAGGACTTGCAGGCTTGCCTGTGTGGGCGGCAACGTCGGCCAGCGCCCCGGCGGGAGGGCAGTTTGCCCAGGTCGGGCAGGAGGGCGGCACCGGCACCCGTGCGGCCGTGCAGCTCGAGCGCTCGCGCCCGCAACGAAGCCTTTTGAATACCGAGCGCACCGACTTGCCGGCGGTCGCACTCACGGCAGACATCATGTACCGCGTACTCGCATCGGAAATCTCGCTGCAGCGCGGCCTGGTCGAGCCAGCCTATCGCACGTACCTCGACCTCGCACAGGACACGCGGGACCCCCGATTCGCCCAGCGCGCCACTGAAATCGCCTTCCTGACCCGCTCCCCCACGCAAGCATTGACCGCCGCGCGGACGTGGGTCGAACTGTCACCGACATCCATGCCTGCGCGCCAGGTGCAGCAGCTCCTGCTGGTGGCGACTGGCAAGTGGTCTGAAGTCGAGCCCATGCTGCAGGCGCAGTTGAACAAGGTTTCGCCGGGGCAGCGTGCGGATGCCCTGCTCCAGTTGCAGCAGCAGATGTCCAAGAGTACAGACCCTGCCGGTGCCGTGACGGCGCTGCAGCATCTCGCCGCCCATGACATGCAGCGTCCCGAGACACACTTGGCGCTGGCCCGAGCCAAGGTGGCAGCCAAGGACGCGCCGGGTGCGCTGGCCGAATTGGACACGGCGCTCAAATTGCGCCCCGGCTACGAAGATGCGGCCGTTCTTGCGGCCGAACTGCGCGCGGACAACGATCCTGACGCCGCCATTGCGGGCCTGCGTACGTTCCTGAAAGCGGCGCCGGCCTCCCTCGACGGCCACCTTGCGCTTGCGCGCCTGTACCTCGTGCGCAATCAGCAGGACAAGGCCCGCGCCGAATTCGAAGCACTCAAGAAGATTGCACCCAACGACGCGCGGATCACGCTCGCGCTGGGCCTGCTGAACCTGCAGCAGCATCAGTACGACACGGCTGAGCGCTATCTGAAGGAGTACGTCGCGGCCACGGCCAAGTCCCCTTCATTGAGCCCGGAACCTGGCTATCAGGGTCTCGCACAGCTGGCCGAAGAGAAACGTGATTACGCCGGCGCGCTGGCCTGGGTGGACAAGATCACCGGATCAGCCAACGGCGAAGCCGACGGCCAGACCGCGCTGGCGGCCGGCATCAAGCGCGGTCAGTTGCTCGGCAAGCTGCGCCGCATCGACGAGGCACAACAGACCTTCGACGAGCTCGTCGCGGACGCAGAAGACATTCCCGACGGTCCGCGCCGCCAGGCCCTGATGGATGGCATCCGCCAGGCCGAGATCGGCATGCTGATGGACGCCAAAGCCTATGGCCGCGCCCGCGCCCGGGTCAACGAACTGCTGCAGAACGACCCGGACAACGTTGAATATACGTACCAGTTGGCCATGCTAGAGGAGCACGATGGCCACTACGACAACATGGAAACGCTGTTGCGCAAGGTAATCGACCTGCGCCCGGGACAGGCCATCGGCTACAACGCACTTGGGTACTCGCTGGCCGATCGTAACGTCCGCCTCCAGGAGGCGCAGGAGCTGCTGGAGAAGGCTGTCTCGCTGGCGCCGGAAGACCCTTACATCGCCGACAGCCTGGGCTGGGTCAAATACCGACGCGGCGACCTGCCTGCGGCCACGGACATCCTCCGCAAGGCATGGGCGGCCGCCCCGCAGGCCGAGATCGGCGCGCACCTGGGCGAAGTGCTGTGGCAGGCAGGCAAGCAGGACGATGCGCGCAAGATCTGGACGGAGGCGGCCAAGCTCGATGTCAATGACGCCACGCTTCGTGCAACGCTGCAGCGTTTCGGCCAACCGCTCCCCAATGCCCCCGTGAGCGCGAACTGATGACGCAGTGGGTTTCCCGTGCCTTGCGCGCGGCGGTGCTGGGTGCAAGTTGCGCGGTGTTTGCCGGGTGCGCGACCGTGCGGCCGGCCAATGATCTGTTTGCCGGCGCGCAGGATGGCGACACCGCCATCACTCGCTACCAGGGGCGCTTCTCGGCCCGCTACATGCAGGGCAATGCCGAGCAGAGCGTGGTGGGCAGCTTCCTTTGGCGCGAGCGGGGCACCGACGTGCAGCTGGAACTGATGTCACCGCTTGGCCAGACGATGGCCGTGGTCAGCCAGAGCCAGCAAGGCGCCACGCTCGAATTGCCGAACCGGGCCCCGCAACGCGCTCCCGAAGTCGACGCCCTCATGCAGGACGCGCTGGGCTTCTCGCTGCCGGTGTCCGGTTTGCGGGACTGGCTGCGTGCCCGTCCTGCCCCCGGCACTCCGGCCCGAGTGGAACGCGACGCGCAATCGCGCCCCGAGACCATCGAGCAGAATGGCTGGACGGTGCACTACGTCGCCTGGACAGATGATGCCTCCACCGACGCGCACATCCGCCGGCTCGATCTCGACCGCCCCCAGGGCAGCCAAGGCCCGCTCTCGGTGCGGCTCGTGCTGGACCCCTGACACCGTCATCACTGCCGCCATGTCTTCCACGCCTGTCGAGCTGCGCGACTGCCCCGCGCCTGCCAAGCTCAACCTGTTCCTTCACGTCGTTGGCCGCCGGGCTGACGGTTACCACCTCTTGCAGACGGTCTTCCAGTTGATCGACTGGTGCGACACCCTGCATTTCGGGCGCCGCACGGACGGCCGCCTCGTGCGCACCACCGACATTGCCGGCGTACCGGCCGAAGACGATCTCGTGATTCGCGCCGCGCGCCTGCTGCAGGCCGAGACGGGCTGCACCTACGGCGTCGACATCGCCATCGACAAGCGCCTCCCGATGGGCGGTGGCATCGGTGGCGGCTCGTCCGACGCGGCCACCACCCTGCTCGCGCTCAACCGCCTGTGGGGACTCGACCTGCCGCGCACGCAACTGATGGCACTCGGGTTGAAGCTCGGCGCCGATGTGCCGTTCTTTGTCTTCGGCCAGAACGCCTTCGCGGAGGGCATCGGCGAAGCGCTGACCCCTGTCACGCTGCCGCCTGCCACATTCGTCGTCATCAACCCGCGCGTGCATGTGCCCACCCCTGCAATTTTTTCGGATGAAGGGTTGACACGCGATACGCCGCTCACCATAATTACGGACTTTCCTGACCAACAAATTGTTTTCGCTTACGGTCGCAACGACCTGCAAGCGGTGGCGGAAAGGAAATACGGCGAAATCGCCCGAGCACTTGCCTGGCTGCGTCAATCCAGTCCTTTGGCAAGAATGACCGGATCCGGTGCCTGCGTGTTTGCTCCGTTCGACAACGTTGAGCATGCGCAAGCGGTGGCGGATCAGATGCCTTCCGAATGGGAAGGTCGGTGTGCGGCAGGTCTGGCGCATCACCCGCTCGCAAGATTTGCTGTGTAAGGTTTGCAGTTATCGCTTCTGCAATGGAGGCGGTAACCGATAGGTTGTGTAGGGGCGTCGCCAAGCTGGTTAAGGCACCGGATTTTGATTCCGGCATGCGTAGGTTCGAATCCTTCCGCCCCTGCCATTTTCTTCCTCATGTTCCCAGCAATAGCCCGGTTGGCGCCTTAGCCGGCCGGCGCGTCTGAAGTCAAAACAGGTGCCCCGATGAGCAGCGAAGGCTTGATGGTTTTTACCGGCAACGCCAACCCGAAACTCGCAGAAGCTGTCGTCAAGCACTTAGGCATTCCGCTGGGCAAGGCCCTCGTCGGCCGATTCTCCGATGGAGAAGTCCAGGTCGAGATCCAGGAAAATGTGCGCGGCAAGCACGTGTTCATCCTGCAATCCACCTGCGCCCCGACCAACGACAACCTGATGGAACTGATGGTCATGGTCGATGCGCTCAAGCGCGCATCCGCCCGTCGCATCACGGCTGCCATCCCTTACTTCGGCTATGCCCGCCAGGACCGCCGCCCCCGTTCGGCGCGGGTAGCCATCTCGGCCAAGGTCGTGGCCAACATGCTGGAAGTCGCCGGCGTCGAGCGCGTGCTGACGATGGACCTCCACGCCGACCAGATCCAGGGCTTCTTCGATATCCCGGTCGACAACATCTATGCGTCGCCGATCCTGCTCGAGGACCTGCGTAAGAAGAACTACGACAACCTGCTGGTGGTGTCGCCGGATGTCGGCGGCGTGGTGCGCGCACGTGCGCTCGCCAAGCAACTCGGTGTGGATCTGGCGATCATCGACAAGCGCCGTCCGAAGGCCAACGTGGCCGAGGTGATGAACATCATCGGTGAAGTTGACGGCCGCAACTGCGTGATCATGGATGACATGATCGACACCGGCGGTACGCTGTGCAAAGCGGCCCAGGTGCTCAAGGAGCGCGGTGCCAAGCAAGTGTTCTCGTACTGTACGCACCCCGTGCTGTCGGGTGGCGCGGCCGCCCGCATCGCCGATTCGGCGCTGGACGAAGTCGTCGTGACCGACACCATCCCGCTGCGTGAAGACGCCATCAAGTGCGGCAAGATCCGTCAACTGTCGACGGCCCCCCTGTTGGCTGAGACCTTCACCCGCATCGTGCGCGGTGACTCGATCATGTCGCTGTTTGCTGAATGATTCGGCACCCAAGCGGCTTACTGTTATAATTCAAGGCTTTACCGCAGAAAACGTCGACTAATCGGCACTTCTGCGATGTCTGCGGGGCGCAATATGGTGCCCCGTTCACCAGACGGCTTGGTCGCGAGTCGTCTTTTTCGTTTGGAGCAATCATGAAAGTAGTCGCTTTCGAGCGTAGCGTTCAGGGCACTGGTGCGAGCCGCCGCCTGCGCAATGCCGGCAAGACCCCGGCCATCATTTACGGTGGCGGTGCTGAGCCGAAGCTGATCGAACTCGATCACAACGCGCTGTACCACGCGCTCAAAAAGGAAGCCTTCCATTCGTCGATCCTCGACATCGAAGTGGCCGGCACGGTGGAAAAGGCGCTGCTGCGCGACTTCCAACTGCACCCGTTCAAGCAACTGGTTCTGCACGTCGATTTCCAACGCGTGTCGGCCAAGGAAAAGATCCACGTGAAGGTGCCCCTGCACTTCATGAACCAGGAAAGCGCTCCTGGCGTGAAGCTGGGCCACGGCATCGTGAACCACATCCTGAACGACGTTGAAGTGTCGTGCCTGCCGGCCGACCTGCCGGAGTTCATCGAGGTGGACCTGGGCAACCTGGAAATCGGCCAGACCCTGCACATCGCCGACCTGAAGCTGCCGAAGGGCGTGACCATCCTCACCCACGGTGGCGATGAGAACCCGGCTGTTGCCAACATCAGCGTGCCGGCTGGCGAGAAGTCCGCTGCCGCCGAAGAAGGCGCTGCTGCCGCAGGCGAAGACAAGCCGGCAGCCTAAGTTGCCGCATCGTCGTGCCCTCGGGCACGGCAAAAAAAAGCCCGCCGAGCTGGTCTCGCCGGGCTTTTTTTCTATCATCGCCGTCCCGGCGCCCGCACAGTGGAAAGCAGCTATCCTTCTACGATCACGGGGCGCTTCCGGCACCTCATCCTGATACGAATCGCATGATCAAACTCATCGTCGGGCTCGGCAATCCGGGCGCTGAATATGCAGCGACGCGGCACAACGCCGGCTTCTGGCTCATCGATCAGCTCGCACGCGTCGGTAACGTGACGCTGCGCAATGAGACACGCTTTCACGGGCACGCTGCCCGCGCCAGCCTGTGGGGCAACGAGGTGTGGCTGCTGCAGCCGCAGACTTTCATGAACCGCTCCGGCCTGGCCACCGTGGCGCTGGCCCGCTTCTACAAGGTGATGCCCGATGAAATCCTGGTCGTGCACGACGAACTGGATTTGCCGCCCGGCGCTGTCAAGCTCAAACTCGGTGGCGGCTCGGGCGGTCACAACGGCCTGAAGGACATTGCCGCACACCTGACCACGCAACAGTTCTGGCGGCTGCGGCTGGGCATCGGCCACCCGCGCAACCTGTTGCCGCCGGGCACGGCGCCATCCGGTCAGCATGATGTCGCCAACTTCGTCTTGAAACCGCCGCGCAAGGAAGAGCAGGAACTGATCGACCGCGCCATCGACCGGAGCCTGGACGCTCTGCCAGAGCTGATTGCCGGGAACGCGGAGAAAGCCATGATGCGGCTGCACACTGCGAGCTGATCCGCCACCTACCGAGGACATCGTCATGACACTGCTCGACACGCGCATCTTGCTCGCCGCCGCATCGGGGTGTCTGGCATTGGGGCTGTTGGCAACGCAGCCCGCGCAGGCGCAGGTCTATCGCTGCAATGAAAACGGGCAGACGGTGTATTCGGACCACCCTTGCGGTACGCGCGCCGTGCCGGTGCCCCTGATTGACAACACACCAAGCGCCGCCGACCAGCAGGCCGCCCGCGAACGCGCAAGCGCCGAAGCCGCCGAGGTGCGCGAGATGGAAACCACCCGCCGCAAGGCCCAGGCGGCAGAAGAGGCTCGCCAGGCGCAAGCGGCTGCGCAGATCGCCGAACAGGCAGGCCGCGAGCAGCGCCAACAGGTGGTGATTGGGCAGGAGGGTGTTCGCTACTGTCACCGCGTGTACGTGGGGTTTCCGCCCTACACACAACCCTACCCGACGCCGATGCCAGTGATCCGGCAGCCTTACCCTTCTGCACCCTCGGCAGGCGCGCTACGCCAGCCCGGTAACGGCTCCAGGCCTTTCGCGCAAGCCCCCGTGGCGCCGCCCGCGCCGATCGCCCCGCGGCCGCCACGTCCGCATCATCCTCACTACCGCATCATCTGCGAGCCGGGTTATGCGTATGAAGGGCCGGAAGATCTGCTGCCCATCCGATGAACGCGGTGGCAGCCACAACCAAAAGAGACGGCCAGGGCCGTCTCTTTTTTTACGCTGCGCGTTGGGTGGAGGTGAGTTGGATGTACTTCTGCATCAACTGCTCGTGCGTTTCCTCGTGGGCCGGGTCCTTGGGAATGCACTCCACAGGGCACACTTGCTGGCACTGAGGCTCGTCGAAGTGGCCGACGCATTCGGTACACTTGCCCGGGTCGATCACGTAGATTTCCGGGCCCATCGAAATCGCGCCGTTGGGGCACTCGGGCTCACACACGTCGCAATTGATGCACTCATCGGTAATTATGAGCGCCATGATGCTTTCCTTGAAATGACTGGCGGGCTACTGCTCACCAAAGCATCATTTTATGCCGATTTCTCAGACCCTTCGGTCTTGCCGGTCTTTTCGTGGAGCCATTTCTCCACCGACGGGAACACGAACTTGCTGACATCGCCGCCAAGAACGGCGATCTCGCGAACGAACGTCCCGGAAATGAACTGGTACTGATCCGACGGCGTGAGGAACATGGTTTCCACATCCGGCAGCAGGTAGCGGTTCATGCCGGCCATCTGGAATTCGTACTCGAAGTCGGACACCGCGCGCAGACCCCGCACGATGACGCGTGCGCCGTTCTTGCGGACGAAATCCTTCAAGAGGCCGGAAAACCCTTCCACCCGGACGTTCGGATAGTGGCCGAGCACTTCACGCGCGATCTCGATGCGCTCTTCCAGCGCAAAGAACGGGCGCTTGTTGGGGCTTTGCGCCACGCCGACGATGAGTTCGTCGAAGATGTTGGACGCGCGCCGCACGAGGTCTTCGTGGCCGCGCGTGAACGGATCAAAAGTGCCGGGATAAACCGCGATCACCATGGTTCCTCCACCAAGGGGAAAGGAGCATCCGTCAGCGCGGCGTGGGACATGGCCGCGCCATTCCTGCGTTCGGATACCGTTGCGTTATCGAGCGCGGCAGATCCCGAGCCTGCCGCCTGCACACCACCTGCATTGCCGGGCCAGCGCCTGCCCTGCAGGTGCCGCCCGATGCCCATGCACCGGTTGCGAGCGGCGTAGTTTAACCGTTTTTGCGCAGCAACAAATGGGCGTGCACCGCGCCTGCGCGCAGATGTTTGTGCAGCACCAGATCGGCCGGCAATGAAATACCGTCTACCGGAGCCTCGTTACGTGAATCAGTGCTCACATCCACCAAGGGCTTCGCGGCCTCGAGGTAGATCACTCCGCCTGGCTTGACGATGCGTATGGCAGCATCCAGCGCCCGAAGCGTCCAATCCTGCGCGAACGGCGGGTCGATGAACACCGCATCGAATGTGCGATCCGGCTGGCGAGCAAGCCACGTGAACGCGTCGCCGGAAACGATCTCCACCATGCTGGCACCCAGCCTGTCCCGCACGGCATGCAGCGCACGAACGGCCGGCGAATGGCTCTCGACCAGCGTGACGTGAGCGGCGCCACGCGAAGCGGCCTCGAAACCGAGCGCACCCGTGCCAGCAAAAATGTCGGCACAACGCCAGCCAGTCAGATCCTGCCCGAGCCAATTGAAGACGGTCTCCCGGACGCGGTCGCTGGTCGGACGCAGGCCCTCGGCGTCGACCACCGGCAGCGGGGTACGCTTGTACTGCCCGCCGATAATGCGCACCTGCTGCGGCGCGCGCGCGTGCGACGTGGCGGTCTTGGCCTTGGGGCCTCTTGAGCTAGGAGTTCGGGATGCCATGGGCGCGATTGTAGAGCCAGCACCAAGCAAAACCGGCGGACGACCGCCGGTTTTTTCACGGGAGAGCCCGACGCATCATTTCCTGGCAGGACCGCCCACCACGATGGTCGCCATGGTTTGCGGCTGCAGCACGCGCTGGAAGGCAGTGCGCACCTGATCGCGCGTGACAGCGGCGATGCGCTGCGTCCAGGTGTCCAGATAGTCGAGCGGCAGGTTGTACCAACCGATGTTCGCCACGTTGTCCAGGAGCTTGCGGTTGCTGTCCAGGCGCAGCGGGAAACCATTGACGAGGTTGTCCTTGGCCGCCTTGAGTTCGGCATCGGTCGGCCCCTCGGCGACGAACTTGGAAACGGTCTCGCGCACCACCGTCAGCGCTTCCTCGGTCTGGTCCTTGCGCGTCTGCAGCTCCAGCTCGAACGGCCCGGGCTGCGCAGCCGGTGCGAAATAGCTGCCGATGCTGTACGTCAGGCCGCGCTTCTCGCGCACTTCGTTGGTCAACCGCGCGCTGAAACCGCCGCCGCCCAGCACATAGTTCCCAACCAGCAATGGGAAGTAATCCTTGTCGCCGCGCGCGATGCCCGGCTGTCCGAGGATGATCGTGGCCTGCAGCGCCGGATGCGGAATGCGGATCGTCTCCGCCTTGGCCAGCGGCATCTTCACGTCGGGCAGCGCCGGCGGCGTGGCGCCGTCAGCGGGCAGGCCGCGCGTGATCTGCTCGGCGATGGCCTCGGCCTCCGGGCGGCTGATCGCGCCAATGAGCGTGACCACCGCGCGCTTGGCCGTGTAATTGGCCTGGTAGTAATGCACGATGTCATCGCGCGTGATGCTCTCCACCGTCTCGGGCGACGCCGTCTGACCATACGGATGCGTCCCGTAGATGGCCTGCCCGAATGCCCGCTCGGCAAGCACCCCCGGCTTCGTCAGCGATTCGCGGATGGCCGCAACCAGGCGTTGCTTGTCGCGCGCGAGCACCGCGTCGGGAAACGTCGGCGCAGAGACGATCTGCGTCATCAGCGCGATGGCCGGGCCGCGCTCGGCAGGGTCTGACAGCGTGCGCAGGCGCAGGCTCGTGCGATCGCCGCCCGCCCCGCCGCCAAAGCTGGCGCCTACATCAGCAAACGCATCGGCGATTGCCGCCTCGTCACGGGCGGGCGCATTGCCCTGCGCGGCTACGCCCTTGTCGAGCATGCCGGCCGTCAGCGACGCAAGGCCGACCTTGGCCGTCGGCTCATAACGCGAGCCGGCATCCACGTCGAGGTTGATGTCCAGCATCGGGATCGACGGACTCGGCACGAAATACACGCGCGCGCCGGTGGTGGCCGTCCAGTGTTGGATGGGCAGCGCCGCGAGTGCGCTCTGCGCCGCGGCGGCAACAATGGCGACCAGCGCCGTCTTGAGGGTCAGGGACATGGCGCGCATCAACGCAGCCCTCCTTCTTCGCGCATGCCCGGAACAGGCTTGCGCGCCGGTTTGTTGGGATCGATCGGTTGCGGCAGCAGCGTGGCGACGACGAGGTTGTCTTCGCTGAAGTACGTCTGCGCAACGTGCTGGATCTGCGCCGACGTCACGGCCTTGATCTTCTCAAGCTGGCGGTCGATGGACCGCCACGACAGACCGCTCATCTCGTTCATGCCGATCTCCATGCCCTGCCCGAACACCGAGTCGCGCTTGTAGATCTGCGCGGCCACGACTTGCGCCTTCACGCGCTTCAGTTCGGCATCCGTCACGCCTTCCTTGGCGATGCGCTCGATCTGCGCGCGCAGCGCCTGTTCGATCTCGGCGGTGGTGTGGCCGTCGGCGGGCGTGCCGTCCATCAGGAAGATCGACGGGCCGCGGTTGAGGCCGTCGTAGCCGGCGTTGACATCGTCGGCAATGCGCTTTTCGCCCTTGACGAGTTGGCTCGACAGGCGCGCGTTGTCATAGCCATCGAGCACGGCCGACAGGACTTCCAGCGCGTACGGGTCAACGTCCTTTTCCACATCGATCAGGCGCGGCACCTTGTACGCCAGCACAACGTACGGGTTCTCGGCCGGCGCCTTGACCCAGATGCGCTTCACGCCGATCTGCTTGGGCTCTTCCTGCGCATAGCGGCGCGGCAGTGCATGCGGCTTGAGCTTGCCGTAGGTGCGCTGCGCCAGGCGGAAGACATCGTCGGGTTTCACATCGCCCGCGACAATGACGGTGACGTTGTTGGGCGTGTACCAGGCGTGGTACCAGTTCTGCGCGTCCTGCACCGTCATCGTGTCGAGATCGCCCGGCCAGCCGATGGTCGGGTTGCGGTACGGCGCGGCGTTGAACAGCGTGGCGAGCATCTGCTCGTAGACGGTGGAGCGGGCGGAGTCGTCGATGCGCATGCGGCGCTCCTCCTTCACCACGTTCATCTCCGGCTTGAACTCCTTGTCGGTCAGCTGGAGATTGGCCATGCGGTCCGCCTCAAGGGCCATCACGTCGCCCAGATGCGACTTCTCGATCTGCTGGAAGTACATCGTGAAATCGCGCGTGGTCATGGCGTTTTCGCGGCCGCCCATGGCCGCCACGCGGCGGGAGAACTCGCCGGGGCCGACCGCCTTGGTGCCCTTGAACATCATGTGCTCGAGCATGTGGGCGACACCCGTGGTGCCGTTGTGCTCGTCGATGCTGCCGGCGTGATACCAGACCATGTGCGCCACGGTGGGGGCGCGGTGGTCTTCCTTGACGATGAGCTGCAGCCCATTGGGCAGCTTGTACTCGTGCGTGTCGGACTGGCTCGCACCGACCTTGGCGGTGGCCGGGGTCGTCGCCGCAGGGGCCGGCGCAGCGGCCAGTTCCTGCGCGCCAACGTGGCCAGCCAGCAGGCTCGCCGCCAAGGCCATCGCGGCCATTTGCCAGGCACCCGGCCGGGCCCGGTTTGAAACGTTTCGCATGGAAGAGCGCATAAGGGCCTTCTGATAAAATTCGACACTTGATTCTAACGGCGAATAGACTGCCTTTTACGATGTTTAGTTTCTGGAAGAAGCGCAAGGCAGAGCCCCAACCGGCCGCCGAACCCACGCCCGCAGCGGCGCCCGAAGCCGTGCCGGCACCTGCCCCGGCTGCCATCCCTGTCCCCGCGCCCGTTCCTGCCCCGGTTGCGGCATCCCAGCCCGTCGCTGCCCTCGTTCCCGCACCCGCCCCTGCTGCACCACCGGCCCACATTGCCGTGCCGGACACACCTGCCGTGCAGCCCGCGCTCGACGTGCAAGCCGACGACGTCGAGACCGTGCCCACGCCCGCCGTGATCGAACAGGCCCGCAAGGGCTGGATGTCGCGCCTGCGCTCCGGCCTGTCGAAGACGAGCAAGGGTCTGACCACCCTGTTCGTTGGCGTGAAGGTCGACGAAGCGCTCTTCGAAGAGCTGGAGACCGCGCTGCTGATGGCCGACGCCGGTGTCGACGCCACCGAATACCTGCTGGGGGAACTGCGCCGCCGCATCAAGGCCCAGCGCATCGAAACCGCCGAAGGCGTGAAAACCGCCCTGCGCGACCTGCTGGTGGAGCTGCTGCACCCCCTGGAAAAAACCATGGTGCTTGGCCGCGAACAGCCGATGGTCATCATGATCGCGGGCGTCAACGGCGCCGGGAAGACGACCAGCATCGGCAAGCTGTGCAAGCACTTCCAGACCTACGGCCAGTCGGTGCTGCTGGCCGCGGGCGACACGTTCCGCGCCGCCGCGCGAGAGCAACTCGTAGTCTGGGGACAGCGCAACAACGTCACAGTGGTGGCTCAGGAATCGGGCGACCCGGCTGCGGTGATCTTCGATGCAGTGAACGCCGCACGCGCACGCGGCATCGACATCGTCATGGCCGATACCGCCGGCCGCCTGCCGACGCAGCTGCACCTGATGGAAGAGCTCAAGAAAGTGCGCCGCGTGACCGCCAAGGCCATGGCCACAGCCCCGCACGAAACGCTGCTGGTGATCGACGGCAACACGGGGCAGAACGCCCTCGCGCAAGTCAAAGCCTTTGACGAAGCGCTGGGCCTCACGGGCCTGATCGTCACCAAGCTGGATGGCACTGCCAAGGGCGGCATCCTGGCCGCCATCGCACGGCAGCGGCCGGTGCCGGTGTACTTCATCGGCGTGGGTGAACAGGTGGAGGATCTGCAGCCGTTTTCCGCGCGTGAATTTGCGGATGCGCTGTTGGGATAACGTCCTGCGAAACCTTGTTGCACAGAAACGCCCTGAATTGTTCAGGGCGTTTCTATTTGCGGCCGAACCTGTCGGCGCTCTGCATTTACCAGCACCTCGCGCGTATTAAGGCTCAACTAGCAGCCTCCGGCCAGCATGCACCCTGCGCTGATTTCAAGCACCCATTGAATTGGAATTGTCTGATTGAGACTCAGCGCATGGCGCTGCTCCAATGGAGCACTTCAGCGAAGTGCTCCATTGGAGATAGCAGATGCAAGACACACAATCTGGCAAGGTCTACGTTGCGGCGTTCAACGGCGCGAAGACAGCCAACGGCGGCGAGGTCATTCAGGGCTCTTGCAGCATCCAAGATAGCGGACACACGCTCCTCTGCTCGTGGGCGATGAAGCTGTCTACCCAGACGGCAGCGTGGCTGCCATTACCGCGGGTGCGGGCATGGCGATGGTGGACGACGATCGTCCCGTTGCGATTATTGGCAGCCCACTGAGCAACGGCGACACCATTGTTTCGTCGCCAATCACGGCCCTGACTTTCGATGAACCGGCGGACGCGCCCATCATCGGCCTGCTTGACCCGGCGTACCGTCCGGAGCCGGCGACCGGCAGCGTGATCTGAGGGGGCCGATCATGGAAGACATGCGCCCCGGCCTCAGGCATGGTGACTTAACAACGACGGGTGGCGTCATCATAGCCACCGGCAGGATGCGGTTCCACGGCAAAGAGGTGGCTGCGGAAGGGGATCTGGCAACTTGTCCAGCCTGCAAATCCATGGGCCGCCTAGTCAATGACGCCTACCCAGCGTTCGGGCTTCCGGGCGGTCGCCAGCTCGCCATTCAAGGTGCGTGGATCTTCTGCAAATGCGCCAATCCCCCTCGCGCGATTGCTTCGACGGACAAGTTTCGGGTTGCGGTGAATCGAGCGGGGAGTGGAATGCCTGTTTCGGTGAGTACGAAATCAGCCTTCACCGCGCCGCTGGGAGGCCAAAACCGGGTGTCGTTGCCCTCATCGTCGCTCAAAGAGACAGATCAGAAATCGACGCTTGAAGACGATCCCCAATTGATCTGCCCCAACATGAGTAACGCGGAGTTCGCTCAGATGGTCATGCAGCGACGAGACAAAGCTTTGTCGCTTATCGATAAGCGCCTAACCGAATTAGCAGGATGGTCTACCGCCGCCCGGGTTCGCGTCGGCCAGTGGTTCGGTAATAGCGACGGTGTAACGCGGGACTATCTAGCCGGTGGACTTACCCGCATACGTCATATACTCGCTGGGCTAACTCCAAACAATTTTGTTCGCTATTCTGGGGTGGCCATGGCGCATGTCGGCTGCGTTTCAGACTCAAAGAGAAAACTCGGGGTTGTCGCAGAGGTATGCGCACCCGATACGGCGACACATACGATCGCCATTCATTTGGATTTCTGCGCGCTACGAGACTTCGCCTACAGCATGGACTCGCAGGTATCTACGCTAATTCATGAGGTATCGCACTTCCACGACACCATGAACACCGGAGATCCTGTTTACTTCATGAGGAAGTGCCGAGACCTTGCGAAATCCAACCCGGAGATCACGCTCCATAACGCCGATAGCATCGCCGGTTATGTCATCTATGAAGATTAGAAATACGCTGGCGGCATTTCTGCTCTTGAGTGCCGGCGTCTCGTATGCCTGCATGCCGGGTCAGAATTTTGATGTGTACTTTTCTTCGGATTCCGCTGCGGTATCTTCGTCGGAAATACTTCGCCTAGCGAATTGGATGGTAGATCAGCGCATCAAGTATCCGACGCAAGAGGTGCTTCAGGTCGATGGGCGGGCAGAAGACCATGAGCGTAACGCGCGTGCGCTGGCAAAAGCACGCTTACAAGCCGTCGTGTCCATCCTGAAAACCCAACACTTCAACCAAGTGCCGGTGGATGAACATTACGGCGTCTACCGGTCAGATGATGTAGGAAACGGACGGCGAGTCGAGATATCGATCTTGCCAGCGTGCCCCAACCCGTGCTGCTCTGACGGCGACATGCCTACCAAGAGATAGGCGAACTTGGCTGTCCTCAATGCGCAAGCTCCCCTCCTCCGCGGTTCTGCATATAGCGGCCGCATCCGCGGCTGACTACGTGACAAGAAGGGCGTTCTTGCCGACCTAGCGCGTCGGGAGCAACACCCGAGTCCGCGCAAGGCGCGCTTCGGAGCCACGACTTTTCACGACCGGCGTTTATGATGCATCTCACTAAAATAATCGCACCAATCGTGGTAACCGTATCGGGTTTCGCTTTTTCGGCTTCGGATAACAAATCCGATTGCCTGAAACATCTTGGGGGTGGATATGGGGATGCACAATGTTACCAAGCACTAAAAATTAATCTCACCAAAGAGAACGCGAGAATTTACAAGAGCGTTTCCAAATCAATTCCCCATGGAAATTCTCATGCTCGACTATTGGACGAATACATGACCTCGCAATCGCACGCCGAGAAATTTTGCACACTACAACGAGATGCGGGCGCAAAATGGGAAAATAATTCAGACGGAACTATGTATCCTGCAATTTATGAGGAATGTCTCTATGAACTCAGGAAGGCACAAAATTCATTTCTTAAAAATCTTTTAGAAATGTCGCAATGTTAAAGAAGAGGCAAAATAAAAACATAGATAAAAGCAAAATACGCTTCTCAGCGGGATTTTTCCTTCTTCTCAATTCGAGATTCAGGAGTTATGGCTTCTCGAGACGAAAGATCCGGTCAAGCACGGTGAAAAACGGTTTGACGCCAAGGAGAGTCCATGAGGATTTCTGTCCCAATGCTTCTACTGAATGCCCTGGTAGCCACCGCATGCTCAGGAGAACATGCAGCTGCAGTGTGGACAGCGAAGCAAAGTACCTCCGTCTATGCCTCAGAAGAGGACACCGAAGACCAGGTCTTGTTCACCTTGGTGCCCGGCGACACATGCACCCCACTGCGCAGCGTGGTCATGAAGGTCTATCTCCACACCGAGATTCAGTGCAAGAAGGGGCGTGGCTGGGTCATCGACAGGCAGAATTTTGATATCCAGCCAGCCCGCATCAGATCTGGGGCTGAGCAGCACCCCACGTCGTCGTCAACGGACTGATTATGAAGACGCCTCCTCCAAACATGGCTATGGATCTGCGCACCCATCCCTTGCTCTATTTGCAAGCCATCACAGCCCTGTCTTTTGCAATACCGCCCGGCACAACGTACGCCAGCTGCCCGCACTTGCTCACGGGCAAGCCGAGCTATGAAGCTGAAACCTCACTCTCTGCTCCATCGCGATCAGCGGAAGATGTGTTTCGTAGAGCATTGAGCGAACAAGCTGGCTTGGACTTTGACGAGGCAAAACTATTCTTTGACTGCTTGAAGGACGCGACCAAGCGCGATGACAAGAATACCCTCAGTCGGCTCGTCCAATACCCCTTGCGCATCCATGCTCTAAACGGAGCAAGCAGCATCGCGACGCCGGCAGCATTTAGAAAGGAGCACCCGTCGATCTTCAACCAACGCGTGAAGGACGCGATCGAAGCACAACGATTTGAGGATGTGTTCGTGAGCTACCGGGGCATCATGATCGGGAGCGGCGAGGTCTGGATCAGCGGCATCACGGAACGGGGTCGAAGTAAGCCGACGATCAAGATCATCTCCATCAACACTCAGTGAGTCGTCTGATATTCGCCTCACGTTCCAGCCCAGTTCAGCGCCACAGCGGCAAAGGCATACCGATGAAAGTTTCCGTGATCTTGGCTACGGCAGCGATTGCCGTAATGACGAATGCCAGCGCTGCCAAGATGTTCGAAGACTACGACAGCTTCTACGTCTCGCGACCTCACAGACTTTTCGGTGCGCCAATCGAATTCGATCACAACTCCACCTATGCTGTGCAGGGACAACCCGGTAGCTATGTGAAGCTTCGGGCGTTTCTGGAAGGCACGCCTTTGCGCGTTGAAATTGCACAAGATCGCATCACCATCAATGGCGCCGTCCATCGCTTTGGCCGAGCGAAGACCTTCCCGGGAGAGTACCCCTCAGACATCTATCCCCCGGGCGCAAGCGTGTTCCTGGTTCCAAGGACCACTGTCCATCCAGCCGCGCTTTGCGTGGAAGGGGCAAGCTCAGGCTCAGGCGAAGCCAACCGACATACACAGATCTATCTGCTGCTCAACCCATTGTCGCTGCGAGGCAAAGCGACGTTCCTGCACCTACCGAGCTTGCTCTCGTCGTGCAGGGCGGTCAGGGTGACCGACGATGGGAAGATTGCCTTCCCGAAGAACACATATCTGCTCGACGCACAGCAAGAAAACCGAACAGGGTTACTGCTGTCGTATTACACCTTTGAGCGCCGGCGTTTCGTGCCAATCCAGAAAGAGGTTCGAGTGCGATTCACGCACCCGGAAGTCCCCTTTCAATTCGAGATTCAGGAGTAACGGCAACTGAAGCCGGCCAGCGTGCTCCTGCGTTCAGATAGTGACAGGGGACTTGCTAGCGCCCCCGCCCTCTCAATCACGCCGCATCCGGCTGCACCCCAGGCGCAGCCCTCTGAAACGCCTCCTGCGCCATGCAGTGCTCAAAGATGCGCGCAAGCGTCGGGTAATTCTCCACCGCCACATCAACCCGCTTGCCGTTGAACACCTGCGGGACCAGGCACACGTCGGCCAGCGTCGGCGTGTCGCCAACGCAGTAGGCGCCCGTGAGCGGCGACTGTGATAGCCGCGTCTCCAACGCTGCAAACCCCAGCTTCACCCAGTGGCGATACCAGTCATTGCGCGCCTCTTCTTCCACGTTGAACGTGTTCTTCAAGTACTTCAGCACGCGCGGATTGTTCAGCGGATGGATCTCGCACGCGATGGCGAGCGCAATCGCGCGGATGTGCGCGCGGTTGCTTGGCGAGCCGGGCAGCAGCGTGGGCTCGGGGTGCGTCTCTTCCAGGTATTCGACGATCGCCAGGGACTGGTTCAGCACGTCGGTGCCGTCGCACAGCACGGGCACGAGTCCATCGGGGTTCATCCTGACGAAGTCGGGCGCCATCTGCTCGCCCTTGAGCAGGTGCACCGGCGCATAGTCGTACGACAGGCCCTTGACCTCCAGTGCGATGCGCACGCGGAACGACGCCGAACTGCGGAAATAGTTGTACAGCTTGATCGACATGGCTTCTGACTCTTCTGTCGGGTCTATCAAATGACCTTCACGTGCAGCTCACCCACGCCGTCGATCTTGCCGACCATCAGGTCGCCGACGACCACCGGGCCAACGCCTTCCGGCGTGCCGGTGTAGATCAGGTCGCCGGGGCGCAGTTCGAACAGGCGCGACAGATACGCAATGGTTTCCGGCACCGACCAGATCAGGTCGGACAGATCACCGCGCTGATGCTCGCGGCCATTGACCGACAGCGTGATGGCGCCCTTGTCCGGGTGCGCCACATCCTTGGCCGGCACGATGGGCCCGATGGGCGCGGAGCCGTCGAACGCCTTGCCGGTTTCCCACGGGCGGCCGCCCTTCTTGGCGGCGTTCTGCAGATCGCGGCGCGTCATGTCCAGGCCGACGGCGTAACCGTAGATATGGTTGGCAGCGGTTTCCACGGAGATGTCGCGGCCACCCGTGCCGATGGCGACCACGAGTTCGATCTCGTAGTGGCAATCCTTGGTTTCAGTCGGGTAGACGAACTGGCCGGTCTCGCCGTCGGGGATGTAGCGCACGGCGTCGGCCGGCTTGCAGAAGAAGAACGGCGGCTCGCGGTCGGGGTCGGAGCCCATCTCGCGGGCGTGGGCGGCGTAGTTGCGGCCGACGCAGTACACACGGCGCACCGGAAACTGACCCTGCCCACCACGGACGGGAATGCCGTTGACGGCGGGCGGGGTGACGACGAACTCGGTCATGCGGGTCTCCTGAGGCTAAGCTGGATCAGAACAGGTGGGGACACTGCGGCCACCGCCCCCCGGCGACCGACGAGTTTGCGAGAATACACCCGCACCGGCCCGGCGCGGTTCTTGCATGAGTGGCGTGCACACTGCCCCACTTTGCGCCATGCAATCGAAATCGCCCGCCCCGTCCGCCTCGCCCGCCGCACCCCACCCGGCCGCGCCGATGCGCGTGCTGCTGGTGCGCGATCCGCTCGATGCGGAACAGATCAACCTCGAGTTGATCCGCGCCGGTCTGGCTGAGGCGGGCTTTGTCGATGTGGGGCTCGCGGATGCCGACCTGACGCTGCCCGAGCGCATTGCCGAGACCCAGCCCGACATGGTCATCGTCGCGTCCGAATCGGCCGCGCGGGACACCATCGAACACGTCTGCGTGGCCACACAGCATGCGCCGCGCCCGATCGTGCTGTTTACCGACAACGACGACGCCACGCGGATCAAAACCGCGTTTGCTGCGGGCATCACCGCCTACATCGTGGACGGCATCAAGCCCACGCGCGTCAAGGCGGTGTTGGACGTGGCCTATGCTCGCTTCGAGCACGAAAGTGCGTTGCGCGCAGAGCTGGACACCGCCAAGACGCAACTGGCCGAACGCAAGGTGCTGGAGCGCGCCAAGGGCCTGCTGATGAAGCAGATGAACCTGTCGGAAGACGATGCCTTCAAACGCCTGCGCAAGATGGCGATGGACCGCAACATCAAGCTAGTGGAAGCCGCCCAACGGGTGATCGATGTGATGGCCAGTTGAGCGGCCGGGCCACCGCCCAGCTTTGGTGCGCCGCACAACTCCGGCGCTGGAAACGCACCAGTCGCGCGCGGTGTTCCGGACCTCACACGCGGCGTTCCGAACCTCAATCACCGAGCTAAAAGCCTCGCACGTCGAGTTCTGAACCTCAACCGCCGAGCTAAAAGCCTCACACGCCGAGCTCCGAGCCTCAATGGCCGAGCAAAAAGCCTCACGCGCCGAGCTCCGAGCCTCAACCGCCGAGCTAAAAGTCTCACGCGCCGAGCTCTGGGCCTCAACCACCGAGCAAAAAGCCTCACGTGCCGAGCTCTGAGCTCCATTCGCCGAGCAAAAAGCCACGCATGCCGAGCTCCGAGCTCGGAACACCGAGAAAAAAGCTCGGCGCGTGGCGTTCTGAATCCGGATCGCCGAAACCCTTTGCTCAACGTTGGCATACCCCTTGCAAGTGTCGCTGCGAAGCCGGTGCCAACGTAGGTACCGGCATGGGACAACGGCGTCCCGACGCACGGCTCTGCGACCCTTCCTTGGCGATGGGCGATGGCGCGCGTCGGGACGCCTTTTCTTTGGAGCCATGGATGGCCGCGCCAGACAAGACCGACGCTCTCGTCAACCCGATCAACCCGAAGCGCCGCAGCATCATGAAAGCCGCGGCGACGATTGCAGGAGGCAGTGCCGTGGCATTGATCGATCCGCTGGTGCGTGCCGGGGCCTGGGCCGCCGGCTCCGATGCGCCCGAGAAGACGGAGCTGAAGGTCGGCTTCATCCCGCTCACGGACTGCGCCTCGGTGGTCATGGCGTCCACGCTCGGCATCGACAAGAAATACGGCATCAAGATCACGCCGTCGAAAGAAGCCTCCTGGGCCGGCGTGCGCGACAAGCTGGCGTCGGGCGACCTGGATGCGGCGCACGTGCTCTACGGCCTGATCTACGGCGTGCAACTCGGCATTGGCGGCCCGAAGAAAGACATGGCCGTGCTGATGACGCTCAACAACAACGGCCAGGCGATCACGCTGTCGAACAAGCTCAAGGCAGCAGGCGTCAAGGACGGCGCATCGCTGCGTGCGGTCATGACCAAGGAGAAGCGCGAATACGTCTTCGCGCAGACCTTCCCGACCGGCACGCACGCGATGTGGCTGTACTACTGGCTGGCCGCGCACGGCATCCACCCGCTGCAGGATGCGAAGGCGATCACCGTGCCGCCGCCGCAGATGGTGGCCAACATGCGCGTGGGCAACATGGACGGCTTCTGCGTGGGCGAGCCGTGGGGCGCGCGCGCGATTGCCGACAACATCGGCTTTACCGCCGAGACCACACAGGCCATCTGGAAAGACCACCCCGAGAAGGTGCTCGGCACCACAGCGGAGTTTGTGCAGAAGTATCCGAACACCGCACGTGCCCTCACGGCTGCGGTGCTGGAGGCGAGCAAGTTCATCGATGCATCCGCGTCGAACCGCCGCAAGACGGCCGAGACCATCGCCGCCAAGTCCTACGTCAACACCGACATGGACATCATTCTCGACCGCATGCTGGGCCGTTACTCGAATGGCCTGGGCAAGACCTGGGACGACCCGGACCCGATGCGCTTCTATCACGACGGCGCAGTCAACTTCCCGTACCTGTCGGACGGCATGTGGTTCCTCACGCAGCACAAGCGCTGGGGCCTGCTGAAAGCGCATCCGGATTACCTGGCCGTGGCCAAGCAGATCAACCGCATCGACATCTACAAGCAGGCGGCCGCCGCCACGGGCACGCCGCTGCCCAAGAGCGACATGCGCACGGCCAAGCTGATCGACGGCGTGGTGTGGGATGCGAAGAACCCCGCCGCGTATGCCGACGGCTTCAAGCTGAAAGCCTGACGCCGCTGTCCTCCTGAACTTCCGAATTTCTGATTGCGGTTCCTCACGTCGATGGAGTCCGACATGAACACGCTCGTCAAAACGTTGTCCGGCGTGCAGTCCGATGCCGCCCATGAAGGTCGCCGGTTTGTTGCGCGCGACTGGTTTGTCGCCGCCGTGGTGCGCGGCTTTCCGCCCGTGCTGGGCTTCGTGCTGTTTGTGCTGGCATGGCAGGGCATCGCCACGGCCATCCCCGCTCTGCCGACGCCGGCGGTGACGTGGAAAGCGGCGGTCGCGCTGTTTGCCGATCCGTTCTATCGCAATGGCCCGAATGATCAGGGCGTGGGCTGGAACGTGCTGGCGTCGCTGGCGCGCGTGGGCGCGGGCTTTGGCATGGCGGCGGTCATCGGCATTCCGGCGGGCTTCCTGATCGGGCGGTTTGCGTTTCTCAATGCAATGGCCTCGCCCATCATCAGCCTGCTGCGGCCGGTGTCGCCGCTGGCGTGGCTGCCAATCGGGCTGCTGCTGTTCAAGTCGGCCAACCCGGCGGCCATCTGGGCGATCTTCATCTGCTCGATCTGGCCGATGGTCATCAACACCGCCGTGGGCGTCACGCGCGTGCCGCAGGACTACCTGAACGTGGCGCGCGTGCTGAACCTGTCGGAGTGGAAGGTGTTCACGCGCGTGCTGTTTCCGGCGGTGCTGCCGTACATGCTGACGGGCGTGCGGTTGTCCATCGGCACCGCATGGCTGGTGATCGTGGCGGCGGAGATGCTCACCGGCGGTGTCGGCATCGGCTTCTGGCTGTGGGACGAATGGAACAACCTGAAGGTCGAGCACATCGTCATCGCGATCTTCGTGATCGGGGTGGTGGGCTTGCTGCTGGAGCACGCGCTGCTGGCCATTGCGCGGCGCTTCTCGTACGACGCGGTTTGAGGACATTGGGGGGAGCGCCATGACAGACAAATTCCTGCGCATTGAAAACGTCGGGCAGACGTTCAAGACCAAGCGCGGTCCGTTCGTCGCCCTGCGCGATATCGACCTGACAGTTGCGCGCGGCGAGTGCATCGCGCTGATCGGGCACTCGGGCTGCGGCAAATCGACGTTGCTCAATCTCATTGCCGGGCTCACGCGTTCGACCACGGGTGGGCTGATCCTGGCCGAGCGCGAGATTGCGGGGCCGGGGCCGGATCGCGCGGTGGTGTTTCAGAACCACTCGCTGCTGCCGTGGCTCACGTGCTTTGACAACGTGTATCTCGCCGTCGAGCGCGTCTTCGGCAAGAGCGAGACTAAGGCGCAGTTGCGTGATCGCACGCATGCGGCGCTGGCGCTGGTCGGCTTGTCGCATGCCGAGCAGAAGCATCCGCATGAGATCTCTGGCGGGATGAAGCAGCGCGTCGGGATTGCGCGGGCGCTGTCCATGGAGCCGAAGGTGCTACTGATGGATGAGCCGTTTGGCGCGCTGGATGCGCTCACGCGGGCGCATCTGCAGGATGAACTGCTGAAGATCGTTGCGGCGACCGGCAGCACGGTGGTGATGGTGACCCACGATGTGGATGAAGCGGTGCTGCTGGCAGATCGCATTGTCATGATGACGAATGGGCCGGCTGCGACGATTGGTGAGGTGATGACTGTGGATCTGCCTCGGCCGCGGGATCGGATGGCGTTGGCGGAAGACCCGACTTATCACGCTTGTCGGACGGCGGTGTTGGATTTTCTGTATCGGAAGCAGAGGCATCCGGTGGCGGAAGCTGCTTGATTGGCTGTGGGGATGGCTTTGTTGTTTTTTGCTTGGTGGTCCATCCCCTGTTTCATCCCCTGCCGGGGCTGACTCACTTTCTTTGTCTTGCCAAAGAAAGTAAGCAAAGAAAGGCGCGCCCGAGATGGCGACTTCCCCTTGAATTTATGTCGCAGGGAGGGAGGGGAGGCAAACTCGCTGCGCTCAGACAGGCCTCCCCTCTTTTTCCTCCCTGCAACAGAAATTCAAGGCGCCATCTAGGGCAAGGGGAAAGCAAACCATCTATTGCCTGGGCGGCACTTCGTCTTGCGCGCCGAACCCGTCGTTTCCGCCGTTTGTCGCTCCGCACTCGGCGCAAGTTTCGGCGCTCAGCTCAGCAAGCTGTGTGTTTGGCCTTTGACGTTCCTGCCCTTGATGGCGCCTTGAATTTTTGTAAGCGGGCGGAAAAAAGGCGGGGAACTGTCTGAGCGCAGCGAGTTTTCCCCGCCTCCGCCCGCTTACACAAATTCAAGGAAGGGGTCGCCATCTCGGGCGCGCCTTTCTTTTGCCTACTTTTCTTTGGCAAGACAAAGAAAAGTAGGTCGTGCCCGGCAGGGTACGAAAAAGGGATGGACCACAACCGCCCGCCCCGGCAGGGGATGAAACAAGGGATGCACCACCAGTCCCAAAAAAGCACCGACCCACGGCGCCAGCACACAACCCACGGCGCTATGATCAACCCCAAGCCAATCACCCGCGCCATGAACAATGCCCGCTCCCCCCATCCTCCCCGACACCGCCACTGAAGACGCCCTCGCCAACGGCCCCTTCCCCGCCGCCCGCTTCATCAAGGAGATCGGCCGCGGCGCAGACGGTGCGCGGGCACTGGTCAAGCACGATGCCCGGGCGCTCTTCACCGCCATGCTGGAAGGCCGCATCTCCGACGTGCAGCTCGGCGCCATCCTCATGGCCTACCGCATCAAAGGCGAGACCCCGGAAGAACTCGACGGCATGCTGGAAGCCACGCATGCGCACTGCCGGCCGCTGCCGGCACCGGACACGCCCGAGCACGCGCTGCCGGTCGTTATCCCGAGCTACAACGGCGCCCGCCGCCAGCCGAACCTCGTGCCGCTGCTGGCCAAGCTGCTGGCGCGCGAAGGGGTGCCGGTGCTGGTGCACGGCATCCGCCGCTTCGACGGCCGCATCACCACGGCGGCGCTCTTTGAAGCGCTCGGCTGGCCCGTCTGCGAACACATGGATGACGCCCGCGAGCGGTTGGAGAGCGACCGCCTGGCGTTCGTGCCGATCGACGTGCTCTCGCCCGAGCTGGCGTCGCTGCTGGACAAGCGCGAGATCGTCGGCCTACGCAATTCGGCCCATACGGTGGTGAAGATGCTGCAGCCCATCGGCGGGCACGCGCCGCACGAGGCGCTGCGGCTGGTGAGCTATACGCACCCGGAATACCGCGACACGCTCACCGATTACTTCCTGCGCCATCCGGCCAATGTGCTGCTCGCGCGCGGCACCGAAGGCGAGGCGGTGGCCGATGCGCGGCGCGGCAGCGCGGTAGAGTGGCTGCACGACGGCGCGCATGAAACCGTGATTGAGGCGGTGGAAGGTTCGAGCGATGCGCCGCCTGAATTGCCTGTGGGGACGGACGTGGCGGCTACAGCGCGGTGGATTGACGCGGTGCTCGACGGCACGCAACCGGTGCCGGAGCCGATCGCCAAGCAGGTCCGCGCGATCGTGCGCTGTGCACGACCGGCGCAGGCTGCCTGATTGATCGATTGGTCTTACTTGGACGGCAGCGGAATCCGCTCCGTCTCGCCCGGCACGTGGGCGAAGGCGTCGGCCTCCCACCGCTGCTTGGCGTCTTCAATGTCGGCCTTGTCGCTGGCGACGAAGTTCCAGTAGATGTGGCGGTGGCCGTCGGTCGGGTCACCGCCCAGCAGCATCACGCGTGACGATGCCTGCGCGGTAAGCGTCACGTCGCCGCCGGGTTCCAGCACGGCAAGGTGGTGCGGGTCGAGCGCCTCGCCGTCGATGGTGACGGCGCCCTCGACGAGATACAGCCCACGGTCTGCATGCTCGGGCGGAATCACCAGCGATGCACCGGCCGCCAGCTCCAGCGCCACATACAGCGTGCGCGAACTCACCTTCACCGGCGACGTCAGCCCGAATGCATCCCCCGCGATGACCACGCCCTGCACGCCGGGGCATTCGAGCTTGGGCAGCGTGTCGGCGGCGTGATGGGCGAAGCTGGCGTTCACCTTTTCCTGATCCTTCGGCAGCGCCACCCAGGTTTGGATGCCATGCACGCGCGCGCCTTTTTCGCGCCCCTCGGGCGAGGAACGCTCGGAGTGGACGATGCCGTTGCCGGCCGTCATCCAGTTCACGTCGCCAGGCGTGATGGTCTGCACGCTGCCGAGGCTGTCGCGGTGGACCATGCTGCCGTCGAACAGATACGTGACGGTGGCCAGCCCGATGTGCGGGTGCGGGCGCACGTCGATCCCCTCGCCGGGGGCGAAATCGACGGGGCCCATGTGGTCGAAGAAGATGAACGGCCCGACCGTCTGGCGCGCCGCCGAGGGCAGCACGCGCTTGACGGAGAATCCACCCAGGTCGCGGACGTGGGGGCCGATGATGTGCTGGATCGAAGTCATGGCGTGAATCCCGCTCAGGTGCGTTCGGCGAGTTCGGTATCGATGCTGATCTCGACCTCGGTCATCAGCTTGTGGACGGGGCACTTGCCCGCCACGCGAAGGAGGTCAGCGCGCTGCTCGTCGGTCAGGTCGCCATGCAGCGTGAGAACCGTGCGCAGCTTGTAGCGGCCCTGGCGCTCCTGGCTGCCGTCATGCTCGACCGCCACGTCGATCGACTCCAGCGGGTATTTGCGCTGGCGGGCATAGAGCGAGACAGTCAGGGCCTTGCAGCTTGCCAAGGCGGCGTCGAAGTAGGCATGCGGGTCGGGGGCGCTGCCCTCGCCGGCCGGTTTGGGTACATCGGCATAGACGACGCCTTCCGGAAACGTGATCCTGTGGCGGAAGAGTCCCTCGGTGTCTTTGCTGACGACGATGGTCATGGCGGCTCCTGATAGCGGTTCGACGATATCCGGGCAGTGTAGCCAAGTTGCGTGACGCCACGTGAGGTGCGCGGTGCATCGCATGCCACGATGCATCCGTCACATCGCACGCGCGACATGGCAATTTTGCGTGCACACCTGCCCCAAAACGCTCAAGCGGCGCGCTTTTACGCCGATCTTCCGGATGGGACATGTTCGTCCCGGACGGCCCGACGGATACATCACCTGCATGGTTTCTCGCCGCCCGCTTGCCGCCGCTGCTGGCGGCATCGGCTCCCTTCTCGCGCTCCTCGGGCTGACTGTCATGGCCGGCTGGCTGCGGCATTGGCCTTGGGCGGTCAGGCTGGGCAGTGACCGGCTGCCGAGCGTGTTCGCCACCGGCCTGGACTGGGCGTTGCTGGGCGCCGGCTTGAGCGCGCTGGCGCTCGGTACGCTGCGGCCCTCGGCACATTGGCCGGACCGGATCGCGCGCGCGGCGGGAGGCGTTACCGCAGCACTCTGCACGCTGAGCCTGCTGGAGTGGATCACCGACTGGCCGGTTGCGCTCGACTTTCCTGAGGTGCATGTGTGGCTGGATCACCATTGGCTGACAGGATGGATCGGTGGCATGCATGCGAGCCACGCGCTGGCGCTCGCAATGGCTGCGATGGCGCTCTATTGCGTGCCGACGCTGGAGACACCCCGTCGCGCGCACTGGTTGTGGGCGCTCGTTGGTGCAGCGCTGCTGCTCTGTGCCGGAGATCTGCTCGGCCAGGCCATGGCGCTTGAGTACCTGTACCCGGCCTGGCTGACGTGGCGTGCCCCCGATGTGGCAGCCGCTTGCACGCTGCTGCTGGGTGGAGGCGTGCTGTGCGTGGCGCTGGCGAGGCATCCCGGGGCGTTACGCTTGCGGCTGTCGCCAGAAGACACCATCGTGTGGATCACCGGCGGCTGCGTGGTGCTGGCGGGGCTCGGCGCCACCATCACCGCGTTCATCATCCAGGTCGACAGTGCCAGCAAGCTGTTCGGCAACACACGGTCGCGCGCGCTGTCTGCCTACGCGGAGGAGTTCAACCAGGTGCTGACCCTGCGCGCTGAGCGCCCGCGGCTGATTGCCGCTGCCAGCCGCATCCAGGATCTCCTGCGCCACCCCGATGACAATGCGAGCCGTCTGCGGGGCGCCAGCGCGCTGGAAGCCTACCGTGCACAAGGGTTTTCGTACCTGCAACTGCGTACGCTGAAGGGTGAAGGCATCGTCAGCCTGGGGACGCAAGCGCTGCAGCCCGACCTGGCGGTCACGCTGCATATCGGTCGTGCGTCGGAACGGACTCAACTGCAATGGGTAGGCGGGTTCGCCATGCGTACCGAAACCCCTGTGGTGGCGGACGGCGTGCCGCTCGGCTGGCTCGTCACGGAGCAGCCGCTCGCGCATCTGACGGCCCGGTACGCCAGCGCACGCGGCGCTGGACTGACCGAGACGTTGGCAATGTCCGGCTTTGACGCACACGGGCGCGCAATGTCGTACCCGCAACGCTTCGATACCTCCGTGTTCGAGTTGCCGCGTCTCACGTTCGACCACCGGCCATTACCGTCGCGCCTTGCACTGGCCGGCCAGTCAGGCTTTGGCCAGTGGCAGGACATCCACGGCATGCCAACGTCGTTCAGCTACACCCCCATCGGGGATACGGGCTTGGCGCTGATCAGCAAGATCGCCAGTGCCGAGCTGTATGCCCCCATGCGCGCGCAGTTCGAGCGGCTGGCCGCACTCATCCTCTGCCTGATGATCGGAAGCGTGCTCGTGATCCGGCTGATGGTGCGGCCTTTCGCCAACCGCCTGGCCGAGTCCGAGCGTGCGCTGCGCACCGCCAACAAGAGCCTCGAGCGACGCCGGGATGCCCTGCGCGCCAGCCGCGAGCAACTTCGCCTGGTAGCCGACAACGTGCCCGCGCAGCTCAGCTACGTCGACCCCGACGGAATCCTCCGCTTCGCCAGCCGTACCCTGCTTGAAGCCTTCGGCCGCACGGAGGGCCAGATGCTCGGCCATCACGTGCGCGACATCTACACCGCCGAGGATTACCGCACGCTGCTGCCCTACATGACCGAGGTGCTGGCCGGCTATCCGGTGCAGTTCGAGATCACCTCCCTGCGCACCGGCTCGCCGCGCTACCTGAGCGGCCACTACTTTCCGGATTACGACGATCGCGGCACCCTGCGCGGCTACTTCTCGGTACTGCAAGACCTGACCGCGCGCACCACCGCCGAACGGGCCCTGGCGCGCAGCGAACGTGCGCTCAAGCTGGTGCTCGACAATGCACCGCTGCTGGTCTCCCACATCAGCGCGGATGGCGTCTTCACGTTCTGCAACGCCACGCATGCGCGCTGGCTGCAGCGCCCGCCAGAGGCGGTCTGTGGGCAGCATGCCGAGGACATCTTCACCCCACATACTTACAAGCAACTCGCACCGTATCTGGCACGCGCGGTGGCAGGCGAATCAGTGGACTTCGAGATCAACGCCCCGTGGTATGAAAGACCGCATCCCGACGCCCCGCGCGACCGTACGCGCTATCTGCGGGGCCAGCTCGTTCCGGACACCTCGGATGTGGACACCGCTGCGGGGCGCTGCGGCGTCTATGCCTTTGTGCAGGATGTGACTGAAGCCAAACGTAGCGAGATGGAACTTTCGCGCATGGCGCGCTTCGACGCCCTGACCGGGCTGCCCAACCGCTACGAGCTCTATGAGCGCCTGCGCGCCGGGCTGGAGCGACGTGCGCGCCTGCCTGCGGCCATGGGTGTCTTGTATCTGGATGTCGATCACTTCAAGCACATCAACGACACTTATGGCCACGCCGCAGGCGACGCTGTGCTGGTCGAGGTCGCCCAGCGCCTGCAGCGCGCCATGCGCCGCACGGACACCGTCGCCCGACTCGCGGGTGACGAATTCGTCATTCTGCTCGATCCAATCGATGCGCCCGATGATGCGCTGCGCATCGCGCAGAAGGCCGTCAACGCCATTCGCTCGCCCATGACCCTGCCGGGCGGAGCGGTATTGCACGTGACTGCGAGCATTGGCGTGTCGTGTCCTGGGCCCGACATCCGCGATGCCGACGTGGCGCTACGGGAGGCGGACCGCGCGCTCTACTGGGCCAAATCGCGCGGGCGCGACACGGCTGCCTAGCAGCGAACGCATCCCCGAATGAGCGGTCTATGAAGAGGTGCGATGCCGGCAATGTTGCGGCGCAAACATCACACTATTGATTCATCACATGCGATTTACGGGAACTATCAATCGACCCAAAAGGTCTTATTAGCACTCTTCCAGTTGGAGTGCTAAGATGCTTTTTCAAATCTCCACTGGATTTCGACAGGAGTCCTGAGTGAACGCAGTCATTCCCGTGAGCACCACTTCCGCTATCGCCACCCAGCCGTCCGGCAACGGATGGGCCCTGGCGTTCCCTGGCAACCTGGGGAACATCGACGCTTATATCCAGAGCGTCAATCGGGTGCCGATGCTGTCGGCCGAAGAAGAACAGCGCCTCGCCCGCAACTACCGCGACCACGACGACCTCGATTCGGCACGCCGTCTCGTGCTTTCGCACCTGCGGCTGGTCGTGTCGATCGCGCGCCAGTACCTCGGCTACGGCCTGCCGCATGCCGACCTGATCCAGGAAGGCAACATCGGCCTGATGAAAGCCGTCAAGCGCTTCGATCCGGACCAGGGCGTGCGGCTCGTTTCGTACGCGATGCACTGGATCAAGGCCGAGATGCATGAGTACATCCTGAAGAACTGGCGCATGGTCAAGGTGGCGACCACCAAGGCCCAGCGCAAGCTGTTCTTCAACCTGCGCAGCCACAAACAGGACGCGCAGGCGACCTTCACGTCAGACGAGATCGACGCCGTCGCGGCCGAACTGAACGTCAAGGGCGCCGAGGTCCGCGAGATGGAAACGCGCCTCTCGGGCGGCGACATTGCGCTCGAAGGCCAGATGGACGATGGCGAGGAGTCCTTCGCCCCGATCGCATACCTGGCCGACACGCATAACGAGCCGACGCGCGTGCTGGAATCGCGCGGTCAGGATCGCATGCAAAGCGAAGGCATCGAAACCGCCCTCGCCAAGCTGGATGACCGCAGCCGCCGCATCATCGAGGCCCGGTGGCTGAACGTGAACGATGACGGATCGGGCGGCGCCACGCTGCACGAACTCGCAGACGAGTTTGGCGTATCGGCCGAGCGCATCCGCCAGATCGAAGCGGCCGCGATGAAGAAGATGAAGGGTGCGTTGCAGGCTTTTGCTTAAGCTGCCCTCATCGAATGAGAAAGCCCGCCAATCGGCGGGCTTTTTCTTTGGACGGTTACCGTACGGATCAATCGAGCAGCAGCTTGATGTCGTGCGCGATCGGCTCCGGGCCCTGACCGTGCTTGATGAACAGTCGCAGGTTGCCCTTCGGATCGAACATGTAGCTGCCGGCCGTATGGTCCATCGTGTAGTTGTCGGGCGAGCTGCCCGGCACCTTGCTGTAGAACACCTTGAAGTCCTTCGCGACCTTCTGCAATTCGCCCTCGTTGGCCGGCCGCAGACCGATGAAGCGCGGGTCGAATGCCGGCACGTACTTGGCCAGCAGGTCTTGCGTATCACGCTCAGGGTCAACGGTCACGAACAGCACCTGCACGCGGTCGGCATCCTTGCCGAGCGTGTCCATCACGGCGCGCAGCTCGGCCAGCGTGGTCGGGCAGACATCAGGACAATGCGTGTAGCCGAAGAACATCACGACGACCTTGCCGCGAAAATCTTCAAGCGTGCGGCGTTTGCCGGTGTGGTCAGTCAGTGAGAAATCGGTGCCAAAACTCTTCGAACCGGTGATGTCGAGATTGTTGAAGGCGGGCTTGTCACTGCAACCGCCCAGCATCAGGACGGCGGCGGCCAACGCGGCCAGCAGGACGGTGCGGAAATGTCGGAAAGAATGCATGGTCATCGTGTTGAAGACAGGCCGCTGTAGGGTATCGCCAGCCGCACGTGACTGCGGCCGGTCGCGTGTGTCAGAGCGCCGCGACCTGCGGCATCGCCGGGCCGAACTTGAAGTAATGGTCCACCAGCAGCGCTGCGAACAGGATCGACAGATAGACGATCGAGTAACGGAAGGTCTTCTGTGCCAGCGCATCGGAATAGTTGCGATACATGCGCCATGCATAGGCCAGAAAACCCAAGCCGAGCACCAGCGCCGTGGCCAGATAGATGTAGCCGCTCATGCCGTACACGAACGGCAGGATCGTCGCGGCGATCAGGATGAGCGTATACAGCAGGATGTGCAGCAGCGTGTATTTCTCGCCATGTGTGATCGGCAGCATCGGCAGGCCGGACTTGGCGTAATCGGCGCGGCGGTACAGCGCGAGCGCCCAGAAATGCGGCGGCGTCCAGGTAAAGATGATCAGCACGAGGATCCACGCCTCGGCCGGCACGCTGTTGGCCACCGCGGCCCAGCCCAGGGCCGGCGGCATCGCGCCTGACAGGCCGCCGATCACGATGTTCTGCGGCGTGGCGGGCTTGAGTAGCAGCGTGTAGATGATCGCGTAGCCGATGAAGGTGGCGAACGTCAGCCACATCGTCAGGTCGTTGGCGAACACGTGGAGCGTCCACATGCCTGCGCCGCCCAATACGAACGAGAACAACAGAATCTGCCGCGTACCGAGCTCGCCACTGGCCGACGGGCGCCATGCGGTGCGGCGCATCATTGCGTCGATCTTGCGCTCGACCAGGCAGTTGACGGCAAATGCGGCACCGGCAAACAGCCAGATACCGACCGCGCCGCCAATGAGAACCGACCACGGCACCATGCCCGGCGTCGCCAGGAACATGCCGATCACAGCGCAAAAGACCGCGAGCTGTGTCACGCGCGGCTTGGTGAGCGCCGCATACTGCGACGCCGTATGTCGCCAGCCCGAGAGTTGAGTAGAGGTCGAGGGAGAAGCCACGGTATTCATAGAAATTCGATCAGACGGCGGCCACCGCCGCAGGTATCGGTGCGCGTGCCTGCGCAAGCCCGATGAGGTAATGCAGACGCACCATCAGCAGTAGCAGCACCGCCGCCCCGCCGTTGTGCGCCACCGCGGCCAACAAGGGCCAGCCGAGCACGATGTTCGACAGGCCCGTCGCCAGTTGCACCGCCAGCACAAGCAGCAGTACGGTCGCGACACCGCCCATGCCGGCAATGCGCCGCGCGCGCGCACCAAGCCAGGCAAGGTAACTCAGCACGACCACAGCGAAGACGCGATGCGTCCAATGAATGGCCACCAGCGCGTCATGCGAAATGAAATCGCCGCTGGCCGTCTTGCCGAGCTGCCGCCAGAAGGTGAAGCCATGCGCGAAGTCCATCGGGGGCACCCACTGCCCATTGCACAACGGGAAATCCGTACACGCCAGCACGGCATAGTTGGTGCTGACCCAGCCACCCAGTGCGATCTGCGCGACCAGCAACGCCAGCCCGATGATCGCGGCGGTGCGCAGCGACGCCCCTCGGCTGTCGACCATGCGCGGTGCGTCATTCTTGCTGCCGAGCCAGATCAGCGACGCCAGCAACGACATGCCGAGCAGCAGATGTGTCACCACAATCGCAGGCTGGAGCTTGAGCGTGACGGTCCATGCGCCAAACGCGCCCTGCACGCACACCAACGCCAGCACAGCCGTGGCGTACCAAGGCGATTGCTTCAGCTCCTTGCGCTTGACCCAGGCCAGAACGACCAGCGTGATGATCAGCACACCCAGTGCGAGCGCAAGGTAGCGATGCGTCATCTCGATCCATGCCTTCATCCATGTGACGGGACCGCTGGGCATGGCCACCTGCGCAGCATGAATGTCGTCACGGGCATGGAACGGGTTCGACGTACCGTAGCAGCCGGGCCAATCCGGGCAGCCAAGACCCGAATCGGTCAGCCGCGTGAAGCTGCCGAACATGATCAGGTCAAGCGTGAGAAACGCCGTGATCCACACCAGCTTGCGGTACTTGTTTCGATCTCCCTTGACCAGCACGTAGCAGAGCGGAATCAGCGCGATCAGGATGCCGATGGAGGCGAGTTGCAGCAACATGGTTTAGCCGATGCGCGAGTACTTGAGCAGCCGCGTGAGGTCGCCGCGCACCTTCTTCGGGTCGGGGTCTTTCGGAAACTGCATCATCAGGTTGCCGAGCGGATCAATCAGGAAAATGTGGTCGGCAGCGGGTGTCTTGCCATCGCCAAGCCAATCCTTCGGCAGGTCGGGCGCGCGCAAGAAACGCACGGCAGCGTAGTCGTCGTTGTACGCAGTGGTCAGGCGGGAATCGATCTGCCCGCGGTCCGTCACGAGCCAGACGGGCACGATACGATCACGGTCCGGCCCCTGGCCGATGCGCAACTGGCGCATCGTGAAAAGCTTGCGCGCGCAGTTGTCGGCGCAGGCGCTGCCATCCACCGAGACCATCAGCCACTTGCCCTTGAGGCTGGCGAGCGGCACCTCGGCGCCGTGCTCGTCCTGCACCATCAAACCGGCGGGGATCGGGCGCTGTGGATCGACAAGCGAGCCATACGCCGCCTTGCCGCCGGCTGGCGTGAAGACGTAATACGCCAGATACGACGCGATCACCGGCGACGCGCAGACCAGCAGCAGGAACAACATCATCAAGCGACCCCGGCGGGTGCGTGCGTCGATGCGCGGGTCGACTGCAGCCTGAAGCGTGCCGGGCGCGGATTCCTGATTCAACATGTGATCCTTAATACTTTCATCTGCGGCACTAAGCCGCAACGTGTGTTTCCTGTTCAGGCCGCGTCGGAGGAGGTGGCCGCGCGGCTCAAGTGCCGATAGCGCCGCACACTATAAAAGATCATCAACGCGAGCACCGCCACCGCCATCGAAAACCATTGGAATGCATAGCCGTAATTGCGGTCGGCACCCAGGTCTGCGCGAGGCCAATCCCGCGCCAGACCGTCCGGCGCGTCGGATTGCTGCTCGACCACGAATGGCTGGAGCGGCATGCCGATTTCGCGCGAGAAGCCGTCAAGGTCGATATTCTGCCTAAGTCGGTGGCCGACTTCATCTGCGCCGTCATGGCGACCCAGGCTGAAGACGCGGCTCGCATGTGGCACAGCGATCCCTTCCACCTGGACTTCGCCCGCCGGCGTGGCGTACGGCGCGATGTGCGTGCGGTCCATCGGGTCACGCGGCAGCCAGCCCCGGTTGATCAGCACAGCACGCGCTCCGGCTCCTTCCAGTATCAGCGGAATCAGCACCTCAAACCCCGGGCGGGATACGCCATGCGTGGTGTGCGGTCGATTGTCGAGCAGTACCGTGTGGGCCACGTCGAAGGTGCCACGCAAGATCACCGGCCGATACAGCACGGCATCAGCCGACACCGGCTGTGCAGTGATTCGCTGCGCCGGCGCATGCTGCAACGCCTCGATGCGTGTCTGCTGGTCGATGCGCTCATGCGCCCGGGAGAGCTGCCAGCGGCCCAGCGAACACGTCAGCGCAATCAGAACGATGCCCGCCAGCATCGGCACGGGCGCAAACCATTGGCGCAGTGGCACCCGCGCGTTCATTGCGCACCCCGAGTGAGATAATGCACAGCATCGACTTCCAACCCGTCAACCCTCCATGCGCATCTTCGTTGCCATCGCATTTTTGCTGATCCTCGGCAGCCTTGCCTCCGCGCTGTTTTTTCTCATGCGGGACAAGGGGCAGAGCAATCGCACCGTTCGCTCGCTGATGTTCCGCGTCGGCTTTTCGATTGCGCTGTTCATCTTCATCCTGGTAGCGAACCGGCTGGGGTGGATACACAGTACGGGCATTCCCACAGGTCCTTAGCCGCGGCAACGCCATCGGCCCACTCGCCGTGCCAGAAAGCGAAAACGCCGCAGCGGTGTCCCGACTGCGGCATTTTTGAGGAACTGCGGGGCGCAAGACACGCCACCCCGCATCGACCACCTTAGAGCCAGTACACCACGACGTACAGACCCAGCCAGACGACGTCCACGAAGTGCCAATACCACGCGGCGCCTTCAAATGCGAAGTGATGCTCGGCGGTGAAGTGGCCCTTGATGACGCGGCCCAGCACGACGGACAGCATGATCGCGCCCATCGTCACGTGGAAACCGTGGAAGCCCGTCAGCAGGAAGAACGTCGAACCATAGATGCCCGAGGTGAGCTTCAGGTTCAGTTCGTGATACGCGTGGATGTACTCGAACGCCTGGAAGCCCATGAACGTGACGCCCAGCAAGATCGTCAGCAGCAGGCCCTGGATCACCTGAGCCCGCTTGCCTTCACGCAGCGCGTGGTGTGCCCATGTGAGGGTCACGCCGGACGTCAGGAGCAGCGCAGTGTTGATGGTCGGAATCGGCCACGGGCCCATCGTGGTAAACGGCGCCACGGTACCCGCCGGACCCGCGTTGGGCCACATGGCATTGAAGTCGGGCCACAACAGCTTGTTGTTCAGATCGCCGAGCCAAGGCAAGGAAATGGTGCGGGCATAGAACAGCGCGCCGAAAAATGCCGCGAAGAACATCACTTCCGAGAAGATGAACCAGCTCATCGACCAGCGGAACGAAGCATCCACGCGTTCACCGTACTTGCCGCCCTCGGATTCGGAGATGGCATCGGCAAACCACGCACGCAGCACAAAGAGGAACCACAGCAGGCCGATCAGGAATGTCCACGGTGCCCACGGCTGCGCGTTGACCCACGCCGCAGCGCTCAGCAGCACGATCAATAGACCAATGCTGGCCGTAATCGGATGCCGCGACGGTCCGGGCACGAAGTAGTACGGAGCGTTCGCTCGATTCGCACTCATCTCTTTTTCTCCAGCTCTATTTTTTTAGGAATCCATTCGGTGTTGCCCGGCCCGTCCTGCGTAGGCCGTCTCCTCAACCCACCACCGCGCGTACGATCATCAACAACGTGACGATGAACAACACCGCCGCCAGAATGCCCGCGATGATCACGTGCACAGGGTTCAACTGCGCCATGTCGCGATCATGATCGCGCCCTTTGCGCACCCCGAAAAAAGACCAGAACACCGCCTTCATCGTCTGTGCAAACGACGCGCGTCGCTTGGTCGCGTCTTTCAGTTCGTCCATGTCCTCACGTTCCTTTGCCCGGCATCGTCGGCGCAATGGACGACGGCGCGTGGATTTCAAAGAAAGTGTAGGACAAGGTGATGGTCTTCACGTCCTTGGGGAGATCCGGATCAATCACAAACACCACCGGCATTTCGCGCGATTCGTTGGCCGTCAGGGTCTGTTGCTTGAAGCAGAAGCACTCGATCTTCTTGAAGAACTCGGTCGCCTGCTTGGGGGCGTAACTGGGAATGGCTTGCGCTTGCACCGTACGCCCTTCCTTATTCACCACCTCGTAGACGATCTGGTTGATCTCGCCGGGGTGCACGTCCATGCTGTTCTTCACCGGGCGGAAGCGGAACGGCCCCTGGCTGTTCGAATCGAATTCCACCGTGATCGTGCGCGTCTTGTCGACCTGCGTGTTCCGCAAAGCGCCGCCGTCCTCATCACGCGTATTCAGCACGTTGATGTTCGTGACTTCGCAAATCTTCTTGTAGAGCGGCACCATTGCGTAGCCGAAACCGAACATCAACACGACCACAACGGCCAGCTTGCCGAGCATGGACCGGTTCAGGCCGCGCTCGGCAGCCTGCTCGTCGCGGCCGTCTTGTGTCGTGTTCGGCCCGGCTGGCGTCTGGCTCATATACGGTCTCGGTTTAGCGATCGACGCGCGGCATACCTAGCTAGCCGCCGAACGCCACGCGTTTGAAAATCACACCCAGAAAGAAAACCAACGCGATGGTCGCGAGGATGAATCCCAGGCGGCGATTCGCGGCACGTTGCTCGGGCGTCGGGTTTTTGTCTGGATTCGACATCGTTGTCCGGCAGTGCGCGAGGCCGGGGATGACCGGCCTCGCGACCCCTGCATTACTTGACTTGGGGCGGTTCTTCGAAGGTGTGGAACGGCGCCGGCGACGGCACGGTCCACTCCAGGCCTTCAGCGCCATCCCACGGCTTGTCGGCGGCCTTCTCGCCACCGCGGTACGACGGCAGCACCACGAAGAAGAAGAAATACACCTGCATCAGGCCGAAGCCCAGCGCACCGATCGACGCCACGGCGTTGAAGTCGGCGAACTGCTGCGGGTAGTCGGCATAGCGGCGCGGCATGCCAGCCAGGCCCAGGAAGTGCATCGGGAAGAACGTGAGGTTGAAGGTGATCATCGATCCCCAGAAGTGGATCTTGCCGCGCGTCTCGCTGTACATGTAGCCCGACCACTTCGGACCCCAGTAGTAGAAGCCTGCGAACAGCGCGAACAGCGAACCGGCCACCAGCACGTAGTGGAAGTGCGCCACCACGTAATACGTGTCCTGCAGCTGGATGTCGATCGGGGCCACGGCCAGGATCAGACCCGTGAAGCCGCCCACCGTAAACACGAAGATGAAGCCGATGGCGAACAGCATGGGCGTCTCGAACGTCATCGAGCCGCGCCACATGGTGGCCACCCAGTTGAAGATCTTCACGCCGGTCGGAACCGCGATCAGCATCGTTGCGTACATGAAGAACAGCTGGCCGGTCACGGGCATGCCGGTCGTGAACATGTGGTGGGCCCACACGATGAACGACAGGATGGCGATGGAAGCCGTGGCATACACCATCGAGCTGTAGCCAAACAGCGGCTTGCGCGCGAAGGCCGGCACGATCTGGCTGATGATGCCGAACGCCGGCAAGATCATGATGTACACCTCGGGGTGCCCGAAGAACCAGAAGATATGCTGGTACATCACCGGGTCACCACCGCCGGCAGCCGAGAAGAAGCTCGTGCCGAAGTGGCGGTCGGTCAGCACCATGGTGATCGCCCCTGCCAGCACCGGCATGACGGCAATCAGCAGGTACGCCGTGATCAGCCACGTCCAGCAGAACATCGGCATCTTCATCAGCGTCATGCCGGGCGCGCGCATGTTCAGGATGGTCACGATGATGTTGATCGCGCCCATGATCGACGATGCACCCATGATGTGGATCGCGAAGATCGCCATGTCCATGCCCGGGCCCATCTGCACCGACAGCGGCGCGTAGAGCGTCCAGCCGGCAGCCGTGGCGCCACCCGGTGCGAAGAACGAGCCCACGAGAAGCATTGCAGCAGGCGGCAGCAGCCAGAAGCTGAAGTTGTTCATCCGCGCGAACGCCATGTCGGACGCGCCAACCTGCAGCGGGATCATCCAGTTCGCAAAGCCCACGAAGGCCGGCATGATCGCGCCGAACACCATGATCAGGCCGTGCATCGTCGTGAACTGGTTGAACAGCTCGGGACGGAAGAACTGCAGACCCGGCTGGAACAGCTCGAGGCGGATCAACAAGGCCAACGTACCGCCCGAGAGCAGCATCGTGAAAGAGAACAGCAGGTACAGCGTACCAATGTCCTTGTGGTTGGTCGCAAACAGCCAACGGCGCCAGCCATGCGGGTGGTCGTGCGCATGGTCGTCTCCATGACCGTGCGCGTGATCTTGCGGGTGCGTAACAGCGGTGCTCATCGCAGAACTCCTTGGATTCGTTTCGTCACGCAGACGATCAATCAGCCAGCGGTGCGGTCTTGGGCCGCATTGGCTTGTTGGGCGGTTACCTTGCCAGTGGATTCAGCGGCCGCCGTCTTGGCGCCACCGCCTTCGGGCATCTTGCCGCCACGCGCATCCTTTACCTGCGTCGGCTGCAGCAGGTCACCCGTGTGGTTGCCCCAGTGATTGCGCTCGTACGTGATGACGGAGGCGATTTCCACATCGTTGAGTGCCGAAGCCCAGGGCGGCATCGCGTTCTTGCCGTGCAGCACAATGTTGACGTGGTCAGCCAGCGGGCCATTGGCAATCTTCGAGCCGTCAAGCGCCGGGAACGGACCACCGCCCTTGCCGTTAGGCTGGTGGCAGACCGCGCAATTCGAGGTGTAGACCTTCTCGCCGCGCGACTTGAGTTCTTCCAGCGTGTAGGTCTTGTTAGGGTCGTCCGCCTTGGCGGCCATTTCCTTCTTCTTGCCGTCGACCCATTTGGTGTAATCGTCCTGGGACAGTACGCGCACAACGATCGGCATGAACGCGTGCTCCTTGCCGCAAAGCTCTGCGCACTGACCTCGGTACACGCCGACCTTTTCGGCCTTGAACCAGGTGTCCCGCACGAAGCCCGGAATCGCATCCTGCTTCACGCCGAATGCCGGAATCATCCACGAGTGGATCACGTCGTTGGCAGTCGTGACGATACGCACCTTGCGATTGACCGGCACGACCAGTTCGTTGTCGACCTCGATCAGATAGGTATTGCTCTTCGGCGCCTGATTGTTGATCTGGTCGCGGGGGGTCGTCAGCGTAGAGAGGAACGAAATGCCCTCGCCTTCGCCCTTCAGATAGTCGTAACCCCACTTCCACTGGTAGCCGGTGGCCTTGATGGTGAGGTCGGAGTTGGTGGTGTCCTTCATTGCGACCACGGCCTTGGTGGCCGGCAGTGCCATCCCGATCACGATCAGGAACGGCACGATGGTCCAGATGATTTCAACCGTGGTGCTTTCGTGGAATGTCGCGGGCTTGTGACCGACTGACTTACGGTGCTTGAAAATGGAGTAGAACATCACCCCGAACACGCCGATGAAGATCACGATGCAGATGATCAGCATCATCCAGTGCAGCCAGTGGATCTCGGCGGCGATCTTGGTGACCGGGGGCGCGAGATTGAGTTGGCGCACTGCGGGGCCGCCCGGCATGTCTTCCACTGCCAGGGCCGTTTGACTGAGGGCGAGGAGGGAACCTGCCGCCAGCAAACTTGCCAATGTCTTATTCAACATTTTCATTTTTCGTTGTCCCACAATTTACAGATTCCACTCTGCCCCGGCGCGAGACTCACGGAACATGGGGTGGCGACCCAAGTCCCAAACACCGGGAAAGCTCGTCTGCGAGCCGCCGCCGCCCGGCAGGATCGAGATACCGTCCTATCCGAACGACGCGGCCGCTCGAACACAGCGCGACCTGCTCCCGCAGCGGTCCCTTCAGTTCAACGCGTACCCATCGTGCGTTGAACTCGTGGCATGCCTTCCGGCCTGCAGAGACCTGTTCCACCACCAACCTGTCCGCGTCCAGCCGGATGTGCTCGTAATCGGAGGCATGCCGGGCATGGTACAGCAACGCCCAGCCCAGGCATGCCACCTCGAGTCCGGAGAAAGGCAGCACAAACCACGCGCCCTGCCACGTAAAGAATGTAGCGATCGCGAACGAGAGAATGACAATCGAGAGGTAGAACCAGCCGACCTGGCGGGGTGAAAGCGAACAGTTTCGCTTCAAGAGCCAGTTCTTCCGCGGCGATTCCGGGATGGTGGAGGCGCCGCATGCTGGCTGGAGCGCGATTCCAATGTCCTGCATAGAACCACTCCTGCCTCGGATGCATACCCGGTCGGTTCGCCCGTGGCAAAAAACGGGAAAGGCCTTTGGGGGACTGCTGCGACAAACTGGCGCATTATAGGCACGGCCATTGACCCCAAACAAGGTGAAGCGCCTTTATGCAAGTCCCGGCTTGACAAGGTGGCGCCGATGCCGTTGCCGGGCCGAAATGCGCCTCAGGCGCGCGGTTTGCGTCCGATCTGATCAACCGGAATCATGGCGCGGCCGTGCTCGTCCAGCGCCTGACGCGGACTGGGTGCCAGCTTCCAGGCATGGCCGTAGACGACTTCGAAGGTCAGTGGAATCACACCGTCGGCGTTGCGCTGTGCGTCAAGCGCGTCGAATAGCCGCTGGCGCCAGCGCGGCGTGTGCAGGCCCGCGCCGGCCAGATTCCGGCCATCGTCATCCGTGAGGCCGGCCATGCCGCCCAGCAGGTGGACGTCGGCCAGCAGCGCCTGCGGCGACTCGTAAGTGATGGTGAGCTGTTCCATGTCCATCACGGGCGTGGACCAGCGGCCATGGACCAGCATGTCGCCAATGTCGTGCATGTCGACGAAGCGCAGCGTGTGAACGTCCCCGTCGATACCCGCCAGTGCACTGCGCAGTTCGCGCAGGGTGTCGGGACCGAACAGGCTGAACATCAGCAAACCGCCCTCGGCCGTAATACGGTGCCATTCCGGGAAGATCGCGTGCGGGGCGGGGTCCCAATGCAGCGCAAGGTTCGACCACAGCAGGTCAAACGAGGCGCTGGCAAACGGCAGGGCACGAAAATCGGCCTGAACGAAGTCGAACACGGGCCGTTTCTTGAGCAGCCGGCCAAGCCAGCCGGCATCGGTTCGCTGCGGATCAAGTTGCCGCGCCCGCGCCAGCATGGCGGCCGACCAGTCCACACCGCAGATCTGCGCGTCCGGGTACTGGGCTCGCAGCACCGCCAGCCCTTGCCCCAGGCCGCAGCCGATGTCTAGCGCACGCCCTGGCGCCATCTTGATGTAGGAGAGCCGGTCCTGCATCCGAGCCCCCACTTCGCGCAGCAGGAAATCCACGTCGGCAAAGCGCTTGGCGCGACGATCGAAGGCGCGCCGCAAAGCGGCAGGACGGGTGAGGATGGGATCGGACATCAGCAAGACAGGGCGGGAGCTGCGGCTCGCAAGTATACCGGCCGGTTGTTTTGGGCGTTGTCTGATGGCGCCAGTGCTGGAAACCGGCTTGGATAGTGGCTTTTTCCATGCCCCACTCCCGGTTGAATGCGTGGCTTCACGCCCGTCTGCGGCATCTGCTCCCGTGTGCCTGTGCGCTGTGCGGCGCGGTACAACAAGAGCTGGTGTGCGCAGGCTGTACGGAGGACCTCGCCCCTCTGCTGCATCGGCGCCGCTGCGTGCAGTGCGCCACCCCCCTCGAAGCGCGTCTGCGCGCCCGGCATTGCCCGACATGCCTGGCCGGCGCGCCAGATTACGACACTACGGTCGTCATCGCCGACTACACCTGGCCTCTGGACCATCTCATCACGGGATTGAAGTTTCGGGCCGAATTGCCGCTTGCGAGCTGGCTGGCAGCGCGCTTGAGCGACGTGCTCGTCGCCGCGCCTGGCCGCATGCCGGACCTGCTCCTGCCTGTGCCGCTCTCGGCAGCCCGCCTGCGCTCGCGCGGTTATAACCAGGCGTGGGAGATCACCCGCCGCTTGAGCAAGCGGCTTGGCATTCCTGCACATGCAGACGGGCTACGCCGGGTACGCGACAATCCAGCGCAAGTCACGCTGGACCGGGCGGAACGCTTGGCCAATCTGCGCGGCGCCTTTGAAGTAACAGACCCGGCACGCGTGGCGGGGCAGCACATCGGGGTCGTCGACGATGTCATGACCACGGGATCCACGCTCGGTGAAATCGCCACGCAACTCAAGCGCGCGGGCGCGGCATGCGTCACCAATGTGGTCGCCTTGCGTACGCCCTGACTGCATGCTTATGCGGCATTGTGTCGCAGGCTTGCCGGAAGGCTGTGGCGGGATGACAACCCTTTGCAATCTGGATAAGCTCGCCGCCCAAGCTCTCTTGCCGCCATCATGTTCAACGTCGTCCTCGTCGAGCCCGAAATCCCGCCGAACACCGGCAATGTGATCCGCCTGTGCGCAAACACCGGCGCACAGTTGCACCTGATCGAACCCCTGGGCTTTCCGCTCGAAGATGCCCGCATGCGACGCGCCGGTCTTGACTATCACGAGTACGCAACGATGCGCGTGCACGCCGACTGGGAGGCGTTTCTGCGCGACGCGCAACCGGATGCGGCACGCATGTTCGCACTGACCACGCGTGGCTCGACACCGTTCGCGAGCCTGGCGTTCCAGCCGGGCGACTGGTTTGTGTTCGGCTCGGAAACCCGTGGCCTCTCGGAAGCGCGCCGCGAATCCTTTCCGCCGTCGCAACGCATCCGCCTGCCGATGCGGCCCAACAACCGCAGCCTGAATCTGTCGAATACCGTGGCGGTCGTGGTCTTTGAAGCCTGGCGGCAACACGGGTTCGCAGGCGGCGCCTGAGCCGGATGCCGCCCGCCTCCAGCCGGACCACTTGTCCTAGCGGGCCGACTCCGACTTGGCGTCGCGCTGCAGCAGGCGCTCAACCGCACGCGCCGGCGCGAGGCCCTCGAACAGGACTTCGCACACCGTAAAGGTGATGGGCATGTCGACGCCCCTTGCGCGCGCCAACGCAGCAACAGCCCGAGCGCAGCGCACGCCCTCGGCAACGTGGCCGAGGCTGCGCAGGATGTCATCCAGCGTCCGGCCCTGGGCGAGCTGCATACCCACGGCGCGATTGCGCGAGAGATCACCGGTGGCGGTGAGGAGCAGGTCGCCCATGCCCGTCAGACCCATGAACGTTTCCGGACGGCCGCCGAGCGCCAGCCCCAGGCGCGTCATCTCCGCCAGACCGCGCGTGACGAGCGCAGCGCGCGCATTCAGGCCGAGTCCCAGGCCATCGGCCGCACCCGTCGCGATGGCCAGCACATTCTTGACCGCGCCACCGACCTCCACGCCGACAAGGTCGTCGCTCCCATAGACGCGCATCGCGTGATGGTGAAAGGCGCGCTGGGTGAGCTTGCACAGCGCCTCACTGGTGGAAGCGACCGTCATCGCGCACGGCAGCCCCTGCGCCACCTCCTTGGCAAAGCTCGGGCCCGAAAGCACGCCCACGGCCAGGTCGGTGCGACCGGTCTGCGCCAGCACCTCGGCGACGATGGCGTGCGGGAGCGCACCAGTCTCGGGATCGAAACCCTTGCACAGCCAGATCACGTTGCGCACACCGCTGTGCGCCGCAATCGCACGCGTCAGATCCGCGAGCCCGGCGACAGGCGAAGCAATGACGGCGAGCGCATCGTCTCCTGCGGCATGGTCGAGCGCTGATTGCAGGTTGGCATCGAACCGCAGCGGCGCCTGCAGCGCAATGCCGGGCAGATACGTCGCATTGACATGTGTGGCGGCCATCTGCGCGACGAGACTGTCGTCGCGGCCCCACAGCACGACATCGTGCGATTGCGCGGCATGGCTGGCCAGGGCGGTACCCCAGGCGCCGGCGCCCAGAACGGAAATTCGCATGCGCTTGTTCACTATCGATCAGACGAAAAAATGCCCGCGCAAGCGTGTGGCCGGCGCGGGCTTCTGGCGCAGGGCGCCTCGTGCTTAATGGGTCGCCTTCGAGCCGTCCGGCATCACCAGACCGCTACCGCCTGCGGCCTGTGCCTGCTCCATGGCGGCTGCCAGGCGCTGCTCGTACAGTGCCTGGAAGTTGATCTCGGCCAAGTGGATCGGCTGGAACCCGGCGCGACCGATGGTGTCGGCAATGTTCGAGCGCAGGTACGGGTACACGATGGTCGGGCAGGCGATGCCCAGCAGCGGGTCCATCTGCTCGGCCGGCACATTGCGGATATCGAAGATGCCCGCTTGCTTGGCTTCCACCAGGAACGCAACCTTCTCTTGCACCTTGGTCGTCACCGTGCCGATGACGGTCACTTCAAACACGCCTTCGGCCAGTTGCGAGGCGGAGACGTCCACCTGCACTTCCACCGTCGGCTGCTCTTGCTCGAGGAAGATGTGCGGCGAGTTCGGCTGCTCCAGCGACAGATCCTTCAGGTAGACGCGCTGAATGTTGAAGAATGGCTGGCCGTCCTGGCCCGGTTGCTGCTGTTGCTGGTCGCTCATGACTCGCCTTGGAAATAGGGGTGTGATCGGTGCGCTGCGGAACCTGCCCGGCGCGCGAAACGCGTATGGTACATGACGCAATCGGGCCCACCACGCGAGTCGGCCCAAAAGTCCAACGCCCGGTCGAAGCCGGGCGTTTTCATGGAGTGCCCTGCCGCGAAATCAGACGGCGAGCAGGGGCACCAGCCCACCTTCACGATCCAGTGCCGACAGATCGTCGAAGCCGCCGATGTGGCGATCGTCGATATAGATTTGCGGCACGGTACGGCGGTTGGTACGCGTCATCATCTCTTCGCGCTTGCCGGGTTCGCGGTCGATCAGGATCTTTTCAATCTGCTCGACACCGCGCTGCTTCAGGAGTTTTTCCGCTGCCACGCAATAAGGGCAGACGGTGGTGCTGTACATGACCACGTGCGCCATACATCAATCCTCGCTGTCTTATTTGACGACCGGAAGACCGGCCTGCTGCCAGGCGGCCAATCCACCTTCGAGCGAATAGACCTCACTGTAACCGGCCCGCTTCAGGACCGCTTGAGCCCGCCCGGCACGCTGGCCGGTCTGGCACACGAGGATGATGGGGGTCTCTTTATTCTTTGCAAGGCTGCCGGCCTTGCCTTCCAGTTCACCAAGCGGTGCATGCTTGGCTTGCGGCAAATGACCGGCGGCGTATTCGCCGCTTTCACGCACGTCCACCACGATGGCATTGCGGCGGTTGATGAGCTGGGTTGCCGCGGAGGCGCTCAGCTTGGCGCCACCGCCGCCCGCAATGCGGCGCTGGACGGACGACCAGACCAGCAGCCCGCCCGAAACGATAGCGACGGCAAGCAGTGCAAGGTTGTTGTAATCGGCGAAGAACTTCACGGTATCGGTTTCCTGGAGGAGTCGGGCTGGCGTCATCCGAACGGTTCGGGCGCCTCGCGCCGGCGGCATTATAAAATAGTCGGTTTCGACGGCCACACGATAAAGCCTCCACACATCGGCGCAGGCCCGGCACGCAGTTTTTCTCACTTCTCATCATGGCAGTCATGCATAAGCTCGTCCTTATCCGCCACGGCGAATCAACGTGGAACCTGGAGAACCGCTTTACTGGCTGGGTCGACGTCGACCTGACCGACACGGGCATCGCCCAGGCCCGGCAAGGCGGCCGCCTGCTGCGCGAGGCCGGCTTTACGTTCGACCTGGCCTACACCTCGGTGCTCAAGCGCGCGATCCGCACGCTGTGGCACGTGCAGGATGAAATGGATCTGATGTGGATCCCGACACGCAACGAATGGCGCCTGAACGAGCGCCACTACGGCGCGCTGTCGGGCCTGAACAAGGCCGAAACCGCCGCGCAATATGGCGACGAGCAGGTCCTGATCTGGCGTCGCAGCTACGATACGCCGCCGCCCGCCCTCGAGCCCGGCGCCACGAACGACGTCTTCGGCAATCCGCGCTACGCGGGCCTGACGCGCGAACAGGTGCCTCTGAGCGAATGCCTCAAGGACACCGTCGCGCGCGTGTTGCCGCTGTGGGACGAGTCGATTGCCCCCGCCATCCGGAGCGGCAAGCGTGTTGTAATTGCCGCGCACGGCAACAGCATCCGCGCCTTGGTGAAGTACCTGGACGGCATTTCGGACGCTGACATCGTCGGCTTGAACATTCCGAATGGCACGCCGCTGGTGTATGAACTGGACGCCAACCTCAAGCCGATCCGCCATTACTACCTGGGCGATCAGGATGCGATTGCCGCGTCGCTTGCGGCAGTGGCCAGCCAGGGCAAGTCGAAATAAGCCGTAACGAGGCGCTGGGCACTCCAACACCTTTATACTGTCGAAGCCTGTTACCCGGGATGTGCGCGAGCTATCCCGGGTCAAGTTTATCTACCGTTTCCACGTCTGCCCTCGACACATGCGAACTTCGCTCAAGAACATCAGCTTGATCGCCATTGGCCTCGTTACCGGGGTTCTGGCGACGCTCCAGCTCTCCGCCACCGCGCAGAACGCGACGGTAGGGCCGCTACCGCTGGAAAAGCTCCGCCTGATGGCCGACATCTTTGGTCAGATCAAGCGCGAATACGTCGAGCCGGTGGACGACGACAAGCTCCTCACCGAAGCCATCAAGGGCATGGTCGCCAGCCTTGATCCCCACTCGGCGTATCTCGACAAGAAAGACTTCCAGGAACTGCAGGAAGGCACCCAGGGCCGCTTCGCCGGTCTGGGCATCGAGATTTCTCAGGAGGATGGCCTGGTCAAGGTCATCAACCCGATTGAGGACACCCCAGCCTTCCGCGCCGGCGTGCAGCCCGGCGACCTGATCACCCGCATCGACGACAAGCCCGTGCGGGGCATGCCGCTGGAGCAAGCCGTCAAGCGCATGCGCGGCGCGCCCGGAACCAAGGTCACGCTCACCATCTATCGCAAGAAGGAAGAGCGTACGTTCCCCGTGACGATCACGCGCGCCGAGATCCAGGTGCAGTCGGTCAAGGCAAAGATGCTCGGTGACGACCTCGCCTGGGTTCGGATCACCAGCTTCCAGGAACGCACCGTTCCGGATCTGGCCAAGAAGCTGAACGACCTGGCGCATCAGGACGGCCATCTGAAGGGGCTGATCCTCGATCTGCGCAACAACGGCGGCGGCGTCCTGCAAGCTGCGGTGGGCGTGGCGGCCGCCTTCCTGCCGCCTGACGTCACGGTGGTCTCGACCAACGGCCAGGTGCCGGACGCCAAGCGCACCTACAAGGCGACGTTCGCCAACTACCGCTTGAGCAACTTCGACTCCGACCCGCTCGTCGGCCTGGATCCGGAATTCAAGACGGTGCCGATCATCGTGCTGACCAACGCCTATACCGCGTCCGCATCGGAAATCGTGGCCGGCGCGCTGCAAGACCATCACCGTGCCAAGACGATGGGCAAGACGACCTTCGGCAAGGGCTCGGTGCAGACGGTGCGGCCGCTGTCCAACGATACCGGCATCAAGCTGACGATCGCCTACTACTACACGCCGTCGGGCAAGTCGATCCAGGCCAAGGGTATCCGGCCGGATATCCCGGTTGACCAAAATCCGGACGGTGACCCGGATGACGCGCTGATCACTCGCGAAATCGACACCGAGCGCCACCTGCATAACAAGCAGGAATCGGAAGTCGCAGAGATGAACGAGCGCGAAAAGCGCCGCATCGAAGAACTGCGCCGCCTGGAAGAAGAAAACGCCAAGAAGACGCCGGAACAGCGGGAAAAGGAACGCAACAAGAAGCCCATCGAATTCGGCTCGACCGACGACTTCATGCTGCAGCAGGCCATTGCCGACCTGAAGGGTCTGCCGGTCAAGCGGTCGAAATCGGTGCTGGAGACCGCGGCAGCGGCGGTGCCTGACAAAGCCGTGAAGTCGTCGGCGGCCAAGTCGTCAAGCGCGCCCGCCAAGCTCCCCAAGGGCAAGGCCGCGCCGGCTTCCGAACCGGCCACACCGAAGGCGCCGGCAGGCCCGGCCAGCGGTGTGCAGCCCGTGCCTGAGCCGACTGGCGCCCGCTGATCCACACATCGGCCAAGACTGGCAAACTTACGAGGCCGTGCTTTGCACGGCCTTTTTCATTGCACCCCCCCATGAACGACGAACAACTGTTGCGCTATTCGCGCCATATCCTGCTCGACGAAATCGGCATCGAGGGGCAGACACGCCTGCTGGACGCGCACGCGCTGGTCATCGGCGCGGGGGGGCTGGGCGCAGCTGCCCTGCCCTACCTGGCGGCGGCGGGTGTCGGTACGCTCACCATCGTCGACGACGACACGGTGGACCTTACCAACCTGCAGCGCCAGATCCTGCATACGACAGCGTCGGTTGGACGCCCGAAGGTCGAATCGGCGCAGGCGGCGATCGCGCGGCTGAACCCAGACGTCCGCGTCAACGCCCTGCAGCACCGGCTCAATGCCGACGACTTCGGCGCACTGCTTCAGGATGTCAGCGTCGTGCTGGATTGCTCGGACAACTTCCCGACGCGCCAGGCTGCCAATCGTGCCTGCGTACGCGCGGGCGTGCCGCTGGTATCGGGCGCGGCGATCCGCTTCGACGGACAGATCAGCGTGTTCGACACCAGGGCTGGCGGCCCGTGCTACGCCTGCCTGTTTCCGCCGGATGAGGCCGTGCCCGATGTGGCGTGTGCGACGATGGGCGTCTTCTCACCGCTCGTCGGCATGGTCGGCACGGTGCAGGCTGCGGAGGCGCTCAAACTGATTGCCGGTATCGGACGTTCGCTCACCGGACGCCTGCTGATGCTGGACGGTTTGTCGATGGAATGGACGACGATGCGCGTGGCGCGTCAGGCAACGTGCCCGGTTTGCGGCGACGCCCACTGAATACGGCGAACCACCACAACAAAAAAGGAGGCCGAGGCCTCCTTCTTTTTTACCGGCTGACAGGCTCACTCGCCCGCGGGCTCCATCTGCGATTGCAGATAGTTCTGGATACCGACCTTGTCGATCAGCTCCAGCTGTGTCTCCAGCCAGTCGATATGCTCTTCGGTGTCGTCCAGGATATCGACGAGGATTTCGCGGCTGACATAATCCTTGACCGATTCACAGTAAGCGATGCCCTCAACCACCGTACCGTGCGCAGCGCGCTCGAGCTTGAGATCGCATTCGATGATCTCCTTGGTGTCCTGGCCGATGAAGAGCTTACCGAGGTCTTGCAGGTTGGGCAGGCCATCGAGCATCAGGATGCGCTCGATCAGTCTGTCGGCGTGCTTCATCTCGCCGATGGACTCCTTGTACTCGTGGTCCCCAATGCGCTTGAGTCCCCAATGGCCATACATGCGCGCGTGGAGGAAATACTGGTTGATGGCGGTCAGCTCGTTTTTGAGCTGGGCGTTCAGATACTGGATGACCTTCTTATCGCCTTTCATTCTCGGGGCTCCTGCTGGTAAGGGACGCACGCACGCGTCCGTTCAAGGCGAGCCCTGGACCTGACCGAGCGACCTCTGCCATCAGGACCGCAGGTCCGGGCGGCAAATCGCGGCGATCAAGAAAGGGGGACGGGAAGGGTCAGGCAGCCAAGACGCTGGCCGAGACGGCTTGGTCGTTGGCAACGGGCTCGTCGCGACGCTCGATTATGGCATGCGTGCCGGCGTGGCCCAACACGTGGTCGACAGGGATGCAACTCACGGCCTCGGCGAGCACCTGCCTGGCGCAGTCCCGACATTGCCCGCAGCACGTGCCGACGCCCAGCGTCTCGGCGAGCTCATCCAGCGTGGACACACCCAGGCGGGCGGCGCCATGGATTTCGCGGTCGGTCACTTGATTGCAGATGCACACGTACACGGCATTCCTCCAGCAACGCTCAGAACGCGCTGCCAGATCAGAATAACAGAGAATGGTAATGAGAACAATTCTTGTTCGACACCATATTGGGGGAAGGGGCATGCGGGTGCCGACGAGCCGTCCTTCCCTAGAAAGACGTGCAACTTCAATCACTTAGGTCGACCGCGCGGGGTAGCCTAGCGATGCGCCGACGCAACGGCCGGCGTGCAAGGCGTACGCAGATTACGCGCGGGCGAGCGCGCCGAGAGCGTCCTGGATGTCAGCCGGTTCACAAGCGTGCAGCAGACGATCGACCTCTCGCATCAGCCGCGGGCGGTCCGCCCGCAGAATCTCCTGCTTGACCCGCAGCAGTTGCGACGGATGCATCGAAAACTCGGTCAGCCCCATGCCGATGAGCAGGCGTGTCATGGTTGCATCACCGGCCATTTCGCCGCATACCGACACCGGCTTGCCAGCCTGGAGCCCTTCGCGAATGGTGCGTGCAATCAACTGCAGCACGGCCGGATGCAGCGGGTCGTACAGATGCGCCACCGCGTTGTCGGCGCGGTCGATGGCGAGCGTGTACTGGATCAGGTCGTTGGTGCCGATGGAGAAGAAATCCATGCGGCGCAGAAATACGGGCAGGATCAGCACGGCGGCCGGAATTTCGATCATGGCGCCGACCTTGATGCCTGGGTCGTAGGCCAGCCCGTCTTCATCGAGCGACGCCTTGGCGCGCGCGAGCAGCTCAAGCGTCTGATCAATCTCGCGGGCGTGCGCAAGCATCGGCACGAGAATCTTCACGGGCCCGAAGGCCGAGGCGCGCAGCAGCGCGCGCAATTGCGTGAGGAACATCGCCGGCTCCGACAGCGACCAGCGGATGGCGCGCAGCCCGAGCGCCGGGTTCGGCGCGGTTTCGAACACGTCGTCGCGGATATCGAGCGGCTTGTCCGCGCCGATGTCGATGGTCCGGATGGTGACCGGCAGACCCATCATCGATTCGACCGCAGTGCGGTACGCGCGGAACTGCTCGTCCTCATCCGGCAGCGCGCCGCGCCGGTTCATGAAGAGAAACTCCGAGCGGAACAAGCCAACGCCGACTGCGCCAGCCTTCACGGCAGCCGCCGCATCCTCGGGCATCTCGATATTGGCCAGCAGATCAATCTGCGTGCCGTCGAGGGTGACGGTCGGCGTGTGGCGCAGGCGCTCGAGGCGCTTCTTCTGCAGCTCGCTTTCGCTGCGGCGATGGCGGTATTCCTCGAGGATGGCGGCGTTCGGATCGACAATCACGATACCGTTATCGCCATCGATGATGATGATGTCGTCCTGGCGGATCAACGTGCTCGCGTTATGCACGCCAACCGCTGCTGGAATGTCGAGACTGCGCGCGACGATGGCGGTGTGCGACGTGCGTCCGCCCAGATCCGTCACAAAACCGGCGAAGGTCTGGTCACGGAACTGCAGCATATCGGCGGGCGCAATGTCATGCGCAACGACGATCATGCCGGCGTCCGGGTCGCAGCCGACGGCCACCGGTGCAGGGGCCAACGCCGGCGCACCGGCCAGCACCTTCAGGATGCGTTCGACAACCTGTTCGATATCCGCCTTGCGCTCGCGCAGGTATTCATCCTCGATTTCACCAAACTGGCGGATCAACTCCTCGAGCTGGGTGGTCAACGCCCACTCGGCGTTGTAGCGGCGCTGGCGGATGAGGGTCTCGGGGACCTGCGACAGCAGCGGATCATCGAGAATCATCGCATGCACGTCGAGAAAAGCGCCCATCTCTTCCGGGGCGTCGACGGGCAGATCACGCTTGAGCCCGGCCAGCTCGGCGCGCACAGCAGCGCGGGCTTTGCGCAAGCGCTCGACCTCGGCGTCGAGCTTGTCCTCGTCGACCAGGTAGTGCGACACGTCCAGCGCCGCACGTGCCAGCATGTGCGCGCGGCCGATGGCAATACCACGTGAAACCGGGATGCCGTGCAGGGTGAAGGGCATAAAAGGCGCTGGCTGAAAACGGCGGTGGGCTCAGGCGTTACTCGCCTTCACCGAAGCGGTCATTGATGAGGGCAACCAGGCCATCCATGGCGTCCTGCTCGTCGGGGCCGTCGATCTCCAGCGTGACGGTTGAGCCGATGCCGGCGGCCAACATCATCACCCCCATGATGCTCTTGGCATCGACCTGGCGGCCGTTGCGCGACATCTTGATGTGGCTGTCGAACTTGCTGGCGAGCTGCGTGAGTTTGGCCGAGGCTCGGGCATGCAAGCCGAGCTTATTGATGATGGTGATATCCCTCTGCAGCATATTTGTCCGGATGGTTGGCAACCTGGTTCTGAACGGCTGTCGAGCCGACCTGCAGTACGCCCTGCGAGCCGCCGGCCAACGCCTTGGCTGCAAGCTGGTCCAGCTTTTCGGTGCGGTAGCAGATGGCACGCACCAGCATCGGCAGATTCACGCCGGCCAGCACGCGCACACGGCCGGGATCGGCCAGGCGCGACGCGATGTTTGCGGGCGTCGCCCCGAAGATATCGGTGAGCACCAGCGCGCCGTTGCCCTCGACAAGCTCGGCGAGCTTGGCGCGCGCCTGGGCCAGCACGGCAGCTGGGTCAACATCGGGCAGGACGTCGATCGCATCCAGCCGTTCAGGCTGGCCGCAATACACGTGTGCAGCACAATCGCGCAATGCGCTCGCCAGCGGCGCATGCGCGATGATCAGAATCCCTGCCATGATCGAAAAGCGAATCAGTGTAGAACCGATTGTATCAGGGCCGTTTGCGCCACACGCCGCGGATAAGGCGAGACTCCCCCGAGCGGAGGACATCCGCAGGAGGGGGGGCTGCGCGTTCCTGCTAGGCGGGCTTCCGCCCCAGCACGCTCGTCTTGCCGACGGCGCGCTCCAGCGCATCGATGAACATCCCCGCCACATTGAAGCCGGTCTGCTGCGTGATTTCCTGGAAGCAGGTCGGGCTGGTGACGTTCACTTCGGTCAGGTAGTCGCCGATGACGTCCAGCCCGACCAGCAGCAAGCCGCGCTGCCACAGGACCGGCGCGAGTGCGTTTGCAATCACCTGATCACGCTCCGACAGCGGCTGTGCGCGGCCGGTGCCACCCGCTGCCAGGTTGCCGCGAACCTCACCGGCCATCGGCACGCGGGCCAGAGCGTGCGGGACAGGGGAACCGCCAATCAGGAGGATGCGTTTGTCGCCGTCCCGAATGGCGGGAATGTACTGCTGAGCCATGATCGTGCGCGCGCCGTTGTTGGTCAGCGTTTCGATCACGGCGCCGAGGTTCAGGCCATCCGGCCCTACACGGAAGATGCCCGTGCCGCCCATGCCGTCGAGCGGCTTGAAGATGACGTCGCCCTGCTCGGCGTGGAAATCGCGCAGGCGACGGGCATCACGCGACACAATGGTCGGCGCGGTGAACTCGCGAAATTGCGCGATGGCCAGCTTCTCGGAGTGATCACGAATCGCCTGGGGCTTGTTGAAGATGCGCGCGCCCTGCCGCTCGGCGATCTCCAGCAGCCACGTGCTGGTGACATATTCCATGTCGAACGGCGGGTCCTTGCGCATCAGCACGGCGTCGAAGCCCGTGAGCGGCAGCAGGCGCGGATCGCCGGCTCGGTACCAGTCGTACCCGTCCTCATTGCCGGTCAGCGCGATGGGCGTGGCGACGGTTTCCACCACATTGCCCGCCAGGGCGAGTTCCGATTGCAGGCAGGTGTAGATCGCGTAGCCGCGCGCAGCCGCCTCGCGCATCATCGCAAACGTGGAATCCTTGTAAATCTTGAACGTCGACAGCGGATCGACGATGAACAGGATGCGCATGGCGGCTCCGTCAGCAGCGTGGTACGGCGATCAGATCAGCGGGTTCGGGTCGGTCTTCTCGAGCTCGAGCGACGCGGCCAGCAAGGCCAGGCGCGCCACCACGCCATACATGTAGAAACGGTTTGGCTCGCCGGCGCCCGGCTTGGCGTGGCTGTCCGGCAGCGAATTCGACGCGAACGGCAGTGGCACGAAATGCATGCCCGGCGCATTCAGATTTTCATCGATGCCGCGGCCGGTGTGAACCCGGTAGAAGCCGCCCACCACGTAGCGATCGATCATGTAGACGACCGGCTCGGCCACGGCTTCGTTGATCTTCTCGAAGGTGTGCACACCTTCCTGCACGATCACCTCGGAGACCTCCAGCCCCTCCTTGACCACGCTCATCTTGTTGCGCTCCTTCCGGTTCAGGCCCTTGACCTCGGAAGGATCGCGCACCGTCATCACGCCCATGCCGTAGGTGCCGGCATCCGCCTTGACGACCACGTACGGGGTTTCGGTCACGCCATATTCCTTGTACTTCTTGGCGGTCTTCTTGAGCACGGTCTCCACTGCATGCGCGAGCTCTTCCTCGCCGGTGCGCTCGTGGAAATCCAGGCCCTTGCACTTGGTGAAGTACGGGTTGACCATCCACGGATCAATGTCGATCAGCTTGGCGAACTTCTTGGCCACTTCGTCGTATGCCGCGAAGTGATTGGTCTTGCGACGCTGCGACCACCCGGCGTGCAGCGGCGGCAGCAAGTATTGCTCGTGGATGTTCTCGAGGATGGGGGGGACACCCGCCGACAGATCGTTGTTCAACAGGATCGAGCACGGATCGAAGTCGTCCATGCCAACCCGGCGGCCCTTGGTCCCGATCCGCTTGATCGGTTCGACAACCAAGCGCTGACCGTCAGGCAGGTCAATTGGCGTCGGTTCCGTGATGTCCTCTGAAAGCGATCCGAGGCGCACATTCAAACCCGCCTGGCGCATGATCTGCGACAGCCGCGCCACGTTCTGCAGATAGAACATGTTGCGCGTGTGGCGCTCGGGAATCAGCAGCAGATTCTTCGCGTCCGGGCAGATCTTCTCGATGGCGGCCATTGCGGCCTGCACGGCCAGCGGCAACATCTCGGGGGCGAGATTGTTGAAGCCCCCGGGGAAGAGATTCGTGTCGACCGGCGCCAGCTTGAAACCGGCGTTGCGCAGGTCCACCGAACAGTAGAACGGCGGTGTGTGCTCCTGCCATTCGAGGCGGAACCACCGTTCGATTGCGGGCGTGGCGTCAAGAATCTTCTGCTCGAGCTCCAGCAGCGGCCCGTTCAGCGCGGTGATCAAGTGCGGAACCATACCCTTCCTATTGATGTTATTTATCGCCCGGTCCGATTGTAGAGGAACAGGCAATAGCTTGCAGACGACAGCGGGCTATCGATATGCGGTCGCTGGCCGATTTCGCAAGGGCGGAGAAGGAGATGTGTGCGGCGATGCACCGATTCGCACAAAAACTGCGGATAAAAAAAAGCGCGGGGCTGCCGCGCTTGGGGAATAGCCTGACAGATACGGGGAGCGTTCTGCAGGTGGAGGAAACCACGACTGGAATGTAAGCGTCCGCATAAAGACAGGCAATTGAAGGTTTTTAAGATCGGAATTAAGACTTGAAGGCTCAAGGGTGCGCCAATGAAAAGACCCGGCATGCGGCCGGGTCTTTTGCTGACTCAGGGGAACGATCAGTCTTCGTAGGCGGTTTCGCCGTGGGACGTGATGTCCAAGCCCTCGCGCTCCTCTTCCTCCGGCACGCGCAGCCCGACGATCGCATCGACGATCTTGTACGAAATGAAGGCTACGACACTCGACCAGATGACCGTGGTCAGTACGCCCTGGAACTGGATCCACAGTTGTCCGGCGATCGAATAATCATCGGCCACCTTGTTGGCGACGTAGTCGTAGATGCCGGTGCCGCCGAGGCTCGGTGCGGCAAACACGCCCGTCAGCAGCGCGCCGAGGATACCGCCCACGCCGTGCACGCCAAACACGTCCAGCGTATCGTCCATGCCGAGCATGCGCTTGAGGCCCGTCACACCCCACAGGCACAGCAAGCCGGCGATGATGCCCAGGGCGATCGAGCCCATGGGGCCGACGAAGCCGGCTGCCGGCGTGATGGCCACGAGGCCGGCCACGGCACCCGACGCGGCACCCAGCATCGACGGCTTGCTCTTGCCGATCCACTCGCCGAAGCTCCACGACAGCACGGCAGCGGCGGTCGCCAGCAGCGTGTTGACGAAGGCCAGCGCGGCGCTGCCGTTGGCTTCCAGGGCCGAACCCGCGTTGAAGCCGAACCAGCCGAACCACAGCAGCGAGGCACCGACCATGGTCAGCGTCAGGCTGTGCGGCTTGAGCGCCTCACGGCCAAAGCCGATACGCTTGCCGAACAGGAAGGCACCCACCAGGCCCGCGACGGCGGCGTTGATGTGCACCACGGTACCGCCGGCAAAGTCCAGCGCGCCCTTCTGGAACAGCCAGCCCGACTTGGCCGTCATCAACTCGGCCGCCTTGGCATCCGTGAAGCCGTCCGGACCCGGCCAGAACCAGACCATGTGCGCGATCGGCAGGTAGCTGAAGGTGAACCACAGCACCACGAACAGCAGCACGGCAGAGAACTTTGCGCGCTCGGCGAAGGCGCCGATGATCAGCGCGCAGGTAATCGCCGCAAACGCGCCCTGGAAGGCGAAGTACGCGTATTCCGGCACCACCACGCCCTTGCTGAAGGTGGCGGCCACCGAATCCGGCGTCATGCCCTTCAGGAACAGCCGGTCCAGTCCGCCGATGAAGGCGTTGCCTTCGGTAAAGGCGAAGCTGTAGCCGTAGACGGCCCACAGGATGATGATCAGCGAGAAGATGCCCATGCACTGCATCAGCACCGAGAGCATGTTCTTCTTGCGTACCAGGCCGCCATAGAACAACGCCAGGCCCGGCAACGTCATCAGGATGACGAAGGCTGTGGAGATGAGCAGCCACGCCGTGTCGCCCTTGTTGGGCACAGGCGTGGCAGCGGCTGGCGCCGGGGCGGCGGCAGGTGCTGCGGCAGCGGCAGCGGCTGCCGGGGCGGCTGCCGCCTCGGACGCCGCAGCCGCTGGGGCGGCGGCCGATGCGGAGGCTTCGGCAGCGGGCTTGTCCTGCGCGATGGCCGGCGCCGACATCACGGCGCCCGCGAGCGCCGCAACGACGGCCCCCGCCGTCAGGAATCGTGTGAACCAGGTTTTCATGTTTTGACCTCTTCCTTGGCAGATTGGGGCTTACAGGGCGTCGCCGCCGGTCTCGCCGGTGCGGATGCGGATGACCTGCTCGACATCGGCCACGAAGATCTTCCCGTCGCCGATCTTGCCGGTGCGCGCAGATTTCTCGATGGCTTCGACCGCGCGTTCGACCACGTCGTCCGGCACGGCCACTTCGATCTTCACTTTAGGCAGGAAGTCGACGATGTACTCTGCGCCGCGGTAGAGCTCCGTGTGCCCCTTCTGGCGGCCGAAGCCCTTGACCTCGGTGACGGTGATACCCGACACACCCACTTCGGACAAGGCCTCCCGGACCTCGTCGAGCTTGAATGGCTTGATGATGGCCATGATGAGTTTCATGCTGGATTCCTCCTCGGACGGCAGCGCCCGGAGGCGCCGCCACGCATCGTTTTTAGAAAGTCTTGGTGATCGCCAGCAAGGCCGTAGCCTTACCCATGTAGTTGCCACGCGTGTTGGTATAGAACGCGCGCGAAGCGTTGGTGTCGATGTAGGCCAGCGATGCCGTCCAGCCGCTGCCGAAGTCCTTCGTCAACCCAACCTTCCAGTCGGCGTACGAGGCGCGCACGGCCTGATGCGGCACCTGCTGGTAGCCGACATGAAGATTCAGCGTCAGGCCCCAGAAGCCCGTATCGAAGTTGCCCGACAGGTCGAAGTACTGGCTGTGATGCGAATCGGGCGTGCCGAACAGGTTCGAGAACGCGTGCGAGTACTTGAACGTGACCGGGCCATAGCCGATCTGGGCATACCCTTCCGTGGTGTGCGGGCGCGTGAAGCCGTCGGGATAGCTGCCCGGGTAGTAGTACTGCAGCACGCCCACGTCGATGGGTACGTCCTTGACGATCTCGGTCTTGTAGCCGCCGTAAAAATCCATCTCGATCGGCGCGGAGACGTTCGAGTTGGAATCGCTGAGCCAGCTGATGGACGAGTTCCAGTTACCGATATAGAAGCCTTCGGGCAGGACGCCGCCAGGAATGGCGTAATCAAAGCCGCCCTGGATGGCTGGCTTGTTGTTCGTCTGCATGATCCCGCGGTAACGGTACTGGCTTGCCAACGTAACGTTGGCGGTCAGAGCAGGCGCCGGGGCCGGAGCTGCGGCGGGCGCATCCGCCGCCGGTGCGGTCTGGGCTGCGGCGGATTGACAAACCCCGGCAGCGACACCGGTCAGCAACAGAACACTGGCTGCATAAGCAAACTTCTTCATAACGGCTCTCCCCCTTTAGAAAGTCGCAACAGAGCGTGGAAAAAAAGTCGCTCGTGTTCTGCAACTGTCATGCCATGTCAAAACGCCCGCGTTGGCGGCACCCATGGACCGGCGCGTCGACACGCCCTCGCCATGACAGGGGAATGAAATTGGGGACGGATCGACCAGCGTGGCCCATGCGGCCCGCCACGGGTTGCTGCAGGCCGATCCACAGATGCCCGGCACGTGCCGACCCTGCCCCGATAGAAACCATGTGATAGAGTGATTTCAGTTCCGTGCGGCACGCGATGGCCGACGGACAGAGGGTTCAGCGTGCATTCTGTCCCCGTTTGGAAAACAGGCGTTTTGCCGCATCGCAGCGCGAATTGCCACGATTTGTGCCGTTTTGAGCGCTCTGCCGGTACCATCCACGTCTGCGGCACGGAAAACGCGCGTCCCGCGCACTGCCCCGCACCACGGCACAGCACATTCCGCGCACAGAGTCAGTGCATGCACCGGCTTGGCGCAAACAGCACGACCCACGGAGCCCATCATGAAACCCACCGATCTCTTTTCCGACTTCCAGAACCGCGTCACGGAGGCGCTGCGCAATTCGCCGGCTGCGGACATCGAGAAGAACGTCCGCGCCATGATGACTCAGGGATTTTCGAAGCTGGATCTCGTCACCCGCGAAGAATTCGACGTGCAGTCGCAGGTCCTTGCCCGCACCCGCGCGCGCCTGGAAGAGCTGGAGACGCGCGTGGCAACGCTGGAAGCGCAGCTGAAGTCCGCTGCTCCGGACGAGCAATAATCAGTTGCCCGGTGTTGCACCGGGCACGCATCTGCCCTGCCGCTGTGCCCGCAGCCGCACCCCTGCTGCGGCGCACAGGAGAACCGCCTTGTTGCGGGTGGCGAACTGATCTAGAACGTCCTCAAGACACACGCTTGAGGAGCGAGATCATGCAGCATCGCCTCTACTTTCTATTGCCAGACGTGGCCAGCGCCCGGCGCGTGATGAACGACCTGCTGCTGGCGCGCGTCACCGAGCGCCACATCCACTTCGTCGCCCGACAGGGCGCCGACCTCACCGGCCTGCATGAGGCCAACCTGCTGCAGACCTCCGACATCGTTCACGCGACACAGAACGGGTTGGTGATCGGCGGCGGGGCGGGGGTGCTGGCGGGTGTGGTCGCCGCACTGTTCCCGATCATCGGCGACGGCCCGCAATGGGGCATGGTGGGCATCACAACCCTGGTGGGCGCGCTGTTCGGTGCGTGGGCCTCCAGCATGATCGGCAGTTCGGTGCCAAACAGCCGCCTCAAACCCTTCAAGCGGGCAGTCGAGGAAGGGCAGATCCTGCTGATGGTGGACGTGCCGCGCTCGCGCATGTCGGAAATACGCGCGCTGCTGCAGAACACGCATCCGGAAGGCCGCTTCAGCGGCGAGGATTCAGCGATGCCCGCGTTCCCCTGATTGACGACGCGATCCATCACACCCCTGACAGCGAAACCGGAGCCCAGCGCTCCGGTCTTCTTTTTCCTCGCCCCGATCGTTAAATTTGGATGCGCAAGCGCGTGACGATGCCGCGCGGCTGGCACAGTGGGGGCTCTCCTACCGTTGAGGACCGGCACGCCATGCATCGATATCCCCCCCTCCGACTCGCTCGCGGTCTTGGCCAGAGGGCCGCGCGATGAGCCTCGCGGTCCTGCGTTCTCGTGCGCTGTCGGGTATCGATGCACCCGCCGTGTCGGTAGAGGTGCACCTGGCGAACGGGCTGCCGTCATTCACCATCGTTGGCCTGCCGGACACCGAAGTCAAAGAAAGCAAGGACCGCGTCCGCGCGGCCATCCAGAACAGCCGGTTTGAGTTTCCGGCGCGGCGCATCACCGTCAACCTTGCGCCGGCCGACCTCCCCAAGGAATCGGGCCGCTTCGACCTGGCCATTGCGCTGGGCATCCTGGCGGCGAGCCGCCAGATTCCCCACACGCATCTGGACGCACACGAGTTTGCCGGCGAGTTGTCGCTGTCCGGGGATTTACGCCCGATTCGCGGCGCCCTGGCGATGGCGTATGCGCTGTCGCGCCACCCCGCCCCGGCTGATGGCGAAGCGCCCCTTGGCCGGGCATTCGTGCTGCCCGCCGAGAACGCCGCTGAAGCTGCGCTCGTCAGCGGCACCAAGGTGCTACCCGCGCGCAGCCTCATCCAAGTGTGCGACCACCTCAGCGCACCGGACCGCAAGCTCGCACCCGCGCTGCCCGCCGCGGTCGCCACCGATATCCGCTATCCGGACCTGGCCGATGTGCGGGGCCAGCCGCAAGCCCGCCGCGCCCTCGAGGTGGCGGCTGCTGGCGGCCACTCGATGCTGATGATCGGCCCGCCGGGCACCGGCAAGTCGATGCTCGCACAACGCTTTCCTGGCCTGCTGCCCGACATGAGCGACGACGAAGCGCTCTCCGCTGCCGCCGTCACAAGCCTGACCACGCGTGGCTTCGACGCGCGACGCTGGAAGGTGCGACCCTTCCGCGCGCCGCACCACACGGCCTCGGCCGTGGCGATGGTCGGGGGTGGCAACACGCCCCGGCCAGGCGAGATCTCGCTGGCACATCAGGGCGTTCTCTTCCTCGACGAGCTGCCCGAATTTGAACGCCGCGTGCTCGAAGTCCTGCGCGAACCCCTGGAGACAGGGCATATCACGATTTCGCGCGCGGCCCACCAGACCGACTTCCCTGCCAGCTTCCAGCTGATCGCAGCGATGAATCCGTGCCCATGCGGCTATCGCGGACACCCGCTGCGCGCTTGCCGCTGCACGCCCGACCAGGTGGAGCGCTATCAGGCTCGCATCTCCGGGCCGCTGCTCGACCGCATCGACGTCCAGATCGAGGTGCCGACGCCCTCGCAAGAAGAATTGCTCGACGGGCCACCCGGCGAACCGAGCCGCAACGTCGCAGAGCGGGTGGCCGCGGCCCATGACCGACAACTCGCGCGGCAAGGCAAACGCAATGCGCTGCTGACCGGCCACGAGATCGACCGGTATTGCGCCCGCACCGATGCCGCCGACGGCTTGCTGCGCCATGCCATGACACGCTTCTCGTGGTCAGCCCGCGCCTATGCGCGTGTGCTCAAGCTCGCTCGCACGATCGCCGACCTGGCAGGCGATGACCCGGTCGACGCGGCACACGTCGGCGAAGCCATTCAGTACCGGCGTGGGGTCAAGGCGGATTAAGGACGGCGAGGCACCGCGGAAAACCGGGCCGCACCACGATCCAACCTGCCGGCAGCATCGCCCGCAGAAGAGCGTTGCCCGCGCGCTGCCAAGACCGAATCAGTCATGCGATGCGCAGTGACCGGCGCAGATTGACCCGCCGGTCGACGCCACGACCTTATGCGTGGCGCTTCACAAAGAACAGCGCGGCGCCAATGCTCATCAACATGCCGCCAAAGAACCGGCTCTGCCAGCGCAGCGCGCGCGGGTTACGGAACATGCGCTGCGCGCGCGAGGCGAGCAGGGCATAACCGTGCATGACGATCAGGTCGACGAATACCATCGTCAGGGCCAGGATGCCAAGTTGCATCAACAGCGGCTTGGCCGGATCAATGAACTGCGGCAGCACTGCCACCATGAACAGGATGCCCTTTGGGTTGGTCAGATTGGTCAGCAGGCCGATGAGAAAGCGGCGGCGGGCTCCGCCGCCAGAGACCGCTGCAGGTGCACCTTCCGCCGGCTTGCCGATCCGGATCGGCGTACGCCATTGGACGATGCCAAGGTAGATCAGGTAGAGCGCCCCAACGATCTTGATCGCCGTAAAGGCATGCTCCGAGGCCACCAGCAGCGCGCCCAGCCCCGCGCCCGCGATGAACAGGATCACGACGATGCCAAGCTCCAGCCCGGCGATCGTGACCGAAGTGCGGCGCACCCCATGGGTGAGCCCGTGGCTCATGCAAAGGATTGCGCCCGACCCCGGCGAAATGGCGATCACCCAGGCGGCCAGAAAGAAGGCCAACCAGACCTGCAACGTCATGATGGTTCCCCGTGATGTGTTGACGAAAACCGGAAGGCGTCGATTGTGCACCGACAGCCGCAGGCGCGCTTGCCGCTAGTACGGGTGAAAGCTGGTGAGGAACTGGTCAACCTGCTCCTGCTGGCGCCCATCGCGCGCGGCATCGCCCGATTCGAGCACGATGGCCTCATAGGCGCGCCTGCCGGTCGCCACCACGCGTGCGGTGAGACGGCGCTGGGCGGGATCGTCACCGCCCGCCCCCTGCACGATCAGCTCAACCGCTGGCAGGGACAACGGCGGCTGCGCGGCGGTCTTCACGGCGATGTCGCGCACGGCCACGCTGCCTTTCAGATTGGCCGACAGCCCCATCCGCAGCGCATCCACGGCCTGCTGCCGCCAAGCGGGGTCATCGGCGGGCAGTTCGACCACCCCGACGGCGAACAGCGTGCCGTCGATATTCGCTGCCTGCAGCGTCATCGGCAGCCGCTGGCCATGGATGTTGACGGGCCTGGCCTCGGCCGTGGGCTTGGCCGGGTAGTCGACGATGTAGGCACCGTCGTTCGACTGCACCGTGCGCCAGTCGTACTTCGGCGAGCAGGCCAGCAGCAGCGCACACATCACAGCGCCCAAGCCCCTCCACCAACCCGCCGTTCTCCTGACTTGCACGCCGCCTCCCGTGTCTTGTTGCGCCATTCTGCCCATTCGCCGAGCGGCTATTATCGGACAGAAGCCGCCGCCTCATTGAAGGAGCGCTCCATGCCGCCCCCGACCGCCTCCCTTCGCGCACTGCGCGCCGACATCACCACGCTCGACTGCGATGCCATCGTCAACGCAGCCAACAGTTCGCTGCTTGGCGGCGACGGGGTGGACGGCGCCATTCACCGTGCCGCCGGGCCTGAACTGCTCGAAGCCTGCCGCGCACTCCATGGCTGCCGCACCGGTGAAGCCAAACTCACGCCCGGCTTTCGCCTGCCGGCGCGCTACGTCATCCATACCGTGGGGCCGATCTGGCGTGGCGGCGGGCAGGAGGAAGCGGTGCTGCTGGCCGCCTGCTACCGCAATAGCCTGCGGCTTGCTCGGCAGCACGACGTTCGGTCGGTGGCCTTTCCGTGCTTCAGCACGGGCGTTTATGGCTTTCCGCCACAGCTGGCCACGCCGATTGCGCTGCGCACCGTGCGCGAACACGGCGCCGGGTTCGACGAGATCCTGTTCTGCTGTTTCTCTACCGCCGATCTGGCCCTGTACCAGGCGGCGCTCGCCGCTTGAAAGTGATTTCAGCGTCGCAGTCGACAGAATGTCGCAGTCGGTCGGCGAACTCGCCTTGGCGGGCCTACAATACAACTCTATTTTTTGTTTCCGGAACCGTTGCCGATATGGCCTCGACCCTGACGCCCTCTTCCGCTGCCGCGCCCGCCGCGTCCGGCAGCCGCCGTTGGCTGTTGCCCGTCATCCTGCTGGCGCTGGCCGCGGCGGGCTGGTTTGGCTGGCGCGCGTTTTCGCCGACGCAGCATGTGCCGACCGCCACCTTTACGCTGCTCGATGGCCATAAGCTTTCCACGCAGGATCTGAAAGGCAAGGTCTACCTGGTCAATTTCTGGGCGACGAGCTGCGCCACGTGCGTCAAGGAAATGCCCAACATGGTCCAGACCTACAACAAGTACAAGGGGGCGGGTCTGGAGTACGTGGCCGTGGCAATGAGCTACGACGCGCCGATGTATGTGATGAACTTCAGCCAGACGCGTCAGTTGCCCTTCAAGGTGGCGATGGACGCCGATGGGTCCGCCGCCAAGGCATTCGGTGACGTTCAACTTACGCCCACCACCTTCCTGGTCGACCGCGACGGGCGCATTCTCAAGCGCTACGTCGGCGAGCCCGAATGGGCGTCGTTCGATACGCTGCTGCAGCAGACGCTGGGCAAGCAGGCCTGAACGGTCTGTCAGCCAACCCAGACAAAACGCCCGGCACGTCCGGGCGTTTTTGCGTCTTGCGCGTGCGAGGCATCAGAGCCCGTAGCGCTTGATCTTGTCGTACAGCGTTGCCCGGCCGACTTGCAGGATGTCCGCCGCCTGGTGCACGGAGCCCCCCGTGCGCGCGAGCGTTTCGGCAATCACCGTGCGTTCGTAGCGTTCGACGCGCTCCTTGAGCGGCATGCCATCTTCAGACACATCGGGCATGACAGGCATCCGGCCGACCCCGAGCACGAGGCGATCGGCTGCATTGCGCAACTCGCGCACATTGCCTGGCCAACTCGATTGCATCAACTCATGACGCTGGCGCTCGGCCAGCATGGGCAGCGGACGCTGGTAGCGCACGGCAGCTTCCAGCAGGAAGTGCTCGAACAGCGGAATGATGTCTTCGCGGCGCTCGCGCAGGGGCGGCAGGTCGATGATGACAACGTTCAGGCGGTAATACAGATCGCGCCGGAAGCCCCCCGCATCGATCAGCGCCTCCATGTCGCCCTTGGCTGCTGCAACGATGCGCACATCGATGCGCACGGAGACATTCGAACCCAGGCGCTCCAGCACGCCCTCCTGCAGCACGCGCAGCAGCTTGACTTGCAGCGCGATCGGCATGCTTTCGATCTCGTCAAGGAACAGCGTTCCGCCCGATGCATGCTCCAGCTTGCCGATGCGCCGCTTGCCCGCCCCTGTGAACGCGCCGGCCTCGTGGCCAAACATCTCGGACTCGAAAATCTGCTCCGGCACCGCGCCACAGTTGAGCGCGATAAAGGGCTTGTCATGCCGGGGGGACAGCATGTGCAAGCTTCGCGCGACGAGTTCCTTGCCGGTGCCCGTCTCGCCGTTGATGAGCACGGGCGCATCGGTGGCGGCCACATTTTCGATCAGCGCGCGGACTGCCGCCATCGCCGGCGAGCGGCCGATGATGCGCGTGCCGGCCGCGGGCCCGGCGAGCTCACGGCGCAGCGCGCGGTTCTCCAGTTCCAACGCACGGCGCTCGACAGCACGGCGCACCGTTTCGGTCAGGCGCTCGGCGGGAAACGGCTTCTCGATAAAGTCGAAGGCGCCATCGCGCATCGCCTGTACGGCCATGGTGATGTCGCCGTGGCCGGTGACGAGCACCACGGGGATGCCAGTGCCGAACGACTGGCAATGCGCAAGGACATCGAGGCCGCTCGCGCCCGGCAAACGCAGATCGCTCACCACCACGCCGGGGAAATTGGCGTCGATCTTGCCGATGGCCTCTTCCGCGGAGCCGAACGCCAGCACGTTGAAGCCAGCCAGCTCGAGGCTCTGTGCAGTGGCTTGGCGCACGGGCGGGTCGTCTTCGATAAAGAGAACGTTCAAGCCTTCGGACATGGATCGTCTATGCGTTAGGAGAATCAGGAGCACGCCGCCGAGGTGACCTCGGCGCGTACCAGTGTCAGTGTGAACTGCGCCCCGCCGTCCCGCAGGTTGGCGGCCGAGAGCGAGCCGCCAAAATCACGCGCGATGCTCGTGGAAATCGCCAGCCCCAGCCCCAGGCCCTGGCCGATCTCCTTGGTGGTGAAGAACGGCTCGAACAGGTGCGGCATGGCGTCAGGCGGAATGCCCGGGCCGTTGTCGCGCACGGCAATGCTCAATTGCGACGGCGCGCCTTCGGCTGGACCGATATTGATGTCGATACGGCCAGGGCGTCCGCCGTCATGGGAATGGATCGCGTCCAGTGCGTTGCCGATCAGGTTGATCAGCACCTGCTCCAGCTTCAGTTCGTCCGCACGAACGATGGCGTCTGCCTCGGGAATGCGCCAGCGCAACTCCAGCCGCACGTCGCCCAGGCGTGGCCGAAGCAGTGCCAGCGTGTGATCGAGCGCCACGCGCACCTGCACGTCGACCAGCTTGCGGCGGGAGCGGCCCGCGAACAGCTTGAGCTGCGCGGTGATCTTGCCCATCCGCTCGGTCAGGTCGGCAATGGCCTGCAGATTGTCGGTGGCCGCGCCGAGCTGGCCGCGATCCAGCAGGATGCGCGTGTTATCGGAAAACGTCCGCAGCGCGGCCAGTGGCTGATTGAGCTCGTGTGTGATACCGGCAGCCATCTGGCCCAGCGCAGCCAGCTTGCTGGCCTGTACGAGTTCGTCCTGCGTGGCGCGCAGTTCGGCCTCAGCGCGCGTGCGGTCGACGATTTCGTGCTGAAGCTGCTCGTTGGTCGCCATCAGGTCGGCCGTGCGGTCCTCCACCCGGCGCTCCAGCTGGTCGTAGGCCGCCTCCAGCAGGCGGCGGCTGCGCACCATTTCCATCATGCGCAGGCGGCGTTGGCGCCAGTAGAACAGCAGCAGGCAGGCAAACGCGAAGGCAAACGCGGCCGCCACAGTGGCACTGCGCGCGGCGCCCATTACCGGATCGACAGGGGTGAGATACATCAGCGTCCAGTCGGGCTCCGCCAGATCGCGCGAGACCTGCAGATAGCGCGTGGCATTTGCACGCGCGCCGATGCGTATCAGCTCCGCGCCCTCGGGCAGACGACCCGTCAATCTCAGAAAGGCGGGCGCCTCCGGCTGCAGCGGCAGGGGCGTGATCTGCTTGCGATAGTACTGACGTGTGGCCTCGAGCTGGGCCTGCAGCCTTGGCGTGAGCGGCTCTACGGTCCGGTACTGCCACGCCGGGACGGACGATAGGAAGATTACGCCATTCTCGTCGGCCACCATGACGGGTTCAGACGCGTCCTGGCTCGCGCGGCCGAACCATTCAAGGTTGAGCTTGACGACCGCCACTCCGATCACGCGCCCATTCTGCATGACCGGCTGCGAGATGTAATAGCCAGGCTCTTCGCGCGTGATGCCGATACCGTAGAAGCGCCCGACGTGTCCGGCGGCAGCCTGTTGGAAGTACGGCCGGAACAGGTACACGGCACCGACAAAGCTGTCAGGCTGGTTGTAGTTGGACGCAGCCAACGCCCGCCCGCTCGGGGCGATCACGTAGGTGGCGGTGGCATGCGCGCGGTCATTCACCTCGCGCAGGTAGCGGTTGGCGCGGTCGACGTTGGCAGGCGTGGGGTTGGCCAGCAGATCGTGGATGAACGGATGCAGGGCAACGAGCGCCGGCAGGTATTCGTAGCGGTCGAGCGTGCTCTTGAGGTTGGCGGCATAGCGGTCGACCCGCCCGCCCGCGGCCTGCTGCGCCTGTGCCAGCCCGCGATTCCACGTCAGCACGAAGGTCGTCGCGCACACCACCGCCATCAGCGCTACGAGCCCGGCCGCTACCAGCCACCAGAACACGCGTCGCGAGCCGAAGGCGCTGGAAAACGAGAAATCGGGATCGGACATCGGCTGAAGATCGGCGGCGAAGGAGGCTGCCTTGCCTTCTGATGCCACGCCCGCAGCGGGCATGTCGCCCAGATGCTTCACGAAGGGAATCCCCAAATAGAAGCGGGGCCGTCTGGAAGGACAGGCCCCGCAATCATACGCTTTCGAGCAGCCGGGCCCGCAGGCGCCGGCCATCACCGCTCGATCAGACCGCCGGGGTTGCCGGCACGCTCTCGCTTCGGCTACCCGACATCACGCGGGCCAGCTTGCTGCGATCGAGTTCGCGTTCCCACGCCGAGATCACCACGCAGGCCACACCGTTGCCGGTGATGTTGGTCAGCGCGCGGCATTCGCTCATGAAGCGGTCGATACCCAGGATGAGCACCATGCCCGTCACTGGAATCGTCGGCACCACGGCCAGCGTTGCGGCCAGCGTGATGAAGCCCGCACCGGTAATGCCCGAAGCGCCCTTCGACGTGAGCATGGCGACGGCCAGGATGGTCAGCTGCTGCGTCCAGGTCAGTTCGATGTTCAGCGCCTGGGAGATGAAGATCACCGCCATCGTCATGTAGATGTTGGTGCCGTCCAGGTTGAACGAATAACCGGTCGGGACAACGAGGCCCACCACCGACTTCGAACAGCCGAGCTTCTCCATCTTCTCCATCAGGTGCGGCAGCGCCGATTCCGACGAGCTGGTGCCCAGCACGATCAGCAGTTCTTCCTTGATGTAGGCCACGAAGCGGAAGATGCTGAAGCCGGTCAAGCGCGCAATGATGCCCAGCACCCCCACCACGAAGATGATCGCCGTCAGGTAGAACGTGCCGATCAGCTTGAGCAGCGGCACCAGCGACACCACGCCGTACTTGCCGATGGTGAATGCCATTGCGCCGAACGCGCCGATCGGGGCCACGCGCGTGATGATGTGCACGATGCGGAAGAACACGTGCGCGATCTGGTCAATGAAGTCCGTCACCATCTGCGCGCGATCACCCATGGCGGAGAGCGCACCGCCAAACAGCAGCGCGATCAGCAGGATCTGCAGGATGTCGCCCTTGGCAAACGCATCCACCACCGTGCTCGGGATGATGTTGAGCAGGAAGTCGACCGTGCTGGCCGAGTGAGCCTTGGCGGCGTACTGCGCCACGGCCTTGGCGTCGATCGTGTTGACGTCGACGTTGAAGCCCGCGCCCGGGTTGAAGATGTGGCCGGCCGCCAGGCCAATCACCAGCGCGAAGGTCGAGACAACTTCAAAGTAGAGCAGCGCCTTGCCGCCCACGCGGCCCACCTTCTTCATGTCGCGCATGCCGGCGATGCCGGAGACGACCGTACAGAAGATGATCGGCCCGATCACCATCTTGATGAGCTGGATGAAGCCATCGCCCAGCGGCTTCATCTGCACGGCAAGCTTGGGCGAGAAATGGCCCAGCAGCACGCCGATGACGATCGCGGCCAGCACCTGTACGTACAGGATTTTGTAGAACGGTTTTTTCATGTCTTCCTCGAGTGTCACAGACCGGCCGTGCGCTCGATTGCTCGCCCGGTCCGACCCGCCCTGATGTGGTCTCTCTCCTGCCTCGATGCGCCGATGCTCGCGGCGTTGCCCGCAGCAGGTCGCTCTGAATTGCAAGGGCCATGCCAGTCTCCCGCCCCCGCATCAGCGGCCCGCCAACCCTTGTGCCAGCTCGGTGTGACTACCATGGCACCCGCCTTGGCCGTCGTCAATCCCGGAATTCGCGCAGCGCACCGTCCGGACATCCGGAAAGCATGTTGCGGCGCAGCACCATACGCTCCTGCTGCGTAAATCGGTTGTCCCGGGGCCGTATAATGCCGGCTCGTTACGCAAAACCCGTGTGTGCGCGGCGCGGAGAGATCTTTCGCCAGCCGTCAGCGCACCGCTTCCTCAGCCCGCGCGATCCGCCCATGAGCAGCCACTACAAGCACCACGTTTTCTTCTGCCTGAACGAACGCGAGGACGGCTCGCGCTGCTGCGCCGACTTTGGCGCCAAGGCCATGCAGGAATATGCCAAGAAGCGCTGCAAGGAACTCGGCATCAACGGTGAAGGCCGCGTGCGCATCAACAAGGCCGGCTGCCTGGACCGCTGCGAACTCGGTCCGGTGATGGTGGTCTACCCCGAGGCCGTCTGGTACACCTTCGTCGACAAGGAAGACATCGACGAAATCATCCAGAGCCACCTGATCGACGGCAAACCGGTCGAGCGCCTGATGGTCGACCGTCCCGCCGCAGCCTGAGCCCGCCTGACAGCATCCGCTTTTTCATGAACGTGCATACCGAAGAACGCCTGATCCCCGGCCCGGCCGGGCAGATCGACCTCTCGATCGACCTGCCGGACGGCGCCCCGCGCGGCCTCGCGTTGATCGGCCATCCGCATCCGCTGTTTGGCGGCACGAAGGACAACAAGGTCGCACAGACCTTGGCACGCACCTTTGTCGGTCTCGGCTATGCGACGGTGCGTCCGAATTTTCGCGGCGTGGGCAAGACGGAAGGCACGCACGACAGCGGTATCGGCGAACAGGACGACATGCTGGCCGTGCTGACCTGGATGCGCACGCAAACCGGGTGGTCGCCCGACGTTGCCACATTGCCGCTGGCGCTGGGCGGTTTCTCATTCGGCAGTTTCGTCGTCTCGCAGGTGGCGCGCCGCCTCGCCGAGGCCGGCACGCCCGCCGAGCGACTCGCCCTGGTTGGCACAGCCACCTCGCGCTGGGACGTCGCGCCGGTACCGGCCGACACCATCGTCATCCACGGTGAGCAAGACGACACCGTGCCGCTTATCGACGTCCTGAACTGGGCGCGGCCGCAGGAACTGCCCGTCATCGTCATTCCGGGCGCCGATCACTTCTTTCACCGCAAGCTGCATCTGATCAAGCAGCTCATCACCGGCGCGTGGGCGCCACGGCCGTAACCAGCACCTTTTGAGTTTTCAGATGCCGCGCCTCCCCCGGTGCAAGGCATCGTCGATCCCCCTCCCCCAAGCAGACCGCAGGACCCGACATGCAGACCCGTTTCACGCTATCCGCCTTCCATTCCGCCGCTGCCACCGCCGTTGCTGCCGCCGTGCTGGTCACGGCATTGCCTGCCGCGGCGCAGTCCGTCCCCGCACCGCAGGTTGCCGCACGCTCGTGGATGCTGACCGACGTGACCAGCGGCCAGATCCTGGGCGGCGGCAACATGGACGAGCGCATCGAGCCCGCCTCGCTGACCAAGCTGATGACCGCCTACCTGGTCTTCGAAGCCGTGCGCGATGGCAAGCTCAAGTACGACCAGATGATCACGCCCACCGAGACCGTGCGTGCTGTCAAGACGGACGAGTCGCGCATGTTCCTGCAACCGGGCAAACCCGTTTCGGTCCGGGATCTGACGCAGGGCCTGATCGTGCAATCGGGCAACGACGCGGCACTCGTGCTGGCAGAAGCCGTGGGCGGCACCGAGTCCAACTTCGTCATGCTGATGAACCGCGAAGCCGAGCGCCTGGGCATGAAGAACACGCACTTCGCCAACGCTGCCGGCCTGCCGGATCCGAACCACTACTCCACCGCACGTGATCTCTCGATCCTGACGGCGGCGCTGATCAAGAATTTTCCGCAGGACTACAAGTTCTACTCTGAGAAGGAATTCACCTATAACAACATCAAGCAGCCCAACCGCAACCGCCTGCTGTGGCTGGACCCGACTGTCGACGGCGGCAAGACCGGCCATACCAAGTCTGCCGGGTACTGTCTCGTCACATCGGCCAACCGTCCGCTGCCGGATGTCCCGGGCGCGAGCCGCCGATTGTTGTCCGTCATCATCGGCACCAAGAGCGACCAGATCCGCACGCAGGAAAGCCTGAAAGTCCTGAACTACGGCTACCAGTTCTTTGACACGGTGCGCCTGTATCAGGCCAAGGAGGCGCTGCAGACGCCCGACGTGTACAAGGGCCAGGCCAAGAGCGTGAAGCTGGGCGTGCTGGAGGACAAATGGATTACCGTGCCCAAGGGCGCAGGCAGCCGCCTGAAGCCGGTGCTCGAGCGCAAGGACCCGCTGATCGCCCCGATCGCGCAGGGTCAGCAGCTGGGCACGGTCAAGGTGATGGACGGCTCGACCGTGGTGTCGGAATTCCCGGCGGTGGCACTCGAGGCCGTGCCCGAGGCTGGGTTCGTTGGCCGGACGATCGACGCAGTCAAGTTGTGGTTTAAAAAGAAGTAATCGTCTCCAACTAGATCGACATGACTTCTTCGCACATGACCCCGCCGGGCCACATCCCGCCCGAACAATCTCTGATTGAATATCCGAGCGATTTCCCCATCAAGGTGATGGGGAAATCTCATGACGCCTTTGTCGAAACCATCATCGAGGTGGTCCGACAGCACGATCCGGCGTTTCATGAAGGGCGCCTGGAACGACGCCCGTCGTCGGGTGGCAATTACCTCGGCCTGACCGTCATCGTGCGCGCGACCAGCCGCGAGCAACTCGACGCGCTGTACCAGGCGCTGACCAGCCATCCGATGGTCAAGATTGTGCTGTAACGCACACCTCTGCAAGGAAGAACGCCCCGGTCGAGCCGGGGCGTTTTGCTTGGTGTCGACCCCGCAGCGCTAGCCCTTGGCCACGTGCCCAAGGCAGGCCGTGTTGTCATTCATGAGCCCCTCCAGCTTGAGCTTGAATGCCGCGATCTCGGGCAGCAGCCACGTGCGAAACGCCTGCATCTTCGGGGTCTGCAGGGCGCTGTGCGGGCAAACGAAGTAGTAGTTCCAGGGGCACGGAATGGTCGTCTCAAACAGGCGCACCACGCGACCGGTCAACAGGTCGTTGAACCCCAGTGTCGGGCGGATCAGCGCAATGCCCTGCCCCGCCGCAGCCGCCTGGAGCAGCAGGGACGAATCCTGGAACATCAATCCGCCGCGCTGCTCCACAAATCCGGGAAAGCCCGCCGCATCAAACCACGGCTTCCAGTCTTCGCCTTCGCTGCGCAGCAGGGTCATGCCGGCCATCTCCTCAACGGTGCGCGGCAATCGGCCACCGTTGAACGACGGGCTACAGATCGGGAAGAACACATCATCGAGCAGCTTCTCCACGTACAGGCCAGGATAGTTGCCCGAGCCCATGCGCAGCGCCACGTCCACCTCCTCGCGTGCGAAGTCGACCAGCGCCGGACTGGAGAACAGCTCCACTTCCAGTTCCGGATGCCGCTCGATGAAGGTACCGATGTGTGGCGTCAGCCACCGCGCCGCGAATGACGGCATCGTGCTGATGGCCAGACGGTTGTCACGATTGCCGGCGCGCAGTTGATGCGTGGCCTGGGCGATCTGGTCGAGCGCGTCTCGCACGCGATCGGCATAGGCGCGGCCTGCGTGCGTGAGGACCACGCGCTTGCCGCGTCGCTCGAACAGCGGCACGCCCAGTTCGTCTTCCAGCGTGCGCATCTGGTGGCTGACTGCGCCGTGCGTGACGAACAGCTCCGTCGCCGCGCGAGAGAAGCTCTCATAGCGGGCTGCGGCCTCGAACACCCGCAGCGCGCCAAGTGAAGGCAAGCGCATCGGTTCGCGGATCTCCGTCATGGATGAGAACAAAGCCGGCGACGAATGGCTGCACGCAGGCGGCAGCGTTGCCGTGAAGCGCGGTGAAGAAATCGTCGTCTCGGTAGACCCGAAAGCCCTCGGCCCCGTGGCACTGGCAGTCGAAGCGACTGATGGCCACATGCCGCGCCAGCCATGGCACGTCACGAATGGGTGGCGCCACACGCTGGCCGCGCTGGGCTGGAACGAGCACGCCGAGACGCCCGTCGTGGCCGCCTGAGCCCGCAATCTGTTTTGAGTCTCCTTTTGCGGCAGATACCGCAAAAGCCGATGCCGGCGCCGATGCCTCCCATCGCGTCGGCATCTTTTTTGGCTCAACCCTGCAGGCGAAGCGGACAAAGGCGCAGGGCGCCCGAACCTGCCCTGCGCTACACTCGCGGGCATGATTCCGATTGACATCGTCGAACGCGGCCTGCAGGACTACGCCACCTGCTTCGACGAAATGCAGACCTTCACCGCACAGCGCGGCCCCGATACACCCGACACGATCTGGCTGGTCGAACACCCTCCGGTGTTCACGCTCGGCTTGGCGGGCGATCCGGCGCATCTGTTGGCTCCCGGCAACATCCCGCTGGTGAAAGTCGATCGTGGCGGCCAGATCACTTACCACGGTCCGGGCCAAGTCGTCGCTTACCTTTTGCTGGATCTGCGCCGACGCGGGCTGTTCGTGAAGGCGCTGGTCGATGCCATTGAGGCGGCCGTTATCGAGACGCTCGCCACGTATAATGTCGCCTCCGAACGCAAGGCTGGCGCCCCCGGTATCTACCTGTCGGGCGGGCCGCATGCTGGCGCCAAGATCGCCGCGCTGGGCCTGAAGATCCGCAACGGCTGCAGCTACCACGGCGTGAGCCTGAACCTGGCGATGGACCTGTCGCCCTTCACGCAGATCAACCCGTGCGGCTATGCCGGCCTGGAAACCGTCGATATGGTGACCGCCGGCGCCCGCGATGCGTCCGGACGCGCCGTCGATGCGAACGACTGGCAAACCGTTTCCCGCGACCTGGCCAATGCGCTGGTCGCCCAATTGCAGCAACGCGCGCAAGCGCACCCCGCCGAGGCCGCTACCGCTTAGCGCCCGGAAATGCACGAGCCGCAAGCCCGTGCGGAGAACACGATGACCGATTCCGCCGCCGGCGCCACTGAAGTCGCCACCCCTGCCACCCCGTCGAACAAGCCGTACGACGCGACGGCCAAGCAGAAGTCGCTCGACAAGACCGCACGCATTCCCATCAAGATCGTGCCGGCCGAGAAGCTCAAGAAGCCGGATTGGATTCGCGTGCGCGCCGCCACCGGCAACTCGCGCTTCTACGAAATCAAGGACATCCTGCGCGCCAATAACCTCGTGACGGTGTGCGAAGAGGCAAGCTGCCCGAACATCGGCGAGTGCTTCGGCAAGGGCACGGCCACGTTCATGATCATGGGCGACAAGTGCACGCGCCGCTGCCCATTCTGCGACGTCGGGCACGGCCGCCCGGACCCGCTCGACGTGAACGAGCCGGAAAACCTGGCCAAGACGATCGCCGAGCTCAAGCTTAACTACGTCGTCATCACCAGCGTCGACCGCGACGACCTGCGTGACGGCGGCGCCCAGCATTACGTCGATTGCATTTCGCGCACCCGCGCCCTGTCGCCGGCCACGCGCATCGAAGTGCTGGTGCCGGACTTCCGCGGCCGCCTGGAGAAGGCGCTGGACATCCTCCAAGAATGCCCGCCCGACGTGATGAATCACAACCTCGAAACGGTGCCCCGCCTGTACAAGCAGGCGCGCCCGGGTGCGGACTACGCGCACTCGCTCAAGCTGCTGAAGGACTTCAAGGCCCGCAACCCGAACGTGCCGACCAAGTCCGGCCTGATGGTCGGCCTGGGCGAGACCGATGAGGAAATCCTCGAAGTCATGCGCGACATGCGCGAGCACGACATCGATATGCTGACCATCGGCCAGTATCTGGCGCCGTCGGGCCACCATCTGCCGGTGCTTCGCTACGTGCACCCGGACACCTTCAAGATGTTCGAAGAGAAGGCGTACGAGATGGGCTTCACGCACGCTGCGGTTGGTGCAATGGTGCGCAGTTCATACCACGCAGATCAGCAGGCACACGAAGCCGGCGTGGTCTGACCAAGCCGGAACGCTGCAGAAACAAAAAGGGCCTTGGGGTAAAACCCAAGGCCCTTTTGCTTTGGTGCGGCTCGATCAGGCTTGCGAAGCGGCGTCCTTCGGATACGAGGCATCGCCGTTCCACGACAGATAGCCGTAAGTGTCGGCCTGACGGTCGGCGCCCTGCGTGTAGACGTCGTACTTGGCGGCAGCGCCCTGTGTGTAAGGATCAGCCTTGGCGATTGCACCATCGGTGTACGGGTCAGCCTTGGCGACGGCACCTTGGGTGTACGGATCGAAGCGGTCGTTCTTCCACGACAGATAGCCGTAGGTATCAGCTTGGCGGTCCGCGCCCTGGGTGTAGACGTCGTACTTGGCGGCAGCGCCCTGGGTGTACGGATCGGCCTTGGCGACGGCGCCCTGCGTATAGGGATCGGCAGCGCTTTGCACAGCAGCAGCGGCCGGTTGAGCCGCCAGCAGAGCGGCGGAAGCGGACACTGTGGCCACCAGGGCCAGCAGAGCGTTGCGGGAGAAAGCGGTTGCGAGACGGGTGTTCATGATTGACTCCTGATGGATCTGGATGTTCGGTTGCGCTCGGTTCGTTGCGCTTGTGACCAGAATAGATCGTTGCCATTGATTGATAAATGAATGATCCAAGAAAAGACTGTTCCCTTATCATCAACAATAGTGGAATGCCGTTTTCGTGCCTTGAACATCACCCCGCACGTCGGAACGGAAGAACCCTGTTGGTTTTGGCACCTTGTTGCTGAAAGAAAAAGCCGCGCACAGTGGCGCGGCGTTCCCTTGCTTGGCGCGGCGTCATGGCTGGGCCGGCCGTCCCGGGCGCGGCGCCCCGGGTGCCTCCATCACCACGCGCCCCGCCTGCTTGTTACGCCACCAGCCCATCAGCGTCAGCGCAAGCCAAAAGCACTGCGTGAGAAACGACGCCAGGTTGAACGCGCCCATCAGCGAAATGAGGATGCACGTCGGTCCGAGCAGGTTGAGGCGAACGGCAAATGCGCCAGTCGGCGGCTTGTGCAGGACCTGCACGCCAAAGTGCGCCGAAACATAGGCGGCGACGCCGACCAGACCGACAACGTCGGTAAAACCCAGGGAGGCCATGGTGTGTTGCTCTCAGAGCGATGGTGGTGGAGAAAGGGTTGCGAGGAGAAGCCTCCGCCGGACGCGGTTCAGTACGTCGCCGTCAGTTTGAGCGCGACGGTGCGGCGCCCGAGCGTCATGCGATCGATGCCATTGCGCGCGGATGCCTGGCTGGCATAGGCAGGCGCGTCCGCGCCGGTGAAGGCCGCTGAGACGGTCAAGGACTTGTTGAGGGGCCGCGACAGTTCGATGCGGTAATCGGTGAAGCTGAACGCGCTGTGGTGCCGCACGTGCTCATGTCCCACGTGCAGGCCGAGCGTGACATCACTGCCGATCGGCACCGCCCAGTTGATCTCGGCGTAGGTCGAGCCGCGGGAGCCCTTGTCGATACCATCGGCCAGCGTGTTGCCATCGAGACCGAAGTAGTTCGACAGCGACGTCCACAGTTTGACCGACACGCCGCGCCAGCCGGCGCCGACCATCCATTCGGTATAGCCGTAGCCGGTCGCAGGGCCGCCCGCGAATGCCCGGTCGTAGCGCGCGCCGGGATACCAGTAGCGGTAGAGCCCCGTGGTGAGCGCGATGTCGTGCGCTGTCGTGGCGGCGTAGCCGACGTAGGTGTCGATCTCGGCATGGCCGCCTGCGATGACGTGACTGCTCACCTGTGCGCCCCAGGCACCGGCGTAAAAGCCATTCGGCGCGGTGTAGTCGACACCGGCCTGCAGCGCCGGCCTGCCCCACGTCTGTCGCAAGCCGCGCGAGACGTACTGCGAGACGACCGAGGCATTGGCCGACCAGCGCTTGCTCTCGCTCACCGTCACACCGTCCGCCCACGCGGGCGGCGCGGCCAGGCACGCCACCGCCCCGCCCAGCACCGATGCAGTTCGGCACCGGCGCATCAGGCCGTCACCAGTTCATCAGCCACGAGCGCTCGCGTCGATGCCGGCAGCGGCGCCTGCAGCGGCGATTTGCCGGCCACGTAGAACGCGGCTTCGGCGCGCGCGAGCGGGGCCACAGCGCGGATGCGGTCGGCGATCTTCTCGGCGATCATGATGGTCGGTGCATTCAGGTTGCCGGTGACGATGCGCGGCATGATCGACGCATCGACCACGCGCAGTCCGTCGAGTCCATGCACGCGGCCTTCGTGGTCGACCACGGCCATCGGATCGTTGGGCGGCCCCATCTTGCAGGTGCAGGACGGATGCAGCGCAGTCTCGGCATGACTGCGCACGAAGGCGTCGATCTCGGCATCGGTCTGTACGCCGGGGCCGGGGCTGATTTCGCGTCCGCGGTATGCGTCGAATGCCCGCTGCGCGATGATGTCGCGCGTGATGCGCACACCGGCGCGAAATTCCCGCCAGTCCACGTCATGGGCCATGTAGTTGAAGAGGATGCGCGGCTTGTCGCGCGGGTCACGCGAGGCCAGCTTGACGTAACCCGTGGAGGGCGAGCGCATTGACCCGACGTGGCACTGGAACCCGTGCATCCGCACCGGATTGCTACCGTCGTAGTTCACGGCCAGCGGCAGGAAGTGATACTGGAGATTCGGCCACTCGACGCTGTCGTCGCTGCGGATGAAGCCACCCGCTTCGAAATGATTGCTCGCGCCGGGGCCGCTGCCGTGCAGATACCACTCCAGCCCCACCTTTGGCTTGTTGTACCAGAGCGTCGCTGGATAGATCGAGACTGGCCGGATGCACTCGTACTGGATGTACATCTCGAGGTGATCCTGCAGGTTCTCGCCCATGCCCGGCAGATGCGCAACGGAATGGATACCCAGCGCGCGCAGCTCGTCGGCATTGCCCACGCCCGAACGCATCAGCAGTTGGGGCGAAGCGATGGCGCCGCTGCTCACGATCACCTCGCGGCGCGCGCGCCACGTCTGGCGCTGTCCATCCATCAGCGCCTCCACACCCACTGCGCGCGTCCCCTCGAAGAGGACGCGATCCGCCAGCACTCGCGGTAACACCGTCAGCGTCGGGCGCCGGCGAGCGGTGTCCAGATAGGCAAGCGAGGTGCTGCAGCGGCGGCCCTTGGCGGTGACGGTGCGGTCCATCGGGCCCAGGCCTTCCTGGCGATAGCCGTTCAGGTCGTCGGTGGCCGGAATGCCGGCTTGCTCTCCCGCCTCGATGAAGGCGTGAAAGAGCAGGCTGTTGTCGCGCTTGGGCGTGGTGACGTGCAGCGGGCCGGCATCGCCATGCCAGTCGTTGGCGCCCTTGTCGTAGGTTTCCGACTTGCGGAAGTACGGCAGGCAATCGGCGTAGGTCCAGTCGTCCAGCTGGAAATCGCTCGCCCAGCGCTCGTAATCCATCGCGTTGCCGCGAATGAAACACATGCCATTGATGAGCGACGAGCCGCCCAGCCCCTTGCCGCGCCCCTGCGCCATGCGGCGGTTGTTCATGTGTGGCTCGGGCTCGGTTTCGTAGGCCCAGTTGTACGTGGTGCCTTGCAGCGGATGCGCGAGTGCGGCCGGCATCTGCGTGCGGAAATCCCAGCGGTGGTCCGGACCGCCCGCCTCGAGCAGCAGGACGGTCACGCCCGGGTCTTCGGTCAGGCGCGCTGCCAGCACGCAGCCGGCAGAGCCCGCGCCCACGATGATGTAGTCGTATTCCTGTACGGTGTTCGTCGTCAAAACTGGCCCTCCCATTGTCACTGCACGTCCGCACCGAACCAGCGCATGGGGCTCGGGGCGAGGTTGATATAGCTGTGCTTGAGCTCGGTGTACTCGTCCAGGCCGCCACGACCGAGCTCCCGGCCGATGCCGCTGGCCTTGTAGCCGCCCCAAGGCGCTTCGGGGAAGTACGGGTGATAGTCGTTGGCCCAGACGGTGCCGAAACGCAATGCGCGGCTCACGCGGTTGGCGCAATCGAGATCGCGCGTCCACACCGCCCCGGCCAGGCCGAACGGCGTGTTATTGGCGCGGCGTACCGCCTCGTCTTCCGTTGCGAAGCGCTCGACGGTGAGCGCGGGGCCGAAGATCTCTTCGGTGGCGATCTTCATGTCGTCGTGCACGTGGGTCAGCACGGTCGGCTCCAGCCAGAAGCCCCGCTCGAATGCCTCGCCTGCCGGCACCTTGCCTCCGCAGCGCAGCACTGCGCCTTCGTGCACGCCAGCGTGGATCAGGTTGAGAATCTTCTGGCGCTGGAATGCCGATTGCACCGGCCCCATCTGCGTGCCCTCGGCAAAGCCGTTGCCCAAGCGGATGCGCTTGACGCGCTCGACCAGCGCCTCGACGAAGCGGTCATGGATGCCGTCCTGGAGCATCAGCCGCGAGCCGGCGGAGCACACCTGCCCGGCATGGAAGAACGCCGCATTCAGTGCGTAGTCCACAGCGGCGTCGAAATCGGCATCGTCGAAGATGATGTTCGGGTTCTTGCCGCCCAGCTCCAGCGCGATCTTCTTGAAGTTGCCGACGGCCGCCTGCATGACGGCCGCCCCGGCAACCGCACCGCCCGTGAACGACACCAGATCCACGTCCAGGTTGCGCGACAGCTCGGCCCCCGCTTCGCCCGCCCCCGTGACGAGGTTGAAGACGCCCGCCGGCAAGCCGACGTCGATGAGCAGTTCGGTCAAGCGGTGGGTGGTCAGAGGTGTCAGGTTGCTCGGCTTGACGATGACCGTGTTGCCCGCACCCAGCGCGGGGGCGATCTTCCATGCCGCCTGCAGCAGCGGGTAGTTCCACGGCGTGATCAGGCCGCACACGCCCACCGGCTCGCGCAACGTGCGGCTGATCACATGCGACGGCGCTTCGTTGATCAGACCCGACTCGGTCGCCACCAGCCCCGCGAAGTAGCGGAAGGTGGCGGCAATGCCATCCATATCCCAGCGGCTCTCGACGAGCGTCTTGCCCGTATTCAGCGATTCGAGCGTCGCCAGGTGCTCTGCGTCGGCGTCAATGGCGTCCGCAACGCGGTTGAGAAGGCGCGACCGCTCGCGCGCGCCGGTCTCACGCCACGGGCCCTCGTCGAACGCGCGACGCGCGGCAGCAATGGCACGCTGGGCGTCGGCAACCGAGGCGTCCGCAGCCTGCGTCAGAACGTTCTCTGTGGCCGGATCGACGATATCGCGGTACACCCCGCCTTCGGGCGGCACCCACCGGCCGTCGATATACAGATCGAGACGAGGCGCCACGGTGGCGGAGCGGAGATCGGTGGAGAGGGAAACTTGCGTCATATCCAGTAACCGGTTGATGGCTGGCGCCCGAGGAAGACGGCGCCCGACATGCCGACCGTTGCGCCTCAACGGACGCACCCAGCGCGGCGACCCATAAATTCACTATCAGTGTTTTTATTTACCTTTGGAGAATTTTCGACTAGTCTAGAAAGAATTAGTTGCCTGACGCCAATCGTTATGGGCTACCAATCACTTTATTTCATAGTTTTTCGCTATTTTTAAGCCGTTATACTGTCGCAAACAACTTCCAGTGAATTCCCTTTCATGACCGCCGCTGCACTTCCGCCGTCCGACGGCCCGCTTGATGACGACAGCTTCGCCGGCCGCCTCAAAGGCGTGCTGACGCGCGGCCGTATCCAGCTCAAACAGGTGGCGGCGGCGCTGGGGGTATCGCCTTCGGCGGTGCACAAATGGACGCGCGGCGGCGAAATCGAATACGCCAACCTGCTGGCGCTGGCGCGGTTCCTGAACGTGAATTGGCTCTGGCTGCGCTACGGCGATCGCGCGCTTGCCGATCTGGAAGCGAGCCTGACTACCGATGCCCGCGCCCGGGAAGGCCGTCAGAAGCACTTGGCCGCCATCATGGAAAGCGAGGCGCGCATGACGTTCGCGCAGGAGATCTCCGGCGTGGTCACCTGGGAGTGGAACCTGCTGACGGATGCGGTCGCGTACTCGCCCAACGTGGCGCGGCTGTTCGGCCGAGCGATCCGCACGCTGGACGATTTCTGGCAATGCGTCGTCCCCGCAGACGTGCCGGGCGTGCAGGCTGCCATCGCGCAGAACCTGGCGGCCGGCGGAGTCTACGCGCACGAATTCCGCATTGCTCCGGCGCCCGATACGGTGCGCTGGATCATCTCCCGCGCGACGCTCGTGCGCGACGCGCAGGACCGGCCCGTCAAGATGATCGGCCTGAGCCTGGACACCACCGAGCGCCATGCAGCGGAGGCTGCCCTGCGCGACTCCGAGGCGCTGCTCGCCAAGGCGCAGCAGATCGCCCATCTCGGCAGTTGGCTCTGGGAACCCGGCACCGACGCCTGCCGCTGGACCGACGAGGCATATCGCCTCTTTGGCTGGATACCTCAGGCTACGCCGGTCTCGATGGCGCGCTACCTCGAGGCGATCGTTCCGGCCGACCGTGCCCGCGTGCAGGCCGTGCTCGACCAGGCCGTCGCCACACGCCAGCCGTATCGCGTGGAATACACGATCGCCCTGCCCGACGGCACGCGCCGGCACCTTCGCGAAGAAGGCGAGCCGCAGGACGCGTCCGGCGCCACGCCGATGATGATCGGTGCCGCGCAGGACGTGACGGCCGAGATGGACGCGCAAGCCGCCTTCCGCGACAGCGAGGCCAAGCTGCGTACGTTGTTCGAGCAGGCGCCGGTCGGCATCGCGCAGGTGAGCCTGGAAGGCCGCTGCCTGCGAGCCAACCCGTGGCTGTGCACGCTATTGGGCCAGCCCGAAGCCATGCTGCAGCAGCGTACGCTGCTCGACCTGACGCATCGCGATGATCTCGCTCGTCACCTGCGCGAATACGGCGAACTGCTCGGCGGGACGGTGCCCGCCTATGCGCTGACGCTGCAATTGGTACGCGGCGATGGATCGGCCGTGCGGGTCCGGCTGACCAGTTCGCTGGCCCGGGATCCAGCCACTGAAGCACCGCTGCATCTCATTACCGTGGTTGACACGGTTCCCGAAGCCGGGGCGTCGTAGTCGCTTGCGGGCGTCCCCCTTCTCACCCTTCCGTCCGACGCTTGCGACGGAGTTTCCGGCATGCCTGGAGGGCCGGCACAGACTCACCCGAAAACACCCCTGGTTTATTTCTAGACCTCCAGTAACTCACGCGTTGGCCGCCCCGGTGTGCCGCGCGTCCAGAACAAGGAGACCGTTTTGTCTGCTTCCTCCGTCGCCCGCGCGGCGCATCATCGACGCACCCTGCAGTGGGGCTACCGCTGGGCGCTGTGGGCCGCGGTCCTGTGGGGCGCCTGGTATGTGCCGGGCACGGCCGTGTGGCACGAATCGCCCTTTGCAGCGCTCGACCTTTCCGATCCGCGGATCTTCCTGACGTGTGCAGCCGTCATCACGGCTGTCCATAGCTGCATGGTGATGGTCTTCCAGTGGGTGTGGCTTGGCACGCTCGGCAAGCTCGGCGACTACTTCCGGACCCTCGGCCAATTCCGCAAGATCTCCCGCTGGTACTTCATCGCGGCAGTGGCCGGGGGCCTGATGGCCAACTTCGGCTCGTATCTGGCAATGGGCTATGTGGGTGCGGTGTTCGCAGCAGTCGCCGGCTTGCTGTACCCGGTCGTCGGCGCCACGGTGGCCAAGCTTTGGTACAACGAGCGCATCAGCGCGCGGGCGGCGGTGGGCATCGCCATCATCATCCTGGGCGGCGTAGCCATCTATGCGCCGGCGCTGATGGCCGAGTCGCACGGCGACGGCAACGCGTGGATCGGCTACCTGGGGGGCGCCATGGCAGCCGTGGGCTGGGGGCTGGAAGGCGCGATCGTCGGCCGGGCGATGGACGTGACGGACCCGGATTGCGGCGTCTCGATCCGCTACACCGCAGAGGCCATCTACTGGGTCGCCTTCGTGTTGCCCGCCATCGCATGGTTTGCGCAGGTGCCCGTTCCCGTCACCGAGATCGCGGCGGGCATCCTGCACAGCAAGGCGCTGCTCTGGCTCACGGTGGGCGGGCTCACGTTCTCGTTCTGCGCGGTAGCCTGGTACAAGTCGTTCCCGCTGATCGGCGTCGGACGCGGCCAGGCGCTGGGCGCGTTCTATGCCATGTTTGCGACGCTCTTCACGGCCATCTTCACGCTGCAGTTTCCGGAGTGGTACTTCGTGATCGGGCTCGCGCTGGTGATCTTCGGTGGCTTCGTCATGGTGTCGGAAAACGCCGAGAACCTGGAAGTCATTCGCGGTGTGGCACCGGCAACCCCGTCGGAGACCCACGCATGAAACTGCACATGAAGGGCTACATCCTCCAGTTGCTGTCCACAGGCAAGGCACGCTGGGACGGCGATATCGCACATCGCACCTGCCAGGAGTACGGCAAGCCGGAAGACGACTACTGGACGGGCAGCATCCGGGCCATCCTTGCCGACCTGTACTCCGGCGGCCTCGTGCAAACGCCGGAAGACGCGCTGGATGAAGCCACGGGAAAGATGCATTTCCGCTACGCCATCACCGAGTTCGGCCGCCAGCGCATGGCCGATACCGGACTCATCGATCTCGAACCCGAACCGAAGGAGACCACGCCATGACGCACTACTGGGGCTACCCGTTTGCCGATGTGCTGGCGATCGTGGTGATCGTCGGCCTGAGCGCGCTGGCGCTGTATCAGGCACGCACCTACACGCGGCAACTCTGAGACCGCGCATCGATATGGAAACGGCCCGCCGGCGGATCGCGCCAGCGGGCCGTTTTGTTTGCCGGCCTGCGCTTCGACTCAGGCGCTCAGGGTGGGGTCTGACACGCTGGCACGGCCGGTCTCGACGTGGCCGGCGAGACGGCGCTCGAAGGCAATATCGATGCTGGCGGTAACGCTGACGTCGTACCAGGCATGCTGGCCGCGCAGATCCAGATACACCGAGGCATCTTCACCGCCACGCACTTCGCGCTGCACGCTCTCGCCGGTATAGGCGCTCTTGATGGTGAAGAGCGTCGGCATGCCGCCGTGGTTGATGAGACGCAGTTGCAGATTGCCGTTGGCGACGTCGTAGCCCTCCTTCACCTCCAGCGCGCGGCCACGCGGACGCAGCAGGCCAGACAAGGCGAGCTTGCCGACAAAGCGGCGCAGGAAACCGTTCGGGCCATGCACCGTAAAGTCATACGCGCCGCCCGCCCCGACCGGCAGCCTGTCGGAGAGGCGCTTGCCGGCCTCCACGGTGTAGGTGCGCGGCGCGTCGGGGCTGCCGGCGGCGTAGACGAGGAAGGCTGCGCCCACATCGCCGGTGTTGACGAAGTCGAGTTCGAACTTGCTGGCGGCCTCGTCCTGGCGACCGCGCACGAACAGCTCGTACGGCAAGGCGCGTGACGGGCGCACGCCGGCCTCCTGCTCGGGGACGGCCTGCACCAGCGGCGGCAGCGGCACGTAGCTGGCGTGGCGCAGCTTGTCCTTCGGCACGTAGGCGGCGGTGCTCGGCAGCGTGGGCACCACCTCATTGGGCGTGGCGAAGTTGAACGCGGACGTCAGATCGCCGCACACGGCGCGACGCCACTTCGAGATGTTGGGCGAGCGCACGTTGTGCGTGCGCTTGAAGCGCTGTTCGATGAAACGGATGATCGACGTGTGGTCGAACGTTTCCGAGCACACGTAGCCGCCCTTGGACCACGGCGATACCACGAGCATCGGCACGCGCTGGCCCAGGCCGTAGCTGCCAGCGCCGTACTTGCTGTCGCCGGGAAAATATTCGCCGGTGGTGTCGACCGTCGACAGGCCATTGCTGCCCGACGATGCAAACGGCGGCACGAGGTGGTCGAAGAAGCCGTCGTTCTCGTCATATGTGACGAACACCGCCGTCTTGCTCCACACCTCGGGGTTGGAGGTCAGGATCTGCAGGACCTGGTCGATGTACCAGGCGCCATAGTTGGCCGGCCAGTTCGGGTGCTCGGAGAAGGCCTCTGGCGCGGCAATCCACGACACCTGCGGCAGCGTGCCGTTCTGCACGTCGCGCTTGAGGATGTCGAAGTAACCGTCGCCGGCCGCGGCGTTGGTGCCGGTGCGTGCCTTGTCGTACAGCGGGCTGCCGGGCTGTGCATTCTGGTATTGCTTGAAGTACAGCAGCGCGTTGTCGCCGTAGTTGCCGATGTAGGCGTCGCTCGTCCAGCCCCAGGAGCCTGCGGCGTCCAGGCCCGTGCCGATGTCCTGATAGATCTTCCACGAGATGCCGGCGGCTTCGAGCACTTCCGGATATGTCGACCAGCCGTAGCCGGCTTCTGCGTTGTCGATCACGGGGCCGCCGCCGACGTTGTCGTTGCCGACATAGCCCGTCCACATGTAGTAGCGGTTCGGGTCGGTCGACGTGGGTGTCGCGCAGTGATAGGCGTCGCAGATGGTGAAGGCGTCGGCCAGCGCGTAGTGGAACGGAATGTCCTGCCGCGTCAGGTAGGCCATCGTGGTCGTGCCCTTGTGCGGGACCCAGCCATCGTAACGGCCGCCGTTGACGGCGAGGTGCGTGTCGTTCCAGCCGTGCGGCAGGTCTTGCAGGAACTGCAGGCCCAGGTCCGGCGCGCTCGGCCGGAACGGCAGCACTTCGCCCACGCCCCCGGCCATCGGCTGATGCCACACGCTCTTGCCGGTCGGCAGCGTGACGGTGCGCGTGTCGCCATACCCGCGCACGCCCCTGAGCGTGCCGAAGTAATGGTCGAACGAGCGGTTCTCCTGCATGAGGATCACGATGTGCTGCACGTCTTCGATATTGCGGTGCGCGTTATGGGCGGGAATCGCCAGCGCCTGGCGAATGCCTTCGGGCACCGCGCCCATGGCTGCGGATGCAGCAGCCAACTGGGCGGCGGAACGGAGAAAACCACGGCGACTGTTGGAGGTCATGTTCTCGTCCTGATGTCTGTGTGCTTTTTGGGGTTGGGGGGAGGAAACAACACGGGCAGCGACTGACTGAACACCGTGCGCAAAGTCAGTCGACGGTATGGATCACGGGCGGCGCCAGGCCGTTTTGCGACGCAACGGCCTGCACCGGCGAGGCAGGCGGCACGGAAGCGGGCGCACGCACCACGGCCGGCACATGCGGATCAGCCGCATCACAGCCGCTCAACACGAGGGCGAGCAGCGCGACGCCACCCGACACCAACACGCGCACGCGGCGTGGAGCGCTGGCCTTTCGGTTAGCGGACACGACACCTCCTGATGACGTCAGCGAGCCGGACTGTGCGGCGCGCGCCGTCTGCTCACCACGCGCTAAGGTAGAAAGGATTCATGTCGGTTGCGTGAAGACGGCGCACGCCGGCGCGATCCCTGCCCCCGACAAATGGATGGAATAGTGTTGCAAATGCGATCGATTCTCATCTACACTGCAATGCACGCAATGACGCCTTTGCGCGGCTGAACTCAGCCGGCCCGCAAAGCCCGTGGCAGTAGAAGAACGACTGTCCTTGCGGCTTCCACACGGGAGCGCTGCACGCCCGCCTGCCTCAGAAGCGGCCCCTACATCTGGACCCCCTGTGCTGCAGGGCCGAGCCCCGCTCGCCTGCACACGCTCATGTCCCGTAGGAGCCCTCGTGCAACGTCGATCTGATACCGCCGCTCAAACCCGAACAGCATCTGCTGCCGCTGCGGCCGGCAACCTGACCCTTGAATCCATTCCTGCGCTGCTCGAGGCCGGCGTGCAGACCGAACATTGGTCGGCAGCGCAGCAGTTGGCACGCCGACGTGTCCTGTCGCGCCTGCTGCAGGCGCTGTTTCGTGAAGCGCTGCTCAACGCAGACCAGCTCATCGCCGACACCCGCGCCGATGTGACATTGCTGCCGATCTGGCAGCAGCGCGTGTTGCTGCGCTTTGCCGGTTTGCGGTCGGGCGCGCTCGGTAGCTGGACATTGGCGGGCGATGTCGCCGTCCTGGCGCACGATCGTCCGGCGACGCCCATTGAACGTCCATCCACGCTGCTCCACTGGCTCGCACCGATGCTGGAGATCGGCGATGCCACCGATGCCCATCGCCTGACCGCCATTGCGCGGCTCGCGACGGAACTCGACAACAGCCAGGACAACGACACGCTGTGCCAGGCCTATCGACTGGTCCGGGGTGAGCGTCTCGCCGCCGAGCATCGCGTTGCGGCGTCGGAAGACGCGCTCGCCCTGCTCTGCGGCGATGGCACGCCGCACGCCCTGGCGCGTACCGAGCAGTGGGGCACCGGCGGGCATCCGTGGCATCCGGCCTACAAGACGCGGCTGGGGCTCGCGCCCGAGCAGGTCATCGAGCTCTCACCAGAGTTCGAGGCGCAGGTGCCCATCGGCGTGGTGGCCGTGGCGGCCCATCGCCTGCAGGTCACCACGATGGAGGGTGTGCAGCCGTACGCCCACTGGTTCGCGGCGACCTTCCCCGAAACCATGGCGGCGTTTCGCAAAGCCTTGCTGGCACGCCGGCTCGCGCCCGAAGCGTGGCTGCCGCTGCCCGTCCACCCATGGCAGCGCGACACGACACTCGGTGAGACCTTTGCCGCTGAATTTACTGCAGGCGAACTGCTCCACCTACCGGACATCAACATTGCCGCCCGGCCCACGATGTCATTCCGCACCTTGGCCGCGACCGACGCGCCGGGCGGCCCGATGCTCAAGCTGCCAGTGAGCATGCGGCTGACCAGCGTCGAGCGCACTGTGTCGCCCAAGTCGGCCGTGATGGGCCCGCGCGTGAGTGCCCTGCTCGAACGCATCCTTGCGGTCGACGCAGGCTTGGCGAGCGTCCTGTCGATCGTGCCCGAACGCCACGGCATCCACGTGGCCGGCACGGATGACGATCGCGCCCGGCATCTGTCGATGATCGTGCGCGACAACCCCACCACGCGCATTGCCGGCAACGCGCGGTTGCTGCCGGTCGGCGCCCTCTTCACACCGGACTTCACGGCCGACATCACCGACGCGGCGGCGCCGATGCTGCTCGACACCGTGCTCGCACGCCAGGCCGACGGCACCCGCGCCGAGCGCGCCGCGCGTTTCTTTGAGGCGTACCTGGGCGTCGCCATTCCGGCCATCGTCGGCCTCTATCTGCGTTACGGCATGGCGTTGGAAGCGCATCAGCAGAACACCTTCGTCGTCATCAGCGAGGCCGGCATGCCGGAGCTGCTGGTGGTGCGTGACTTTGGCGACGTGAAGATCGCGTTGCCGACGCTGCAGGCACAGGGCTTCTCGATCGAACCGTTCCGCGCCGGCCACACGACGTATCCCGATCGCGACATTCCGCGCAAGAAGCTCATCCACGCCTTCCTGCTGTGCCATATCGGTGAGCTGGCGCTGGCGCTGTTTCCCGACCAGGGCAGCAAGGTCGGGCTGCGCCTTTGGCGTGACGCCATGCACGCCGTGTTCGATGCGAACCGCCCAGCGCTGGATGCCGACACCTGGGCGCACGAGCGCCACGCGCTGCTCGAAGCGCCATGGACATTCAAGACGTTCGTCCGCATGCGCCTGCGCGACCAGTCCGACGACATGCACGCCGCGTTGCCCAATCCGCTGGCTGCAGCAGCTCGCGCATGAACCCGGCAACGACTGTGGACGCGTGGCGGGGGGCCATCCGGTGGCTCCTCGTCATCCAGGCCCTTTCAATGGGCGCAATGGAAATGACGGGGCCGTTCTGGCCGCTGTTCCTGCGCGAGCTGTCACCGGTGCCGCACGTGCCGTTCGCGTGGGTGGCGAGCGCAGCGTACTTTGCACCGATGGCCGCCACGCTCGTCACCGCGCCATGGTGGGGGCGCCTCGCCGACCGTGTCGGGCCCAAGCCGATGATCCTGCGGGCGCTGGTCGCGCTGGCGGCGTCACAGCTGTGGTCGGTCTATGCAGACTCGGCGGCGAGCGTGCTGTTGGCGCGCACGGTGCAAGGTGGCCTCGCCGGCTTCCTGGCGGCCGCACAGATCTACGCCATGCGAGTGGCGCCGGCCGACATGCGCCGACGCGTCTTCGCCGATCTGCAGACCGTCACGGCGTGTGGCAGCTTCATGGCGCCGCCGGTCGGCGCATGGCTCGTGGGGTTGATGGGCTTCCGGATGGCCAACACGGCGGGGGCGGTCGTGATCCTGGCGTGCATTCCGCTGGCGATGTTCTGCCTGCCCGCGATCAAGCCCGCGCCTAGATCCGAGACCGAGCGGGACACCGATGCTCGCCAGGCACGTCGCGCGCCGCTGGGCGGTTTGGTGATCGGCCTGCTGCTCGGCATGGTGGCAGTGCAGGCCGCGCGCGTCATGCCGCAAAGCTTCCTCGCGCCGTATATCACCGAGACGCTGCATGGGTCGGTTATGCTGGCAGGTCTGGCGTACAGCGCCACGGCCGCGACACTGGCGCTGTCTGCGCGCTGGTGGGCACAGCGTTTTGCGGGCCTGCCCGTGCATGTCACGCTGGGGCGCGTCTGTGCGCTGACCGCCGTCTGCGCAGGCATTTCGCTCTGGCAAGGGCTCGCGCAGGGCGAAGCCGATTTCATCGTCGCCCGGCTGGCGTGGGGCCTGTGCCTCGGCGGCCTGCTGCCGGTGCTCAACAGCCTGGTCGTGGAAACCAGCCCGGAAGATCGTCAAGGCTTTGCCCTGGGGCTGTGCAGCAGCGCGGCCAAGGGCGGTGCGCTCATCGGCCTGGGCGTGGCCGCGCTGTCGACGGGCCTGTTCGGGTGGCGCGCGGGCTTTGTCGCCATGACCGGGATGTACCTGGCGGCGCTCGCGGCGCTACTCGCGGTGCGCCGTGCGGGCGCATCGCACACCGCATCCGCGGAGCTCAGCGCCTAGCGGGGCTGACGTCCGGCGCGCCGCTGCAGATGCGTCTGCTCGGCGCGCCAGGCGAGGTAGCCGAGGCCGAGAAACGGCCACAGCCAGCCGATCCATTGCGACAGGCTGTTGAAATGGACAAAGCGCCCCAGGCGCCAAGCTTGCGCCGACACCCAGGAGTAGGGGCTCGGAGGCAGCACGTTGGAGAGGATGATCAGCGCGATCAGCAGCGTCATGGCCAGCGCACCGCGCAGCCAGCGCGGCAGCCGGACCAGCAGCACGAGCACGAGCGACCCGACGATCAGCCCGAAGCGCGCGCCGGACGACAGCCAGTCCCAGGCCCCGCCCGATGGAAACTGCAGCAGCGTCGCACCGGCCTTCACCAGCAGCGCACCGGCCAGCAGTGCCGCCAGCAGGCGCAATATGGGCGCACCGCGGCGCATGGACACGGTGGCCAGCAGCCCGGTTCCGATCCAGCTGCACGCGGTGATGAGCGCCTCCAGCAGTTCCTGGCGCTGCAACGCTTCCGGGTGCGCCTGCCACTTGTCATGCCAATCGAAGAGCGCCGGGAACCAGCCATTGACGAGGTTCACCACCAAGGCATCCGGCGACGGATCGAGCAGGATGCTGCGGATCACTCCGCCCATGCTGAACAGGAACTCCTGCGGAAAGATCTGCGCGAACGGCCATGCCAGCAGCAACAGGATCGGAAAGGTGGCATACGGCTCGAACCAGCGGCGGCGCAGGCGACGCAGCCCGCCGCGATCGATCAGCCGCGCCGAGAACGGCACCATGACGATGCCGCCCAGCAGGGCGCCAATGGTGTTGGTCGCCAGGTCGACGTTGGACGATACGCGCGTGGGCAGATAGGTCTGCATCGCTTCCATGGCGCCCGAGAGCAGCAGCCCGGCCAGCAGCGCCAGCAGCACCGCCCGCCAGCCCGTGATACGCGGATGGGCTGCCAGCACCGTCAGCATACCCAGCGGCATATAGCCCCAGACGTTGGTGAGCAGGTCGAAGCTCGTGTTGTAGCGCGGCAGGGGCGCGGTCAGGAACGCAAACGGCGAGACGCCCGTGTCGGTCCAGCCCGCGAACGGATACAGGCTGGCGTAGATCACCAGGAGCACGAACCATCCCAGCCCGGCGCGCGCAAGCGGCGAGTGGCGATGCGGAACAGGTGCGGCGGGTTGCGAGTGGAGGTCCGTCACCGGAGGGCGCTACAGTCAACGAGAAGGAACGGACGTACAGGAAAGTCACCCATGATAGCGTCCGGTGCGGCACATCAAGAAGGATTCCTCCATCCGGCGGAGGGCTCAGGGCTGGCGCCCACCATTAGACCCCGCAACCGGTGAAGCCCCACCCAGCGGCAAGCCCGCCACCCAGTCGAGCACCTCGCCGATCGCCTTGTCCGAGGCCTGGGTCAGCGCCGCCACGCCGCCGGCGGCATCCGGGCTGGGCGCGCGCGCGTCGGCCTGGACCACGCGCTGGTCGACGACCCCGCGTGACTGGAACACCGTCGCCCGCAAGCGCACCACGCCGCGGCTCGCATCCGGGCGGTCGAATACCTGCGAGAAATCGACCAGCTCGACACGCAGGGATGGCACGTCCGGCGTGGCGTAGCTGATGACCCGCCCACGCGCGGCCGCCGCGTTGCGCAGCCGCGCATCGAACAGGTTCACGGGCGACTCCACCCAACGGCTGTTCGCATAGGCGTCGGTACGCTGGCCCTGCGCGTAGGCGAGGCGGTAATAGATGGCATTGCCGTCCATCCAGCCGGGGCCGGCAACCTCGGTCACGCGCAGCGCGGTGGGCAGGCGCGCGCCGCTGCTGGCGGCAGGGGCGAGGCCGAAATCGTAGAGCGCGGTGGGCGTGGCCGGTGCGCTCGAGCACGCGGCCAGCGCGGCCAGCGCTGATAACGCCAGCGCGCGACGGAAGACAGCGGACAACATCAGCATGGGGTCTCCTCAGGGCTGGGCCGAAGCCCGGGCGGCAGGCGCGTTGAATCCGGTCTCACCGGGGCCCGGCATGGCGGGCGCGGGGCCGAACAGCACGCTTTGCGGCCGCGCGTTGAAATCGGTCACGGCATGGTCGAAACCACGCACCGCCTGACGCGCCTCACGTGCGAAGCCGTTGAGCTGGGGCAGTGTCTCGTAGGTCAGCACGTTGGCAGCCGATTGCATCGACTGCGTGGCCGTCGTGAGGTCTGCACCCGCGCCGGACAGGATCATCATCAGCGCCCCCTTGGGGTCAGCCAGTGACTGCGACAGCTTGCGCGTGGACGCCAGCGTCGCGTCCAGGTTATCGGCGATCTGCGGCAGCTTGCGCAGGGTCGGCTGTGCCTGCTGTGCGAGCGCACTGTACGCGTCCATCGTCTTCCTGAAGGACTGCATCGAATCGGTGATCTGCTGCCGGTGCTCCTCATCGAACATGATGGACAGCGAACTCAGCGTCTGGTCGATCTTGGACAGCATCTGGTCGCCGCGCTTGTCGAGTTCGTCGAGGAAGCCGGCATCCATGCGGATGCGAGCGGGGTCCTTCTGGGAGGTGGCCAGGCGCACCGGGCTGGGCGCGTGCTGGCTGTTGTCGAAGCCGCGGTCGTCGAGCTGCACATAGGCGAGGCCCGTCACGCCCTGATACGCAAGCCGGCCATACGTGGTGGTGGTGATGGGCGCGTCCTTGTCGACCAGCACGCGCACCACGATCTGCCCCGGCACCTTGTCATCAAAGCGGATGCTGTCGACCTTGCCGACGTCCAGGCCACGGTACTTGACGGCGGCCTGCGGATTCAGCCCGTTGACGGTCGAGCGCGTGACCACGTCGTATGGCACGCGCACCGTCTGGTCGCGGTTGAACCACATCACTGCGAGCCCGATGAAGATGATCAGCCCGATCGTGAACAGCCCGGCCAGGAATGCGTGGGCTTTGTTTTCCATCAATCCTCCTGCGTCGAAAGCGAGGCCGCGGCCACCGCTTCCGTCATTTGCGGCCCCAGCGCCAGCAAGGCCCGCTGCCCCCGCTCGCCCAGGAAATATTCCTTGATGAACGGATGGTCGATCTGAATGAGCTGCTCGATCGGCTTGGCCGCCACCACCTTGTGATCAGCCAACACGGCGATGCGGTCGGACAGCGCCACCAGCGTGTCCAGATCGTGCGTGACCATCACCACGGTCAGGCCCAGTTCCTGGCGCAACTCCCGGATGAGCGCGACGTAGTCATCCGAGGCACGCGGGTCGAGCCCAGCGGTCGGCTCGTCGAGAAACACCAGCTCGGGCTCCAGCGACAGCGCCCGCGCCAGCGCCACCCGCTTGATCATGCCGCCAGACAGGTCCGACGGCATCTTGTCGGCATCGGTCGATTTGAGCCCGACCATCTGCAGCTTGAGCATCGCCACACGCACGACGAAGTCATCGGGCAACGTCCGCAACTCGCGCATCGGCAAGGCCACATTGTCGATGACCGACAGCGCCGAAAACAGCGCGCCATGCTGAAACTGCATGCCCCAGCGGTTGCGCATCGACTGCAATTCATTGCCGACCTGGCAGGTCAGCTCTTCTCCGAAGATCTGGATCGTGCCTGACGTGGGCTTTTCCAGCCCCACCACCTGGCGCAGCAGCGTCGTCTTGCCGCTGCCCGATCCGCCCACGATGGACAGGACCTCACCGCGAAACACGTAGAGGTCGATGTCCTCCAGCACCGTGACGCTGCCATAGCGCTTGGTGACGTTGCGCACCTCGATCACGCGCTCACGGGCCGGCGTGATGGGCGTGGCGGCAGGCGCGTCCGGTGCGGACGAACGTTCGACGTGCGGGTGGCGTGGCCGCGTCATATCCCGACATCCTTGAAGAGGATGGCGAATACGGCATCGGCAAGGATCACGATGGTGATCGACACCACCACCGACGTGGTCGTGCCCTCGCCCAGGCTCTGGGTGTTGGGCTGGATGCGCAGGCCAAAATGACATGCCACCAGCGCGATCAGCATGCCGAACACCACGCCTTTGCCGATACCCAGCCACAGGTTGGCCACCGGCACCGCATCGGGCAGCGCGGTGATGAAATAGGTCGGGCTGATGTCGAGCTGGAACTTGGCGGCCAGGATGCCGCCGGCCAGCGCGAGCAGGTCTGTCCACGCCACCAGCAGCGGCATGGCGATCGCCAGCGCAATCACCTTGGGCAGAATCAGCCGGAAGCCATGCGAGATGCCCATCACGCGCATCGCGTCGAGCTCTTCGGTCACGCGCATCACGCCGATCTGCGCAGTGATGGCCGAGCCCGAGCGTCCCGCCACCAGGATCGCCGCGAGCACGGGCCCCAGCTCGCGGATGATCGCCATGCCGAGAATGTTGACGATGAAGATGCTGGCGCCAAACACGCGCAACTGATTCGCCGACAGATAGCTCAGCACGATGCCGATCAGGAAACCCACCAGCGCGGTGATGCCCAGCGCCTTGTAGCCGGTGCTGTAGATGTTGGCGGAGATCTCCCGCCACGGCCCCCGGTGCGGTGCGCGCAGGAAGCGCACGGCATCGAACATCAGTTGGCCCACCATGGCGATGCCTTCCTGGGCGTGGTCGAAGAACTCGAGCATGCCTTCGCCAAGGATGGCCACCGGGTTGATGCGCGGTGCGAGGCGTTGTTTCCAGCCGCCAGGGTCCAGCCTCGCGACGCGGTCGATCATGCGGCGCTGGTCCGGGCGGGCGTCGAGGTGTTCCGGCCACCGGTTGCCCCAGGCGCGCCAGAGCAGCTGCGCGCCGAAGTGATCGATGCGACCGACCTCGGTGAGGCACCAGGCGTTGGCGTTGTCGAGCCCCGCCCGGATCTGCTGCCGCGCGCTGCGCACGCCGGCCCGTTCGGCCAGCGCGAGCGTGGTCCAGTCGCCCGAAAGGAACGCGACGGAGCGCCCATCGACAAGGCGAATCTCCAGTTGAGGCGTACGGCAAGTGATCAAACGGTGCTCCGTGGGCGGGTGATGCCGGATATCGGTCGAATTGTAGCCAACGCGCTGCCCGACGCTGTCACACTGTGGGCCTCATGCGCAGCTTGTCGCAAGCGCCGGACCGCGGTTTGGAGGCCGCGCTCGTACAATGCGCCCATCTCTTGCGCGAACCCGATCGCCTGCCTGTTATGTTTGTCGCTGAACCTTCCGCGCGCTGGCGCCTGTCGCGCGAACGCATCCAGCCCACCGGCCCCGCGGCCGACTGGCCGGTCGACGTCGTCGAGGCCACTGGCTCCACCAACGCTGACCTGATGGCTGCCGTGCGGGAAGCGGCCTGGCCCGGCCATGCTGCCGGCGCAGGTCCCGCGCCACTGCTGGCCGCCCGCGTGCTGGGCGCCCAGCGTCAGACTGCCGGGCGCGGCCGGCAAGGCCGGCCGTGGAATGGAGATCACGGCCTGACCTTTTCCGTCGCCTGTGCCTTTGCCGGCGAACCCGCCCAGCTGGCGGGCCTCAGCCTGGCTGTCGGCGTGGCGGTGGCCGATGCCGTGGCAACCTACGCGGAAAGCCACGGCGGCAGTGGCCAGGCCCTGGCGCTCAAGTGGCCCAACGACGTGCAGATCGCCGGGCGCAAGCTGGCTGGCATTCTGGTCGAAACCGTACGTAACGCGCCCGGGCAGACCTGGGCGGTCATCGGCATCGGCCTGAACCTGGAACGCCCGCGTGCACTGGAAAACGCGCTGGGCCGCGAACTGTCTGGCGTGGAAGAACTGGTGGACGCACCGGAGCCCAACGCGGTGTTCTCGGCGCTGCTCACTGCCCTGGGTGAACACCTGCAACGCTTTGGCGCGCAGGGGCTCGCGCCTTTCGTCGCGCCGTTTGCGGCGCGCGACGCCTTTGCCGGCCAGCGCGTACAACTCTGGCAGGACGGCATCGTCGTGCTTGAAGGCGTGGCGCACGGCATTGACGCGCACGGCCGCCTGGCCATCGAATCGGGCGGGCGCGTGCAATGGGTCCACAGCGGCGAAGTCTCCTTGCGCGCAGCCAGCGCGGCGCAGCCATGACGCGCTTGAAAGCCCCCGTCCTTCCCGTCGCAGCGCGCCCCCTGTTGCTGATCGATGCCGGCAACACCCGCATCAAGTGGGCATGGATAGCCGGCGGTATTGATACACCGCCTGATGCGCCCGGCAATGCCGGCAGCGGTCCATGGCAGCATGCCGGCGCGCGCCCGCACGATCAACTCGCTGAACTGGTGGAAGACTGGCGCGACTGCCATGAGGCAGAGGTCGCCCCGCCCGAAGTGTGGATCAGCGCGGTGGCGGGCCCGGCCCTGCGCGACGCGCTGACGGCGCGCATCGCGCGCGTGTTTGACGGTGCGCGCGTGCGCATTGCCGCGTCGGAAGCCGCAACCGCCGGGCTGCGCAATGGCTACCGAGAACCGACGCAGCTCGGCACAGACCGCTGGGTCGGCGCCGTGGGCGCACGCGGCCTGTGGCCTGATACCGCCCTGCTGCTTGTGACCGCCGGCACGGCCACCACGCTCGACATCATCACGCCCGACGGGCTGTTTGCCGGCGGGCTGATCCTGCCCGGCATCACGCTGATGATGCGCGCACTCTCGCGCAACACGGCCCAGCTGCCGGAAGTGGACATCGCATACCTCGGCAAGCGCGATGTCGCGCCACCGCCGTGGGCAGACAACACCCAAGACGCCATCGCGCTGGGCTGCGTCACCGCGCAGGCGGGCGCCATCGCGCAGACGTGGCAGACCCTCCAGTCGCGCTATCCCGGTCCGGCACGCTGCGTGCTGAGCGGAGGCGCCCGCACCGCGCTGGCCCCGCATCTGCGCCTGCCGTTCCAGATGCACGATAATCTCGTGCTGCTTGGCCTGCAGGTGCTGGCGCGCGCAAGCCGTGAAGGCATCGCGATGCCGGACTGAAGGCCCGTCCGCCGTACTCGTCTTACCGCTGCTGTCGCCACCGTGTTCCTGCATTCCGAGCCACCATCCGAATCCACGTCCGTTCGCACCATGACGCTTCGCCTCGCCCTGCTGCTCCTGCTGCTCGTCAACGGCGCTCTGCTGGCGGCCAACACCGGCGTCTTCGGGCCCGATGTCGCGAACGCCTGGTTCGAGAGCGAGCGCGAACCGGATCGCATGCGCCGCCAGATCCGCACCGACGAGATTCGCATTCTGGAGCCAGCGCCGGCGTCGGGGGCGGCTCCGGCTCCGGCTGCACCCGCATCTGCGCCATCGGCGGCGCAAGCCTCCATCGAACGCACGGCCCTCTCCACAGCCGACACGGTCAGCACCTGCAACGAGCTCGGCGGCCTGTCCGATGCGCAGGCCGCGCGCGGTATCGATCAGCTCAAGGGGATGGCCGGCGTGCAGGTCGAACGCATCTCACGCCAGGAAGACGCCCGCTGGTGGGTCCACATGCCTGCCCGCGACATGCGCGACGACGCCGAACGCAAGGTCAGCGAACTCAAGCGCCGCAACGTGAGCGACTCGGCCATCGTGCAGGAGGGGAATGCGTTCGTGGTGTCGCTGGGCCTGTTCCGCGACAAGGCGCGCGCGCAGCAGCGGCTGGACGATCTGCACGCCAAGGACGTGCGAACCGCCGTGATGACGGAAACGCACCGCAGCGCCGCGCGCACATGGCTGCGTGTGACCACGTCGCCCGACGTGGCATCTGGCGTTGCGGCCCAGTTGGCAACCCTCAGAAAGACGCTCGGCGCCGATGAGTTGCGCGCCTGCGCCTCGCCGGCTGCCGCAGTCACAGCATCGCGCTGATCGCTCAGGACGTCGCGCGCACGCGCTTGAGCAGCGCCGTGGTCGAGCGGTCGTGCTCGAACGGAATGGCCAGCGCCGTGCCACCCCAGCCGCGTACCACGCGCGTTTCTTCCAGCGCGTCGATGTCGTAATCACCGCCCTTGACGTAGATGTCGGGACGCACGCGCTGGATGAGCTCGACCGGCGTGCGCTCGGCAAACAACACCACCAGGCTCACCGATTCGAGCGCCGCCAGCACGGCCAGGCGGTCGTCCTGCGTGTTGAGCGGGCGGTCATCGCCCTTGCCGAGCATGCGCACGGAAGCATCGGTGTTCACGCCCACCACCAGCGACGCGCCCAGGGCGCGCGCCTGCGCGAGGTACGTCGCATGCCCCCGATGCAGGATGTCGAACACGCCGTTGGTGAACACGATCGGGCGCGGCAAGGCGCGCACGCGGGCTTCCACATCGGCGGAGTCGCAGATCTTCTGTTCAAAGGCGGGTGCGGGCTGGCGAGCGGTGGTCATGGAACAGGGTGAAAGTGGAAAACAAAACGGCCCATCGAATCGATGGGCCGCTGGCTGCCAGAGGCAGGATCAAGCCGCTTGTTCGGCACCGGCCGAGCCGAGCAGGCGCGCGTTCAGTTCCTTACGGTAGCGGTTCAGGTCCTGCACGGTTTCGAAGGTGCGCTCGAACAGCAGACCCATGTTGTGCAGAATGCGCTCGATGACCTTCTTTTCCCAGCCGGCATCGAACTTGATCTGCTCGTCGAGCCAGTGCTCCAGCCAGTCCGGGTTCGGCAGGCGCGATTGCACCGTGTCTTGCGGGAACAACGCCTTGTTCACGTGCAGGTTGGTGGGGTGGAGCGGCTTTTCGGTACGGCGGGCCGAGGCCATCAGCACACCGATCTTGGCGAATGCGCTGCGCGCGCTGTCGCCGAACTGGCCCAGGTATTTCTTCATGTAGCGCAGGTAAGCGCCGCCGTGGCGGGCTTCATCCTGCGACAGATGCTTGTAGATCGCCTTGATGACCGGCTCGGTATGCCATTCGGAGGCACGGCGGTACCAGTGGTTCAGACGGATTTCGCCGCAAAAGTGCAGCATCAGGGTTTCGAGCGGGGGGGCCGGATCGAACTCGAAGCGCACATTGTGCAGCTCTTCTTCGGTCGGCACCAGGTCCGGACGGAATCGGCGCAGATATTCCATCAGCACCAGCGAGTGCTTCTGCTCTTCAAAGAACCACACGCTCATGAACGCCGAAAAATCGGAATCGTGACGATTGTCACGCAGGAACATCTCGGTGGCCGGCAAGGCTGACCACTCGGTGATGGCATTCATCTTGATGGTCTGCGCTTGCGCGTCGGTCAACAGCGACGCATCGAACGTGTCCCACGGAATATCCTTTTCCATATTCCAGCGGACCGCTTCCAACGACTTGAACAATTCGGGATAGAGCATGGTAAGCCTTTGAATTTGCAGGCGGATTCTAGCAGACATGCTTGACCGCCCCCGGCTTTTCGTGTTCACCGGGGCGAAGAATGGCGCCTGCCCGTTTCCTCATCACAACAGGCCCCCCAACGCCACGCACCCACCGTGGCTTGGCGGCCCCCTTTTGACGCGCCGGTCTCCGGCGCGTCGTCTCGCGGTGTGCCGCGATGTGTCGGACGGTCCTGGCCGTCGTCTTATTCCGGGCGAGCCGTCTCGGTGCCCCGGCTGCCCTCCAGTATAGAGAGCGCAGCGTTTCGGGGCGGCGGCCGATGTGTCGCATATGAAGCACTTTTGGTGCGCCGAACGCCCAAATCCCGCCGCTTTATACCCTAGACTGAAGTCAGTTCATGCCTTGCTTGCTCACGGAGATATGACATGTTGTATTCCGCCATCGTTCAGGCGCGTCGCCGGCCCCTGCCCCGGCACACGTCTGGCGTACTGCGCCGCCACCATGTGCTGCTGATCGCCATTGCCATCGTCATTGCGATCATCGCCTTGCTGCTGCCGCGTACGGGTCATGCCGCAGCACCCGCTGCACAGACCGCTGCGCCCGCTGTGGCCGGCGCGTGCCCGGCAAGCCTGAACTTTCGCGTCAAGCGCTTGCAGGATGATGCTCCGCAAGACCTCTGCCAGTACGCCGGCCGGGTGGTGCTGATCGTCAATACAGCCAGCTATTGCGGCTACACGTATCAATACGAGGGCCTGGAAGCGCTTTACGCCAAATACCGCGACAAGGGGCTGACGGTGCTCGGCTTCCCGTCCAACGACTTCGAGCAGGAACCCGGGAGTAGCAAGCAGATCGCCGATTTTTGCTACAACACGTACGGCGTGAAGTTCCCGATGTTTTCGAAGACGGCGGTGATCGGCCCGGGGGCCTCGCCGCTGTATGCGTGGCTGGCTGGGCAGACACGCCAGCCGCCCCAGTGGAATTTCCACAAGTACCTGCTGGACCGCCAGGGCCGCGTGGTTGCCGTGTACCCCAGCAAGGTCGAGCCCACGGACCCGGCGCTCATCAAACGCATCAGCGCGCTATTGGCCGAGCCGGCACCCCATTGATTCAGGCGACACGAACGGTGTCGGGCACCACGCCGTAGAGAAACGCGGCCAGTTCGTCGCGCCGGGCCTGCACGTCGCGCTCGCCCAGGTCGATCAATTCCTGCGTGAATTCGGGCTCGAACAGCAGGTAACTGGCAAACGCCGCACCCCGGGCCTCCGTGCCGCCCAACGGCTTGAGCAGCGCGCGCACGGTGCTCGGCAAGTGCTGGACATGGCGCAGGGCGAGCAGCTCGATACGCTCCGACGGCGCCATCACCAGGACTTCGATCTTGCGCCACCCATCGCGTGCATCCGCAATCTCGGGGTTGCGGCTGACCATCGCGTTGATGTGCTGCAGGCGCTCGATATCGGCTGACAAACCATCGAGGAAGATGCTGGCAAGGGCCTGCCCGGCAATCTGCGCCAGGGACGGATAGCCCGAGGCCGGTACCGTGTCGTACCAGCCCGGCTGAGAGCGGGATGCGGCCCCCACCACCAGGATACGGTTCGCGCCAAGATGAATGGCGGGGCTCAGCGGCGACATCTGCCGCATGGTGCCATCGCCAAACCACTCGTCGTTGCCCTCAAGCGGCACCGGCTCGGCCGGAAACACGAACGGAATGCTCGAAGACGCCAGCATGTGCGCCACGCCGATCTCATCCGTCACCGCAATCCGCTGCGAACGCCGCCATGGCAGCACCACATGCGGCGACTGGTAGAAGGTGACGTGCCGCCCGGTCGTATAGGACAGCGCCGTGATGGCCAGCGCGCGCAATGCGCCCGCCTCGAAGGCGGCCTGCACCTGCTGGCCATCGTGCTGCGCTTCCAGCAGTTCACGCAGCGGTGTGTTGTCGAAGAGGGCGCGGGGCGTGCGGCCGGTCATCCAGCCGAACGCCAATGCGGTGAGCCAACGCGCGCCGCTGGCGCCCACGCGACTGATATCGGTGCGATAGACGCGGTCGGCGTGCAGGTTCGCCCAGAGCTGCGAGAGCGCCTCGGTTGCCTGCGTGAAATCCTGTGCGCCACGCGCCAGTCCCACGCTATTGATGGCCCCCGCGGAGGTGCCGCAGATCACGTCGAACGGCGTGCGCGTGACGCTCGGCGCAGTGTCGCGCGCCAGCCGTGCGATGCCGCGCAGCACGCCCACCTGGTAGGCGGCGCGCGCGCCCCCGCGCCTCATCAACGTCGCTGTCTTCGGACGCGATGTCCGCGTCGTCGGGCGAGGCCTCGCTGGGTTCGGCGGGCTTGGCGGTGGCCGCTGTGTGCGGCCAGGC